>JAIRJW010000043.1 GCA_031260455.1 Fluviicola sp.
CAAAGATGTTAGACTAATTGCATGTGTGTTATGGATTTGAAACACTCACCGGAATAATTTTTCCGTGAAAGTATGTTCCATTGTTTAAAGTGAAGTCAACAATGAATTCCGCGATTTCATCATGAAAAAACATTCCGGATAGGGTGCTGTGGGATTAATGTGGAAATTTCAGAAATTCCAAATGCAATGATTAACAGAATAAAACCACATACAGGAATGGTAAATGAAGGAATTTTGGTTGCTGCAATTGTGAAGAAAAGATAAGTAATGGCAATCGTAGTAAGTAAATAAAAGATTTATTGATAAAGCGCTATTTGCCAGGTAAAAAGAGGCTGTTTATGTGACCATATATATATATATCCATTAGCCCATATACTTTGATCTGCTCCAACGGGATTTTTCCCGCAAGAGCATGAAACTGTTCGTTCCAGCAATACAGATACGGTGTAAGCAAAGCAAATGCCGCAGAAAGGAAAAGAAAATACGGACTAAAGATTGCTTTTTCAAATACGTGAAAATGCAGGCCGTGAGAAATACACCCCAACAAATAAATAAAACCTGAGATTTGTTATCAATACTGTTTATTGCATCATTCAGTGCCATCAGAAAAAGAAAGTAAAAGAGAATGAAAACTGCTTTATATACGCAAAAATGAACTGAAAATCCAGTTTGTATTGTTAATAACAAGGATTAACATCCATATAAATTTCAGATCCAACTGGTACCGTGAAATCCCCATTAATAAGAATTCCTTCCGGTGCTTTCATATCAAAAAGTTTTCACAATGCTAAATATTGAAAAAAAAATGTTAAATCCGATTGTTTAGAAAAACATATCTTTGTCCAAATTCAATTTTCATGGTACAAAAACCGGCAATTCCTAAAGGGACAAGAGATTTTTTACCCGGTGAGGTGGCGCGCCGTACATATATTTTCAACACTATCAGATCCGTTTTCAAAACCTACGGATTTGCACCGATAGAAACTCCTTCTTTTGAGCTTTCTACAACTTTGCTGGGAAAATATGGGGAAGAAGGAGATCGTTTGATTTTTCGTATTCTGAATTCGGGAGAGAAAATGAAGAAAGCAGACCTGGAAGCCCTGCAGGCCGGTAATTTGCCTCGTTTTGCCAATTCTCTGGCAGAAAAAGCACTTCGTTATGACCTCACAGTACCTTTTGCGCGTTTTGTAGTGCAGCACCAGAACGAGTTGTCTTTTCCGTTCAAGCGTTACCAGATCCAACCGGTTTGGAGAGCGGATCGTCCGCAGCACGGGCGTTATCAGGAATTTTATCAGTGCGATGCGGATGTCATAGGCTCGGATTCTCTATTCTATGAAGTGGATTTTGTACAGATTTTTGACCAGGTATTAACCAAACTGGGAATTCCCGGATTTACGATCAAAATCAACAACCGAAAAATCCTTTCCGGAATTGCAGAAGTTTCCGGTGAGTCTGAACGTTTAGTGGATATTACAATTGCAATCGACAAACTGGACAAAATCGGGGAAGAAGGCGTCATCAGGGAATTGAAAGAAAAAGGTGTTTCAGATCAGGCTATTGCTGTCATTTCTCCACTGTTTGCTATTTCAGGAAGCAATGAAGAACGTCTGGATCAAATGAGAGCGTTTTTGAATTCTTCAGAAACCGGGTTGAAAGGAATCGAAGAACTGGAATATGTGCTGAACCAGACGAAAGAACTCGGATTGGAACGCGCAGAAGTGGAGTTCGATGTGACACTTGCCCGCGGATTGAATTACTATACCGGAGCTATTTTCGAAGTGAAAGTGCACGATGTGAAAATGGGATCTGTTTGTGGTGGCGGGCGCTATGATGATCTGACCGGTTTGTTCGGACTTTCCGGGGTTTCAGGAGTTGGAATTTCATTCGGAGCAGACCGGATTTACGACGTTCTGAACGAATTGAACCTGTATCCGGCAGATACGGATGCTATGCTGACTTTATTGTTTGCCAATTTTGGAGAGAAAGAGGCGGAATATTGTATGAAATTGACAAAGAAACTGCGCCTGGTAGGTGTGGATTGTGAAGTTTACCCGGTAACTGCGAAAATGCAGAAGCAATTTAAATATGCTGATAACAGGAGAGTGAAATTCGTTGCCATTGTTGGTGAAAGCGAATTGGAAAAAGGAACGATACAATTAAAAAACATGGAAAGCGGAGAGCAAAAGGAACTGACAGAGACCGAATTGCATCAGCTTTTTATTAAATAACCCTACAACACCTCATGAATACTTTTACGATCACAAACGAATGGGTTTCTTTGGAAAAACTGGATGAAATCCTGGCATCAGATACCAAACTGGTTTTGAGCGAAGATGCCAAAACTGCTATTTTGAAATGTCGCACCTACCTGGATGAAAAGGTAGCGAAAAGCAATAGGTTGATTTACGGAATCAATACCGGCTTTGGTAGTTTGTGTGATACGGCTGTTTCTCCAGAAGACTTGGAGCAATTACAGCGAAACCTGGTACTTTCTCACGCTTGTGGAATGGGAGAGCGCATTCCGGAAAACATTGTCAGACGCCTGCTGATCCTGAAAATTATGGGGCTTTCCCATGGAGCTTCCGGTGTACAGCTGGAAACAGTTGAGCGCCTGGTGTTCTTCTTCAATCACCACATTTATCCGGTGGTTTTCCAGCAGGGAAGCCTGGGAGCATCAGGAGATCTGGCCCCGCTGGCTCATCTGGTATTGCCACTTCTGGGCGAAGGAACTGTGCTGTTTGAGGGAAAAGAATATACCAGTCGTGAAATCAATCAGCGTTTCGGTCTCGAACCGGTCGTTTTGCGCTCGAAGGAAGGTCTGGCTTTGCTGAACGGAACACAGTTTATGTCGGGATATGCTTCTTATGCCATTTCCCACGCCAGAAAATTGTGGAAACAGTTTAACCGGATTGCTGCGATTTCCTTAGACGGATATGACGGACGAAAAGAACCTTTTGGAATCCAGGTAAACGGAATCCGGAACCAGGTGGGACAAATCAAAACGGCAGAAGTGTTCAGAGCATTGCTGGCAGAAAGTGAGTTGGCAAACCGTGAAAAAATGCACGTTCAGGATCCGTATTCTTTCCGCTGTATTCCACAGGTTCACGGAGCTTCTTACGATACGATCGAATATTGTGCAGCGATTGTGGAGCGCGAAATCAATGCTGTAACGGACAACCCGACGGTTTTCCCGGACGACGATATCGTGGTTTCAGCAGGAAATTTCCACGGACAACCTTTGGCACTCGCACTGGATTTTCTGGCAATTGCTCTGGCAGAACTGGGAAGTATCAGTGAACGACGAATTTATAAATCCATTTCAGGAACGCGAAGTTTACCTGCATTTTTGGTAGCAAAACCGGGGCTCAATTCCGGTTTCATGATTACGCAATATACCTGTGCATCCATCGTGAGCCAGAACAAGCAGTTGTGTACTCCGGCAAGTATTGATACGATTGATTCCAGCAACGGGCAGGAAGATCATGTTTCGATGGGCGCAAATGCAGCAACCAAGTTGTATCGTGTTATTGAGAATTGCTATTCCATTCAGGGAATTGAACTGCTGCATGCATGTCAGTCTCTGGAATTCAGAAGGCCAGCTAAATCAAGCCCGGAACTGGAAGGCATTTTTGAAGCTTTCAGAAAGCAGGTTCCTTTCGTAACGGAGGACAGATATATGCATCCTTTGATGCAGACGAGTATAGAATTTGTAAAGGCAGGAATATGAGCGACTATTTTTCACCAGTAAATGAACAGCAGGAGAAGCCGTCAAAAAGACCAGTTTTATTGACCGTTTTATGTATTTTATCCTTCATTGTCGTCGGATTCGGCTTGTTGGGAGTATTGATTTCCCTGGCTGGCGGACAACCCAGCGCAGCAGAAATTGAGAAAGCGTACAATCTGACTATGCAGATGGCTTCGGACAACCGCGATCAGAACATTACTTTTCTGGCTGAAATATTAGAACAAATGGCCGAAATGACTTCTTATCAGCAACATCATTACTGGTCGGTGCTTTTGGTGAACGCAATAACCATGGGAACCGGTTTTGCAGGGGTTCTCATGATGTTCAGAGGAAGAAAGCTCGGATTTCACCTTTATATTATTTATAATCTGTTAAGTGTTGGTGGAAGCTTCCTGATCATTCCTTCACATATGATCCCGATGATTTCAGTCATTATGAACCTGATCCTGTCCGGTGTTTTTGTTTTTCTTTACAGCCTGAATCTGAAGTGGATGAATAAATAAAACGTTTTTTAGAATCTTCTCAGCAATGGTTTAATTATCTGAAATTTCCTGGTGTTTCCGCGGAATACAATACTCTTGGTAATTTCATTAATCATTCTGTCAATTGTCTCTCTGCCTGGATCGTCTCAATAAACCATCTTTTGAGATTGATTTATAATTAGATAACGGATAAATATTGAGTTGAAAATCATTTTTTGATACAGTTCATAGTCCATCAAAGCACTTTTAATCGCTTTAGAATACACTTGGCTAAATAGATCTGAATTCGCTAACATGCTCATATAAGATCATTTACATTTGTTTCATGTGAATTTTGAGACTGTTAGAGCAATCGTTGATCCGGATCAAAAAACAGAATACTTAAATTACTATTGCTCTTCGATTTGAAAAAACACATGTTTAGTCAAAATGATGTTTAATTGAAAAACTGATTTGTATGTGTAAAAAAATACTTTTGGGATTACTTTCTTTCATAGGTGTGATTTCGACAGGAAATTCCTATGCCCAGGAAACCCGCTTTTCATGCGGGAACGATGAACAACTCCGGAAAATGTATGCTGAAAACCCCGGTTTGGAAGAAGACTATAAGAAACTGGTGAACCGGTACAAGGAAAACCGCCTGATTCGTGGAAAATCAACTACCGTACGGATTATTCCGGTTGTTTTCCACATCCTTCACGAATACGGTGCTGAAAATGTGAGTGATCAGCAAATCCAGGACCAGATGCGGATTTTGAATGAAGATTATCTGAAACTGAATGCAGACACTGCTGTTGTGGTGTCTCCTTTCGACAGTATCATCGGAGATGCGTTTATCGAATTCCGCCTGGCAACACTGGATCCTTATGGAGACTGTACGAACGGAATCGAACATATTTACAATCATAACACCAACCAGGGAGATGACTACTCCAAACTGAATCAGTGGGACAGAGATAAATACCTTAATGTCTGGCTGGTGAAAACAATC
>JAIRJW010000044.1 GCA_031260455.1 Fluviicola sp.
CAAAGATGTTAGACTAATTGCATGTGTGTTATGGATTTGAAACACTCACCGGAATAATTTTTCCGTGAAAGTATGTTCCATTGTTTAAAGTGAAGTCAACAATGAATTCCGCGATTTCAGCTGGTCGATGCGGGGCCAGGTACCCTGGGAAAGCCTCCTCCATCATTTCGGTCTGAACTGCTCCCAGGCACAGGCAATTGATGGCGATTCCGGATTGTTTGAACTCCTCTGCCAATAATTCTGTCAGGGAAACCAAAGCCGCTTTCGATGTGGAGTAAGCCGAAAGCCCCGGAAATTTCAAACTTCCCTGGAACCCGCCAATGGAGGAGATCATGACGATGTGTCCGCCAGGTTTCATTTTAGGAATGCAAACTTGAGTGATTTCCATCACCGAGAGCACGTTGACCTGGTAGCACTTGTGAATGTCTTCCCTGCTTAATTCCAGGAAGGGTTTCACAGCAATAAAACCGGCATTGTGAACCAGGTAATCAATGTGGTTGATTCCCGAAATGGCTTGTTCAAAATCAGTTTTGATAGTTGGACTTAATAAGTCCAGATGAATGTGGTGCACTGTATCTTCGGAGTCGTTTCCGAAACTCCGGGCAAAACCGTACGTTTCCAGCCCTTGTTTAGTGAATTGACTTACCAGCTCTTTTCCGATTCCCTTGCTGGCCCCGATGACCAATACGTTCTTAGACATCGAAATCCAGTTTTAACACTTCGCTCGTCGGATGTGCCTGACAAGTCAGGATATATCCTTCATTGACTTCTTTGTCAGTCAATGCATAATTGATCGTCATCTGGGCACTTCCCTCAATAATTTTCGCCTTACAAGTGCAGCAAACACCACCCCGACAAGAGTAAGGAACATCCATGCCCGCCTGGTCCAGTGCTTCCAGGATTGTTTTTCCACTTGTACTCAGCTCAATGCGTTGTACTTCTCCATCAAGAATAGCGCTTACTTGGGAAGTTCCTTTGAAGTTTCCGACAACAGTTGTTTCTTCTTGTTTCATCAGCACAGGAGTTGTGAAAAGTTCGAAATGAATTTTCTCTTTGGGAACGCCAAAAATGTTCAGAACCTCTTGGATTCCCATAATCATTTCCTCAGGTCCGCAGATGTAGAATCCGTCAGCGTGCAGAAGCGGCAATTCTGCTTTGATCAGTTCACTAACATGAAATTTGTCCAGTCTTCCTTCTTTATGCCCCTCATTTGCTTCCTGGCTGAAGTAGAAAGTGGTGTCAACATTCGACATATTTTTGATCTCTTCAAAAAAGAAAGTCGTATCCATTTTCGAGTTTCCGTAAAACAGGCGCATGTGTTGATCCGTTCCGAGTGATTTTGCGAAAGACATAAAAGGAGTAATCCCGCTTCCGGCTGCAAAACAAACGATCTTTGGTACCTTGCTGTCCAGCCTGAAATTGCCCAAAGGAAAATCCAGTTCGATTTCGTCGCCAGATTTCAATTCGTTGACCAGGTAGTTGGAAACAAGTCCTTTGTTAATCGCTTTAACAGCAATTGCCAGGTTTTCGCCCGGACCACTGCAAATGGAATAGGAGCGGGTATATCTTGTGCCGTTAAGTATTACATGGACATTGACATATTGCCCCGGAATAGGTACAAACTGATTTGCCAACTCCTGCGGAACTTCAAAGTGAATGCGGCTTCCTGCGGAACTAATCCGCTCATTATTGGCAACCTTTACAACTCCGGAACGCAATTTCTTTGTGTTTTTCCCTGAGTCTTTTTTGAATTTGGAAAATAACCCCATATTTAATAGTCTGATGATACTGTTAATGTTTCGTAAGTTCCAGAGTATGCCGCTAAAAGTATAAAATTTTTCATGGCGGAAATTTCCGGAATCAGTTGAAAATGACCGGTTGGAGTCATGACTTCCAGGGCTTCACCTGACTTCTGTTCGTTGGTTTCCCAGGATGAAAAACCATTATTAATGTGCTTTACCGCAACCCGCAATTCTCTACATGAAGGAGCCGTACAGATTGAATGCGAATGTTGTAGTTCTTCTCCGTTCATTACTTTTTTGATGGTAATGTATTGACTGGATATAAACTGATAACCGGCAGCCAGTTCAGATGGGATTTCAAAAGCAATCGAAACTGTGTCACGAGTCTCTTTTTGAACATCCCAAACAGTCAAAGGGTGAAATTTTGGAGTCATTTCTAATTTTTGAATACAAAAATAGGATTTAATTCGTTGGATAGTACTAATCTCAGATGAGCTTAGTCATTTCAGCTGAATTATTTACTGATTTTTTCAATGGAACTGAGAACGATGGATTTGTACATCTCCAGTCAATAAAAAATGTGAAAAATTTGCCTGACTTAATTTAAGTCACTACCTTTCTTTCGTTACAAGCCAAAAAGTATGACACAGATAACGGCACTTACGGAAGGAGTTTTGATTCGGGTTTCTACTCAATTTCGTGCTGATGTTTCTCAAACAACCGGGTTGGGCTATTTTTTCAGCTATCGTATAGATATCGAAAATCAGAATCAGTTTACTGTGCAATTATTGCATCGCGACTGGTTTATTTTTGATTCGCTCAACCCAATGCTGCATGTAAGCGGAGAAGGAGTTGTCGGGCAACAACCCATTCTGGAACCAGGAGAGTTGTATCAGTATACAAGTAGCTGCGAATTGAAATCTGAAATGGGTTCAATGCATGGATTTTACACCTTCAGAAACATGGACAAGGGGCAATTGTTTAAAGTGGATATTCCTGTTTTTCAGCTGAATTTTCCTGGAAAACTCAATTAAGTTATTTCTTCATCTGGTTTAATTTTACCACAAGTAGAACAATCGTCACAAGTAATCCTGCTATGGAAATCAACAAAGTGTAAAACCAGAAAGATGATTCCTGCCTGATTTCCTTCCCCTCTCTTTGTCCAAAATCCGTTTTCCAGATTTCATGCTGTAGGTGAGTCAATTCCTCATCGTCAGCGCTTTGTTTCAATTTCAAATCTGATAGAATAATAACGGTTTTTTCAAGACAACGCGTAGCTTCATCAAAAACGTTCATTTTCCGGTAAACCCTTGCCATGGACAATAACGCATCTTTTTCTTCGCTCAGTAAATGCCATTTTTCCGCAATTTGGGCGGACTTTTCATACCAGGATAGCGCTTCGGGAAACTGATCGAGGTAAAAATGGTAATCTCCCAGGTTGTAGTAGCTTTCCGAAATGGCTTTCACATCGTTCACTACTTCCCGAATGGCCAGAGCATCCATAAAATAGGAGTGTGCTTTGGAAGTATCTCCTTTTTCGAAATAGATAATGGCCAGATTGTTTAATGCATGTGCTTTGGGAGATTTTAAGTTTGTTTTTTGTGCAGCTTGAAAAGATTGGCTGAAATATTTTTCAGCGAGATTCAGTCTTTGAGAGATCCGGTAAATATCCCCTAAGCGCGAATAGGCGCTGCTCAGTCCGCGGTAGTTTTTTGCTTCCGTAGCTTTCACAATGTAATCCTGGTAAATCTGAGTGGCTTTTCGTTCTTTGTGTTTTAACAAATAAGCTTCTGCCAGGGAAATCATTCCGGCTGTACGATCTTTAGCCTCCGGGTCGTTTTTCGTGTAAGTAATGGCTTTTTTAGCCCAAAGCATCGATGAATTTCCGTCTTCAAGTTTCCGGTAGCCCGATGCGATGATCCTGCAAACATTACTGAGTAATTCCAGGTCATCGCGTTTCTGTAATGCCTGGATGGTTGATTTTGCTATTACGATCCCATCATTAATTCTTCCGGTCATAACATAAAATTCTGCCAGGGTGATTTTTCCGAATTCGATAGCCGGTTGATAATGATTGTCGATACCATAAAAGAACAGTATTTCCCCGACCATTCGCAGCGAATCTATCGACTCGGATTGATAGTACACACTCAGCTCTTTGGCGGCTTCGATGCGTTCGGATTCATCTCCTCTTGTTAATTGTTTCCATTTTTTCCGGGGATCTATGGATTGAGCATCGGAAGAAACAGTAGCAAATAACACAAAAAGAAAAAGAATAACAAACTTCATAAATGCAATTGAATAATGGTTTTACCAAACATAAGAACAATCTTTGACTTCTGCTAGTAAAAGTCAAAGATTAAGCATCGATTGTTGTGTGTTAACTCAAAGCATTATGCGTACATTTGTAATGCAAAAAGTATTAATATGTCAAACGCATTATTTACGGTTCCAAAAGCAATAAACGAACCTGTGAAAGCGTATGCTCCCGGAAGTCCTGAGCATACAGCTTTGATTTCAGAGTATAAAAAAATGTTGAACCAGGATCCGGTTGATGTTCCGATGTATATCGGATCGGAGCTGGTTCGTACGAATAAGAAAAAAACAATGTCTCCTCCGCACGATCATCAGAAAGTGCTGGGATATTCTAACTCTGGTGATGCATCTCATGTTTCCAAAGCAATTGATGAGGCAATGAAGGCGCGTGAACAATGGGCAAACCTGCCTTGGGAGCAACGTGCGGCAATTTTCCTGAAAGCTGCTGACTTGCTGGCAGGACCTTTCAGAAGTAAATTGAATGCAGCAACAATGCTGGCGCAGTCAAAAAATGTGATGCAGGCTGAAATTGATTCAGCATGTGAGCTGATCGATTTTTTTCGTTTCAATGTGCAATACATGACCCAGATCTACAAAGATCAGCCGGAATCATTGCCTGGAATGTGGAACCGTTTGGAATACCGTCCGCTGGAAGGATTTATTTTCGCAGTGACTCCGTTTAACTTTACATCCATTGCTGCTAACCTGTGTGCAGCACCAGCTATGATGGGGAATGTGGTTGTCTGGAAACCAGCGGAATCACAAATATACTCGGCACGTGTAATCATGGAATTGTTCAGGGCTGCAGGCGTTCCTGACGGTGTGATTAATATGGTTACCGTAAGTGGGGCAGTTGCAGGAGAAGTAATCTTTAAAAGCAAGCACCTGGCAGGATTGCATTTCACTGGCTCAACAGGAGTTTTCCGTAACCTGTGGAAAGAAATCGGAAATAATATTGAGCATTACAGAACTTATCCGCGCATTGTTGGTGAAACAGGAGGAAAAGATTTTGTGATGGTTCATAAATCGGCAAATGCAGCTGAAGTGGCTACAGCATTATCCCGCGGAGCATTTGAATTCCAGGGACAAAAATGTTCTGCCGCATCCCGTTCTTATATTCCTTCCAACCTGTGGAATGAAGTGAAAGAAATCCTGGTGAACCAGGTGAAATCATTCAAAATGGGATCTCCGGAAGATACGACAAACTTCATTAATGCAGTGATCGACGAAAAAGCATTTGATAAGATCGCAGAATATATTGATTATGCAAAAGGTCAGTCTGACGCGGAAATTATCATTGGTGGATCTTATGATAAATCGAAGGGATACTTTATCGAACCGACAGTGATCGTTACAACGAATCCGAAATTCAGAACTTTGAGCGAAGAAATCTTTGGACCGGTATTGACCATTTATGTTTACCCAGAAGACCAGTATGAAGAGGCGTTGAAATTAGTGGATGAAACTTCGGAATATGCATTGACAGGATCTATTATGGCGAATGATCGTTATGCAATCCAGATAGCAACAAAAGCACTGGAAAATGCGGCAGGAAATTTCTATATCAACGACAAACCGACAGGAGCAGTGGTAGGTCAGCAGCCATTCGGAGGAGCAAGAGGTTCCGGAACGAATGACAAGGCCGGAGCAGCGATGAACCTGTTGCGTTGGGTTTCTGCCCGAACAATCAAAGAAACATTTGTTCCGCCGACAGATTATAAGTATCCGTTCCTGGGATAAAAAATAGTCGCTATATTCAGAAGGGCATTTGTCAGTAGGCAGATGCCCTTTTTATTAACCATCTGGACATGGATTTCGAAAAAATATCAGATAACCCAGTTTCCGGAAGAAACGCTGAAAGCTATGTGGACAAGGGCTACAGAATATCGAACTATATTACAAAGGTAGACTTCTGTTGAAACATGAAAATTAGATGGAAGGGTTTGATGTCAATTTGTCTGTAATAGTAATAAAATCCGGCTTTCTACACAATTTTATAAAAGCTTAAGGCTACAAACAATATAGTTTTAGCTCTGCGCCGCAGAATTACAAATATTGCGGAGCGGAAAGGATCAGGGAATATCAGATAATTCTTCTTTCAAAAACTTCAGCAGATCATTGACTGATTCAAACATTTTGATTTCCGATGTCTGATAATTCAGATACCGGACTGAGATCCTATCATCGTCAGTAAATGTGATCCAGAAAGATACTATTCCACTATATAGAAAGAATTACGTTCAAAAAACAACAAAAGCTGAAAGAAATTACTTAACCAAAGTTTTCCATGAAAATGATAGCGAAATTAGATTTAGTGCAAGCGGTGGAAGATATGAATTATTTTATCCGTATTTTAAAGACGGAAAAGTAATTGTTCTTTATTTTTCTGATCATCAAAATCATGGAAAAATCGGAAATTGAAATATGGCAATAAACAATATGACAACAATAAAACAAATTAACGAATTGATAAATTGGACTGACTTTTCGAAAATTGAAATGCGGGTGGGTACAATAGTTCGTGCTGAAATATTTAAAGAGGCGAAAAAACCTGCGTATAAAATCACTATTGACTTTGGCAATTTCGGCATTAAGAAAACATCTGCACAAATCACGAAACTATATTTGCCGGACGAAATTATCGGAAAACAAGTGATTGCAGTCGTAAACTTTCCATCAAAACAAATCGCTACTATTCAAAGCGAATGTCTTATTTTAGGTGCAGTAAACGAAGACGAGGTAACGCTATTGACAACAGATAAACCGGTGAAAAATGGTTTGAGAATAGGATAAATTTATGAGCGACCAATTTTTGAGGGAAAAACACTGAAAGCTATGTGAATAAGGGGCTGCTGACCATTTTATCCGGGAATTTCGTGCTCCTGATTAGTTATATGATTCGTTTGGTGATTCTTTATTTTCTGATTACGAATAATCAAGTATGCGATACGAAGCACAATAAGTTTGGTTCCGGAGAAGGCTTGAACGATGATTTTTTAGATGGAAGAGTTTGAGGTGAATTCGTCTGAAATAGTAATAAAACCAGACTTTTCACACAATTTTATAAATTTATAAAATTGTGTTTTTTCACCCCAAAATCCAGTCTGTAATATTCTTAATAATAGAAAACGATTCAGGTGTTTGAAATAATCAGACGGGTTCAGGTATCTTGACGTTGATAAAGGGCCTTACGCACTGTGCTTCTGAACAAACTCAGTATTTTTGTATTGGAAACAATAATTACAGTAAATTTAAATTAAAAACAATGGCTGAGCCGAAAACCAAACAACATGACGGAAGTGTGAAGGATTTTATCCACTCGTTTGCCGATACGGAACAAAAACAAAAAGACAGTTTTGAACTGATAAAATTATTTCAGGAATGGACAGGCTTTGAACCAAAAATGTGGGGACCATCCATTATTGGATTTGGCGTTTATCATTACAAATCCGAACGCAGCAAACAGGAAGGCGATTGGCCGCTTGTTGGTTTTTCTCCCAGAAAAGCCGCTATTTCACTGTATGTAAAAGCACCTCAGGGAAGTGTGCCGGAACAGGAAAACCTCTTAAAAGAACTGGGAAAATATAAAATGGGAAAAGGCTGTATTTACGTTAAAAAACTGTCCGACATCAATACCAGTGTATTGCAAAAAATGGTGGAAACAAGCGTTGAATTTTTAAAGAAAAACTATCTGATAAAATAAAATTATAAGTTGTTCCCGGTAAAAAAATAGCACCAAATGAAGAAAATACAACAAGAAGACATTCATATTATCGGCAGGAACAGCGACCTGACAGAAAAAGGAATTGCCAAAGCCTTAACAGAAAATGTGTATAACGACAGAGAATCCTGGCAAAAATTCTTTCAAATCCTTTTTATCAGTCTCGGTATTGGGTTTACGGTATCGGGCATCGTTTTTTTCTTTGCTTACAATTGGGCAGACTTGCACAGATTTGTAAAAATCGGAATGGCAGAAGGATTGCTGATTATTACAACTATTTTTGCTTTATTCCCCAAAATCAACAGCCGCATCCGAAACATCATTCTCATGGGATCAGCGGTTTTGGCAGGTGTTTTGTTTGCAGTATATGGACAAATTTACCAAACAGGAGCCAATGCGTATGACTTCTTTTTCGGCTGGACGGTTTTCGTAACGCTTTGGGTGGCAGTTTCAAATTTTGCGCCTTTGTGGTTGCTTTATCTGATTTTAATAAACACAACCTTTATTTTGTATTCGCAGCAAGTGGCAAAAGATTGGTCGGAAATTTTTATTTTGACCGTGCTTTTTATGCTCAATGCTGTTGTCTTAATTGCTGCTACCGTGCTTTCCAAATTCAAAAAAGAGATAAGCGTTCCCAATTGGTTTTTAAATACAGTGGGGTTGTCTGGTGTGTTTTATGCCACATCGGGAATTGTGATCGGAATTATTGACAGATATGACAATGCTTCTTTTTCCGTATTGATTTTAAGCACAACCGCGCTATTTGCATTGGGCGTTTGGCACGGATTAAAAACGCAAAAAATGTTCTGCCTTGCCGTGATACCGTTTAGTGTGATTGTAGTTGTATCAACTTTGCTCATTAAGGCTGTTTTCAATGCGCTTGACGAAGCCGGAGCAATGATGCTGCTATTGCTGATTTGCCTGTTTGTAATAGCAAGCGTTACTTTAACCATTATAGGCTTGATGAAGCTTCAAAAAAAATGGAAAAATGAAAAGTAAAGAAAATATTCAGGAACTACTGGATTACCTCCAGACTACCGAAGAAAAGCCGGTGAATTTTAATTATGAAGCCATTGTTGAAGCCTGTCAAAAAAATAACGAAACGCGGTCTTTAGCCATAAAAATTTTATCCGTTTTTGGTGGCATACTGGCGAGTCTGGCGTTTATAGGTTTTCTTCTCCTTGCGGGATTATACGAATCCGAAACAGGATTATTGTTTTTTGGAATCATTTTTATTGCAGGTGCCGTTTGGATAAGCAGAATATTGGATGAAAAAATCATTCTCGACACCATTATTGTTTCTTTTTTCGCTATCGGTTTTTTGCTGCTCGGTTTGGCTTTTGTTACGATGGAGATGAATGAAAATATGGTCTGTTATTTATTTATCGTCATGGCTTTTTTATCCATCGTCATGGCTCAAAGCTATCTGTTATCTTTTATTTCCACATTAATCATAAGCGGCAGTCTGTTGAGTATCATTTTTTTGAATCACAGCTATTATTTCATTCATCTTTATATCGCCGCATGGGTTGTGATTATCACTTATGTTTTTTTACACGAAGCAAAAATAATTACAACCAACAAGGTGCTGTCAAAAGTTTACAATCCGGTTAGAACGGGTTTGGTTCTTTCTTTGCTGGCAGGATTGGTATTTGTGGGCAAAAAGGGGTTGTTATCAACGTTAACCGAATCCGACGACTTTATACCAGCCAACTATGAGTGGATTTCTTCCGGCGTTACCATTTTTGCGGTTATTTACCTGCTGTTTAAACTGTTTGAAATTTTAAACATCAACAACCGGAAACACAAAATCACGATTTGCATGTTCACCATTCTTGCCTTGTTGCCAACGGTTTTTTCGCCAGCTATACCGGGTGCTGTTTTGCTTCTGTTGTTGAGTTTTTATGTCAATTACAAAACAGGATTGGTTTTAGGTATCATTGCTTTTATCTATTTTATTTCTCAATATTACTATGACTTGAATTTAACACTCCTCACAAAATCCGGACTTTTGTTTTCATCGGGAGTTCTTTTTATTGGGTTTTATTTGGTTACCCGTAAAAAACTGATGATAACGAAACAAGACCCGCAAAGATTTTAGAGCAGGAAAATTAAATGAAAGACTACACAGATCCAAGCTTCTCCATGAGAAGTAGTAGCACTATCAACAATGTTCGGTTTCATTTTTCAAGCAATAAAAACTTTGAATAGTTCCTGTTTTGCCAATCCAAAATTAAAGGTGTAATTTTGCATTTTGGTATTAGATAACCGAACAAAAAGAGGGGTTATAGTACCACATTAGCGGCAATATTGACGCGACAAACAATACATTAATTATAACAACATGATTTGGACACATACTTATGACCTGATTTTAAAACTTTCGACCATTTTATTGTCTATAGCCGTCTTAATACAAATTCCATATTTGGAAGACAGGGGAATGGTATCAATAATTCTGAGTGTCATTTTGTTTTTTGTCGTTTACAATACTTTTGTAAGAACATTGGCGACATACTTATATTGCAAGTTGACGCTTAAAATGAATGTTGACTTGTCTCAGGCGAAACAACTTAATGGCGCTTTTTCACCAGTATTTCCGTTAAAGATGAAATGGCTGCCAATGAGAGAGTTAAGTAATATTGAAGATCCAGATAAGTATCAAATAGCTCTCGATATCTATAAAAAATGGGACGAACAGAACAAACAGAGTAAAAAACAACAATTCCAGAATTTCAAAAACTCTGAGCAGAAAACTAAAATTCTGACTGTAATAATGTATGTGTTAACAGGCTACTTTGTGATAGCCGGTTTCATGAATTTACCACCAGCTAATTATTTGACCCTAGCATATTGCAAGCTATTTGACACAGACGAATATTATCCAATTTTAAATGGCTTTCTATTGGTTCTCCTGACAATTTTAATCTTTAAAGTGTTTGGCGCAAAAATATTTAAATGACAATAACCGAAATGAATACAGCTGCTAATACAGATTTTGCGTCAGGTGGTGGGTGTCCAAGGTAGAGAAATTCATAACTTTGGCTACAACGGACGACTAACATAAAACTATTCAGACAGCTATTCAAAAAATACGGATAAGGAGAAAAGATTTTATTGAAAGAAATACCAAACTATTACGCATACTTTGACCAGACGAAATAACGACAAAAACGGGCTGTAACAGCAGTTTTACGTAAGCGGAGGTGTGCCTGTCCCTGCGATTTGTGTTGAACTTTATAGAAAAAAATGAACGAATAAGCAGGTATAAATAAAATATGAGTAACGCAAAAATATCCATACGCTTTTTTAACGACCGTGAAGTGCGAGCCGTTTGGGACGAAGCAAACGCCAAGTGGTGGTTTAGTGTGTTGGATATTGTTGGTGTTCTCAACGAAGAAAGCGATTATACAAAAGTTCGAAACTATTGGAAATATTTGAAAGCCAAGCTCAAAAAAACAAACAACGAGTTGGTTAGTGACACTAACCAACTGAAACTTTTGGCAGCTGACGGTAAAAAATATTTAACTGACACCTTTGACAGCCATGGCGTTATTGAATTAGCCAAACATTTTCCCAACAACAGGGCAATGAAATTTTTGGATTGGTTTCTTTACAGCGACAACAGCCTCGACGGACAAAGCAAGAAAAAAGCATACACACTTTTTGAAGGCAGTTTACTTGACAACATTGAAGTTGGCACATCCAAAGGTTTGCAACAAATACACGCTTATTTGTTTGGCGGCTTGTATGATTTTGCAGGACAAATCCGGCAAAAAAACATTTCAAAAGGAGGTTTTCAATTTGCCGTTTCACGTTTTTTGGGCGAAACATTAAAACAAACAGAGGAAATGCCCGAAACCACTTTTGATGAAATTGTTGATAAATATGTTGAGATGAACATTGTTCACCCATTTATGGAAGGTAACGGCAGAAGCACCCGAATATGGTTGGATTTAATCTTAAAAAAACGCCTGAAAAAATGTGTGGACTGGAGCAAAATAAGCAAGCAGGATTATATGAATGCAATGATGCTAAGCCCAACAAAAAGCCATGTGCTTAAAACACTTTTGAAAAATGCTTTAACAACCAAAATCAACGACCGGGAAATGTTTATGAAAGGAATTGACTATTCATATTACTATGAAGAAAATGAATAGTCGCTACTGCCTTTCTGTCAATTTTTAATATATTTTGCATCTTTAAACGTTCCTATTTTTTTTATCCTTCCTTGTTTTAGCATTTGAGAAATAACTACCTCTATAGTAGTTACAGAAATATCCGGCAAAATATAATTGATTTCTTGCTTGCCGATCGGCAGTAAACTATTAAGTATTGCTTGCTCTACCCGTTCTCGTTTTGAAACTTTTTTTAAGTGAATCAGGGCAAATCGCTTGTCAAGTTCTTTGTAACATACGAGTAGCGTAAAAATGAAATTTTCAATAAATGGTAAATAATCATTTGAGTTACTTTCCCAATTTTCAGACGATTTTCGCAAGGATTCATAGTAAGAATTTTTATTTTTGTTAATCTGTTCTTCAAAAGATATATATTTTCCTGCGTCAAAACCCGCTTTGTATAATAACAATAAAGAAAGTAAGCGCGACATTCTGCCGTTTCCGTCAGAAAATGGATGAATGCACAAAAAATCAAGAATAAAACACGGTATCAAAAGCAATTTGTTTATTCCGCTATCGCTGTTTGCGTCCATAAACGCATAAACCAATTGTTGCATCGCCTGCGGGGTTTCGGTGACTTTTGTGGGAGTAAACCGTATTTTCCGGTTGCCGTTACTATCAATTTCCAAAATTACATTGTCGGAAGTTTTGTAGTTTCCACCATTCGTTTCGGTAAAGGAGAGCAAGATAGAGTGAAGATTTAAGATACTTTGTTCGTCAAGCGAAATGTTTTCAAAACCGTTGTGAATAGCATTCAGCGCATCACGATAGCCTGCAATTTCCTGCTCATTATGGTTGAGCGGGGCTGATGACCGGTTAACAATTTCCTCAATCCGTTTGTCGGTAGTAACAATATTTTCAATGGCATTGGAGCCTTTTACCGACTGCACTTTGGCTATGCTTTCCAATTTTGTGAAAATAGTTTGAAAATCACGTTTGCGGATTTTGTCGAGCGCTTTCAGTTCGGCAATACTATTGGTAATGCCAAGCAAACTGCTGGGCAATAATGAATTTTTTAAAAACGAGTAATCAAATTTTCTCATGCATTTTTATTTTTTTCTGCCTACAAAATCACGAAAAATATGCAGTATTTCAAAATAGAAAGCAAATTTACTGCATAATTTATTATAAAAATATGCAGTAAAGAATAAAATCAGTCAACGCTTATGGTAGTACTCCCGCAAATAGTTTTAGGCATCGTTGTTTTTATTTCTCTGTATTACTATAACTTAAATTTAGCACTTCTCACGAAGTTTGAATTTTTGTTTAGCTGAAAAAAACGAATGCAGACTTACACTTTTAAAGCTGGGAAATCAAATGAAAGTCAGTAAATTGTGGGCGATGTTTTGAAGAAGGAAAGTTTTTGAGTTTAACGAATTGGATTTATTGTAAAATGAGCAAAGAAAACGCCATAAAACTATTTGATAAGAAGCAAGTTCGCACCCGGTGGGATAAGGAAAATGAGCTTTGATATATTTCGGTTATTGATGTCATTGAAGTTTTAACTGATAGCATTGACCCTCAAACCTATTGGCGTAAACTAAAGCAACGGCTCAAAGGGGAAGGAAATGAAACCGTGACAAATCTTCACGGTTTGAAAATGCGAGCCAAAGATGGTAAAATGCGATTAGCCGATACCGAACAGATTTTCAGGCTGATTCGGTCTATTCCATCGCCAAAGGCAGAGCCGTTCAAACTGTGGTTAGCACAGTTGGCATCTGAACATTTAGATGAAATGCAAGACCCCGAAATCACCATTGACAGAGCCTTGGAACAATATCTGAAATTGGTCTATTCGGGAACTGGATTAACCAACAGCTGAAAAGCATCGAAGGCATAAGAGCTATTTTGGAATCTGCATTGAGTAAAGACAAAAGAGGTATTGCAAAATCGTGTCAACTTATTTCAGGGACGTACGTCATAGGGAGGTACGAGCAAAATTGACAAAAAAGGGCTGTCTCAACTTTGGAGACAGCCCTTTGCTTTGTATTTAAAAATCGGTGTAATCTGCTGTCGGACCGTAGCTTGGAGGAACCGGAATTCCCAGCAAACGGTAATTTACGCCTAATTGTGCTCTGTGATGCACTGTTTGGTTATGAGCCATTCGGACAATTCCCTCCTTTGTGTTTTTATAATGGATTTTTTCTCCAGAACGCAGGGTCCAGATTTCATCCAGGATAGCATCGTTTACCTGATTCAAAGCCGATATCCCTTTTGCAACACATTCATCAAAATAAGTCATTGCTTCTTCAGGTGAATGTAATTGCTTAGGATTGTGAGGAGCTTTTTCAAAATCCAGTTCATCGGTTGTAACAGCCATTTCAGCCCAAAGCGGCAGTTCGATTACATGTAGAAAGATATCGCCTAATTTCATACTTTTCTCGTGAACGCGATAATCCTGCTTATCAAAAGGAAATGCCTGGATAAATTTTTTGGTAGTTTCTGCTTCCTCAGTCAACTGCGCTTGTAATTGTTCTTTTCTTGTCATGATTTCTAATTTTTATACAAAGAAAAGGAGAAATACTGACAACCCTATGACAGTCTGCTTTTGGAATTCGAATTTTTCCGAAATGTGCTCGGCGCTGACAAATTTGAGCGATTGAAGCAGAGTGACGATCCCGAATAAACGGTCTAAGTGGTTCCGCTCTTTTCTGGTAAAATTTTCCCGGGATTCAATAAGTTTTTCGGATCGAAAACGTGTTTGATTGCCCGCATCAGGTCCAGGCCGGTTTCATTGAAAGCCAGATCCATATACGGAGTTTGAACCAAACCGATCCCATGCTCTCCGGAAATGGTTCCTCCCAGACGTACTACTTCTGTAAATAGTTCCCTGATCGCTTCGGGAAGTTGATAGGTCCATGTATCTTCGCTTAACTGATCCCGGATAATATTTACGTGCAGGTTTCCGTCTCCGGCATGCCCGTAACACACCGATTTAAAACCGTATTTCTTTTCAAGTTCTTTGACTTTTTTCAATAACTGAGGCAATTCGTAACGTGGAACAACCGTATCTTCTTCTTTATATGTGGAGTGTGTTTTGACACATTCTCCTATTTTTCTTCTCAAACGCCACAGGCTTTCTTTTTGTGCTTCCGTTTCGGCAAAGAGAATCTCATCAATGTCGAACTGTTCTGCTAATTCCATGATTTTTTCACTTTCCTGCATTAAAACATCCAGGTCGAAGCCATCAAGCTCAATGAGCAGATGGGCATCGTGGTCGCTTTTGAGCAGATCTGGTGCATCGTCAACATACGGAGCAGTGAAAATGATCGCATCCCGGTCCATGTATTCCAGCCCACTCGGAATGATTCCTGCCATGAAGATCTTTCCGACAGCTTCACATGCTTCCACACCATTTCTGAACGGGACGAGTAAGAGCACGTTGTGTGTGGGATGTGGGATCAGGCGGAGTACTATTTTGGTTACTACGGCTAAAGTTCCCTCACTTCCGATGATCAGTTGCGTGAGGTTATATCCTGTAGCGTTTTTAATCACATTGGCTCCTGTCCAGAGAATTTCCCCGTTTGGCAGCACAATTTCCAGGTTGAGCACCCAATCTTTGGTAACGCCGTATTTCACCGCTTTTGGTCCACCGGAATTCTCAGCAATATTTCCGCCAATGAAGCAGGAACCTTTTGAAGCGGGATCAGGAGGATAGAACAGACCTACGGCTTTTACCGCATTCTGAAGTTCTTCCGTTATAACTCCCGGTTCGGTAATCACCTGATGGTTCTCTTCGTCGATTTGTACGATTTTGTTCATGCGTTCCATGCTCAGAAGTACACCTCCGTGATTGGCCAGAGCTCCGCCGCTCAAACCGGTTCTTGCTCCTGATGGAGTGACGGTCAGGTCGTTTTTATAACAATAGTGCATGATGGAAGAAACCTCTTTCGTTGTTTCCGGTTTTACTACGATGGCTGGATAAAACACAAAATCTTCTGTGTGATCGGAAGCATACCTGGCTTCGATTTCACTGCCTGTTAAGACGCGGTTTCCAAGCAGGTTTTTCAGATATTTAATGTGTTTTTCCTCCATCAGATTGTATTGTTTATGCAAGTAAAGTTACATAATTTGACAGCTTTGATCCGGGATATTTTCTTTTCGTGACAGTAATTTATAAAATTGTGTAGAAAGTGCTTTTTCACTGAGATTCCGGACTGTTGAAATACTAATTTATGCCTTCATAATTCACACAAACTTGTATGAAAATCCATCTAATCCGAATGCTCTGCTTGCTATGGAAGTAATTGGAGTCATATTTTCCTTTAATTGTATAAACAGTTTCTTGCCTTTTCCTGAATATGACCAAGTTTCTGGTGCTCAATTGGTACCAAACGGGCAATTATTGAGTATAACGGCCTGTTCTTCACATGAAATTGCCGTTAGTTTTCTAATCTATAAGAAGGACGGATTCCATCATTTTAGGAGTCAGTACATCTGCCTGTAACTCATGCTGGATCCTGGCGCGGAAAGCATCAGTCTGGTGTGTTTCTCCGTGATTCAGAATGATCTTTTTCGGTTTGTTTCTGAATCCTTTCAGCCATTCGATCATTTCGGAATAATCTGCATGCGCGGAAAGTGAATCGATGTGCTCCACTTCGCATTTGATTTTGCGGTATTCGCCGAAGAACTTGATCTCGGTTGAACCGTTCAAAATGGCTCTTCCTCTCGTTCCTTCTCCTTGATAACCAACCATCAACAAGGTGTCATTCGGGTTGTCAATATGAGAATTCAGGTAGTGAAGGATTCTTCCTCCTTCAATCATTCCGCTACCGGCAAGAACAATTTTAGGCCGTTTGTCGGCAACCAGGGATTTGGATTGTTCAATATCATTAATCAGGTGAATATCTTCAAACATGCGATCCAGTTCATAATTGGATATTTTTTGCCATTCAGGATAACGTTTATAAGTATTGGTGGCGTTTATTCCCATAGGCGAGTCCAGGAAAACCTGACATTTTGGAAGTTGTTCCTCTTCCCGGAGCTGATAGATCAGGTATAGTATTTCCTGGGTTCGCTCCACAGCAAAACTTGGAATCATTAAAATACCTCCCCGTTTAATAGTGCGGTCGATGATTTCTTTTAATTTTTGTTTGACATTTTCCTGTTGGTGCAGGCGGTCTCCGTAAGTGGATTCAAGAATCAGGTAGTCAGCTGATTTGACGTGTTTGGGAGGGTAAAGCAACATCGGGTTTGATCGTCCGATATCACCGGAAAAGAGAATGGTTTTACCTCCGGTTTTTGCATGGACGAATGCCCCACCCAGGATGTGACCGCTGTTTAAAAATTCAAATTTGAAATATTCATTGATAATGACCCATTCATTCAGGTTGTGTCCCACGAAATGCGGAAGACACTGAATGACATCCTTTACAGTGTATAATGGTTCCGCGTGCGGATGTTTGGTGTAGTGATTTTTATTTGCTTGTTCTGCGTCTTCTTCCTGGATTTTTGCGCTGTCTTTCAGGATTATTTCCGTCAGGTCCAGTGTAGGGTAAGTGCAGTGAATCGGGCCTTTGAATCCCTTTTTTACGAGCAGTGGGATATATCCGCAATGATCGAGATGAGCGTGAGTGAGTACGATGGCATCAATTGTTGAAGGATCAATAGGGAAGTCCTTCCAGTTTAAAATCCTGAGATCTTTGATTCCCTGAAAAAGGCCGCAATCAACCAGAATGCGTTTTCCATTGATTTCGACCAGTGTTTTTGATCCTGTAACTGTTCCCACTCCTCCCAGAAAAGTAAGTTTTATCGGTGCATTCCGGACCGTCATAGTATTCTGAATTGTGTGTTATTCTTCAAAAATAAGATAATGGGAGGGTTAAAAAAATGATTTAAGTTAGTGAAATGGAGTTTTAAGCTTATTTTATATTTTTGGTATAAATAGAGCATTCATGAATCAGATTTCTTGTCCCAATTGTGGCACTCCGATTGATGTGAACGATATTCTCGCTCACCAGCTGGAAGAACAAATTCAACGCAAATACCAGCTTCAACTGAATGAGGCCCGTGATGAATTTACCCAAAAACAGGAAGTACTGCGACGTGAAAAAGAAGCATTCGAAGAAAAAAAACGCAGGGAAAATGAGCTTTTTCAGGAACGATTTGAGCAAAAACTAAAAGAAGAGCGAAGATCTTTGGAAGAAAAACTGAAGATCAAGCTGGCCCGGGAGCAGGATGAGCAATTTACCTTGTTGCAAAAAGAATTGAACGAGAAATCCGGGCAAATCAAAGAATTGAACAGGAGTAGAGCCGAAATCGAAAAGCTCAAGCGTGAAAAAGACGAGCTGAAAGAACAGATCGAAGCAGAGGCCCAGAAGAAATTGAATCTCCAGTTACAGGAAGAAAAAGAAAAAATCCGAAGATCGGAAGAAGAGCGGAATGAGCTTCGGATGAAGGAATTGGTGAAACAACTGGAAGATCAGAAGAAGCTCACCGAAGAGATGAAGCGTAAACAAGAACAGGGATCCATGCAGTTGCAGGGAGAAGTACAAGAACTGGCGATTGAAGAATGGCTCATGTCCAGTTTCCCCCTGGATACGATTGAAGAAATCAAAAAAGGAGCGAGGGGAGGAGATTGCATTCAGACGGTTCATACGCGGACACAGCAAAATTGCGGAACTATTTATTATGAATCGAAACGGACCAAAGAGTTTCAGCCTTCCTGGATCGAAAAATTCAAGGCGGATATCCGGGATAAAGGCTGCGATATCGGTGTACTGGTGACGGAAGTAATGCCTGCCGATCTGGAAAGAATGGGATTGAAAGACGGAATCTGGATTTGCACCTACGAAGAGTTTAAAGGACTTTGCTCCGTTTTGCGGGAAACGATCATCCGAATCAATAGTACACTGGCCTCACAGGAAAATAAAGGAGACAAAATGCACATGCTCTACGATTTCCTCACGAGCTCCACTTTCCGTATGCAGGTAGAAGCTATCGTGGAAGGATTTACACAAATGAAAGCAGACCTGGAAAGCGAAAAACGCTCCATGCAGCGAATCTGGAAGCAGCGTGAAAAACAAATTGAAAAAGTCATCGTGAACACGATTGATATGTACGGTTCCGTGAAAGGGATTGCTGGTAGTGCTGTTCAGGAAGTAAAATCGCTGGAACTGCCCGGATATGAAGATCCGGATAACGAAGACAACGAATTCTGAAAATAAACAAAACTGAAATAAATGATTCAATTCACCTACACTATTCTATCTGTTTCCGATATCAAAAGATCAGTTGGTTTTTATGCCGAATGCGGTTTTGAACTGAGAGAAGCTGTAAACTTATCCTCTGAGTGACTCTGCATTCCAGGCAGAAATCAAAAAGTACCAGACTTCCCCGGAATGGATCAAACTCGTCGATAAGGAAGAGGTCTTGCTGGTCAGGAAGCGGTGAATATTGCCTTATCTTTATTAGCTAATTCAAACCTGAAAGATGATTTCCGGAACGGCAAAGTGGAATTCAAACCTTTTGGAATGGAATTGTGTTTTGTAACCGAAGATATAGAAGCCGCCAAATATTTGTCAACAGAAAGCAGAAGCTTTACGCAGAATCCGAATCAGAAGGAATATTCCTTATTTTCGTAAAAATTAAACAAACGAAAAGTTAAACTAAAGGCTTAATGATAACAAAGGATGCATATATAGTGGCTGGTGTGAGAACCGCAATCGGGAATTTTGGAGGTACTTTGTCTCCGGTAAGAGCAGATGATCTGGCAGCACATGTTTTGGATGCATTGTTGAAAAAAGTTCCGGACCTCGATCCGGCAGCGATTGAAGATGTGATTCTGGGGTGTGCCAACCAGGCAGGTGAAGACAACCGCAATGTTGCCAGAATGGCTTTGCTGCTTGCGAATTACCCGATCAATGTGGGAGGAGAAACCGTTAACCGGTTATGTGCTTCCGGTATGTCTGCGGCAATAAATGCAGCACGTGCCATTCAGGTTGGGGCAGGAGATTTGTATGTAGCTGGTGGAGTGGAACACATGACCCGTGGTCCCTGGGTACTTTCCAAATCGTCAGCAGCTTTCGGAAGAGATCAGCAATTGTTTGATTCTTCGTTCGGCTGGAGGTTTATTAATCCGAAAATGGAAGAATTATACGGAACAGATGCTATGGGAATAACAGCTGAAAACCTGGCAGAATTACACTGGATTTCCAGGGAAGACCAGGATCGTTTTGCAGCATGGTCGCAGGAAAAAGCATCCAAGGCACAGGAAAATGGAATTCTGGCCCAGGAGATTGCAGCCATTTCCATTCCACGCAAAAAACAGGATCCCCTGCTGTTTGCTCAGGATGAATTCATGCGGCCTGGAACAACATTGGAGACTCTGGCTGCATTGAAACCAGCTTTTAAGAAAGATGGCTCCGTCACTGCGGGAAATGCTTCTGGATTGAATGACGGGGCGGCTGCTTTGCTGCTTGCTTCAGACCAGGGATTGAAAGATCACAACCTGAAGCCTTTGGCACGGGTGATATCAGCCGCAATTTCAGGTGTTGAGCCGCGCATCATGGGAATAGGTCCGGTTGAAGCTTCACGTAAAGCATTGGAAAGAGCCAGCCTGACTCTGGATCAGATGGATGTACTGGAATTAAACGAAGCGTTTGCCGCACAAGTGCTGGCATGTACCAGAGCCATGGAATTAGACGACCGGGATTCGCGAATCAACCCGAATGGTGGTGCGATTGCATTGGGACACCCGCTTGGAATGTCCGGTTCACGGATTCTGCTGGCAGCGGCAAACCAGTTACAGCGCACCGGTGGAAAATATGCTTTGGTAACAATGTGCATTGGGGTGGGACAAGGTTACGCCACTGTCATTGAGCGTGTTTAATTCCAACCAATTCAAAATATTGTATCACTAACATACCATGAAGAAACTCGTTTATTTATTTTGTATCGGTTTGGTTTTTGTTTCGTGTAAGAAGCGGGAAAAGGCAATATGGGATACGGATTGGAAGGTTCCGTTGGTTCAAGATAGCCTGACTCTGTCGGATCTGGTTGCAGATTCGCTATTGACGGTTGTCTCCGGAAATTATGTGCTGGATATCAACGCTTCTCTGTTCGAGTTTAAGCTGAGTGATTTTGTAACCTTGCCTGATACCAGTGTGGAAAATACTTTTCACGTTTCAATCAATATTCCGGCAAGCCCAGGAGTTTCGTTTGTAAACAGCGTGGAAGACCACGTGATCGAAATGGGAGATGCACAACTGAAGAAAGTCAGGGTGAAGCGGGGAGGAGTACAGCTAAAAGTATTCAATCCGATTCCTACGAAGACTTTTTTTACGATTGAATTGCCCGGAGTGACTAAAAATGGAGTGGTTTTGTCGCAGGAATTTATAGCTCCTGCAGGAACACAAAGTAACCCGGGAATTGCAACCGGGTTTGTGGATTTAAGCGGTTATGAGCTGGATTTGA
This sequence comes from Fluviicola sp., assembly GCA_031260455.1. Lineage (GTDB taxonomy): Bacteria > Bacteroidota > Bacteroidia > Flavobacteriales_D > Crocinitomicaceae > Fluviicola. Next base: position 21,372 of record JAIRJW010000044.1, read on the forward strand.
CCGGAGCGCTGGGAACTTCCTACAACCGAATCCAGTCGCGCATGATGGTGAAATCAGATCCGGCAGGACCTTCTGTTATTGTACAAACCACAGATATTATCAAGTTTCAGTTTACTATGAGTAATGTGCAGCTCGATTATGCAAGAGGTTATTTCGGAAGCGAGTTGGTTTCGGACACGGTTTATGCACAAATCGACGCGTTGAATAATATTACGGATGGAATTCTGAACCTGGATCCCATGACTTTTGACCTGATTGTTGAAAACGGACTGAAAGTGAACGGGAAATTCAAAATCAATTCCCTCAAAAACATCAATGCATCGGGAAATGCAGTTTCATTAACGCACCCGAACATCGGAACCTGGAACACAATCAATGCAGCTGAGGGATCGAATGGAAACATTACTCCGAGTAATACCACTCTGAGCTTTACTCCCGGAAACAGTAATTTCCAGCAATATCTGGAAAATCATGGAGCAAAAAACGAATTGAGCTTTCAGCTTCAGATGAATCCCTGGGGAAATATTTCTGGGGGATGGGATGAAATATACGATGCATATCCGCTACGGGTAAAACTGAACGGAATGTTTCCTCTGAACGTCGGAATGGGTGACTTGATTTTCCAGGACACTTTTGCGCTGAGCTTGGTTAATGATGCGAATAAAACACACGTAAAATCCGGGCAGCTTTGGGTGAATGCGATGAATGCATTCCCGTTTGAAGGAAGCTTGGAATTGTATTTGCTGAATGAAAATTTCCAGACAGTTGGAATTATTTCGGGAACGGGCCCAATAGAATCCAGTGTATTCGGATCGGTAGTAAATGGCGTTATGCAGAAGAAAAGCGTGGTGTATTTTCCGGTTTCAGAAACTATTTGCAGTGAAATCGGTTCGGTTAAGCATTGTATGATCAAACTCAAATTGAATACGTATAACGCAAACGGACAAAATGTTCAGGTTTCCATTCCGGCCGGGGCGTTTTTCAGATTCAAGCTCGGTGCGGACCTAACACTTGAAAATCACTTGTAATGAATAAGCTAATTCTTGCGATAAGCTCACTTTACCTGGTTGTTTCGTCTGTGTTCGGACAATCGACCTTTCCTCTTGTCAGAGACAGTTCATTACGGGCAAACCGGCTCAGTATTTCCGGAAATCTGGATCTGACCGGAACTTCCATGCGAAAAGAATTTGTCAATACGCTCTTATTCGGAGGTTACATTGATTCGGAGATGAAAGACCGGACATTGAAAGCACACCGCGCAAACAACCGCCTGGGGATATTTGCCAGCGGAGATATCAGTTATGTGGCAGGAGCTTCAAATCTGTTCAAATCCGGTAACTATTCCTGGCTGGTAAAAGCCGGTTATTATGTGACGGGAAACATCAACTATACGAAAGATGCTTTTCGCATGACTTTTTACGGAAATAGTTACCTGGGGGCAGCAGATACGGCAAATCTGACGGGAACGAGAATTTCCGGAATGCAGTTTCAAAAGGTCGGTTTCGGATTTTACCACAAAAAAACAGGAAGCTCATTGACTCTGAACCTGGTAAATGTTCAGAATCAATACGGAGGCTATATCCGGGACGGAAAATGGTACCAGGGAGCAGATGCAGATACGGTTAACCTGAGACTGAATGGTGATATGACGTATTCATCCGGAAACAATTTCAGTAAAGGAATCGGTTTTGCGATAGATTTTGACTTCTACCTGAAAGTTCCGTGGCTGAAAGACTCTGCTACGTTCCAGTTTACGGTACAAAATCTGGGAGCTGCCTACCTATTCAAGTCGCAAACGAGCTATTTTGCCGATTCGACTTATCGTTATAACGGCTTTACGCTGAATCAGATCAAGAACAGTGGAAACCTGTTTGGAGATAATTTTTCCTTACTGGATTCCCTGAATGTGCAAAAGAAAGAAGTAAAACGCTGGGTAATGGTTCCTGCATTTATCCAGATTTCCAAACTGGTAGATTTACATTCTGCTAAAAAACTGCAAAGCTTTTTCGGAATTCGATTTTACCCAACCATCGGGATTGTTCCAACCGGGTTTGCCGGGTTGTTTTACCGCTTTGTGCCGCGTGTTTCGGCTTCAGCAAACGTTGCATTCGGGGGTTCTTCGATCGTTCGGGGAGGTTTGATGTTTGGATATCACGGAAACCAATTGGGAATTCAACTGGGAACTGATGATATTTACGGTTTGGTTTCCAAAAAAGGATTTGGTCAGTCAGCATTAATTCGTTTATCATGGTTACTCTGAGAAATAGTTTAGCTGTTTTGTTATTGTTTTGTGCGTTCGAAGGCAAAACGCAGATTGCTTTTTACCGTGTATTCGGGGGAAAAGGATATGATCGGGGAGAAGGAATCGCCGAATTGCCGGACAGCTCATACATTATTACGGGATCCTCTTCCAGTTTTGAGGATGCTCCGTCCCAGGCATTTTTACTGAAACTCAACAAGTACGGTTTTCATGTCTGGTCAAAAGAATACGGGGGGCCGGAGTTCGAAGAGGGCAGACGGGTGATTTTCGTGCCGAATTACGGATATTATATCATCGGAACTTCGTCTAGCAGTGGGAGTGGTGATTTTGACGGATATGTAGTCTTTACGGATTTGTCCGGGAATCAGCAATGGGAAAAATGGTATGACAGGGGGGGCTGGGAACGTTTCCATGATGCGGTCCTGATGCCGGATACCAGTATTGTGATGTTTGGAGAAACCAATGCAAACCCTGAGGAAACGGAAGATCAGTATGCTGTGCGAATTGATAAGAACGGAGAGATTATCTGGGAACAACAGCACGGAGGAGTTGGCGTGGACTATTTTAATAAAGGTGTGAAAGTAACCGACACGACTTTTGCTGTTGTAGGAACGGCTTATCAGGCAGATTCCTTAAAGTCAAAGGCTTTGATTGCTTATTACCACATAGACGGATCTCTTTTATGGGATACCCTGACCGGAAGCAATGGTGAATATATCCTGAATGATGTACAATTTGTTTTTAACCGCCTGATGTGTGTGGGAGAAAAAGTCCGGACCGGAAAAACAGACAAGGACAATTACCAGATTTTTCTATCGGTAAACGGAGCTTTCATTTCGGATGAAGATTCCTATAGCACGAATGAAAACCGCTACGTTGGCTTTGTAAATTACACAGCTTCCCCGGGAGACAAATACTTCCTGGTCACACAAGGGAATGATTCGCAGTATTCTTATCCGGGAGGAGAAGATTGTGTGATTAACCGCTTCAGTTCTTCTTTTTACTGGGATGGATATGGCGCCGGTTATAACGGATTGGGTCAGGATCAGATTAACCAGATTGTTCAGACAAATGATGGGTATGCCGTTACGATCGGTTACCACAGTGACCCGGGATACAGTACGGGAGGAACTTCCCTGTTTATTGTAAAGCTCGGAAACGATGATAATTTTCCAGCCAGTGGCAACCCGGCGATCTATAGTATTTTGAGTGTGGAAAATCTGGAAAACCAACCTGATTTTACATATTACCCAAATCCGGTGAACGATTTGCTGTACATTGATGCTCAAAGTCCGTTTGATCAGCTCGAAGTAACCGATTTATCCGGGAAACAACTCTTTTCAACCAACCAGCCGGTTACTTCTGTCGAAACCGGATCCTGGAACTCCGGAACCTATTTACTGCGTTTTGCAGTGGGTGGAAACTGGTATATCCGGAAGGTAGTGAAGTGGTAGAGAAGCTTGTTTTGAATATGTTTCGTTATGAGAATTCAGTGATTTGCTCTTTTTTTCAGAGTAAATGATTACCACACAAAAGCCTCCCTGTGAAACCAGTTATCCTGGACTCGCAGCGTTTGTTCGATCACATCTCTTGCACATCCTTTTCCTCCGGAATAAGGTGATTGATAATGTGAGATGTGTTTGATCTCAATCACGGCATCCTGCGGACAAGCTGCCATTCCTGCTACACGCATTACCTGGTAATCCGGTAAATCATCGCCCATGTAAAGTACTTCTTCGTCCTGGAACCGGTGATTTTCTTTCAGTTGTTTGTAAACAGCAACTTTGTCGGATGAACGCAGATGCACTTCTGAAACTCCGAGATGCAACAGGCTATTTTTTATAGGCTCTGAATTTCCTCCGGTGATGATGAATACTTTATAACCTTTCTTGACTGCATACTGGATTGCGTAACCATCTTTGGAATTTAATCCGCGCAGTAAATCTCCCTGATATGGGAACACGGTTCCGTCGGTTAAAACACCGTCAATATCGAAAATGAAGGTAGAAATGTTGTTCAAACGCTCTTTGTAGCTGGTCATTTTATTTGTGATGTTTGATAATACTGTTCGTCAGTGTCTGGTAAATATTTTTCTGGTCAGTATTCAGCAACTGCAGGTGTTTTTGGATGGTACTTTGATCGTTCCGCAGTGCAGGACCGGTCAGAATATCGTGCGGATCATTGGTTTGAATCTTTTCAATCGTTTGATTGATGAGTGGTTTCAGCCAGTCGAATTCAATGGCGTGTTCCTTGCAGTAATGAGCTGCCAGATCGATCATGTGATTGGTGAAATTGTTTGCAAACACCGCTGCAACATGCAGGTACTGGCGCTTCTCTTCTGAAAGCTCAATGGCATTTCCGCTGAATTCATTTGCAAGAGAAATCAGGAACGATTTGAACTTGTCGTCTTTTGCTTCGATAAAAATAGGAAGTTTTTCCCAATGAATCACCTGATCTGCCTTGAAGCTTTGAAGCGGGTAGAAAGTACCGATTGCATGTTTCGTTTTCAGATGATTGAGATTTACGGTACCGGAAACGGAAACAACCGGGGCGTAATTCGATATCAGGCGGACCATTTCGACCATATTGTTGTCGTTCACTGCACAAAATACCAAGTCAAAATCAATGAATTCCTTAAAATCATTGGTAAATTGAACCTCTTTTGGAGCTGTGAGGTTCGGGATGGTGTTTCCAGATCTGGAGTAAACGGTCAGTTGTTTGTGCCCTAATTCGAACAATCGTTGCAGGAAATGGATGCCCACATTTCCCATTCCGACGATTCCGATTTTCAATTTTTGGTTCATGGTTCAAAGTTAGGATTTATTTATACCTTTTTTGAGGGTTTCTGATCAAAAAGGACCAAAAAACGCACTAGTTTTATTCAAAGTTGTTCGCCAGTTGAATATCATTTGTTGAATTTTTAACAAAAGAACAGATTGGTTGTTTTCAGCGTTGAAGGCTGGTGAGAACAGACTTTCCACACCATTTTATAAATTTATAAAATGGTGTGGAGAAGAGTTTTTTTCCAAAGTCTCATACCGAACTCCGTATCCGCAATAAACTGATTCCCATTAAAAAGGCAGCTCTTTCGAACTGCCTCCACATGTCTTATTTTCCGTGACATTGCTTGTATTTCTTACCACTTCCGCAGGGACAAGGATCATTTCGCCCGATCTTTGGTTCCGTAGAAACAATCGGTTGTTGTTTCTGCTGCTGTGGCATGGAATTGCGCATCGCCTCCTCATATCCCTCACTTCCACTGAAACGTGGTGTTTCTGTGTTCTTTGAAGCCGATTCAATTTGTGCTTTCTCGTAATGGTTCTGAGCAGTATCTCTGTTTGTTGTTTTAATATCATCCAACTGATCGCGCGGAACATCCGCCTTTACCAGGAATTCAACCGTTTCGTTACTCAGGCGGGCATTCATAGCCTTAAACAATTCAAAAGATTCCAGTTTGTAAACCAAAAGCGGGTCTTTTTGTTCGTAAACTGCCTGCTGAACGGAAGAACGCAGATCATCCATTTCACGCAAATGTTCTTTCCATTCGTTGTCGATCATTCCCAGCACGATGTTTCGTTCCAAAGCGTTCGGAACGGAAGCCCCATTGGATTCGTAAGCTTCTTTCAGACTTACTACCAAAGGCATGGTTTTTACTCCGTCCGTAATCAGGAACTGGATATTTTGGTACTGGTGAGACAGATTTTCGTAAACATGCTTGATCTGAGGCATGGCAATTTCTGCTAAACGTTGGTTTTTAGCATTGTAATATTCCATAATTCCGTCATACAAATCATTTACCAGGTCATCGTATTTGGCTGTTTTGAATTGCTCTTCCGAAACCGGGGAATCTATTCCGATGATACGGATCATTTCCACGTTGAATTCTTCAAAAGAACCTCCCTGGTATTTGTTTACCAATCCTTCGATCACATCGTAGAACATATTGGAAACATCCACGCCCAAACGATCACCGAATAACGCATTGCGGCGTTTCTTGTAGATTGCCTTGCGCTGTGCATTCATGACATCATCATATTCCAGCAAACGCTTCCGGATTCCGAAGTTGTTTTCTTCTACTTTTTTCTGAGCACGTTCAATGGATTTGGAAACCATGCTGTGCTGGATCACTTCCCCTTCTTTCAAACCAAGGCGGTCCATAATGCGCGCAATGCGCTCTGAACCAAACTTACGCATCAGGTCATCTTCCAGTGAAACGAAGAATGTAGAAGAACCGGGATCTCCCTGTCGACCTGAACGACCGCGTAACTGGCGGTCTACACGACGTGAATCGTGTCTTTCCGTACCGATGATCGCCAAACCTCCGGCTTCTTTTACACCTTCGCCCAATTTGATATCGGTACCACGACCTGCCATGTTAGTTGCAATCGTTACAGCTCCGGCTTTACCTGCCAGCGCCACGATCTCAGCTTCCTTCTGGTGGTATTTTGCGTTCAGTACCTGGTGCGGAATGTTGCGCATTTTCAACATACGGCTCAGCAATTCTGAAATTTCAACTGTTGTAGTACCAACCAGTACAGGTCTTCCTGCTTCAACCAGTTTGTTCACCTCTTCAATAACAGCGGCATATTTCTCACGTGCAGTTTTGAAAACCAGATCATTGTGATCGATACGTGTAATTGAACGGTTGGTAGGAATTACCACAACATCCAGCTTATAAATGTCCCAGAATTCTTTTGCTTCCGTTTCTGCAGTACCAGTCATACCAGCCAGTTTGTGGTACATACGGAAGTAATTCTGAAGCGTAATTGTGGCATAAGTTTGAGTCGCAGCTTCAACTGTTACGTTTTCTTTTGCTTCGATCGCCTGGTGAAGCCCGTCTGAATAACGGCGACCTTCCATAATACGACCCGTTTGCTCGTCAACGATCTTAATTTTACCATCCATGATTACATATTCCACTTCTTTTTCGAAAAGGGTATAGGCTTTCAATAACTGCGACACGGAGTGAATGCGCTCCGATTTGACAGTATAATCACGGATCAGGATTTCTTTTTTATCATTAAATTCTTCCTTCGGAAGGCTTTGTTTCTGAAGTTGTGCAATTTCCGAAGAAATATCCGGCATCACGAAGAAGTTACGGTCTTCATTTCCGGAGATCAGGTCGATTCCTTTTTCCGTTAATTCAACTGTGTTTTGTTTTTCGTCGATTACGAAGAACAGCTCCACGTCGATTTTCTTCATTTGCTTCCCTTGCTCGGCCATGTACTGGTTCTCTACTTTCTGCAAGTGAGACTTGATTCCCGGTTCGGAAAGGAATTTGTGCAAAGCTTTGTTTTTAGGCAGACCTCTGTGAGCTCGAAGCAAGGCAATTCCTCCTTGTTCCAAAGCTGCCTTTTGTTCCATTCCTTCAACGGTACCTCCGTTGATTACAGTCAGCAGTTTTTTAGCATCAGCTAAAGCCTGGTTCACATATTTGCGCTGTGCTTCCACGATCAGCTCCACACGAGGTTTCAGTTCATAGAATTCATGCTGGTCTCCTTTCGGAGTAGGCCCGGAAATGATCAAAGGTGTACGGGCATCATCGATCAAAACGGAGTCAACCTCATCTACAATTGCAAAATGGTGTTTGCGTTGTACCAGGTCTTCTGTTGCACTTGCCATGTTATCACGCAGGTAGTCAAACCCGAACTCGTTGTTTGTTCCGAAAGTAATGTCAGCCATATAAGCCGCTCTTCGTGCTTCTGAATTCGGCTGGTGCTTATCGATACAATCTACTGTCAAACCGTGGAATTGGTAAAGAGGCCCCATCCATTCAGAGTCACGTTTTGCCAGATAATCGTTCACAGTTACCACGTGGACTCCTTTTCCGGACAAAGCATTCAGGTAAACCGGGAGCGTTGCAACCAGTGTTTTACCTTCCCCTGTTTGCATCTCTGCAATATTTCCCCGGTGTAATACGGCTCCCCCCATCAACTGAACATCATAATGAATCATCACCCACTCAACAGGCGCTCCTGCAGCAGTCCATTTGTTGCTCCAGACAGCCTGGTCACCAGTGATGGCGATTCCGTCTTTCTTTGCAGCAAGCTTTTTATCCAACTCCGTTGCAGTAACAGTCAACTGCCCATTGACAGCCCAGCGTCTTGCTGTTTCTTTTACAACTGCAAAAGCTTCAGGAAGGATATCTTCCAGTACTTTTTCTATAATAACATTAACTTCTTTTTCTTTTGTGTCAATGATTTCGTAGATAGCCTCCTTCTGGTGCAGAGGCATATTCGGAGTATTGGCTTTTGCAGTTAGTTCTGCAATATCAGATTCCAGTCCGGCAATAGCATCCTGAACTTGTTTTCTGAATTTATCAGTTTTACCACGTAGTGCGTCGTCAGACTCATTTTGTAATGTGTTGAATATGTCATTCACTTGCTGAATAACCGGTTGATATTTTTTTTGGTCAGTTGCTGACTTATCACCTAAGATTTTCTTTAAAATTCCTCCTAACATGGTTTTTATTATAAATCGAAGCCAAAAATAATGAAATTCCCAATGCTTCTTTAATTTAATTGGCAGCTCCCCGTCATAAATTATTCCAAAAGGTGTTAAACTGACAGATTGTCGGATTTAGCTTCTAATTGTCAGTTGTTTGTTCGAAACAAATTCAAACTGCCGGTATTTCATATTGCGAATATGCCTTATCTTTGCACACATGCAAGAAATGATTCTTATCCTTGATTTTGGTTCGCAATACACCCAGTTGATTGCGCGCCGTGTACGCGAGTTGAATGTGTATTGTGAGATCCATCCTTGGAATAAAATTCCGGAACTGGGAACACATATTAAGGGTGTAATCCTGTCTGGAAGTCCTTTTTCAACAAGGGACCCGGAATCTCCGAAACCTGATTTGAGTGCGGTTAAAGGAAAATATCCCTTGCTGGGAGTTTGTTTCGGTGCACAGTATCTTGCGCAGAATTTTGGTGGGGAAGTACTTCCTTCAACAATCAGGGAATACGGACGTGCAAACCTGTCATTTGTAGATAATTCAAACGAGTTGATGACAGGAATGTCTTTGGGAACCCAGGTTTGGATGAGTCACGGAGATACAATCAAACAAGTTCCGGACACCTATAAGATCATTGCTTCGACCAAAGATGTGAAAGTGGCAGGTTACGCCATCCAGGGTGAAATGACTTATGGTATTCAATTCCATCCGGAAGTGTATCACTCACTGGAAGGAGCTGTTCTGTTGAAAAACTTTGTGGCAGGAATCTGTGGTTGTTCTCAGAACTGGACACCGGATTCTTTTGTGGAAAGCACCGTTGCGGAATTGAAAGCAAAATTGGGGACTGACAAAGTCATCCTCGGTTTGTCCGGAGGGGTGGATTCTTCCGTTGCAGCCATGTTGTTGCATAAAGCTATCGGGAATCGCCTGCACTGTATTTTCGTGGATAACGGACTCTTGCGCAAAAATGAATTCTCTTCCGTATTGGAAAGTTATAAAGGGCTTGGACTGAATGTGAAAGGAGTGGATGCTTCTTCCGCGTTTTACGCCGCATTATCGGGAGTAACGGATCCCGAACTGAAAAGAAAAGCGATCGGAAAGGTATTTGTGGATGTATTTGATGCGGAATCGAAACTGGTAACTGATGCGCGCTGGCTGGGGCAGGGAACGATTTATCCGGATGTAATCGAATCGGTTTCTGTGAACGGAGGTCCGTCACAAACGATTAAATCGCACCACAACGTAGGAGGTTTGCCGGATTACATGAAATTGCAGGTGGTAGAACCTTTGAGGTTGTTGTTCAAAGACGAAGTTAGAAAAGTGGGTAAATCTTTGAATTTGCCTTCAACTATCCTGAACAGGCACCCGTTTCCGGGGCCGGGGCTGGGAATTCGTATCCTGGGTGAAGTAACCGTGGAAAAAGTACGTATATTGCAGGAAGTAGATGCTATTTTCATCAATGGACTGAAAGAACACGGATTGTATAATGATGTGTGGCAGGCCGGAGCTGTTTTTCTCCCGATTCAGTCGGTGGGAGTCATGGGGGATGAAAGAACCTATGAAAACGCGGTGGCGCTCCGTGCGGTGAGTTCTACGGATGGAATGACGGCTGACTGGTGTCACTTACCATACGAGTTTTTGGCTTTGATTTCCAATAAAATCATCAACCAGGTGAAAGGGATTAACCGTGTGACATACGATATCAGCTCGAAGCCTCCGGCAACTATTGAATGGGAATAATTCTGGCATAACTCTTGAATTGATTCACAATTATTTTATTCTATGAAATACTTCTTTTTAGTTTGTTTATTGGCTTTTTCGGGTAGTTTGTTCGCCCAGACAGATACTAAAGACTGGGTTTATGAATATACCAACGGGAAAAAGTATGCTGTGCATATTGCTCAGGCAGGAAATACGCTGTGGGGGCTGCATACGACCTATAATGTTCCGGTAGACGATATCGTGGCAGCAAATCCCGGAATTGAAAAAGGAGTGAAAGAAGGGTATCGTTACCTGATTCCGCTGGGAGGAGCAGACATGACAGTGGCGAGTGGTACAACCATGCGGGAACACACGGTAGAAAAGGGTGAAACGGCATTTTCCATTGCAAAAAAATACAATTCTTCCGTAGATGATTTACTGAAGTACAACCCGGGAATAGACAAAGGCCTGAAAGCAGGACAGGTGCTTAAAGTGGTACTTCCTCCTGCATCTGGGGAGATTCCGCCTAAACAACCTGAAAAACAGGGCGCGATCATGACATCCGTTACTTTTACGGATACGGTATTGGTTTACGAAGTAAAAAACAGTGAAACCCTGTATACGATTTCGAAGCGCTTCATGGTTCCGGTAAACGACCTTCAGACGTTCAATAACCTGAAATCTGCGAATATCAAAGCAGGAGATATCCTGAAAATTCCGCTGAAAAAAGAAAATGTAAAACAAGTTTCAATCCGCGAAGTACAACCGAAAGAAGAAGCTCGTAAAGTAGACGAAACGCTGATTTTTAAAGCAAAAAACAAATACAATATCGCAGTTTTACTGAGCTTCGGCTTTAATGACAGTAAAGTGAATACGGGGCTTAGAAACCTGGCTACGGAATTCTATATGGGCGTGGAACTGGCTGCCGATTCACTGGAGAAGCTTGGTTTTGATGCAACTATCAAAGTGATCGATTTGCCAATGGATTCCGTGGGGATTATGAAGGTTCTGAACACTGCTGAAATGAAGGATATGGATCTGATCTTTGGTCCGCTTGTTCCGCAAAGTGCGGATATCGTGGGGAGATGGTGCGGAAAACAAAAAATCCGGATGATTTGCCCGTCTGCCTGCAACAGTTCCCTGCTAAAGAACAATCCATACATCTACGCATCTGTTACTACTGACATGACGCAACAGGAAATCCTGGCGAAATATACGATCGAGAAATTCAAAACAGCTCAGATTATCCTGGTCAACCCGGGAATTTCCAAAGATCAGGAGCTGTTCGATGCATACAGAAAGCGTTTTATTGAGCTTTCCAGGAAAAATGGGAACGTGAAACTCATCGAAGCAAAATTATCAGATTACACTACGTTTATCCGGAAAAGCGGAGAATCTGTAATTGTACTTCCTACGAAAGACAAAGGAACAGTTTTGAGTTTCATTAATTCATTGCACAAAGCTATCGGGAAATCACCGAATGCGGATGTAACGGTAATGGGTGTGAAAGAATGGGGTGGTTTTGACGATATCACCGGATATTACAAAACGAGATACAAAATGACCTGGGCTTCTTCCAGTGATTTGAACTTTTCCTTGCCGGATACGCAAACGCTGTTGAGACTGTACCGTAAAAAATACCGTGCAGATATGAATAAAGCAGGAGCGCACGGATTTGATGTGGTTTACTATTTTGTGAAAACCTTGCTGATGAAAGAAGAGGTTCCGAACGAAGTCATGAATGCATTTGATCTGAAAGCAGCTGTTCCGGGAGGTGGGTATGAAAACCGGTCGTGTTTCATTCTGACGCACCAGAATTACGAATTAATTCGAGTGGGAGTATTCTATGAATAAGGAAATAATCGGACAGGAATTCAGAGCGCTGCAGTTGTTTATCTGCAATGAACTGGAACGCGTGGATGGAAAAGCAATATTCTTGGAAGATCTGTGGGAACGCACCGAAGGAGGCGGAGGAAAAACACGCACGATCCGTCATGGAGCCCTGATCGAAAAAGGCGGAGTCGCTTTCTCTGAGGTATATGGTCCTGTTTCCGAAGAAATGAAGGTCCAGCTGAAACTGGACGGAAATCAGTTTTATGCCACGGGAGTTTCTATCGTATTACACCCCAATAATCCGTATGTTCCGATTATCCACATGAATGTGCGCTATTTTGAACTGGATAACGGAATTTATTGGTTTGGAGGAGGAATTGACCTGACACCGCATTATGTTGTTCACGATCATGCAGTAATCTTTCACCAAAAACTAAAGGGAATTTGTAACAAATACGATGAATCCTTTTATCTGAAATTCAAAGACTGGGCAGACGAATACTTTTATCTGCCACATAGGAAAGAAACCAGGGGAGTAGGTGGAATCTTTTTTGATCATCTGAATAACCATTTCCAGTTAAATAAAAAGCAACTGTTCCGTTTCTGCCTGGATCTGGGAGAAAGTTTCCCGTTTTTGTATGAAGAACAAGCCGCTTTTGGTCGCGATAAAATAGTTACTGAAGCCGAAAAACAGTGGATGCACTATCGCCGCGGACGTTATGCTGAATTTAATCTGGTTTTTGACAGGGGAACCAAATTCGGATTGTATTCGGGGGGAAGAACAGAATCCATTTTGATGAGTTTACCTCCGATGGCCGAATGGGAGTATAATTACACACCGGAAGCAGGTTCTCCCGAAAGACAAACGCTCGATTATCTGAGAGAAAAACATAGTTATATCTAATGCATAAAATTTGACGATTTAGTTAATCTCCGGATCGTACGCAGCCTGATAAAAAATTCAAACCCAACAAGATGGGAGTCCATCAGGATCCCTTTCTTCTCTTGATCTCCTCTTCGATTAGTTTCAGTTCTCTTCCCGTTTGGCCTTTTACGGAAGTGTTTTCATCCGCCCGCCGGAAGAGGTAGGGAATTACCTCTTTTACAGGCCCGTAAGGAACATATTTGACAACATTGTATCCTTGTGACGCCAGTGTGTATGAAATATGATCGCTCATGCCCAAAAGCTGGGCGAAATAAATATGCTGATCCGTTTTATCAATTCCTTTTTTCGCAATCAGATCTGCCAGGTATGCAGACGAATGCTCGTTGTGAGATCCTGCACATAGAGCCATTTGTGTATAGTTTTCCGGCTCAAGCAAAAATTCCAGTGCGCGGTCGTAATCCGTATCACACGTTTTTTTATCGGGTTGAATGGGAGAGGGATATCCTTTTTCCGCTGCACGGTCTCTTTCTTTTTCCATATATGCTCCACGAACCAGTTTTACTCCATATCGGATTCCTTTCGCTTTTGCCCAGGCAATGCTGTTTTTCAAAAATTCCAGCCGGTCGTGGCGATACATTTGAACGGTGTTGAAAACGATGGCTTTTTCCTGATTGTACTGCAGCATCATTTCATGGCAAATACGGTCAATTACATCCTGGATCCAGGTTTCCTCTGCATCAATGAAAACCGGAACTGAAGCGTTGAAAGCTTCTTTGCAGATGCGGTTTATCCGTTCTACTGTTTCATGATATTCGTTTAAGTCTTCGGCTGAAATTCCTTCCAGCCCGGAGTTGGTCAGTTCCAGTAGGCTGAAACGCGCAATTCCCGTCACTTTGAATACTGCAAATGGAATTGAGGGGTTTCCTTTTGCCTTGTGGATCGTTGCAATGATTTCTTTTGTCGTTGCTTCAAAGTCCTCCACACGGGTTTTTCCTTCTACCGAATAATCCAGAATGGTACCCACATGATATTTCCACATGTTTTCGATCGTTACGGAACATTCTTCAATGGTTTCTCCACCACAGAACTGCTCAAAAATGGTGGATTTAATAATTCCTTTGATGGGAAGTCCCGTATTGAGCCCGAAACGGGTAAGGCCTTTTCCTGATTTTACCAAAAACGGGCTGGCCATTACGGAGAAAAGAAAATGTGCACGTTTCAAATCTTTATTTGATTTGTGTTTGAACGCAATCTCTGTGTTATTAAAAGATATCATAAGACAAAATTAATCTCTTTCCAGTATTTTTGTACACCTTTAAACTGAATTATTTGTTCCATCTATTGAAATAAATGTTTTGAAAAAAATTGATTGTAGTTCTTGCATTGTAGAAGTTGGTAATCTGGAACTTTCTTCCTTTCCGCAACTATTGACGGAAACGTATAAAGATGCCAGGAAAGTGATCGTTGTGGATGAAAATACACACGATTTTTGCCTGGAGTATTTGCTGACAGTGTTTCCGACTCTGGAAGAGGCCGAAGTGATTTTACTTCCGGCTGGAGAAGAAAACAAAGTAATGGAAGTGTGCTTTCAGGTATTGGAGGCCCTTTCCGAATACGGGATTGTCCGTTCGGATTTGGTAATCACACTCGGGGGAGGCGTGGTGAGTGATATGGGCGGATTCATTGCTTCGATTTACAAAAGAGGTTTGGATTGCATTCACATTCCCACCTCTCTTTTGGGAATGGTAGATGCCGCTTTGGGAGGAAAAACCGGGATTGACCTGGGAAGTTACAAAAACCAGATCGGAACTTTTCACAATCCGAAGGCTGTTTTTGTGGACCAGCGTTTCCTGGCATCTTTGCCTGAAGAAGAGTGGAAAAGTGGATTTGCTGAAGTGCTGAAACATGCGTTGATTGCTGATAAGCAGGAATGGGAGCGTTTGATTGCAAGTAAACAAAACGAGTTGTTCTCGGATGAGAGCGTTTCACAGATTCTGGAAAAATCGATTGCGATCAAATCACAAGTTGTTACAGAAGATCCGCAGGAAAACGGAAAACGGAAAGTGTTGAATTTCGGCCATACGATAGGTCACGCGATTGAAGGGTATTATCTCGAACTGAACCGGTTGTCGCACGGAAATTGTATCGCGCTGGGAATGATTGCGGAAGCTTTTCTGTCAAATCAGAAAGGAACTTTGAATACCGAAGAATTGAATGAAGTGGTTCAGGTGATGCGTGCCTTGTATCCGTGTCCGGAAGACCTACTTACCGGGGTTTCTGTGATGACCGAACTGATGAAAAACGACAAGAAAAACGATCAGCTGGGAGTTCGTATCTGTTTTTTGGACCGGATTGGAGAGTGTTCCTGGAATCATTTGATTGATGGTAACGATATCAAAATGGCACTGAATTACCTGTATCAGGCGTATTATAAGAATTGAAAAGGTAAAATGTAGAATTGATAATCTAAGATTAGCAATTATGAATTGTTAATTCTTCAATTATTTTTTCAACGCTAAAAGCTGCGCTTTGATCTGCTCCAGTTTTTGAATCAGTAGTTCGTTTTGATTTCCTTCCAGGGTACCTTTGCCGCTGGTTTTTACGGCCTTTTTTGCTCCTTCAAGGGTATATCCCTGTTCTTTGACGAGTTGATAAATCTTGTTAAAATGCTCAATGTCTTTTACCGTAAACAAGCGGTTTCCCTTCTTGTTTTTCTTCGGTTGAATCACGGTAAATTCCTTCTCCCAAAATCTTATTAATGAGGTGTTTACGTCAAATATGGCAGCCACCTCTCCGATGGAGTAGTACAACTTTGTTAATGTTACATCATCTAATTTGCTCAAGACCAATTATTTTGATTCTGTGAAAATAATGATAATTTTGCAGCGTCTGAAATATTTATGTCTTTAAAAAACTACATATTTTTGATAGCTGTGTTTCTGATGGGGAATGCCTTACAGGCGCAGACAGCTTCGAGTGCTCATACTGAAAAGAGCGCACATTCTTTGGATACCCTTGTTTCTGTTCCGGTTGCTTCAAATGATTCTGCACCAAAAATCAACAAGCAGGTAGAAGAAATTATTCAGTTTGCCAAGAAATTTTTGGGAACTCCCTATCATTATGCTGGTTCCACACCTTCCGGGTTTGATTGCAGCGGGTTCATTTACTATGTCATGGGGAATTTCGGAATGCGTTTATCCCGCTCAAGTCCCGGGCTTGCCGAATTCGGTAAAACGGTAAAGCTTTCCGAATTGCAACCGGGCGACCTGATGTTTTTTAAAGGCCGAAATACTGGTTCTTCCGGTGTTGGACATGTAGCTATGGTGGTCGAAGTAAAAGAAGGAGTGATCAGGTTTATTCACAGTTCCACTTCAAGAGGAGTTATCATTGACACGTTTAATAACAGTGGATATTACGTTCCGCGTTATTTGAAATCCAAAAGACTGGATTACGGAGGTGTTCCTTCTAAAAATTAATGTTTCGGTTTCAAAGGATCAGCCTGGATGTACCGTCTCAGGTGCGCTATTAAATGTTATCTCAGTTCCGGATAAAAGCACATTCTGCTTTAAAACTTCACGTATTTTTGATAAAAACAAAACAATGATTAAAGAAGCCACATTAGGTGCCGGATGTTTTTGGTGTGTTGAGGCATGTTATAACGAATTGAAAGGAGTTGTTTCCGTGACTTCGGGGTATGCTGGAGGACATGCAGACAACCCGACTTACAGACAGGTATGTGAAGGAACGACCGGCCATGCGGAAGTGGCCAGAGTGGTTTATGACGATGAGGTGATCTCGTTCGATGAGTTATTGGAAGTATTTTGGTTTATACACGATCCGACTCAATTAAACAGACAGGGAAATGATATCGGGACACAATATCGTTCGGTTATTTTCTACCACGATCAGGAGCAGAAAGAAAAAGCGTTTGCTTATAAAGAAAGGTTAACTCAGGAGTACGTTTGGGAAAAGCCAGTCATGACGGAAATTTCACCGGTTTCGAATTATTATTCTGCGGAAGATTACCATCAGAATTACCTGGAATTAAATCCCGGGAATGCATATTGCCAGATGGTAGTGCGGCCTAAATATGAGAAGTTTAAAAAGATTTTTGCGGCTAAACTGGCGTGAAAAACTTTAGATAGATGGCTATTAAATTTAAGATAGAACTTCGCGTGCCTGGTTTTTCGTATATGGTTTCAGATGTGTGATTTTTTATATATAAATAGGAGTAGAGACTATAGACATCAGGCAGAGTTTCAAATCCCGGGCCTTTTGTCTATAGTCTTTTTAATTACTGCAATCCTTTTTCTGATTTATTTGCTGGAAGGAGCAGCTTTTGTTCCTTTTTGTACTCTACCGCCTTGCTCACCTTGTTTTTCAGCATGTTTTGCCTGCATTTTTTCCTGTTTTTCTTTTTCCCAAGCTTGATACTTGATGTATTGGTCGGAAGTGAGAACTGTTTTATATTGGGCAGCGCACGCAGTGTGATTTTCTTTCATCTGTGCAAACTTTTGTTCGTGGGTCAGTGAAGTATTCTCACGGATTGCTTCATTCTTTTTAACAACTCCCAAATTGATTTCCTGAATTTTGGCTTTTTGAGCATCATCCAGGCTCAGTTGAGTGCTCATTCTTTCGGTCATGCTGGTTGCACGCTGCTCCGCGGTTTGATGTTCTCTTTTTTCTTGTTGCTGTGCCATTACGGTTCCACCTGTTAAAATGGCCAATGCTAAAATCAATGTTTTCATGTTATTTTTATTTTTTAAAGTTATTATCACTAGGACAGAAATCGTGCCAATAGGTTTAACGTTCAGAGGTCCAGGGCGTTTTTATTAACATTTATTCTCATTTTGATCTGATTTTGTCGTATTTTCGGGATGCAATGAAATGGAAAAATTGGTCTTTAGTAACAGTGACTGGATTACTTGTTTCCTGCTCTGTTATAACTGCGACACATACGGATGGGAGGGAGATAACCATGAACTATAAGCACCTTCAGGATATTCCTTTCGACTTGTTTCTCGATACCACGATTACTAAAATGTCTTTTTTCGGGAATAAGATCACAGATATTGACGGAGATATCTCCAGGCTTCAGAACCTGGAAGTATTGTATTTGGGGCGAAACAAGATGAAATCTTTTCCGAAATCGATTTGTACCCTGAAAAATCTGAAGGTTCTGAGTTTGGCTTATAATGATATTGATTCCATTCCGGATTGTATTTGTCGTTTGAAAAACCTGGAACGCCTGTTTATTTCTAATAACAAACTGGTTTATATCCCGGATTCATTGGGAAGCCTCAGGAAACTTGAACAATTGGATCTGAACCGGAATTCTATCCGGGAACTTCCGGAGGACCTGGGATTTCTTTCTGAAATGAAATTCCTGGATCTGAGTTATAATAACCTGCGCAAACTTCCGGATTCGATGCAATATATGAGCGGATTAAAAGAATTGAATTTACAGTATTCGGGAGCGATGCTTCAGATTCCGGAATCAGCCTGTACCTTGCGGATGCTTGAAAAGATCAAAGCGGATCCTTCGGTAGTATTCCCGATCTGTTTTCTGAGTCAGCAAACAAACCGTCTGGTGATTTACATCGAACCTTAGTAACTGTTAGGAAATTATATTCTAAGTTGCTTATGTACCTTTATACTTCGTTCGATTTTTCGACAGAACCATTCCATTGTGCCTGCAAAATCTGCCTCGTCCAAACCAAAAACCCATTATAATAACTTTACGGTATAAAATTTAAACAGGCTCTTAGTTTTTTCCCCAGAAGTAAAATAAGACGAAGTCGTAACTGGCATGTGCTGCGATGCAGAACCACAAACCCTGCTCTCCGGAAATGGCGTAGCTGAGAACTGTGATAAACAAACAAACCAGAATTCCGTATTTGGTTGTATTCCAGTCGTTGGGAAGGATGTAACCGTGAATGGCTACAAAAACAATGGAAGCCAGGATTGGGTGAAGCCATTGCTGAACTGCGATACGGAAGAGGATTTCCTCACCGAAACCGGCACAGAGCGACAGGAACAGGATGTCTGCGAAATTTAACCGGAGCGCTTTGATGAGTTGATGCTGCACCGAAAAGCTTTTTCGGGCTGTTTCCGTGTTGGTGAAGACCAGCATCAGAATTCCGGCGAAAACTCCGAATTCAACTCCGATTGCCGTCCACAGATTACTGATACGGTCTAGTTGCAGGAATTCCCAAACCGGCGGCATTCCGCACAAGGTCCACCCAAGCGGAGCCATGAGCAGGGTCACAAACCCCATGAGATAAACCCGCCATTTCGCCATTTCAGGTTAGTTTTTCGATAATTGCGCGATGTTGCGGATAAGTATTCAGAAGATCTTCGGACGCAAATAATTCGAAATCTGCGAAATCAAAGCCCGGAGCCACTGCACAGGAAACAAAAGCATAGCCTTTATCGCCTTTCAGGTGCGAACCGAAAATGGTTTTTGCGGGAACTACGTGAAAAGGAACTTCTCCCTGTTCCATGTTTAATCCGAGTTCGGTTATTTCGTGTTTTCCGTCAGGGAAAAGACTGTGAACGAGGAGTGTTGACCCTTCGTGAAAATACCAGCATTCATCTGATTGAATCCGGTGAAGATTGGAGCAGCTATTCCCCGTAATGAGGAAATAAATGCTCGTTAAGAGCTGTCGGTTTTTTCCGGGAATACTTTCCGGTGAGCGGTATGTTTCATAGTAAAAGCCACCTTCCGGGTGACTTTTCAGATCAAAGGATTTAATAATTTCCCGGGCTCTCTGTGGAATTTCCATTTATTCTATAATGCTTTTATTTGCCGGGTCCTTCTTCTTTTTCGGAGTTGGGATGAAGTATCTGAAATCAATGGTAAAATAACCGGCTGTAATTGGTTTGTATGCGAAAAATTCCGTTCCAACACCACTTTGGCGCAGGATAGCAACTCCGAATAAGGGCGGCTTGAAAGGTACTTTCGCTCCAAATCCCAGGAAGAAAATCCCAGCCTTTTCAGTGCGGTATTCAAAGCCGATTCCCGCATTTATAGCAAAATACGTGCTGGCCGTTCTTCTGCCCTGAATGAAGATAGCTTTTTTTGGTCCCGGTTGCATGGAATCCTGTATATCCGAAGGATAGTGGGTGATGGAAATTCCCAGTGAAGCGTCCATGTACCATTTTTCCGTCATCTTCACGTAGAACAAAGCATTCAAAGGGATGTCGTAATTGATAAAAGCCAGTTTCTGTTTGGCATAGATATTTGAATCTGGGACCGAAATCCCAACGTTGTACACTCTCCGTACCTGTGAAATACCGGTTTCGAGGCTGATGGAGTTGGATAAACCGATCCGGATGGTTGCTCCGAAGGTGTATCCCCATTTGTTATGGAAATCAGCGGTCATGGATTTACTCTCGTCTTGCATTTCGGTATGAACGGCACCAATGAAGTTATTTGGGATAACGGGAGAGGCAACGATTCCAAAATAGGACGGAAAGCGCACTTTTTTCACATTTTTTTTTTGTCCATAAGAAAGAACTGAAAGCGCACAAATAAATAGGAATAAAATCAGTTTTTGCATTGTTTCCGTTTTTCTTTTTTTATCATGGACGGGCAATTGGCCGGTTTCGTTGGAACTTTAACATATTTAGGTTGGGCTTATTGCTTCCACTCAGTGACATACTCGATGGGTTTGCGTTGTCCTTTCGGCCACTCAATTGCCGGATACCCGAGGTAGAACAAGCCTATGCAGCGCTGTCCTTTTTTCAGGCCCAGAAATTCACTGAATGATTCGGATTTGATTACTCCGGGGGTTGCCCAGAAAGCCCCGATTCCTTGAGCAGTTGCAGTCAGGTACATGTTTTGTACTGCGCATGAAATGGCTGCAAAATCGTCTTCTTCGCTGATAGATGTTCCTTCTTCCCGGTCGAGGATGATGGCAATAACTGCACTGGCCATTTTGGGCCTGCTCATGAGTTTTCCCAGTTTACTGTCTTCCTGTTTTTCCTTTGGTATTTCGGTTACATAGATTTTTCCCAGTGTTTCAGACAATTCAGTGAGCGCATTTTCCTGGAAAACAATAAACTTCCAGGGCTGGGTCATTCCATGAGTAGGAGCCCAGATAGCGTTGTTTAATAATAGTTCGATTTGTTCTTTATGAATCTTTCTTGTGCTGTATTGTTCCGGATAAATTGTTCTGCGATCACGGATAATCGCTGTTACTTCGCTTAGATTGTAACGCATTCTATAATTTTCTTGTAAAAATAACCCGAATTCATGAATTAAATACCGTCTGTTTAGCGATCTGCTCCATTTCCTTCTTTAAGTGCTTTCTGAATCATGAAAAAGATTCTGTCAATCGTTTCGTAAACCCCGTTTGGAACCGGGCCGAGAGCGGGAGCATTGACTATATAACCGTAAGGATCAATCAGAACGTAATACGGATAGTTGACCACATTGTAATTTTTAAAAACAGAATTACTTTCTTTACCTGAAATAACGGTCCAGGGGTATTCGTTTTTGAGTTTCGCCAGATCAATGTTGTTTTCGGGTTTGTCTTTGTACACCATTACGAAGTGGATGATGTCTTTATAACGTTCATAAATTGGTTTCAGGAGGTTCATCTGCTTGGTGTTTTCCAGACTCGCCGGATCAACGAAAAACAGGTAGAAGTATTTTTTGCTGAAACTTTGCAGGGTCAAATCTTTCGTTCCGTCTTTGAGCAGGAAGTCGGGAGCTTTTGCCCCGGAAGTCAGCTCTGTGAGGCGGAAGCAGATGTTCTGCGCAATGATTCTATTTTCGGGAAACATCCCGAATTTGGACACGCTGTCCAGGATTGTCAGAATATTGGTCTGAGGATAATCCTTTTCGTAAAAACAATCAGAAAGCGTTTTCAGCATAATCATTTCGCGCAACTTATAATTGTGCTGCAATGTATATTCCTTTCCCATGGCATTATATATTGCTGACGGACTCGATTTCAGAATTCCCAGGTAGATGCGGTTATTTATTTCGGAATGAATCCGCGGCAGAAGCTTTTCGTAATAGTGATTAATATATTGACAATAAGCTTCATTCTGATAATAAACCGGGGTCTCCCGGATGTAAAAATCATATTTTTCATATTGATTTCTGTTTCCCACAAAATGCAGATCATCCAGCTTGGCGATGCTAAATCTGCGGTGGTACGCAAAGTATTTATCTGCCGTATCTGCAAGATAGTAATTTTCCACAGCCGTTTTGAAAGTGTCGAGCCGGGCAACAAAATACTTGGAGTCCGCATTGCTTCTGGTATAATACCTTGCAATAAATTCGTCGTTCCAGCGGTTGAATTCCAGGATTTTATAATTGATGTCTTTTTTGTCCAGGTTGAAAAATGACAGTTCGACGAAGTTCCCGGATGGGTTGTATGCGTCATATTTGTTTTTTTCGGGAAAGAAGATTTCGTATTTCGCGCCGGGGTTTGCAAAGATATTTCCTTTGTTGTTTCCTGCTTTCAGAACGAGTTTCCGCGTTTCATCCAGGTTGAATACCAAGTTGAAAGTACTGTCCGGTCTGATTGTCGCAGAAGCGATTCGTTCTTCCCGAAGAGTAATGAAATCGGAAATCTGGTAAACTTCGACTTCCTTCCCGATATATGCCGGAGCATAGCCGGTGATTTCGGTAAGCGTTTGCGCACGGATTCCGGAAAATGCGGAGAAAATCAGCAGGATAAGAAGAGCATATTTGTTCATGTCTAATTAACGAGTTGTTCGAAATTCGTTACATACTTATCAATTTTCCCACCATTTTTGTAAATCTCCCGAATGATGGTTGCATTGATGGCAAACAGGGATGTGTCCGGGATTAAAAAAATGGTTTCAATTTCAGTCATGGAACGGTTCATCAGGGCAATCGGAACTTCGTAATTGAAGTCTTTTACATCTCTCAAACCGCGAAGAATGTAATTGCAACCTTCTTCCCGACACATATCGACTGTTAACTTTTGGTATGTGATTACACGGATCTTCGGGTTGTTTTCAAAGCAGCTTTTGATGTGTTTCAACCGGTTTTCGAGTGGAAAAAGGTAATTTTTGTTTGAATTCACACCAACAGCGATTACGATTTCATCAAACAGGTTCAGGCCTTTCCGGATGATATCTTCATGACCTTTTGTAAATGGATCAAAAGATCCGGGGAAGCAGGCAATTTTTTTCATGTCAGTCAAATTGAAAGAAACTGAAGTAAACATTACCGAAGTTTCGCGTTTCTAAATATCCGTTTTCGGGACTTAAATCGGTTTGTTTTCCATGCTCGATCAGGCAGATTCCTCCCGGGTTCAGTAGTTTTCGTTCCCGGATGATGCGGATCAGGTCATTGTGAAAAGTCCTATCATAAGGCGGATCGGCAAAAATGAGGTCAAAATTGTCAGAGCATTGTTCCAGGTAATTCCGTACTTCGTTCCGTGTGATGTGCCATTCGTCTTCAATGCCGAGTTCTCCTTTGAGTTTATACATGAATTTAATGCAAACAGGGTGTTTGTCTACCGAGGTTACATACCCGGCTTCCCGGGATAAAAATTCCAGTGAAATATTCCCGGTTCCTGCACATAAGTCGAGGATATTCAGGTTCAGTAAGCTATATCTGTTTTCCAGGATATTGAAAATTCCTTCTTTGGCAAAATCAGTGGTTGGCCTCGATGGGAAGCTTTTGGACGGGTTGAATCTTCTTGCTTTATAAATTCCTCTTATTATACGCACAATGTCTGAAATTGAAGGTGACTGGATGCTTGCAATTCTATTTTCGACCATTCAAACATGCTGATTCGCTTGAGTTGTGTTTCCAGCTTTTTTTTGATGTCTTCAACCGGATCTCCGGTTCCGTGAATGAATAATTCGTTCTTGCTGTTGATCTGAAGCTGGGTGAAAACTGTTGCTAAATGGTAAACTACATCATCTTCATTCTTGTATTCCTGGATGCTTGTGTGTATAATGTTTCCGTCTTTTCGGACAACGAGGGAAAACTGTTCTTCGTGCAACACCAGATGTGAACGCAAGGGAATCAGAGAACCTGTTGTGAGGTGGCGCAATACATGTGTCAATTCGTGCTGAATGACAATTCTCGGGGCTTTCGGAATCAAAACCGATTTGACCCACATCGGAAGCTGATAAACAATCACGGAATTCCATTCCGGCAAGCGATTGTAGTCCACATCGCTTTTGGAAAGGGTTTTATGTATAGAATATTGCAGGAGCGTTTCCGGGGCGGATGCAGCAAACAGAGAATTCGGAACGAGACAAAACTCCTGCCCGAAGTATGAACAGGAGAAATTCTCAAAACGATCCAGGTTTCCTACTTTTTCAACGACCTGACTGAGTCCTTCCCTGTATCCGGCATCTGTTTTTTTTACGCAGGAGACTTTCTCCAGCAATTGAATATCACTTCCCGCCAATTGAAAAGCGGCAATGCTCTGTTGGGTAATTTCCAGTATTAATTGCACCTGCTCGTTTTCTGCAAAATTACGATTCTTTCCAATATTTCAATGAACTGGGAAAGATGTGGGAATTTCAGGAGTTTCTGTCGATGATTTGTCACATCATCGGACGTAATATTGCGGAATTACGTTCGAGGAACTATTCACCCGATTTTATATCCTGCGATTTATATATCGCAATATTGCGATAATGCGATTTCTAATATAATATCTTTAGATTTCCAAATGTGATGCAGGGTGAAAAGAATTTCCGGAATGTGTACTTTTAAAGTATGAATTCAGAGTCATTTGAAGATGCGTGCTACAAGCTGATCCTTTCTTTTTTCGGGCATGAGCCGAATGAGGAACAGGGGTTGTTGATCCGTCATCTGGCAAATTTCACCCTCGACAAAGAAAATCCGTCCTGTTTTATCCTGAAAGGATATGCAGGAACAGGAAAGACCAGTATCCTGGGAGCTTATATCCAGGCATTGAATGTTATGAAACGGCGAACCGTGCTGATGGCACCGACCGGTCGTGCTGCGAAGGTGCTTTCACTGCGATCACACATGCTGGTGACCACGATTCACAAGCGGATTTATTTTACGGTAAGCGGACCTGATGGGAATGTTAAGCTCCAATTGGCTCCGAACAAGTCGAAAGACACGATTTTTATTGTTGATGAAGCTTCGATGATCGGAGATTATTCACTACAGTCGGATGGAAGTGTATCACGCAATCTGTTGGAAGATGTATTTCAGTACACCTTAAGCGGGGAAAATTGTAAACTGATTCTGCTTGGAGATGAAGGACAGTTGCCTCCGGTAGGCTCGGATGAGAGCCCGGCTCTGAGTATGGATTACCTCAATCAGCATTTTCCTTTGGTATATTTTACGGTTTATGGTTTGACTGCTGTTGTGAGGCAGCGACAGGATTCCGGAATCCTGGAAAATGCAACACGGATCAGACAAGCACAAATCCAGGGAACGATTCCAAAACTGGATCTGCATTCTTTTCCGGATGTGAAGGCTGTTCCCGGAGATGAACTGATTGAGAAAATAGAATCTTCATACAGTAACTGTGGTATGGATGAAGTGATGATCGTGACGCGGTCAAACAAACGGGCAAATTTGTACAACCAGCATATCCGGAATCGGATCCTGATGATGGAAGATGAATTGTGTGGCGGAGATTTACTGATGGTTGTTAAAAATAATTATTTCTGGTTGGATTCCTTAAGTTCAGCAGGTTTTATTGCTAACGGAGAACTATTGAAAGTGCACCGGATCCGGAAGGTTGAAATGCTTTACGATGTTCGTTTTGCTCATCTGGAAGTCTCAATGATCGATTACCCGGGTTTGGATCGTTTTGAAGTCATCGCATTTATGGAAACGCTTACGATTGAGCAGCCGAACCTGGATCGTGCTTTTATGAAATACTTGTTTTTTGAAATCGAAAAGGATTACATGCACGAGTGTAACAAGCAGAAACGCTATCAGGAGATCATGAAATCGCCCTATTTCAATGCTTTGCAGATCAAATTCGCGTATGCGGTGACTTGCCACAAATCGCAGGGTGGGCAATGGACTTCGGTATTTTTGGACCACGGTTACCTGGAACCGGAGCAACTGGATTTTTCCTTTTTGCGCTGGTTGTATACGGCAGTTACACGGGCGAGTGAGCAGTTGTACATAGTGAATTTGCTGGAGGAGCTTGTTGAGATGGGATGATTGGAGTGTATGGTTGGACGTAATTCCGCAATATTACGTCCAGGGTTTTAATTATTTGATTTTGAATTTATTGATGGTTCATTAACCCATATTTTGATAAAAACAAAATTCTCAACCAGTTTGTCAATCTTTACCAAACGTAATATTGCGGAATTACGTCAGACGAAAAAAACGAAAGATTTGTTCCCGTGGAGGGTATACCAAGAAAGAATCATAGATTCCGTGAATGAGTGAGACCAGTAGTCAAAACTGTTAAAAATGAATTGCTTTCTCGTTTAAACTGCAAACAGGATCAGTCCGTAAGCAATAACAAACCAGTACCATCTATCGGATGTTTAGAAGTTCCTGCCATTTAAAAGAAGTGGGGCCGCAGCTGACTTTCACGCTATCCAGTTGTTTGTTCAACCGGTCGATGACGATTTTGGCTTCCTCGCGTGTCATATAAGTTCCAGCCAGTACGTTCAGTTCTGTTTTCAATTTTTGAATGACGGATGCTGTTCTGAGCGCAGAAAGATAATCATTGCCTGTCAGGTGATATTTGTTCAATTCATTCTGAATAGACTCGTTGTTTGCCTTCAGGTTCGTTTTTACAGGATCAGTGAAAGTATTCACTTCCAGTTTGATTCCCCTGTTGAGGAAAAGGTTGACTTCGGTGGAACGCAGGCGCAGATTGGAAGAGTCCATTCTGGATTTCAGACGTGCTTCATCCGTTCCGTCCTGGTAGGCAACCCATTCTGTCCGGTCACTTGCTCTGACCACATTCGAACCATTCCATTTCCCTATACCTTGTCCGCGGGCGATGACTTCAAAATTCAGTTTTTTATCAAGAAGTGCTTCGAAGAATTGTTTTACGGAGACACTATCAGAAGTCCCCAAGAGTGATCGGCTCAAATCCCACTTATTGGATTCGAACTGATCCACGAGATTCAATTGAATGCGGGCATCGAAACCAGGCTTAGAATCTACCAGGTTGACATGCAGCATCACTTCATCCGCATTGTCGGAAAGCGGTCCGTCCGGAACGGCAATTAATCGCACTTCGAATGGCGTTTTCAGCGTATCTGCCGGAAAAGTAAACTCTTGTGTGTACAAATCGAATGTTGCAGAATCAGAAAATGTATAAAATCCGTCTTTTTCGGTGTATTCCACCCAGTGATATCCCATAGCTGTTCTGTATGTGTTCAGTCGGCGCTGATAGATAGCCAGCAAATCGATAGCGGCCTGTTTTTCTTTTTCCAGTTCTTCGATTATACGTTTATAACGTTCGTATTCACCATATAGGAAAACAATTCCACTCTGTTTCTTTCTCCGTGTTTTTTTGTCGGAATAAGTCTTGGGCTGAGCGCTGAATTCACCATTTGCGTTCTTTTTATAGGATTTTTTTCGTGCTCGTTTAACGGATCCCGGAACCTTGGAACTGGTAGTGATCGTACCTTGAGTGATGTCTGAGTAGTTGTGCTCTTTTTCGTTGATTTTCTTTTCAGTTTCGTCCTTGCGCTTTTTTGCCGTCTCAATTTCGTAATCGTAACCGCGTTTTCCATAGATTTTGTCCCACAATCTGGCAATTTTATCATTCTCCAGCTCATTGATAATAGCCTGGAATGTTTTTCCATCGCTGTAAGTGGAATCGGGAGAAAGGAAACGCGTGTCATTGGATCCGAAGAGGTGATAGGACTTTCCGTTTCGTTCAACAACTACGGTTGTTTGTTTTTTTGCATTATATCCCCAGACATCGAAGTGTAATTGTGTGAGGCGGTTTTCTCCAACTGTTTCAAAGTCGATAGTTGGCATCCGGACCGGTTCCAGTGCCGTTTTATTTCTTTTGGAAGCCTCAATGATTTTTGCTTCGTATGGAAACAGTCCGACTGCTTTCGGCAAGCCTTTGTTCCATTTTCCGTTTTCGTCTTTTTCCCGTTCGTTAAGTAAGCCGGAAGTTTCCGAACCATCTCCTGCTGCAATCAGTACGTTTTTGAAATTTTCAGCCGTTCCGCCCAATTGAAGAAAAATCTGATAGGAGTGCCATTCAACGTAGGCATTAATGGCATAGTTCATAGCCTCAATTGTTGCCAGCTGATCTTCTACAGATAAAAAATGAAATGTTGCCAGCATAGCTGCCTTATCGTCAAAACTGAGACTTGGGTTTAAAACAGCGGATATTTTTTTGTGTACACCAATAGTTCCGTCTTCGGTTCTCAAAGCAGTGGCAGGAAGTCTGGACACCAGGAACTCTTCAAACTGGTTGTATTGTGTCCGGTATTTTTCAAGATCGTTTTCAGATTGCCTGGAAGCAAGTAATACCTTATTCAATTCCCACAAGGCCATTTTGTTTGCCGCTTCTACAATAATTCCTTTGGGAGATTTTTCGATTTCACTTGTGCGAATGAACAATGAATTCGGATTATTGATGATGTAACTTTCTATGGAATCGTAGTTCAATTCCTTATTCATCAGGCGGACAAGCGGCCCGGAATACTCAAAATAACGACCGATACTGTTGTCCAGAATCGGGCTTTTTTTAACAATATGAAAGAGGTATGCGCGATCTTCCGGCGTTAAATCATTTGTTCCCTGGCCGAATGCACAGAAACTGCTGATAGACAGTAAAAGGGTATAAATGTATTTCATTCACTCTGATATGAAATCCAAATATCTGAATAATTGTTCCTGCTAAAATTAGTAACAGAAATAGTTGTTAACAACCATCTACTAATCCATTATTGCTGTATTTTCTGTACGGGAATTCAGGTGATGGCGTTCGTTACATTTTGATTTTTATGGGTAGCTACTTGTCCGGTTGGTTTTTCATTTTGACAAATAAAAAACCCTGACAAGAGCCAGGGGTTTTCAATTTAATGATTGATCACAAGAGGAATCTGTTCCTGGATTTCCTGGTCGGATCGTATTTCAATGTAATAAACTCCGTTGGAGTATGTATTTAGGTTAAAGTCAAGTGCAAATGCCCCGGAATATGCTTCATTGAAGACCATTTTGCCTTGTACATCGTGGATGATGATCAGGTCCATTGATTTTCCGTTTGAAATGATTTTGAACTGGCCGTTGTTCGGGTTTGGGAACACAGCAAAGAAAGCTTGTTCGTATTCTTTGATTCCGGCACAATCATTCACTTCGATGATGGTCTGTGCGGTATTGGAACATCCGTTTGCGTCCGAATAGGTATAAGTAACGATTGAAGCCCCGACTTCTGCGGAAGCAGGGTAAAAAATATTGTTCAAAATTCCGTTTCCGGTATAGTTTCCGCCTGCCGGTGAACCATTTGTCATTGTAAACGGAGAAGCATCCGTACATAAGGCTTCAAACGGATTCAGTGTCACGACCGGATTCGGATTGACAACTATAGGTACAATTGTCGATGACGAAGTACAGCCGTAGGAATTTTGAGTACTTACTGAATAATTCCCGGAATTAGTTACGAACAATACTTGTCCGACATATCCTGTTGACCAGATATCAGTATCGTTTCCTGAAGTAAACAGAAACAGTTCGTCTCCCTGGCAAATCGTAGTTGGTCCGCTGGGAGTGATGAATGGAATAGCAGGTGCCGGGTTCACTGTTATTATTACCAGTTCGGAGGGCTGGGATGGACATCCTGTTTGATTGCCAATCACTGAGTATCCTCCTGAGTTTGTTACCATAATAGCCTGAGTTGTTGCTCCGGTAGACCAGGTACTGTTCTGGTCAGAAGAGGTTAGTGTAATACTGGAACCGTCGCAGATAGTTGTTGATCCGGAAGAGGAAATGGTCGGAATTGCAGAAACCGGGATAACCGTGACTGTAATTGGGTTGCTGGTTGTTGTACAGCCATTTGCATCGGTATATGTTACGGTATAGTTCCCGCTGGTTGTTACATTGATATTGTGAGCTATCTCTCCGGTTGACCAGGTGTTTCCGCTGATATAGGAAGAAGTCAACATGACGCTGGATTCCTGACAAATAGTAGTTGGTCCGTCCGCAGTGATAGTTGGGGCAGTCGGATTTGCCAGAACATTGATCGTTAGCGGATTGGATGCCAGAGAGGAACATCCGTTTAAATCTGTGTAGATTACACTGTAAATTCCACTGGTAGTTACGATGATATCCTGTGTGGATTCAGTTGTTGACCAGGAGTTTCCGGTGCTTTCGGAAGAACTCAACGTAACCGCTCCGCCTGCACAGAAAGCCATCGGTCCATTTACAGTAATCACCGGAGTTGTCGGGATTGGGTTTACTATGACTACTTCAGGTGATGTGGAAGAGCTGAAACATCCGAATCCGTTAGTTACCTGAACGGAATAAGATCCGGAATTGCTTACCATGATGGTTTGCGTAGTTTCCCCTGTTGACCATAAATAGGTGTTTTCAGGGCTGGAAGTCAACATAACAGAACTTCCGTCGCAGAAAGTAGTTGGTCCATCCGGTGCAATGGCAGGAATCGTTGGATTTGGATTCACAATGACTGCGGAGCTGGAGGTATTGGAACATCCAAAACTGTTGGTTACCTGGACGGAGTAAGAACCGGAAGCAGTTGCGGTAATAGCTTGTGTAGTTTCCCCTGTCGACCACAAATATGTGTTTTCAGGACTGGAAGTCAACGTAACGGAACCTCCGTCACAGAAAGTCGTTGGCCCATTCGTTACAATGACAGGAGTAGGCGGATTCGGGCTTTCAATGATGGTTGCAGTAGTACTTGCCGGACTTTGACAGCCATTTGCATCAGTGATTTGTACAGTATATGCACCAGCGTTTGTAACGCTGATTGAAGAAGTCGTTGCTCCGTTCGACCACAGGTAAGAAGATCCTGCACTGGAAGTCAATGTAATAGATTCCCCTGAACAGAGCGTAGTTGATCCGCTGGATGTTGTAATGACTGGCGCTGCTGGTAACGGATTTACAATTATCATGACAGGTACGCTTGGATTACTTTGACATCCGGTGGCGGCACTTAAGCATTGTACGGAAAAAGTTCCTGAAGCATCAACTGTAATGGACTGAGTCGTTTGCCCTGAGGACCAAAGGAAAGAAGACCCGGAGGTACAAGTCAGGGTCACTGAACTTCCTTCACAGAATGTCGTTGATCCTCCAGCTGTAATAGTCGGTGTTGTTGGTAAGGCGTTTACAGTAACCGTTGTTGCTGTGCTTGCCGCACTTTGACATCCGGATACATCAGTAACCTGGACGGAGTGAGCCCCTGAAGCACTTACCGTAACGGATTGTGTTGTTGCTCCGTTTGACCATAAATAGGATGATCCCGCGCTGGAAGTAAGTGTTACGGAACTTCCTTCACAGAATGTAGTTGCTCCGTCCGGATTAATGGTTGGTGTGGAAGGAGCTGAAGAAGCGACAACAGTTACCGGAGATGAGTTGGAAGAAGTGCAGGAACCGTTATCCAGGTAAACATAATAGGTTCCGGCAGCACTTACTGTAATGGATTGTGTGGTTGCACCAGTAGACCAGATATTGTTTGAAGCGGAAGATGAAGTCAATGTTACAGTGTTTCCGGTACATAAACTGACAGTACCTGCCGGTGAAATAGTTGGTGTTGTTAAAGGTGATGCAACGGTAACGATGATGGAGTTTGAAGTCAGTGGAGGGCAGCTTCCGACTGTATTTGTAACAGTATAAGTTCCCGGAGTTGTTACCGTAATGGAAGGTGTTGTAGCCCCGTTTGACCAGGTAATGTCACTAGTGATACTGGATGTAAGGGTAACGGAACCACCGGAGCAGAAAGTTGTCGGCCCGTTGGCTGTGATAACAGGTGTTTGATTGACTGTAACTGTGATTCCGCTTGAAGGGGAAGAAGTACAGCTTCCTGAAGTATATGTTACGGTATAAATTCCGGGAGTGGTTGCCGTGTAAGTTGAGCTGGTAGCTCCTGAAACAGCATATCCGTCTTTGTACCATTGGTTTCCTGCAGATTGGGAAGAAGTCAGTATAACCGAACTCCCTGAACAGAGCGTAGTTGATCCTCCTGCGGTAATGCCCGGAGCAGAAGGACCTGCTGTTACTGAAACAGCCAATGAGTTGGAGCTGCTTGAACACCACTCACTCCAGGAAGAAGAAGCTGTGGTATAATATGTTCCGGCGGTTGCGGCACTGATGGACTGAGTTGTTTCTCCGTTTGGCTCCCAGTCATACCATAGAGCTGAAGTGGAAGTCAGGGTAACCGAATTTCCGTTGCAAAAACTTAAAGGACTTCCGGCCGTAATTTTCGGAGTAGTGTTAAACAAAATATTGACACTTTTATTGAATGCATTGGTAATCGCAACATCCGGTCTGGAGTCGTTATTGAAATCCCCGATTGCGAGTGCTTTCGGCAATACTTCGGAAGAGAACCGGTTGTAGGGACTGTAGCTGAAAGCACTATTGCTGGAAGCATTTCCCATCAGAAGAATGACAGTTCCACTTGTTCCGGGTGCTTCACTGTATAAAGCCATTACATCCAGTTTACCGTCACTGTTCGCATCCAGAAGTTTGATGTCCAAAGGACCGGATGGAGTAGGGGATGGAATGGCATACGTTGTATTGAACAGGTTTCCGGATGTATTGTAAAGTCTGCTGACTCCACCCGAACCAAGTACTACTACATCAATATCTCCATCACCGTCAAAATCACCGGCATCAATGGCTACAGGACCGGTTATTGTGGTTACACCGGAAGAAGTAAAGGTTCCGGTGCCATCATTTGTTAAGCGACTGATGCTATTTGAACCTTTGTTTGCTGACACAATGTCCTGATTTCCGTCTCCATCGCGATCAAAAATGACCAGCCCGACAGGCGCTGTCCCTACTGTAACGGATACCGGAGCACCAAAACCCGATCCGCTGCTTGAAAACATGGTAGAAATGACATTGATACTTTGGTTTGCAACTGCAATATCCAGGAAAGCATCACTATTCAAAAGCCCGAGTTTAACGGCAACAGGACCTGTACCAGCCGGATAAGCCACACCTGCAGAAAAAGTTCCCGTTCCGGTTCCGTAAAATACAGAAACCTGGTTGGAGGCGCTGTCGGCTGTCACAACATCCATATTTCCGTCGTTATTCAGATCCCCGGAAATAATGCCAATCGGGCTTGTTCCAGTAGTATAGGTAGAACCAGCAGTAAAACCGCCGCTACCGTTACCCAATAAAATTCCGAAGGAGTTATTGGAAGGGTTGGTATAGACGAGGTCTTTGTTCCCGTCGTTATTGAAGTCGTTGGTATGAATGCCTCTGGCGCTGCTTCCAATCGTATGAAGATCGGGAAGAACGTAATTGTTTGCAGCATTTCCGATATAAGAATTGACATAAGTACCGGTGTAATTACAGGAAACGATATCCTCATAAGAATCCGGCTTGAAATTCCCGGTGATTACATTGTACGGAGCTCCGGGACATTGGCTGGTTTGATTTAAAGTCAAAGTTCCTGTAGAACTTCCGTAAAAGATTTGCATCGAGGAAGAAGCCTGATTCACCACAATGATATCTTTATAGGAGTCTCCGTTAATGTCGTAGCTGGCAATACCTGTTGGGCCCGTATCTGTGTTGTAAACGGTGGCAGTACCCAGAACACCTGAACCATTGTTCAGGAAAACGGTAATAGTGCTGGCATCTTTGTTGGTGTTAACTACATCCTGGTCTCCATCATTGTCGAGATCCGTCACGGTCAGACTAAAGGGATTGGTTCCTGCAGTGTAATTAATTCCGTTCAGGAAATTCCCCAGCGAAGCAGCATTATTCAGACAAATACCTATTCCATTACTTCCGGAAGTAACCACATCCAGGTGGCTGTCCCCGTTCATATCGGCCAGTTTCAGGTTTGATAAGCTCCCGGCGATGTTGTAATTCGTAGCCACCAGGTTGAAAGTCTCCGGAGCACCGGTGTTTGCCAGCAATACGCGGATAAAACTTCCGGTTGAGGTGACGATATCTTTGAGCCCGTCTTCATTCACATCACCCAGGGCAATCATTTTTGGGTAGCTCAAAAGATAAGTTGTCAAGCTATCGAAAGTACCATTCCCCTGACCCAGGTAAATTGTAATTCCGGTTTGGTGGGCTGTTGCCAGATCGAGATTTCCATCTCCGTTAAAATCCGCATTTTCCAGGTAATTCGTACTTCGCCCTCCGCTATTGCTGACCGGGGCCCCGAATTTTCCATTTCCCAGTCCTTTCAAAAAGGCAATTTTGTTAGTGTATCCGTTGGTGGCACTGGTTGTTACAATATCCAGCTGACCGTCATTATCAAAATCTCCTTTGGTGATACCCCAGGAATTATTATGTCCTTTATTGAAAGAGACATCATTACCAGAACTAAAGCAGGCACTTGGAGTTTGCGACCACGCTGAAGATGCTATCATGGAAAATGATAGAAAATAAAGTAGTTTTTTCATATCCATTAAGTCAAGTTCGCAGCAAGTGGATCGGTTTCTAGCTTTTCAAACTGAAAGATAACTCTTTATTTTAAGAATAAATAACGCTTTTTGGCGTTGTAGCAATAAATGTTAAATATTGTTATCATAAGATTTTCGTTTTCAGTGTTTTTTGGATAACAAAAAAATCAACTAGTTATTTTTTTGTTATAAATAAAACGGAAAAGAAGACTGAATTGATTAAAACAAACCACTTGCTGCTTTCGTTTTATACAAGACAAATTACTTTTCAAGCCGATGGATGAAATTGCATAAGGATATTGTGAAAATGAGATCTTATCTGAAAGGTCTGCTTTAGGATTGTTGAATGAAGGTTTTGTATTTCTTCCCGTTCCAATAAATCACCAGGCTGTTGGTTTCGCTCCGGATGAGCTGGATACCCGGATATTTCAGGGTGATTTTCTTTTTATTTCCGTCATTCATGATATATCGGTTGCGGTAAACAAACCAGCGCTTGGTCCAGGAAAGAGAAGACCCCATATCCGTTGCGGTTCCACATCCAATTACGTAAACAAGGTTCTTGACATTGTTCACGATCATTACTCCTTTCGTTTTATCAATCTTGTTTTCTACGAAAAAAGCAATGTCTGCCTGATTGTCTCCGGTAAAATCCGCTTCAAAATAAAAAGGGTTGAAATCTGTGAGAATCTGGTGTTTTTGCGCCATTTCTGACTTTTCCAGAACAGGTTTTACCCAGTTGGGAATGTTGTTTTGGATTAAGAGAGAATCGACCTGGCTAATGCTGTAGTTAAAACTGCCTGTAATCCAGAAAAAAACTGTACTTAGTATCATTGTTTTCATAAGTGATAGATTTGAAATTCATTTAAATCTACCGGTTTTGGAAACAGACATTTCCAAAAAAACCTGAACGGTCTGAGTTATTGACTGAAAAGAGCTTATTTTTTTCTTAATTGTTTTTGGGGGTATTCAATTGATACGGAAAATTCGGATTATCTAACATTTGCCGGATTACCATCATCGAAAGTTCCATCAGTTCATTGTTTTTAAAAATAATTCCGTCGGCCCCTGCATCCAGACAGGTGCGGAGGATGAACGAATTGCTTTCATCCGTTATAATGTAAACTTTTGCCAGGGAGGTTCGTTTTTTGATTTTGTCCATCACATCCAGTCCGGTAAGATTTGACCTCAGGTTGTAATCCAGGAAGGAAATGGAATGAATGGCCGGTAAGTCCGACAGGAATTCTTTTGGGTCGGCATACGTGCTGATTTTAAAGTGATTCTGATGCATGGAATATGCAGTCAGCAATTCTCTTTCCAGTTGCAGCTTATATAATGCAGCATAAAACGGGTTGTCGTCCAGGACTTGTATTCGTAATCCGAAAAACGGGAGCTTTTCCATGACTTTGTTTTTATGTGTATACCTTAATACTGCGATGAGTCGCTTTCTAAATTTTTAGTCTGTGTTAATACCAGTTCAGTTGTATTTTTGTTATAATCTGTGCTAACGTTTGATTATTATTAAAAACTGTATTTTTTATCGTGCTGAGTGATCTATAGTAATTATGATTTCCTCACGGTTGACTGCTTTTACAGATCAACATTTTTCTGATTTCGAAATTCATACCGAAGAACGCGAACAAATGTTAAAGCCTTTTTTCTGCAGGCTTTTCAGAGCAATGTCATAACAGGGTCAAAACAGTGAATCATTTCAATTTGAAAGAAGTATTTTCATTTTGAAAAAATCAGTGATAACATTCTATGGGGGGGAAACCACTCACCCAAACTTTCAGATTTCCCTCTCATCCATTATTGGGGGCTGATTTATAAATACCTGCTACCGATCTGTCTGGTCACAAAGTACCAGCAGGGAAAAGCCACAGGGCTTCTGTTTAGTTGGATAATGGGGAGTCGAAAAAAATAAAATTCAAAAAAATGCCCTAAAATTTGGAATTAACTGAGATATTCTATATATTGTATGCCAATAACATAACATTTTTATTCCCATTTTTTGGGTGACTGCTACGGAATTTTCCATGATTCCTGAACTGATAGACAAACAATCACCGTACAGGTTCATTCCGTTTCGATGACAACAGTTGATTTAGAATATCACCTGTTCAGTTTATCTAAGACTATTTACAGAGATTCCAACCAGTGTTATTACACTTGTTAAAGAACCAAAACACATGAAAAACGACACCACGTATTCACACAACACACCAGGCATTCAGGCAGATGCTCTTTTTCTGGCCATTTTGATGCTTATCCAGACATTTGCTCCTCTGTTTTTATATGGAACTCCTGCCATGGCTGATCGCCGGTTTTCCGGTTTCCGGGAATTTTCACAGCACATTTTTCCGGCAATGATTTTCAGGAAAAGCTCAGAAAAAACAGCAGGTAATCCAAAGAGGAATTACAACGGTACTTTTCAAACGGCAAAGACACCGGATACAGAAGAGGCGGCCGTTTTACCAGATATTTCAAAAATACCGGGAGGTCCGGATCAGCCCGAAGTACAGAGTTTTACTCCGATCAGCTCCGATAATGTGGTTGATCTCTTCAGCGGAGATTTTTCCTACAATATCCCCTTATTAGATATAGACGGCTACCCGGTCAACCTTTCTTACAATGCTGGTATCGGGATGGAACAGGAATCATCCTGGGTTGGTTTGGGCTGGAATCTCAATCCGGGAGTAGTCAACCGCCAGATGCGCGGAATTCCGGATGATTTCAATGGAGTGGATAAAATAACCCAGGAGTACAACCAAAAACCGAACTGGACGGTGGGCACATCTGTGGGAGCGGATTATGAGATTTTTGCTGTTAAAATCCCTAAAGTAGGCGGCAGTGCTGGGGCTAAGGATACTATAGGCGGAATAAATATTTCGGCAAAATTAGGGGTTGAATATAACAATTACACGGGCTTTGGGGCTGACTTTTCCATCGGTCCGTCATTTAGCATCGCAAAGAAAATCGGTTTTGAATGCGGATTGGAATTTACCGGGAGCAGCCAGGGAGGAGCTTCTGTCGGAACTCATGTTACTTTGAGTGATGGAAATGATGAAGGCAGTAAGGTGAGCAATAAGTTAAGTATTGGCTCATCTTTTAATTCCAGGCAGGGCCTGCAGCAAGTTTCCATTAATTTTTCGCGGGATCACAAAATCCAGGAGGAAGATAATTATACGAAATATGCAAAAAGTCATGGAGCAATGAAAACTGGCAGCGCAGGAAGCGGTTTGGGTTCCAGCTATAATTTTGGAATGTCGAGTTTTGTCCCCCAGATACCCTTTGATACGCGTGCCAATTCCTTCACGGCCCGGTTTAAACTGGGAGGAGATGTTTTCGGAAATGATCTTACGGGAACGTTTACCGGTTTCTTCACCAAGAGTAGTTTGACAGCCAACAATAAATCGCTTTCAGCCTATGGTTACAGCAACCTGGAGAAGGGCCAGCAAAACAGTAATGCCATGCTGGACTTCAACCGGGAAAACAATGCCAGCTTTACGAAA
Organism: Fluviicola sp.; assembly: GCA_031260455.1. Classification (GTDB taxonomy): domain Bacteria; phylum Bacteroidota; class Bacteroidia; order Flavobacteriales_D; family Crocinitomicaceae; genus Fluviicola. Next base: position 59,546 of record JAIRJW010000044.1, read on the forward strand.
AACACACCGGCACTTCCTATCCCACATTTGATGTATGATATTTTCTCCGTGAGTGGCCAGGGCATTTCCGGCAGCTACCGGATGGACAGAAGAGATATCGGTTTTGTATTTGATCCGGCGATTACAAGCTCCACCAACTCCTACACTATTGGCGGGGAAGTTGGATTGGGAACAACGGCTAAAGCCGGTGTTGACGTGGGAGGTGTATTCACCAGCGGTCGCTCAGGTGCCTGGACAGATGGAAACGATGCATCGGGAAACGTCCGGTTCAATAGTGGAACCAATTTTTTCCGTGATGCATCCGAACTGTCCTACGATGAAAGCGATACGGAATTTCAGAATATCGGCGGTGCAAAAGCAGCTTATTTTTCTTTAACAAATACCAGGAAACTTTCGAATTCACTGAAAACCTCTTCAGGAGATACCTATATTATCACCAATGCCAAAAGTTTGAGGTTTCGGAGAAACCAGCCACTGACGAGCTTTACCGTATCAGAAATCAGGAATGGTTACGGTCCGACGAAACTCCCTACCAATGCCTATGCCAATGCACAACCTGGAATTTCCCACCATACTGGGGCATTTACGGTAACAAAAATGGATGGATCGAGATACTACTACGGCCTCCCGGCATACAGTTATATGCAAAAGAACGTATCATTTGCCGTAGGTGAAGGAAAAAACACCGGGCTCACCCCGAACTGGGATACCCGTTTGGTAACTTACTCCGATCAGGATGCTTCGATTGCAAATCACCGGGGATTGGATAACCACTTCAATGCCCAGACTGTTCCGGCCTATGCCCATTCATATATGCTTACAGCCGTTTTGAGCAATGATTATGAGGATAGTGACCCGATTCCCGGACTGAGCAAGGGGGACCTGGGAAGCTATGTCGAATTCAAATACAGGCAGATTCAACAATACAAGTGGAGAAACCCGGTAAATGCCTCACAGGCATTCCATGACCGCGGCCTGAATGCCGATCCGACCGATGACAAAGCCAACTACATCTATGGAGAAAAGGAACTCTGGTATTTGGATACAATCCGGACCAAAAACCATTTGCTGATCTTTTACACCTCTGACCGGAAAGATGCCGTATCCGTGAATAATGAAGCGGGAGGGATTTCCTATTCCAGTGCAAAAATGCAGAAACTGGACAGCCTGAAACTGTATTCGCTGCCAGACTTTGAAGTATTGGGAACAAACGCAACCCCGTTGAAAGCAGCTCACTTTGTATATGACTATAGTTTATGTACCGGATACCCTGGAAATGTTGATGCTTCGGATCCTTCACAGAGCGGTAAACTGACTTTGAAATCCGTTTATTTTACCTACGAAAAATCATACCGGGGTGAACGCTCACCTTTTAAATTTACTTATGATTACAATCCGTCATACAATGCAAACAGCATAGACCGATGGGGAACATACCGGCCAAATCCGACCGACCTGACCGGAGATGAAAAAACCGATCCCCTAACAAACTCCGATTTCCCGTATGTCGGATACGATAAGAATAACAGCGACCAGTGGGCTGCGGCATGGAACCTGAGCCACATCAAACTACCGACAGGAGCAGTGATGGAAATTATCTACGAGTCAGATGATTATGCCTATGTACAACACAAACGCGCCAAACAGATGTTCAAAATCATTGGAGTTGAGGGATGCTCCGAAAGCAAATGCTCCATCAGTAATGATGCAATCAAAAATCGTAAACTCTATTTTGAAATGATCCCAGGAACTTCGATCCAGGACTATGCCGAAGTTGGAAATACGATCTGTTTCAGAGCTTTGCTATCCATGAATGAAGACGCAGACCGTTTTGATTATGTTCCCGGATATGCAGTCATTGAAGAAATCGGAATGGAAGGCGGTAATGGCTATGTTAAATTGAAGCCAAACAAGCTGAAAGATTCCGAATCGTCAGCTTCTTACAACCCGATAGCCATCACAGGTGTGCAGTTTGCCCGGAATTACCTTTCGCGGATCATTCCACCTTCCAGCCAGGCCAACCCGCAAAGTGAAGGCAGCAATTTTTTGGACGTCGCCAATTCATTAATAGGTGCGTTTACCTCCTTCGGAGAATTATTTACAGGCCCGAACAGGCCAATCTGGAATAAAGAAATCGGAACTATCCTCATTACCGGAAAGAGCTGGATTCGCCTGAACAATCCGAATTATATAAAACTGGGTGGCGGTCACAGAGTAAAAGAAATACGTACCTATGACAGCTGGGATCAGATGGTTGAAGGAGGAACCCAAAGTTATTACGGACAACAGTACCAATATACTTTTGACGGAAAATCCAGCGGTGTAGCCAGTTATGAACCACCAATCGGTGGGGAGGAAAACGTTTGGAGAGATTATGTGGCCAATGACATCAAGCTGACCTTAGCCCCTGACATCCGGAACTATATGGAAACACCATTCGGAGAGCAGTTCTTCCCATCGCCTATGGTTGGATACAGCAAAGTACTGGTGAAAAACCTGCAAAGAGAAGGGGTCAAAAGAACGGCAACAGGATATACAATCAGCGAATTCTATACGGCACGTGACTTCCCGACCATTACAGAAAAAACAGGAGTGGATAAGAAAACGGCCAAATTCAACCTGAATCTGCTTCTGTATGCCCAGACAGAAGACATGATGGCAGCAAGCCAGGGATTTGTAGTTGAAGGAAATGACATGCACGGGAAGCCAAGATCCGTCCGGATTTTTGCAGAAGGCCAGCAAACAGCATATTCTTCTGTTAACTATTACTATCAATCCTTTCAGCAGGACATCGAAGGAGTAGCGGCAAACCACCTGGATAATAACATCACAGTAATCACCCCATCCGGAACAGTGAAAACAGCCGTAGTCGGAAAAACATACGAAGCAGTAGCAGATTTCCGCGAAAACAAATCCCGGATGAAATCCGCAAACATCGGAATCAATCTCAACTATACAATGCCATTCATCCTGGTTCCGATGATCCTGGGAGCAAATTATTCCGAATCCAAAACCGAATTCAGAAGTGCAGTCTTTGCCAAGACCATCGAGCGCAAAGGAATTCTCCGCAAAGTAGTGGCAGAGGATTACAACTCTACAATTGAAACCGAAAACCTGGCCTATGATGCCGAGACGGGAGATGTTTTGCTCACTTCTGTGAATAACAGTTTCAGAGATACGGTATATAATTTCACCTATCCGGCGCACTGGATTTATGACCGGATGGGGCAAGCTTATAAAAACCTGGGATATACCTCTGCCATATCAAACACATTCAGTGATGGTTACAGTACAGGATTTACCAGTGCAAACCTGCTGGAAGGCGATGAAGTGATCGTAATCCAATCCGGCAATTACATAAAAGGATGGGTTACAGAATCCGGTATCCTCGGAGTTCGCATCCTGGAAAAGGATGGAACACCACTCGAAGGAACAATTTCCTACCTGAAAGTAATCCGATCCGGAAACCGGAACCTTCAGGCAGTACCTGTCGGAACCGTAACCCTGATGAAAAACCCCTTGAAAACACTCTCCGGAAATGTACTTGACAGAGTACTAACAGCCCAGAGTATCGAATACAGCGATACCTGGAAAACTTTCTGTGACTGTAACGATTCGGTCATCAGAAATCCATACGTAGCCGGTTTGAAAGGAAACTGGAACCCGAAGGCGAATTATTTGCACCTGAGTGACCGTACGCAAACATTTGAGAACAATAACACCAATATCAGGAAAGACGGATTAATGAAATCATTCACACCATTCTTCCGGTTGAATGGTGGCAAATGGTCCATCAACAAAGAAAACTGGACTTATACCTCCGAAGCAACCGAATTCAGCCCGTTCGGACAGGCCATAGAAAGTGTCGATGCACTCAAACGTTATTCAAGTACCCAGTTCGGCTACAACCAGACCCTTTCCGTAGCGGTGGCAGCCAATGCCATGCGTAAACAGGCCGGATTTAACAACTTTGAAGATTACGGATATGAAAGCTGTCCGGATAGCCACTTCCGTTTCGGAACCAACGCGAATATTACCAGTAGTGATGCCCATACCGGAAAATACAGCATCCGGGTAAGTTTGGGTTCACCAGTGATTTTACAAAAACAACTGGCGGAAATATGCGACATGGAAACAGCATGTGATTTTTCCAGGTACATCATTTATTTGGAGTCAAAACCAACTCAGATAAACGTGATGGACGTAGACGGAATCACCATGTCTTATGAAATCCTCTATGGAAATCCGACTCCAGTAATGAATGAAATCCCGGGAGGAATATCCCTCAGTTTTACCTCTTCCGGAGCTTTTAAAGTAGAAGTGAAACTGGTAAAAAGCAATGGCTGCATGACTATTGTTCCCATCACGAACCCGTAATCATAAACAAAACAGAGAGAAATGAAAAAGAGCATTCTATATATCCTGATGATGGGAATACAGGGAATGGCCCTGTCCCAGGAAAGTTCCCTGTCTGTACACAACAGTTGTGTGAAAGCTGCAAAAGTATGCCAGGCTAAACAGATCACTACTGTTGCCACTCCCCATCAGGCTGAATGTGAGGAAGCCATTCAGTCACAGTTTTTTAAATTCGACCTGACAACCTCCGGAACCATTTTCCTCGATACCTATGAGCACACAGGAACATATACACTTTACGGCCCGCTTTCGGCCCTTGGTATTTCATCCTGCCAGCAGATTTCGCTGGGACAGGTAGCCCAAGCTGATGGAAACCTGTCTGGTGCTTTTTCCATCCCGCACGGAGAAGGATATTATGTACTGCGTGTAAACCCTGCAAATTGCATCAGTTCGGGAGGCAATTACAAAGTAAACATCTATGTTTCGTCCCGTGAGTCAACATGCGATGAACAAACCGCCTGTAAGGATTGTATCGGTTCGTTTTCTCCCGATCCGGGCGCATATCTGGTATCAGCCTGGGTGAAAGGAGAAACGGAACATCCCGGTTTAAGCTATGAAAATCCGGAGATTACCGTTTCATTTGTCGGTGCTCCGGACAGTTTTCACTTTCTTCCGTCAGGGTTGATTATCGATGACTGGCAGCGCATTGACGGAGTTGTAACTGTTCCTTCCGGTGCTACAGGCATCCGAATCGGGCTTTATTGTAAATCGGGTACCTGTCTGTTTGATGACATCCGTTTCATTCCCATGGATGGAAGCATGATTTCTTATGTATATGACCCAGTGAGCCTGCGGTTGGTTGCACAACTGGATGAACGTAATTATGCGACCCTTTACGAATACGATGAACAGGGAAAGCTGATCCGGACTAAAAAAGAAACGGAACGCGGAATTATGACCATCACCGAATCACGGGATAATATCTATAACAAATGAAAGGGTTCATCTTCACAATCTTATTTCCATTGATTGCCTCGTCTCAAAATGAATGGCAAAAAGTGAATGCGCAGGTATTCCTGGATCTGATTCGCCAATACGAGCAGTCAATTCCCACAGGCGAAAACTATTCGCTTGAAACAGGATACAAAATCTACAATGATTATAACGATTTGCAACCGGTACAATCCTTTGAGGGAAAACTGATCTGTCGGGCAGGGAAAGAACTGAACATTTTCCAGATGGGACACCGGATGATCCAGGACGCATCGGTAAATATCACACTGGACACCACCGGAAAGCAGCTATTGGTGCAAAAAGCCGATCCGTCTTTTTTTTACCGCAAAACCATTGAAGATTACACTATTTTTCTGGAATTAATAGAATCCGTTTATCAGAAGACAGAGAACACTAATCAGGTTTACCTGCTACAATTGAAAAATGGGAATCCCTACCATGCGATGGAATTTACATTTTCAGATAAAAACTTCATCTCGCAGATTGTAATCTATAGCAACCAGCCCTATTATACGGAAGGTGAAGCCGATTCTTCCGGAAAAGCAAAGATCGTACTGGATTTCAAAAATTTCAGAAAAGGAAAAGCGGTTGACTTCAGTCATTTCCTGACAGTGAAAAATTGCATCCTGATAAAAGACGATCAGCTAATCCCTGTCGGATCATACATGAATTTTGAGGTGATTGACTTAAGAAACTAACCATTATGACATTACGATATTTAAAACTGCTATTCGGTCTTATCTTCGTGACATTTATAAGAGCGTCTTATGTTTATGGCGGGAGATCAGATCAGACAAAAACCATTCGTACCCCACAGGGAGGATCTCCGGTAAA
>JAIRJW010000006.1 GCA_031260455.1 Fluviicola sp.
CCTAACTGTATTGCCTGTTGTGCACAAACAAGATCATTGGTAATCGGCATGACAATCGTATATGGTCCCATGTAAGCAGAAGTATCTGTCCCTGTACTGGTAGAACAAACTGCCTGAACATATACCTGGTAAACACCGGATCCCATTAAGTTTGCATCTGCTATGGTATCTGCAAGGTTGATTCCATTTGCTGATATGATTGTTGAATTACCTCCTGGCATTCCGTACTGGATATTGAAAGACTGAATCGGGTAAACACTTTGCATCCAGTTCCAACCCATCAGGAGTGAATCTGGATGAGCTGTTCCATGGATTCCGAATGGCATCGCACAGTCAGTTTGAGCCATTACGACCAGTTCCATGTCCACATAGCTACCATAAGGAGCAGGCCCACAAGAAGTAATGATTCCTGATTCACTAAGAGCAAACCGTACGCGGTAGCTGCCTGCAGTCTGCGCAGCAGGAATATGTATAATACCAGAATTATAAGGAGCTACCTGATAAGAGGTAGTGGCAAAAATGGTTTCTCCCGCATCGTTAAAATCACCATCATGGTTCCAGTCTACCCAGCAATAGTAGTAATTGCTGGCTGTTGAGGAAGATCCTATTGATATATTCAAATCAAGTCCCGGTAGTTGTACAGCAGAAAGAATACCATACTTATCCTGGTATGCCGAATAGGATGATGCTGTATATGCGAAATCTGCGAGCCCTCCGGTAGAGGTAATATTATTCAGATAGTAAGTTGTACTGCTGCTGCCTGCGGTAGGTGTACAGGGAGAAGGGCAAGGTGCGGTTGCGTCTAGCATTACCGTGTTGGAGCTAATTATGTTTCCAGGGTCTGCAGGACAGCTAACTTCTACATAAAAGTTCGCGGATGCGGACGCTACATAAGTATAAGAAGAATTAACTGCGCCAGTAATCGGGCTGCCGTCCTGATACCATTGGTATGAGTAACCGTTTATAAGCGGATCAGGTGTATTAGCTATAAACTGCACAAAAGAATTGGTACATGCTGAAACCGGTCCTGGAGGGGTTACACTTACAGAGGTTGGCGAAACAGTACAAGGCTGCGGAGAACCTATAATCAGTTTCGTATCTACATAGTTACCATAAGGTGCAGGGCCGCAAGATGTAAGCGCCGGAGACAACTCGGTAGCGGCAAATCGTACATGATAATTGCCAGGAGCCTGACCCGCAGGAATGTTTATGACACTATTAAAAGGAGAAGATGAATACGATACCTGATTTATTACCAGTTCTCCCGGGTCATTAAAGCTGCCATTCTGATTCCAGTCTATCCAGGCATGAAAATAATTCGTTCCTGACGAAACACTCATTGACACATTGACAGGCTGTCCCGGAAGTTGCGTGAAAGAGTTAGTATTGTACGCGTTCACATACGCTGAATAGGAAGATGCTGAATAAGAAAGATTTGTAATACCACTGCTTGTGGTGATGTTATTCAGGTAATATAAAGTGCTACTGGTTCCTCCGGTAGGTGTGCAATAGCATTGCGAAGGAGTATTTTGTCCAACCGAAACTACGTTTGACGTATCTGCACTACCTCCGTTAGTACAAGTCACTATACAATGATAGTCGCTAGCAGCGGTTTGATTGGTTACGGTGTAAAATGCTCCTGTGGCACCACTGATGTTTGCCCAGGTGTTAGCACCTGCAGGTGAGCTTTGCCACTGGTAAGTGACACCTCCTCCTACTGTGGCTCCGGTAAGAGATACATTGAAAGAAACGCCAGCACAAGCATTGGCAACCGTGGCATTTGCAGTGCCTGCCGTAGGTGTACCGGAGCAGGTAGTACCCGGAGTATAACCTATTTGCAAAAATGGTCTCCGACTTGTAATATCACTTATGGAATTGGTGGTAGATGACAAATTCGCAATCGGAGCTAATGTCGTATTTCCTGAGCCGTAAATGCGATTGGGAACAGTACTCCACAGCCAGTCAAAAGTTCCGGTAGAGGGATTACCCGAAACCCCGTTAATATCCCATTCTGTAGAGATCTCCAGTGAGCCGCCAGTGTATATAAATGGTGCGCTCAAAGTAAACATGATATAGTTTGGATTTTGGGTAGCAGGCACACTGTAATTCAGGTTTTCATATACAAGAGTAGTACCTGCGTTCAAATTTGTCCACGTTTCAGTGGTATTGCTATAAGTGGCTGCCGATGAATTTTTTATGTAAATTCTAAATTTGGCTCCGACAGCAGAGGTGGTATTATTGTTTTTTATCCAGCCCAAATCGGTAATGATATCTCCGTTAAAAATACCTACAGCGGCTAATTCACTCTGCGTGTACAGGTATGAATATCTGCTGGCATTATAGGCACTGGCTGCCGAAGAACGGTAAATGGGCCCTGCGTTATATTGAGGTGTACCTGCCGTTCCTGAAGTAATTTGAACAAAGGTTTGTGCCAGACTTTGAGTATAAGTCACAGTCATCAAAAGAATGGCAAGCGCAAAACGTTTTGCCAAGTGACAGGAGATTTTCGTGTTCCCCATATTTGATCGTATAAAATACGAACAATATTGTAATAAAAATTTTAGTTTTATTATGTTGCTCATAATATGAAATATTAATTTTTTGGGAAAGATATTCAATTTCAACTATAAACTAAATATTTATTTACAATAATTTAACAATTTATTTTAACGACAGTGAATATGTATAGAATCTCAGATGTTGTTTTTGCGATTTTTTTCAGTGACTTCCCTACAAGAAACAGTACCATTTAATACCGGAGAATTTGGGGTATCAAAACAGCAAATATTTAACTGATACCATGAAATAAGCTATCTGCTTTATCTTTTCATCAACTATCGGAACCTAAATCCTGACAATCAATTTCAAATTGAAACGCCGCTGGGTCAAATAATTCGGAATCGAATAATACTTGCCCGAAACATCCTGGATCCATTCTTTGGATAACACGTTGTTTACCCCCAACAGGTTAAATACTTCAAAAGAAATGATGGCACTCTCCATTTTCTTCAGGAAATTGCGTGTTTTTCCCGGTTTCCGGTATAAAATATCATAAGACATCCCCATATCAACCCGGAAATAAGACTTCATCGTCAAAGTATCTTTGTAACGCACGTGATCCGGCGGACCGTAAGGCAACCTGGAACCGTAAGTAATCCCAACCTGGCATGTCAGCTGTTGCAATCCCGGCATGTGATCCTGGAACAAAACACCAACCGTTACGTGCTGATCCGTAGGTCTGCGGATATATCCCGGATTCACACGCACCGAATCCACTACCTTCTGGTCATTACTGTAACCGAAAATGATTTTTTCTCCCTCTGCATTGTAATAATTGTAGTAATAATCATCTTTGATATCTTCTTTTGTGGACAACAAGCCCAATTTAAAGAACGACATCAATCCTGGAACAAATTCCCCATTCAGGTTCAAATCCAAGCCGGTTGCATAACCAACCGCATTGTTATTTGCAAAATAACGGATCCGCACATTATCAACTTCGTAAGGATTTACGTCCCACAAATATTTATAATAAGCTTCTGCCGAAAATTTGAATGGAGATTCGCGCTTCCACATAAAGAAACTATAATCCATTCCCAAAACAAAATGGGCTGATTTTTGTGATTTCACGCCTGGATTGATTTGCCCGTCAAACGTACGGAATTCACGATAAAACGGAGGCTGGTAATACAAACCTGCCGATAAACGGTAACGAATTCCTCTTCTGACAAATCGTCCGTCCTGGTAAACGTATTTGACAGGAAAATAAGACAGGGTCGCCCTTGGAGTTACAAAACCATCCGAGTTGAAAGTCGTGTAAGCTCCTCTCAAACCATAATCCAGCGTGAGTGCAGAACGCCCCATATCAATCGTATCACACACCACTTCCTGATGGATATTTCCGAGCGAATCTTTTACTTCAAAGGTCTTTGAAACCGGGATGTTTTTGTGTTCTTTCCGCCATTCCCAGTGATCCTGGATATAAGCGCTGTATCGCTGATTGTTCAGTTGCAGACTACTTTTGATCGTTTCATACAAATCCACCTCATCCGTTGGATTATTAACCTGCGAATAACCTGCCGAATCGATCATTTTCCACTCGCTCAAAACATCAGTAAAATGGTCGATCTGAATCCCTGCCCCCACTTTCAGTTCGTGACCAGCATTTTTGTTTTTCGGAGTAAAATGAACTATTCCGTCGTGATAAATACTGATAATATCTGCATTCAGCTTATTCCTGGCATGGTTCAAAAAACCGCCAACTCCCAGAACGGCAATCGAATCTCCGAATTCTGCTTTCGAAGGGTCGGTTTCCAGCTCATTGATGTAATATTCCCCAAGAATGTCAAATGTTTCGCGCTCGTCACTCCTGAAATAGGTAAAGAAAGTTCTTCCTTCGTACTTTTTCGAAGAGTAGTTCAGGGAAGTTCCCACAGTTGAAGTCAAAAACCGCGTTTTCTCTTGTCCTTCGAAGTAAATATTGAATGCATACGCCTGGTTGGCCGTTCCGAAATCCGTTTTACTGGTTTGAGGCGCAAATTGGTAAGTATTGGACGAAATATGCCCAAGCACCGTCCAGGACCAATGCTCGTTAATCGTATAATTTGTAATAGCCTGGGCATCCCAAAATATCGGGTTGTAATTTCCCTTGGTCGGAAGCGAATTCAACAGGTAGCCATTTGCTCTGTAGCGAGCACCAAACAAATATTGGAAACGGTTGTGCTTCCCCACTTTATCTTCGATATGTGCTTCAACACCAAGCAAGGAAGCCATTGCCGAAACACGCAGAGAATCCGGTTTCCGGTAACGAATATCGAGTACGGAACTCAATTTATCACCATACATGGATTGAAAACCTCCTGAAGAAAAATAAATGTCCTGTACCAAAGCCGAATTAATAAAACTCAATCCCTCCTGTTGTCCGGAACGCGTCAGAAACGGGCGATTAATGAGGAAACCATCCACATATACGAGGTTTTCATCATAGTTTCCTCCACGAACATTATAATTAGAAGTTAATTCGTTGTTGGAATTCACCCCGGCCTGGGTCAGCACCAAAATTCCTTCCACTCCCCTGGTAGAAGGCATTTTTTGTAAATCAATCGGGGGAATCCGGTCCAGACCATTCAGGCTTTCCTTGGTCGTTTTGACAACTACTCCATCAATGATCTCGAGATCAAAAATAATCGGATCGATCGTAAAATAAGGGACATCCGGAATATGCACATACTTGCGAAACTCATTGTCGGCATCAAACTGAGCGATCACTCCGTATTTCTTTGGAGCCAGCTCAATGAAAAACTCCCCTTTCTTATCCGTTTCGGCAATCAAAGTATCCTTTTCCAAAAGTAAAAGCACTTTGATATGTTCTATTCCTGCATTACGTTTATCAACTACACTTCCTTTTACCTGAACTTGTGACCAGATGGCGGTCAGAGGCACAAAAACAAGAAAAAGGCATACAAGAATTCGGTTTTGCATCTTTGCTTAAACGTTGAAGTCCCGAAATTAGTATAAACTTTTTACTCCACTGCTTTCGCCCGTTTTAAAAAGCAAATCAAAGATCTAAATTGTTGATAAAAGTCTCCTCAAAGTTTTCAAACTGAACATACGGGATACCTCTAAAAATTCTAAAAATGCACTCCTTTCGTAATGGTTTCATTTGTCTTTAATTCGATTGTTTTACCATCTAAATTGATAACAACCACGTTTGCATAATCTCCAAATTTTGCAGGAATGTCTTTGTTGTAAATATGCTGAAAATTTAACTTGTTTTGTGTTGCACAGTTTAGAATAAAGGTATTAGTAGTGTCAAAATAAACCGTAAATTTATCTGCTAATTTCTTGTTTTTTAGCTCGGAAAAATTGCGAATGACACATCCGCCGCAATACTCAGGGTAAACCACAAGCACATTTTTTCTATTGTGACAGGAACAAAAAAGAATTATCACAAGGAAAATAAAACTATATTTCATATACGTAATATTTGTTTCTGAAAACATTAAATAAATACAATTTATTGTTTTTAACAAGGGAGTAAAAATCACCATTGTCTTTAATAAAATAAGATCTGATTTTCTTTAGATCTTTATTAAAGATTATTATTTCAGTGTCCAGATTGTAATTCTGAATATTGTTTTTGTAATAGCTTTCTTTTAAAAATTCTCTCAGAAGGATCACATGATTGCCGGAAATCAGGATGTCCTTATTGTAATCAGAACTAAATCGAAGTTTTTTAAGCACTGAAATTTGAAATTGATCCCCATGATGAAACGGTAAGTAGTTATTTTTGGTTTTATCAATGGATACATGTAGCAGGGTTTTCAGTTCGTTTGATTTTGAAATACAGTTCTTCATCCGGGGAGCATGGTATAAAAACTGGCCATCACTTGTTACGGCAGGATACCTGAAATAGATAGATGAAGTATCTAATTCATTGCAAACTTTATTTGCAAAAAAGGAGGTGTCTTTATTAAAATAATGGAACAGATACTTTGAATTTCGATACTCTTCGTGATCACCAATTTTGTAAACAACGAAGTACATCAACACATAATAATTATTTACTTTAAACAGGTTTGAAGAATTCTCAGAGTCGTAGTCTATTCCGTGTTTCTGTAGAATATTTGGTCGCTTATACGTAAACGAGTCCACCGTATTTAACTGAAAATCTTTTACGAAAAGGGTATCGTTATAAAGTAAATAGATCAAGGAGGAATCTATTTTAAAGGCTTCTATTTTAGCCTTGCAAACCGGTCTTGAATAAGTATGTACGTGGGTACTGAAATCATAAGTATGAAGTTCGTTATAGGAATTAATGCTGATATACCGAAAATGATTGTTGGAGTCAACCGAAATATATCTGCCAAACTGGTCATCCGAATAATCATGGCCTCCACCTTTCCATGAGGGCGATTGATAGTTAAAAGAAACGCTGTCAATTGCCGAAATATATGGTATCCCACTTATTGCCCCCTTATTATTACTTTCTCCGTTTTCTTTGCAAGCTGTAAGAGCAATAGCAATTAGTAGAGCCAGCAGGCCGGATATTAAACCAGCCTGCCGGGAAGTTTTTATTTCAGTCACTTTCATAATTCCATCCCGTATTGTTTTCCGTTGGTTGTTTTTATTAAAAGTTTATGATTGCTTTTATCAGCACTTATTTCCTCAATTGTAGAATTTGTACTATTAGGGTAATAAGCATATTGAGGATTGTGACTTAGCCAGTCCATATCGAAACGGATAGCATTCACCTTGCAGTTATCTCCAGTTTCCGTACATTTCCACGGGCCTTTCCCCGTCTCAGTGTTGACAGATATTTTTTTAGTGTAGCCTCCCTCTTTCATTTTTGCAATTACGCGGTCGTCTGAAAGAGCAAACTCATAATTGTATATCTTAATAAGCATTCCATTTTTGTCCGTAATCTTGAGATACGGAAAACCAAAAGTCATGATGACGTTTCCGTAACGGAGGTCTGACAAAAAATGATCTTCGTAAAATGACGGAAATTCATAGCTTAAATCATTTTCGGTAAAATACCGGTTTAAATCGGTTTCCTGAATATTCATTAGATCAAGCACCTGAATAACAGACAGGTCTATTTCAGAATCATCAGATACATATCGTGATGATACTGTACACCCTGTTCCTTCACCAGAGCAATCCAATTTTGTATTATTTTCAACCCACCTATAGTCTCTTTGTTTTTCCAAGTAACTATAATTTCCTGCTACTTTATTTGTGTTGATTAAATCACCAGCTTCAGAATTGGGTGTTTTCCCATCACTTTGACGAATGTTATTTTTCTTACATCCGAACATTCCTACAACAACAAAGGCAAAAATTACTGTTACATTTACTTTTTTCATCTCAATCTGTTTTTAAAATTAAAAATTTATTCTTATTTTGTATTTAACTTATTTATTGTAATTGCTTCATATTTTAATACATAAAAATTTTGCATGAGATAAATCTACAAAATCAAGCTATACGTTTTGCCCCTGTTTTTGGGAATTCATTCCCCGTTTTTCGGGACAACAAAATTTAAAAATTTAATACTTTTGTAAAAAATCAAGATGGATGAACAGTAAATTAGGAAACAGAATACGTACTCTTAGAGAAAATAAGCATCTGTCTCAAGAAAAGATAGCTGAGAAAATTGGCATTTCAAAATCTGCGTACAAGTAGAATAGAAACGGGTGAAACGAATAATTGGATACACCTGATTGAAAAATTGTGTAACGTACTCGATACAACACCGGAGGAACTTTTTGATTCGGAAAATCTTACGCAAAACAACTGCGATAATGCGTCCGCTGTGCAAAATCATACTCAGCATGATACACATATAACTATCAACCATTTATCAGACAAAATAATAGAACTTTACGAAGAAAAGATAAAACTTTTAGAGGATAAAATACATTATTTGGAGAAAAAATGTTCTTCTGAAACGAACTAAAAATGTTCCAAAGAGGTGAATTGAAAATTAAATGAAATTCCGATATTGAGAGACATAAACAGTCTTTGGTATTATTTTTAAACCCTTTAACCTTTTACTTTCGTCAGATCAATTACCACCAAATCCGTTTCAAAAGGATCGGTTCCCTGGTAAATTGCCTGCAACAAATCTTTGTACCCGCCACCCGGAGCAAACTGCAACCAGTGGAAATAACGTTCCTGTAATGTGTTCTCAGGAATAATACGCTCGGAAATAAAATCAATCGATTGCAAAGTTTGTTCATGACGCTGTTTCAATTGCCTGATCAAACGCTGTTCGAAAACCTCCAGTTGTTTTTTCATCCGAACCGCTTCTGCTTCTGCAAAGGATTCCAGTGTAGCTTCAACGGATTTTGCTTTATCAATCATCTCTGAACGCAAAGCATAGAATGATTCAAATAATGCAGATAAATTCAGATCATCGCCTTCATTTTCGCTCAAAAACAACTTTTTCAACACTTCTTTCGGTTGAAAAAAGCGCTCAACAGGCCAGTTTAGCTTATCCAGGCGTTTTTTTATCGTCCCATCGTGAAGCTGCATTGAGATACGTTGCTGAATGAGTGGAAACAAGGTCTGATGCACCTGGAAAACACCCTTCAACTGAATCCAGTATGCCATTTCGCCTCCACCTCCTACGTAAACCAGGTTCGGAAGAATCGTTTCCTGGTAAACCGGGCGCAAAATCACATTTGGAGAAAAATTCTCCGGTTCTTCCCGGACCAGTTTCTTCAATACCTCTTCGCTAAAGACCTCTCCGTCAATTGCCAGGCCGTTCGCAACTGGCTCGATACGCAAACGCTTCCCGTTTTTCAGGTAAAACAGATTACAATCACGGGCCTGTGCCTGTGGCTTGTATCCGGCAGCTTCAATCAGTTTATTGGTATTTAGCACCGCCTGATGCGCAGATGGCGCTGCAATTTCGCGTAAAATCACGGGAATAAATGCGCGTTTCAGGTCGCGGGAATCCGGTTGCAGAACCAGTACCCCGAAATCTGCGAATAATTTACTCAGAAATTCCTGGAAATAAGCAGCATAACCAGCCTTTTCGGAAATGGAAAGCAAGTCTGTAATTTCATTTTCTTTTCCTTCGAAAAAAGTGTTGAATGTTTCGTGAACCTGGCTGAAATCGTCCATTCTAAAACGACCCACCGGGCCGGTTTGATCAGATTCCCAGGTCAACTTCTGATTGAACAGATGCGTCGATTTTATCTCATCGAAATCGTGGTCTTCAGAAGCCATCCAGAAAACAGGAACAGCCTGGAATTCAGACTGACTGGCATTAAATGCTTCCACCAGCCGCACCACGTGTAAGACTTTATAAACCAGGTAAAGCGGGCCGCCAAATAGTGTCAGTTGATGGCCTGTTGTTACCGTAAATGTGTTTTCGTTTTCCAGGAGTTTCAGATTCTCCAGCTGGTTTTCAGATGCAAAAGAAGCGATTTGTTTATTCCAGGTCTGAATGAGGTTATTCCGTATTTCAGGAGAATAAGCTTGTTGTTTGACTTTCGCCTGTTCATACATATCCGAAACGGAATGAAAGGGCGCTGTCAGAAATTGCCCGAATGTTGATTGATCCCCGAATGCCTGGGAAAATGTAGAAAATTGTTTGATTTTATCGCGGGAAATAGTTGTTTGAATCATGGGGCAAATTTACAACTCATTTTCGCTTGAAGCGGTTGACATGGAAATCAATCTGTTAAAAACTGCCAACAAGGAAGCAGTAGCTTTCCAAGGAAACGGGATTCGTTATTATCATGGGGTTATTCCGCAATACAATTTACCGTGAATGGAAGTACATAAAGCCGAATCGAATCTGGAGGTTTCTGGCGTAATTCCGCAATATTACGTCAGATGTATATCTTCCTTGATTTCTTAAGGATTGATTCATTTTTATAAAATGGGATAAACGAAAACAAAAGGCTGCCTAACTTATCCTGTAACACAGGATAAACAGACATTTCTGAATTTGATTTCTCAAATTCGCAATATTACGAACCGACACTAGGAAAGTTGAAATCCCAAAATAAAAAAACTCCTTTTCTGCGCGTTATCTTCTCCCAGAATCATCTTTGAAAGAATCCTCTCAGAAATCGCTTTTCATTTATCTTTTCAATTTTGCATTTTGAATTATAACCTATCTTTGTAAAAAATTTGAAGCAAAAAAATGGAAGCAATTATTCGCACTGAGAAAGGAGATATGCGTGTTACCTTCTACCAGGAAGATGCACCGAACACTGTAGCTAACTTTGTGAAGCTGGCAAAAGAAGGATTTTATGACGGTCTGGCATTTCACCGCGTTTTACCTGATTTCGTGATCCAGGGAGGATGCCCGAACAGCCGGGAGGGGGCAACGGGAATGCCTGGAACTGGCGGACCGGGTTACAAAATCGATTGTGAATTAACAGGTGAAAACCAGTTCCATGACCGAGGAGTTCTTTCTATGGCTCACGCAGGAAGAAACACTGGAGGTTCGCAATTCTTCATTTGTCACAGCAGAAACAACACGGCGCATCTGGATCGCAATCATACCTGCTTCGGAAAAGTAATTGACGGACTGGATGTAATCGATGATATCAGACAGGGAGACCGCATTCTTACAATAGAGATTCAAGACTAAAGAATAAAAAACCGGGAGGTGAAAATTTTCGCCTCCCGGTTTTTTATCTAAAATAAATTCTTAGTTTGTTGCAGGAGCCGCTTCCTGAGGCAATACTTTACCTGTAATTGTCAAAATAATCGGCTCAGTTGAAGCATTTGTCGTTACGGTAATTGTCTTTGTAAACTGACCAACGCGTTTTGTATCGTAGTTTACAACAATTTTAGAGGACTTTCCTTTTTCAATCGGTTCAGTTGGTTTCTCTGCTGCCGTACAACCGCATGAAGTCTGAACATTTGTAATGATCAAAGGGGTTTTACCGTTGTTTTTGAATTCGAAAATGAATGGTTCTTTTGAATCATAAGGAATTTCCGCACGTTCTATTTTTAATGTTTTAAAAACCACCGGAGCTTTTTCCTCCATTTCTTTTTTTGGGCTTTCTTTCTTTTCAGTCGTTTGTGCAAATGTTCCAAGTGAAATAAATGAAACTGCGAGTATTGCTATTACTTTCATGTGTTTTTAGTTTTAAACTATACAAGAATACGAACTCTTTTTAGAATGGTTGTTTAATTAACAAAAAATTAGCCAAATTTTCAGGAATGAAATTCATATATCTCATAAATGATTCTATACAAATGACTATATTCGCAATTCCCTCACCAATTTTTCGCCATGTCCAATACTTCCAGGATCGAATCATAAGTATTGCTGCGGATTAGGTCCCACTCCGCTTTTTCAATCCAGACAGCTTGTGTAATAGCTTCTTCTTCCTGCGGCGTAACGTCCGGCGGTCCGGAATAATTCAGAGCATACCACCAGTTTTTCTTAATTGTCAATCTCCCCATATAAGAATACGTATGAAACGTAATTCCAATCAGGTGATCAATAGTTGGCCCGCAAATTCCACATTCTTCTTCAATTTCACGAATGGCAGCTTCCCAAGGTTGTTCATGGGCATCCAGTTTCCCTTTGGGAATATCCCACATTCCATGTCGTTCAATAAATAAATACCGTCTTTTACTTTTTACTATTCCTCCTGCAGCATCCATGAATTCGTAATTGTGAAAAATCTGGTTGATTGCCCGATCAAAATCTTCATAAATAACTAATATACAATATTTTGATTTTTTAAAATCAAACTGACCCAGGAGCTTTGTCAAATCATTTTCAAACGAATTACAGATCAGATCATACTGCCTGGAGGGCGCATTCTCCGAAGAACCCAAAAACTCTATCACCGAATTATCAATAAAAACTTTGTACATTTGCACCATGATTTTAAATAAAGATCGAGCACTAAAAGTAGCTGAATTTTTGCTACAAATTAAGGCTGTAAAACTACAACCAAATTCTCCGTTTACATGGGCTTCTGGTTGGAAATCTCCCATATATTGTGATAATAGAATCACACTTTCCTTTCCAGCTATCCGAACTTATATCCGCCAGGGCTATGCTGATGCAGTATTGGAACATTTTGGCAAACCGGACATTATCGCTGGAGTTGCTACCGGAGGAATTGCTCAGGGAGCGTTGGTTGCACAAGAGCTCGGAATTCCGTTTATTTATGTAAGGAGTTCTGCAAAAAGTCATGGGATGGGTAACCAGATCGAAGGCTATTTCGAAAAAGGACAACGCGTAGTAGTGATTGAGGATTTGATTTCAACAGGGGGAAGTAGTCTGCAGGCGATCAAAGCTTTAAGAGAGGCTGGATTGGAAGTAAAAGGACTGGTTGCTATCTTCACATACGGATTTGACATTTCCATCAAAAATTTTGCACAGGCGGAATGTCCGTTCGTAACACTTACCGACTACGATCACCTGATCGATCAGGCTTTAAAATCGGATTATGTGACTATGGTTGATGTCAGTTCTCTGAGAGAGTGGAAGATCAGTCCTGAAAACTGGAAAAACTAAAACATGCTGTTAAAAACTGATAATGCCCCTGTAAATGCCTCCGCACAGAAAGTATTTGAATTTCTCTCGGACGCTAAAAATATCGAAAGCTTGCTACCTGCTGACGTCATTTCCGATTTCAAATCAGATGAAAACGGCTGTTCTTTCAAGGCACAGGGAGGAATTGTCATTCCTTTACTGTATCTTTCAAAAGATCCTTATACCAGGATTCACATGGAATCCGGCGAAAAGGCCCCCTTTAAATATACGTTGTCCATTCTTTTGGAAGACCATGGTGATACCTGCGAAGGACACATCGAATTTGAAGCAAACATCAACATGTTCATGAAAATGATGGTGGAGAAACCACTGACCAGCCTGTTTGCCGTGATGACGAAAAATTTACAGAAGCAATTTGCTTAAAAAAGCACAAACCACTTAATTATCCAATTTCCAATAAGTTAAATCTTAGAAACTCATAATTACTTCTACATTTTAACTTTAGAATAATTCGCCTCAAAATTCAACTCCTGGTTGCGGTAAACCTGAATAACGCCGTCCCGTTCCACCAGGATATTCCCGATCTGATCCACTCCGCGAATAATTCCCTGAAACGGAACCGGATTCTGTCGTTCTTCCAACGTAATTTCTTCATCCTTTTTCCATAAAAAAGACTCATATTGTTCTTTCAGCAGCTGAAAACCGGACTGCTCCAGTAAAGCATAAAAGGTATTTAGTTTTGCCGATAATACTCCCAGTACCTCCCGGATCTCAGGTGATTTTCCGGAAAGCTCACTCAAAGAAGTCGCGTAAGCCACACTGTGAACTGGAGAAACATTGATCCCGATCCCTGCAATTGTCCCTTCCACTTTTCCATTCTTCCAGTTTGTTTCAATCAAAATCCCCCCGATTTTCTGATCACCGACGAAGATATCATTCGGCCATTTGATCGAAACTTTGCGCCTGGTGAACGACTGAACCATCTGTCGAACAGCCAAAGCTACCGTCATATTGAGATAGCACAAGTGATCAACTGACAAAAAATCAGTTTTCAAAAAATACGTTCCGGTAAACTGTTTTGAGCTCGCAGAGTGCCAGCTCCGGCCTCTCTGACCTCTTCCGGAAGTTTGGTGTTCTGCCAAAATTACAGTTCCATGTGCCAACTTTCTCTCTGAAAGCAGCCTGGCAGCATAATTGTTGGTAGAGTCAACCTCATGTAATTGGATAATTTGTTGCCCAATCATGTTTTATTAACAAGTATTTGCATTTAACAATCTCACAAATCAAGCTAATAAATGCTTAGATTTGCATTCACAAATTTACGAATGTATAAATTAAAAAAGGACATAGATTCTAAAGTACTTTGCGACACGATTGTTGAAGGTATGCAGGAAAACAAAGCGAAAGACATCGTTGTACTTGACCTAAGGAATATTTCAAATGCAGTTACTGACTTCTTTGTAATCTGCTCAGGGGAATCAAACGTTCAGGTAGATGGTATTGCATCAACAGTTTCACGTCACACGCGGAAGGAATTAAAAGAAAAACCATGGCACCAGGAAGGAAAAAACACTTCTGAGTGGGTTCTTCTGGACTACGTGAGTGTGGTGGCCCACATTTTTTACAAAGACGCACGGCATTTCTATGAATTGGAAGATTTATGGTCCGATGCTGTCCGAACCGACATCCCTAATATGCATTAAGCATTAACTCTGTTTTATGACTGAAAATAACAACTCAAACAAACCGAAAAGAAATCCGTATGCGATTTACTGGATTTATGCGGTGATCGTACTTGGAATCATTGTTGCCGCTTATTATAACGGTTCTTCAGATACACAGTTACGCAACATCAATACTTTCTACTCACTGGCAGATTCAAGCATGATTGCCGATGTAAGCGTGGTAAACAGATCCCGTGTAGACTTTAAACTGAATGAAGCTGGTGAAGCTTTTGTGAAAGAAAACCCAAAAGGGGAACTCAAATACCTCAAAGCTGCTTTGGAGAAAAAGAGAAATGCACTTTCTCAAAGAAGTTCTCCAGTCTTTTCCATCGACATTGTTGATGCCGGAAATTTTGAAACCAAATTAGATCAAATCAATGAGCGCCTGGTTGCTAAAGGGAAACCAACTCTTTCAGCTCCGCCAATAGAAGAAGTGAACTACTTTAGTTCAATCATCGGGTTTTTATTACCGATTCTGATCATTGTATTGATCTGGGTATTCGTCATGAGACGTATGTCAGGCGGAGGAGGAGGTGCTGGCGGGCAAATTTTCAACATCGGGAAATCGCGCGCACAAGTCTATGAAAAAGGAAAATCTACCAATGTAACGTTTAAAGACGTAGCCGGTTTGGAAGGTGCGAAAGAAGAAATCCAGGAAATTGTTGAATTCCTGAAACAACCGCAGCGTTATACCGAACTGGGAGCAAAAATTCCAAAAGGAGCTTTATTGGTAGGACCTCCGGGAACTGGTAAAACCTTACTGGCAAAAGCAGTTGCAGGAGAAGCGAAAGTTCCGTTCTTTTCGCTTTCAGGTTCTGATTTCGTAGAAATGTTCGTCGGAGTCGGTGCTTCCCGTGTACGTGATTTGTTCCGCCAGGCAAAAGAAAAAGCGCCTGCGATCATTTTCATCGACGAGATTGACGCAATCGGTCGTGCAAGAGGTAAAAACAATGGTTTCAACTCCAACGATGAGCGCGAAAATACCCTGAACCAGTTATTGACCGAAATGGATGGTTTCGGTACCAACTCAGGAGTCATCATCCTGGCAGCTACCAACCGGGCAGATGTACTGGATTCTGCTTTGATGCGTGCAGGGCGCTTCGACCGTCAGATCTATGTAGATATGCCGGATCTGAACGAACGTAAGGAAATTTTCCAGGTTCACCTCAAACCATTGAAACTGGACAAAAACATCGATATCGATTTCTTAAGCAAGCAAACTCCGGGATTCTCAGGTGCAGATATAGCAAATCTGTGTAACGAGGCAGCTCTGATCGCTGCGCGTAAAAACAAGAAATTTGTTGAGAAACAGGATTTCTTAGATGCAGTAGATCGTATTATCGGTGGTTTGGAGAAGAAAAACAAGATCATTACAACAGAAGAAAAACGTGCAATCGCATTCCACGAAGCTGGTCACGCAACCGCTTCCTGGCTACTGGAACATGCACATCCACTGGTAAAAGTAACCATCGTTCCTCGCGGACGTTCACTGGGCGCAGCATGGTATCTTCCTGAAGAACGCCAGATTACGACTACCGACCAAATCCTGGATGATATGTGTTCCGCTTTGGGAGGACGTGCTGCCGAGCAGCTAATCTTCGGAAAAATCTCTACCGGAGCTTTAAGTGATTTGGAAAAAGTGACCAAGCAAGCTTACGCTATGGTTTCCATTTATGGATTGAATGAGCGTATCGGAAATATTTCCTATTACGATTCCCAGGGAAGAGATGCATTTACGAAGCCTTACTCGGAAGATACCGCGCGTATCATTGATGAAGAAGTGAGCAAACTTATTGAAACGCAATACCAGCGCGCATTAGCGATCTTATCCGAAAACAAAGACAAACTGACTGCACTGGCAAATAAACTGCTGGAAAAAGAAGTAATTTTCAAGGAAGACCTGGAAGAAATTTTCGGATTGCGTTTATGGAATTCAGAAGAAGAAATCAACGCAGTGATTAACACTCCTCCAAGCGAAGATTCCGCTCCGGGATTAAATCCCCAGGACGAAAACAAAACAGAAGACCATACCGGTTCAATGATAATCAATCCCAACATTGAACCATCGGGGAACAATGAGCAATCGGAAGAATAAATAACCCTTTATACCCCCTGACATTTATTGTCAGGGGATTTTTTTTGATGAAAGATGTATTGATACGCTCCGTTTTCGGGGCTTTGTTTTTGATGGTGGTTTTTACACCATTTGTGTACGATGTGAGAAATGATGCCAACCTAATGAATCTGGTGTTTTTCACTTTCACGATGCTGGGAACCCACGAATTGTTCGAAATGGGAAAAAAAAGCCCGTTTCAGAATACCTTAAAGCTCCCGGCTCTTATACTGGTGGTTGCCTTGTTCATTCCTCTGTTGATTCAAACACTTGCGCACTTCTACCCTGCTGTCAGCAACACATTCTGGCACCTAATCATCGAATCGCCTTTGCTGTTCATCCTATGGGGAATACTGGTGCTGGCCATCGGGGTATTTTGCTATTGGATTTTCAAAAAAGAGAACATTGATTTTGTTTTCAAACGCACCTTTATTTTCAACTTTTTCTACCCGGTTTTACCGATGTGGGTTTTGGCAATGGCTTATACTTTTACGAATAATTTCGACAAGCAAATACTGTTGGTCGTCCTTCTCCCGATTTATCTGAACGACACACTGGCTTATGTTTCGGGACGCATTTTTGGAAAGCATCTGCTACTTCCAGGTGTTTCGCCTAAAAAAACCTGGGAAGGTTTTGCAGGAGGTTTGCTCGGAGCAGCTTTGGTAATGTTGGCCATTTTATATTTCGCGGGGCATTTCAATGCGTTGAATGCTATTGCAGTTGCTGTAATTTCGATTTTGGCGAGTATCCTGGCAACTTTGGGAGACTTATTCGAAAGCAAACTGAAGCGTTCCATTCACATCAAAGATTCGGGAAATATTCTGCCCGGACATGGGGGAATTCTTGATCGAATTGACGCAATGCTTTTCGTAGCTCCCGTTTTATATGTACTTTTGGCCCTCATTAGTTAACGAAAAAACATGACGCTTCACAGAGAAGGAACCGCTACTATTTTAACTGGCACCATCATTCTAGGATTAATCGAATGGGGAAATTATTGGTTATATACCCAAACCGAATGGCTTTGGCTATTCATTTTGTTATCTGCTGGTGTTCTGGTTATGTTCTACCTGATCGTTCAATTTTTCCGCATCCCTAAACGCATTTTCACTTTTACGGATTCGGATATTTTGTGTCCAGCCGACGGAAAAGTAGTCGTAATTGAAGAAGTAGAGGAAACGGAATACTTTAAAGACAAGCGCATCCAGGTTTCGATTTTCATGTCGCCGTTAAATGTTCACGCAAACTACTTTCCAATCAGCGGACTGGTGAAATACGTGAAATATCACAAGGGTTTGTTCCTGGTTGCCTGGCATCCTAAAAGCTCAACGGACAATGAACGAAGTACGGTTGTGGTACAACATTCTTCAGGACAGGAAATTTTGTTCCGTCAAATTGCCGGAGCGGTTGCAAGACGTATCTGTTATTACGCCAAAGAAGGTCAGACTGCTGAAACAGGCCAGGAATTCGGATTTATCAAATTTGGTTCACGCGTGGATGTATTTTTACCTCTTGGCACGAAATTAGATGTTAAAATTAACCAAGATGTAAAGGCTAAGCTGACAAAACTTGGTTCATTCTAAATATTAATTGTACTTTTATTGAAATTAAAACAGTGAAATCATGAAAAAAGCATTTGTTGCATTCACATTATTGATGTTCGTAGGTTCTGTAAGCGCTACTGTTTACGCTGCTTCAAATAATAACACTTCTGTTTCTGTTGTGAAACATGATGACAAGAAAAAGAAATGTAAAAAAGGAGCTTCTTGCTCAGGTGAAAAAGCAGGAGGTTCCTGCTGCCAGAAGAAGGCTTCTTAATACCATAACATTCAATAGAAAATCCCGTTTATCAGGTCGATAAACGGGATTTTTATATTTTATTAACTTTAATATTCAGTCCGTACTTTTATGCCAGGTCTGCGTTCTGAAAAATGGCCCCACATAACCACGTACATGCAATTTGCTGTAATCATCACGGTCAATCCAAATCGAACAGGTGTACACTTTTCCATTCTCCGGATCTACAATGGTTCCATCTTTCCACTCACTTCCATCCCATTTCAATCCACGAACGATTTGCAATCCGACCAGGGGCTGATTTTTGCGGTCGTCCGTACACTTTTCACACTTTGGGTTGTCTTCCCTTCCTTCACGCGGATACAGATAAATGATTTTTCCGTAAAGTTTGTCGTCTTTCTTATACAGTTCAACTTTGGATTTCTTTTTTCCCGTTTTATCATCAATTGTTACCCACGTTCCGATACAGGTCTGAGCTTTCACAACAATAAAAAACAAAATAAACAATGATGTAGTTACCCATTTCATACATTCAAATTTTATCCAAAATACATTTTTTTGTTATGAATGCATAATAAAATATGCATTTGTGATAAGGAGCATGGAAAAACGACTTCAGAATATTTGCCAGGCTTCCAAGGTAAAACATTTTTTGGATAATTGAACCGATTAAAACTGCACGTGTTCGTAAAATTGCGGAATTACGTTTCCACTAGAAACGAATCAACAGAATATTGGCACATTTTCAGTACCGGAGCACAAAACAAGAGTATTTTCACACTGTAATAACCGGCATTTTGCAATTTCACGAACACGTGTAATTCATCTATAATCCTATGTTATCACATTTCACGATCTCCACAAAATTCCCGATCATCTGTAACCCATGCGGAGTCAGGATACTTTCCGGGTGGAACTGGACACCATAGACTTTTTTATCTGCAATTTCCATCGACATCAACACCTCATTTTCCGAATAAGCCGTTGCGAGAAAAGGAGAATTTTCCTGCAAATGAACCGCCCAGGAGTGATACAACCCAACCTCAAAAGTTTCCGGAATTCCTTTGTAAAAGAGTGACTCAGCGTCTGTTCGCCGGGCAGATTCCGCCACACCATGTTTCACCAATCGCTGGTTATAGAGCTCATCTTCAAAGTGAAGCGCCAGAGCCTGCATTCCCAGGCAAACTCCCAGTATGGGAATCTGTTGTTTCAAGCCCAATTCAAGTATCTGCATCAGTTTTCCCGCCTGTTTCGGCAAGCCCGGACCGGGAGAAAGTACCAACGCATCGCATTGCTTCAAAGAAGCAGTGTCAACAGAAAGATTGGTAAACACTTCAACTTCCACATCGCATTGTTCAAGGTAATGAACGATGTTGTAAGTAAAGGAATCGAAGTTATCTACTAATAAAAACCGCATGTGCATCAAAATTACTAAACTTGCAAAAAAGAATCGATGAAAAAGGCAATTCAAATTCCCGGAGCTCCGGCTCCAATTGGGCCATACAGCCAGGCTATCGTCAGTGGAAACACTGTTTATGTGAGTGGTCAGATTCCTTTGAATCCGTTCACCGGAGAACTGGAAACCGCCTCCATTGAAGATGCTACTCACCGCATTCTGAAAAACATCGAAACGCTATTAAATGAAGCAGGTTTAACGTTGGATCACATTGTGAAATGCAGCATTTTTATGACGGATCTCGGGCAATTTTCTGAAATGAACACCGTTTATAGTTCGTATTTTCTGAATGTCCCTCCGGCAAGAGAAACCGTTCAGGTTTCCAGGTTACCAATGAATGTTCCGATTGAAATATCTTGTATCGCTGTCAAATAATTTAATTCGTACACCAGGACTGTGCCCCATTCTATTCCGAAAATTGCTGTAATCATTGTCAACTACAACGTTGTCTTTTTTCTGGAACAGTGCCTGAACTCCGTAGTGAAGGCCATGAAGCAGGAACTGGCAGAAGTGTGGGTAGTCGATAATAATTCTGTTGATGGATCGGTGGAAATGGTCCGCGAAAAATTTCCCTGGGTCCGTGTCATTGCGAACAAAGACAATAAAGGTTTTTCTAAAGCCAACAACCAGGCAATGGAGTTATCGGAGTGTAAATACCAGCTATTGCTGAATCCGGATACCGTTATCGAGGAAGATACACTGCATAAGGTCGTCCGATACATGGATGAACACCCGGATGTTGGCGGACTCGGAGTACGCATGGTGGACGGGAAAGGCATTTTCCTTCCGGAATCCAAAAGAGGTTTGCCTACTCCGGCAGTCGCTTTCTACAAAATCTTCGGAATCTCACGCATTTTCCCAAAATCAAAGATTTTCGGAAAATATCATTTGGGCTATTTGTCTGAATTTGAAACCAACGAAATCGAAATTCTTTCCGGGGCTTTTATGCTGATGCGGAAAGAAGCATTGGACAAAGTGGGCTTACTCGACGAGGAATTTTTCATGTACGGGGAAGACATTGATCTGTCATACCGCATCATCAAAGGCGGTTATAAAAATGTTTATTTTCCGGAAACACGGATTATTCACTATAAAGGTGAAAGCACAAAAAAAAGTTCCGTCAACTATGTGTTTGTTTTTTACCGTGCAATGGTCATTTTCGCCCGAAAGCACTTCTCGCAAAAAAATGCACGTTTATTTTCCTTTCTGATCAATTCGGCAATTTATTTCCGGGCAGGACTGGCAATCGGAATGCGTTTCATCCGCAAAATAACATTGCCGGTTTTCGATATGCTTTACATTCTTATGGGATTGTTTGCGCTGACCAATTACTGGCAACAGGCACAAATTGATTTCCCGGAGCAAACCACTGGTATACTTATCCTTTTATACACGTTCATCTGGATGAATTCCATGGCATTACAAGGAGCCTACGATCAACCTGTTACCTTTAAGAAGTTCATCTCTGGCGGAGTGACCGGAACGGCATTAATCCTGATCCTCTATGCACTTTTCCCGAAAGAGTGGCAGTTTTCCCGGCTTTTCATTCTACTCGGTGCAGGCTGGATTGTCTTATACTACATCATTTCACGCTACATACTTCATCTGGCAATCGGGAAACGGTTCACCATCAACGGGAGGAAGCATGTGAATTTTGCCATTGTCGGTTCACAGGAAGAATTCGACCGGGTTTCTATGCTATTATACCAAACACAACCCAAAATTGCCAACATTGTTTCTGTATCCCTGGACGAAAACCACGACAAAAACTCTCTCGGATCAATTAGCCAGCTGGAACAGATCGTACGCGTTCACAATATCGACGAGATTATTTTCTGCGCCAGAGACACCAGTGCCAGAGACATTATTCACTGGATGATTGCAATCCCGGATATGACGGTTGATTACAAAATTGCGCAACCAGACAGCCAATATCTGATCGGGTCGAATTCGATTGAAACAGCCGGAGACCTCTACATTCTGGAAATCAATGCTATCAGTCAGCCCGCAAAACAACGGCAAAAAAGATTATTCGACATCATTTCCGGGCTGATCCTGCTCCTGTGTTCGCCCCTGTTGATCTGGTTTTACAAAAACAAACTTCGTTTCCTGGGAAATGTCTTCAGTCTAATCAGCGGAAGAAAAACCCTTGTCTCATACAGTCAGCAAGGCACTTTTTCCAGCAAGCAACTACCCAAAATCAAGAAGGGAATCCTCACTCCTACCGATCATCTTTCCGGGCTGGACGAAGGCTTGCAATCCAAGCTGGATTTACTTTATGCCCGGGAATATTCTGTTTTTGGGGACATTCGTATTTTGTGGAAAGCCTGGAAAAAACTGGATCAATAGAATCCGTTGGTGAATTTCATATTTTTTCCGTTATTTTTGTACCGAAATTAATCGAGAATTCTTAGTCGTTATATGGCACAAATTGAAATTCGTCTTCCTAAAATGGGAGAAAGTGTTACAGAAGCTACCATTACCAACTGGTTGAAAGAAGTTGGTGATATCATAGCCATGGATGAAGCTCTGGTAGAAGTTGCAACCGACAAAGTTGACAACGAATTGCCATCGGAAGCAGCCGGGGTTTTGGTTCAAAAACTGTTTGAAAAAGATCAGGTTGCTCAAGTTGGAGATGTGATCGCAATTATTTCAACAGACGGGGATACTGCACCGGTAGTACCAAAAGCAGAGCCCGCAGCAGTTACGACAGTAGTAGAAACAGCAGTTGCAACCCATGCAGCTATTTCAAACGGTGGAATTATTCTTGATAAAAACAGCGGAAACGGTAAATTCATCTCTCCTTTGGTCAGAAGTATCGCTCAGAAAGAAAATATTTCCATGACAGAAATCGATTCTATCGGGGGAACGGGAACCGGGGGAAGGGTAACGAAAAAAGATATTCTGTCATACATCGACAACCGCAAAACTGGAGGTTCTGTTGCTGTAGCGGTACAACCTGCTGCGGTCGTAACATCCAGTTCATCTGTGGTATCAAACGGAGCAGCGCCGATAGTTTCAGGAGGATTCTCTTTCCTGAGCAACATCAAAGAGCCGGTTGTTATGCCAAATGCGGGTGACGAAATCATCGAAATGGATCGCATGCGTAAGCTGATTGCAGAGCACATGATCATGTCCAAGCACGTTTCTCCTCACGTAACTTCTTTTGTGGAAGCTGATGTAACAAACATCGTGAACTGGAGAAACAAAATGAAGAAGGAATTCGAAAAACGCGAAGGTGAAAACCTGACTTTCACTCCGATCTTCATGGAAGCAATTGTAAGAGCAATCAAAGACTTCCCAATGATCAACGTTTCCCTCTCCGGAAACCAGATCATCAAACGCAAAGACATCAATATCGGAATGGCAACCGCACTTCCTTCAGGAAACCTGATTGTTCCGGTAATCAAGCAGGCAGACCGTATGAACCTGACAGGCCTGGCAAAATCTGTAAACGAACTGGCAAAAAATGCCCGTGACAATAAATTGAAGCCGGAAGATATCCAGGGTGGAACTTACACCGTTACCAACGTGGGAACTTTCGGAAACGTGATGGGGACTCCAATTATCAACCAGCCTCAGGTAGCTATCCTCGCTTTGGGAGCAATTCGCAAAATGCCAGCTGTTATCGAAACTCCTGAAGGAGATTTCATTGGAATCCGCCACAAAATGTTCTTATCTCACTCGTATGACCACCGTATCGTAGATGGCTCATTAGGAGGGCAATTCGTCAGAAGAGTTGCAGATTATTTGGAGCAATTTGATCTTAACAGAGAATTATAGTTATTTTCGTTGTAACTAAAAATTATCGTAAGACCCACGTACTTAAACAAAAGATGTGGGTCTTTTAATTTTTTATAGTGTGTAATGAATCTACTATTTTCTCCTGTGGTTCCATTGATTTTGGTTTTTATTTAACCGTGAAGAAGAAAAAGGATATCAGTTGAACCGCAGAACGGAACTTCCAGTTATAAAATAACTGGAAATATCAGATAAAAAGTCTCTCTTTTCCACATTTTAACGATCTTTGGATATAACTTTAACTGTATGAATTTATCACTTACACGAAATTTTGTCATGCTGGATCTCGAAACCACCGGATTGGACGTGGCAAAAGACCGGATTATTGAAATTGCATTGATTAAGGTATCTCCAAACGGGGAACAGAGTGAATTTTACAGACGCATCAATCCTACCATCCCGATTACAAAAGAATCAGCGGAAATAACGGGAATCACAGATGATTTGGTTGCCAATGAACCCACTTTTACTCAGCTGGCAGACGATATTGCGGCTTTTATCGGTGATTCCGACCTGGGTGGATACAACTCCAATAAGTTTGATATTCCGGTTCTGGCAGAAGAATTTCTGCGGATCAATCATTCCTTCAAAATCAGTAACCGCCGGTTTGTAGATGTTCAGAATATCTTTCACAAAATGGAACAACGAACCCTGGCAGCAGCTTACCAGTTCTATTGTAATGAATCCATGGAAAACGCCCACAATGCTTTGTATGATACCAAAGTAACGCTGGATGTTTTCAGAGCACAACTGGAACGTTATCCCAATCTGGCAAAAAACATCCCGGAACTCTCTGATTTTTCACGCCAGGGAAATCAGGAATGGCACGATTTCGCAGGAAGGCTAGCCAAAACAAAGAGCGGGCAAGTGACTTACAATTTCGGGAAGCATAAAGGAAAAACCGTTGAAGAAATTTCGGAAACCGAACCTGGTTATTTCGGCTGGATGATGGATGCAGACTTCCCGCTTTTCACCAAGCAATTGCTGCGGGAGGAAATGGGACGGATCAAGCAGAAACGCAAGGGAAAACGCGAAGCTGAGAATCCGGAAATGAACATGGAAGACAAACTGGCTGCGCTTCAGAATAAGTTTAAAAAATAATTGCGAATACTGAATTAATTTAAAACTGTTTGAACTTAAATAAATGAAAATCATTTGTATCGGACGAAACTACGCTGACCACGCAAAAGAATTGAATAATCCGCTTCCCAGCGAACCCGTTTTCTTCATGAAGCCGGATACGGCTTATTTACCTACCGGAAACGATTTTTATATCCCCGATTTCACGAAAGATTTACACTACGAATGTGAAATTGTGGTGAAAATTAAAAAAGTGGGAAAAAATATCCAGGAAAAGTTTGCTTCGGGCTATTACGATGAGATTTCACTGGGGATTGACTTCACCGCACGCGACTTGCAGGAACAGTGCAAAGCAAAAAGCCTGCCATGGGAAAAAGCAAAATCTTTCGACAACAGCGCCCCGATGGGAACACGTTTTGTTCCTGTGAGCTCTTTAAATCTGAACGATTTGCATTTTACACTGAAAAAGAACGGGAAAATGGTTCAGCATGGCCACACCACAGACATGATTTTCTCTATTGACAAGATTATTGCGTTTGTTTCTCAATATGTTACGCTCAAAACAGGAGATCTGATCTTCACAGGAACTCCCGCAGGAGTTGGCCCGGTAGCAATAGGAGATCACTTGGAAGGGTTTATTGGCGAAGAGAAAATTCTGGATTTAAAAATCAAATAATTACTTCCGTTGAATTGCGAATAATTTTGTATCAGGAATTCGTCAATCTCTCCTTTTTCAAAGAGATATTACATATAACTCGAATCCTTCAAACTGTATAGAGATTGACCGGATTTACATTAAAATTCATTAGCCTGTTTGAACGGCCATTCCCCGTTCCGCTTCGCTTTTATAAAATAAACAACTGATCCGGTAAGGATCACCACAATACCTGCAAGAATCATCTTAAATCCTGTAGAAAACAAAATTCCTGCCCAGAGAATAATTGCAAGAATCGCAGGAATCGGAAATAACGGCATTTTCCACGGAAAAAATTGTTTTCCGTATACTTTGTGGAGCAGAATCAACCCGACTGCTTGCCCGATAAACTGTATCAAGATCCGCATGGCCAGGATCGCACTGATCACATCGCTGAGCCGGAACAACAAACTGAAAAAAAAACCTAATCCGCCCAGGAACAACAGCGAAATATGCGGAAACTGTTTTGTAGGGTGCAATTTTGCAAAGA
>JAIRJW010000035.1 GCA_031260455.1 Fluviicola sp.
GCTTTGAGTTTATTCAGTCTGTTTCTGAAGCATGCAGGTAATAGTAACACTGAACCGCTTCTTTTAAATTCATTTCCCATGAAACTGATCTTTACTTTGTTTTTAGCATTATTTGCACATAGCACTTTTTCGCAACTCGATATCCTTTCCCAGAAGCATATTGGTGGTACTAACTATGATGATATGAGAATTTTTTACACTCCGGACAGCTCGGGCTATTATCTGGCAGGGTCGTCTAGATCAAATATCTCAGGCGATAAAAGTGATAATTCGCGCGGAGATTTTGATTTATGGCTTGTCAAAACAGATCTGGACTTTAATATCCAGTGGGATAAAACCATTGGCGGAAATTCCGGTGATTATTTTTCCAGCATGATTGTTTCGGACACGGCGCTTTATTGCCTGTTGAGTACCTATTCCACTCCTTCCTTTGAGATGACTTCTCCCAATTATGGAGATTCTTTTGATCATGGAGATTTCTGGCTATTGAAGCTGGACCTGAGCGGGAATATCCTGGCACAGAAAACCTATGGCGGATCTAATGATGATCAGGCTTCCAGTATCCTGATCTGGAACAATCATTTGTTGTTGTTGGGGACAAGCGGCTCACCCGTGAGCGGAACCAAAACCCTACCTTCAAAAGGAGGTGATGATTACTGGCTTTTGGAGGTGGATCCTTCCGATTTATCTGTCCTGACGGAAAAAGTAATCGGAAGTACCAGTGGAGATCTTTTTGTGGATGCTATGGTAACTGATAACCAGGAGCTGTTTTTAATGGGTACTTCTGGTAGTGGAATCAGCGGCGATAAAACAGATATCGGTTATGGAGGTATAAATGATATCTGGATTGTGAAATTGGATGCGGGCTTAAATATTGTTTCCGATAAATGCTTTGGGGGTACTCTTCAGGAAGAAGCATTGGGGATCATTACTGACGGAACAAATCTATATTTTGTTGCATCCTCTACTTCTGGTGTTAATGGGAACAAAACAGTGCCCAACTACGGGTCCGTTGATGCATATCCAAGAACTGATACGTGGCTGGTGAAGCTGGATGCGGATCTGAATATCGGGTGGCAGAAAAGCTATGGTGGAACAGATGATGATTTGCCTTATGGATTTTCCCTGCTGGGAAATAATACCCTGTCAATCGGGATAAATTCAGGATCGTCTCAGAGTACTGGCAGTAAAACAGCGGCATTTTATGGATCATCAGATGCCTGGCTGGTGTTTACAGATACTTCCGGGCAGGAGCTGACCCAGTTTACATTGGGAGGATCTTTATGGGATGCGGGTCATGTTAAGTATCAACGGGGAGACACCCTGGTTTTTGCAGGATCAACCAACAGCCCCGTTTCCGGGAACCAGACCACGGGAACGTATGGAGGATTTGACGAATGGCTGGTAAAACTGAAAATAACGGATTTATCCACCCCAAACCACGGTGTTCAGGCATTGGAGCTGCGTGTTTATCCAAACCCAGCAAATGATCTGGTGACGTTTGAGTTTCCAGCCGTTCAGTACCGGGATCAGTACATTTCCGTTTTTTCCAGTGATGGAAAAAAAGTGGATGAAATGGTGGTTCAGGTAGGAACGGGTTCAGGTATCTGGCATCCAGCATGCGGCAGCGGCATCTATTATTATTCCACAGGAGGATTGCAGGGGAAAATAGTGCTGCAAAAGTAGAATGCTTTTTTACATAGGCTTTTCTATATAAGGAAAAGCATTTACCGGGAGGCTTCGGCCTCCTTTAATTTATTTCCCATGAAACTGATCTTTACTTTGTTTTTAGCATTATTTGCGCACAGCGCTTTTTCGCAGCTCAGCATCCTTTCCCAAAAACACATTGGTGGCAGTGGTGAAGACACTCCACAGCGGATTTTTTACACTCCGGACAGCCTGGGTTACTATTTGGTAGGGGGATCCAATTCAAACAGTTCGGGTGATAAAAGTGAGAATTCGCGAGGTGATTCTGATTTATGGCTTGTTAAAACAGACCTGGATTTCAATATTGTATGGGAAAAGACTATCGGTGGAAACAGCTATGATTATCCTGTGGATATGATTGTTTCGGACACGGCGCTTTATTGTGTGCTGACGACTTATTCCACTCCTTCCTTTGAGATGAACTCTCCCCATTATGGAGAGAGCGATTTCTGGCTGCTGAAGCTGGACCTGAACGGGAATATTCTGGCACAAAAAACGTATGGTGGAACCAATTATGAATTCCCTATCGGTATTTTCAACTGGAACAATCACCTCCTGCTGGCGGGTACAAGTGCATCAGGTGTGGGCGGAACCAAAAGCCAGCCTTCAAAAGGAAGTTTTGATTACTGGCTTTTGGAGGTGGATCCTTCCGATTTATCCGTCCTGACGGAAAAAGTGATCGGGAGTGCCGGGGCTGATTTTCTTGGAAGTGCTGTGGTGACTGATAACCAGGAGTTGTTTTTGACAGGTTATGCTAGTTATGGGGCCAGTGGTGACAAGACAGATGTCGGTTATGGGAGTACTGATGTCTGGATTGTGAAACTGGATGCAGGCTTAAATATTGTTTCCGATAAGTGCTTTGGAGGGTCTGATTTAGAATCTCCAAGGGATATCATCATTGACGGAACAAATCTGTACGTTGTTGTATCATCTTATTCCGGTGCTACCGGCAATAAAACAACACCCAATTATGGGTTTGCTGATTCGTGGATGCTCAAGCTGGATACGGATATGAATATCGAGTGGCAAAAAAGCTATGGTGGAACGGATGATGATTCACCTTATGGGCTTTCCCTGCTGGAGAATCAGATCCTAGCAGTCGGGATCAATTCAAAATCTGCCCAAAATACCGGAAACAAAACAACAGTATCTTACGGAGGAAATGATGCCTGGCTGGTATTGACGGATATTTCCGGGCAGGAGCTGGCCCAGTTTACACTGGGAGGATCCCTGGATGATATCGGTAGCATTGCATTCCAACGGGGAGATACCCTCATTTTTGCAGGATCAACCAGTAGCTCCATTTCCGGGAACCAGACCACGGGAACGTATGGAGGGGCGGACGAATGGCTGGTAAAACTGAAAATAACGGATTTATCTACCCCAAACCACGGGGTTCAGGCATCGGAGCTGCATGTTTATCCAAACCCGGCAAATGATCTGGTGATGTTTGAGTTCCCGTCTGTTCAGGACAGGGATCAGTACATTTCCGTTTTTTCTGGTGATGGGAAAAAAGTGGATGAGATGGTGGTTCCTGCAGGAGCAGGTTCGGGTATTTGGCATCCAGCATGCGGCAGCGGCATCTATTATTATTCCACAGGAGGATTGCAGGGGAAAATAGTGCTGCAAAAGTAGAATGCTGAGCTGGAGTTTTTCAGAAGCGCCTGTAAATGATGTCTGGTACGGGAATTTAGATGATGGTTTTGAAAATTCTCAACACTCTCACACCTCGCATCACATTTTTGTATTTCAACCCGGCTGATTAAAATACATATAAAGGGCTTTTGCTCTGGTTTTTCCGACAATATTTGCCAGGCTCTCTTCGCTTTGCTCTTTCACCCGTTTCACAGACTTGAACACTTTGATAAGATCCTGAACTGTTTTTTGACCAATTCCCGGGATTTGCTCCAACTCGTTGTTCAAAGCATTTTTGCTTCGGCGATTTCTGTGATGTGTGATTCCGAAGCGGTGTGCTTCATTTCTGAGATGCTGGATCACTTTCAGGGTTTCCGAACGTTTGTCGAGGTAAAGAGGCAAACTGTCACCGGGGTAAAACAGTTCTTCCAGGCGTTTTGCAATCCCGATAATGGCTGTTTTTCCACGGAGGTCTAATTTTTCCAGAGATTCCAGCGCGGCCCCGAGTTGTCCTTTTCCACCATCAATAATGATGAGCTGCGGCAGCGGTTCTTCTTCTTCCAGCAGGCGTTTGTAACGACGGTAAACAGCTTCGCGCATAGTGGCGAAATCGTCCGGACCGTCCACGGTTTGTACGTTGAAATGGCGGTAATCTTTCTTGCTGGGCTTGGCATCTTTGAAAACCACGCAGGCTGAAACCGGGTTTGTTCCCTGGATATTCGAGTTATCGAAACACTCAATATGAACCGGCAGTTCTTTCAGGCGCAAATCGGTTTTCATGGTTTCCAGAATGCGGTTGGTGTGCTTTTCCGGGTCCTTGATTTTTTCCTGTTTGATCTTCTCCAGCCGGTAAAACTTGGCATTACGCAGTGATAATTCGATCAGCGCTTTTTTGTCTCCTCGTTGCGGGGCAAAAAAACGAACGCCTTCCATTTCCCAGTCCATATTGGATTCTACCAGGATTTCTTTTGCATCGCTCCGGAAACGCTCGCGTAGTTCCGGTAAAACAAAGGTGATGATATCTTCTTGTGTTTCATCCAGTTTGCGTTTGACTTCCACGGTGATTCCGTGAATGATAGCCCCGTGGTTGATAACCAAGTAATTGACAAAAACTATGTCGTTGTCTTCCACCATAGTAACTACATCCACCTGATGAATGGTCGGAGAAACAACCGTTGATTTGGCTTTGTATTTCTCCAGGATTTCAATGCGGGTTTTGATATCGTGTGCATCTTCGAAGCGGAATTCAGTGGAGGCTTGCAGCATCAGTTGTTTGAGGCTTTGAATCACTGAACTGATATTTCCTTTCAGAATTCTTTCGATTTGCTCAATCATTCCATTGTATTCGGAAGCTTTTTGTTTTCCTTCACACGGGCCTTTGCACTTCCCGATGTGGTATTCCAGGCAAACTCTGTAAGCTCCCTTTTCGATCTTATCAGCCGATAAGTCCAACGTACAGGTTCGGGGCGGAAACAAATCGCGGATCAGGTCCAGTAATGTGTGCATGACTCTTCCGCTCGGGTAAGGACCATAATACCGGGAACCATCTTTGATTAGCTGCCGGGTTGAAAAAACACGGGGGAAAGACTCTTTTTTAATGCAAATCCAGGGGTAGGTTTTGTCATCCTTCAGCTGGATGTTATACTTGGGCAGATACTTCTTGATCAGGTTGTTTTCCAACAGGAGCGCATCCATTTCAGTGTCCACTACGATGTATTGGATATCGGCAATTTTCTTGACAAGAATGTAGGTTTTGGCGTGCTCATGGTTTTTATTGAAATAGGAAGAAACCCGTTTTTTCAGGTTTTTTGCTTTTCCAACGTAAAGAATGGTTCCGTTTTTATCAAAATATTGATACACTCCCGGTTTTTCAGGCAGCGTTTTCAGTTTTAACCCGATATCTGTTTTTTTCTGCTCCACTGTTGTAAAGTTAAACAAGAAGTATTAAAATCATGATTTCTTAACTAAGAGAAATAAGAACTGAAAGGTTAAAGTTTTGCGAATTAATCTATTTTTGTATCAAAGATCAGTAAAATGAGAAGAGTTATTGTTTTTTCCGCATTATTACTTGCTTCCGCAAGTGTTTTGACAAATTGTAACGGGCCCAAAAAACTGGGATCGGGAATCAATATTTTCCCGATGGAGCAGGATCGGGAACTGGGTGCCCAGGTTGCCGCAGAAATTGATGGAAACCCGAAAGAATATCCTTTGTTGGATTCAGCTTCAAACAAAGAAGTGTATCAATACCTTTACAAAATCAGAGATAACATTTTGAATTCCGGACAGGTAAAACACAAAGATGATTTTGCGTGGAGATTGCGCATTATTCATGATGACAGTACTTTGAATGCATTTTGTACTCCGGGTGGATACATTTATGTCTATACGGGTATTTTGAAGTACCTGGATAACGAAGCAGAACTTGCCGGAGTGTTGGGTCATGAGATCGCTCATGCAGATTTCCGCCATTCCACGCGCCAGATGACGCAGATGTATGGAGTGGAGGCCTTACTTGCAATTGTTGCCGGAAACCGCCAGCAGTTATCCCAGATTACTGCAGGATTGATCGGGCTGAAATTTTCGCGGAACCACGAAGCGGAAGCAGATAAGGGTTCGGTAACTTATTTATGTCCGACAGTGTACCAGGCAGACGGAGGTGCAGGATTCTTCGAAAAGATCAATGCTGCAGGGGGATCCCAGCCACCAGAATTTTTGAGTACGCACCCGAATCCGGAAAACAGAATCGAAGCATTTAAAAACTATAAAATTGAATTGGCTTGCCGGGGAGTAAATGATTTTGCAAGTGAATACAAACAGATCATGGCCAAGTTGCCTTAAATTGAAATATGCAGTTATTTTTAGAAGACGGAAGTTATATTTTGACCAACGAAGGAATTGATTGTTCGATTCCCCTGGAAGGAAATGAAAAAAATGTTCGCGCTTGGTATGTAGCATCTCCACAAATTGAACCTGTTCGCGAAAACGGGTGGGTTGGTGTTGTTGCTGAAGGCGGCAGCGTTAATTTCCGTTCGATTCAATTCAATCCGCACGGACACGGAACGCACACGGAATGTCTCGGACATATTACCCCAGAAGTGCATTCGGTTAACGGCGTTTTGGATAAACTGCTTTATAAAACCATCCTGATTACCGTTCAGCCGGAAATCCGTGTACAGAAAGACGGTTCGGTTGACAGGGTAATCAGTGCCTCAACATTCTCTGGCCGACTGGAAGAATTGAAATCGGAGGCTTTGATGATTCGTACGCTTCCGAATGATGCCGGGAAAATGAATCTGGATTATTCAGACACCAATCCGGCATATTGTGATGTGGATGTTTTGACTGTTCTGGATGCTTTGGGAGTAAGCCATTTGCTGATTGATACGCCATCCGTTGATCGTGAAAAAGATAATGGTGTTCTGGCGTTTCATCATGGATTTTGGGGAGTTCCGGGTAAGGAACGTTTCGACAAAACCATTACGGAAATGGTTTACATTCCCGATGAAGCGGAAGATGGGGAATATATGCTGAATCTGCAGACAGCACCATTTGTAAATGATGCAACGCCGAGCAGACCCCTATTGTTTCCCCTGCATCGAAATGCTGAGGATTAAAAAAGATTATATTTGCTGATGGATTAGAAAGTGATCTTATTTTTGGTCTTGGAAAATTTGACAAATAAAAGGAATATGAAACGGATTTTTGCTTTTGCAGTTTTAGCTCTTCTTATGACAAGTTGCGCTCAGAAAATTCCTTACACAGACCAGGTAAAACAGGATTTTGATTTAACGCCGGAAAACATGACGAAGGTTCAGTTTTATACTTCTTCCAATATTATCCTGGAGAAAAATCAGTCTTCCGGAAATCAGGGAACAGGAAGTTCCGGTGAATTGGTGGTCAGCTCTTCCAAAACACAAAACAGAGTTATCATTCCTTCCAATACGAGAGGAGTTTTTGAAAAAGTCGGGCCGAACAATGAAGTAGTTGTTCGCTTTGAAATCGGTTCCGGGAAGGTGGTCAAATTTGCAACCCGTGCTACACAAACCAGTGGAAAATACTATTTGGTTGCAGATTGGAAAAGCAATGGCGGGACTTTGGAATACGGAAATGAAATGTATACTGTTGCTTCCGGAGGAAGTAGCGCTTTCCTACAGGTTCGTCTGAAAAAAATGCAGAGAACAAAACGCAAGGATCGCGTAGTTAAGGGAATGAAAGTATAATCAAAATATAACGGATTTGGGAACGGGAATGCAATTGGCGTTCCCGTTTCTTTTTAACTTTGCGGAGATGGATTTTTTGATCGAAAATTACGCTGTCTGGAAAGCACTGCACGTCATTTTTGTAGTGAGCTGGTTTGCAGGATTGTTCTATATGGTCCGCTTGTTTATCTATCACACGGAAGTAAATCTGCGCCCGGATGAAGAAAAGCGAATCCTTCAGGAACAATTTGATGTGATGCAAAATCGCCTGTGGTATATCATCACCACTCCGGCCATGATCCTGACGGTAATTTTCGGAACAGTAATGCTTATCAGTAATCCCACTTTGCTCAAAATGCCCTGGATGCAGATCAAGCTGATTTTTGTCACAATTCTGTTGGGATATCATTTCATTTGCCAGGGAATCATGAATCGCCTGAAGTTGCGCTCGTCGAAATGGCAATCAGGTCATTTGCGCATCTGGAACGAAGTTGCAACTTTGTTATTGGTTTCGATCGTTTTCCTGGTTATTATGAAGTCTGGTTTGAGCTGGGTGGGTGGCGTGCTTGGGTTTTTCGGAATAGGAATTGCATTGATGCTGGGGGTAAAATTGTACAAAAAGCTTCGAAAAAGCTAACCATTTTTCCCTGAACGTAATTCCGCAATATTACGTCGGACTTTTTTCTTTTTGCTATTGTTTGAAGTGAACTTTTTTCTTAAATTAAAGAAGAGTAAAAATGGGTTCAACAAAAAAAGAACAGTATCAGCCATATCAACTAAGATATGCGCAACTTTCAGATGCAATGGGTCATCCTGCGCGGATAGCTATCCTGGAACATCTGAACAGTCATTTCCGGGCTAACAGTCTTGAATTAATTTACGTAACAAAGCTTTCCAAATCCACAGTTAGTCAACACCTTAAGGAACTTCTGGATTCGAAATTGCTTTTTGAACGTTTTGATGACTACTCCAATATTCATTACTATTATCTGAATCCACGTGCTGGCTCGATGATGGAAGAAGTGGTTGATCAGATTTTCAGACGAAGCTAATCGCGAACGTAATATTGCGGAATTACGTCAAAAAAGTATAACTTCGGAAATAAGTCAATAACTTTACAGAAAGACTTTAACATGGCATACGAAAATATCTT
The DNA here is from genome assembly GCA_031260455.1 of Fluviicola sp. Taxonomy (GTDB): domain Bacteria; phylum Bacteroidota; class Bacteroidia; order Flavobacteriales_D; family Crocinitomicaceae; genus Fluviicola. The sequence continues at coordinate 8,695 of JAIRJW010000035.1, forward strand.
GGTGTCTCAAACCGGACACATCCAAACAATTACCATCAACAGACCGAATCAGTTAAATGCACTCAATAAACAAACTATTTCGGAATTAAACCAGGCACTTGATGCGGCGAATAAAGATGCCGGAACAGGAGTGGTAATTCTGACCGGATCGGGTGAAAAAGCATTTGTTGCCGGAGCAGACATTAAAGAATTTGCAGATTTCTCCGTAGAAGAAGGGCGAAAGCTGGCTGCACAGGGACAAAAAATACTATTCTCATTGATTGAAAATATGAGCACTCCGGTGATTGCCGCTATAAACGGATTTGCACTGGGCGGGGGATTGGAACTGGCAATGGCATCTCATATCCGCATTGCATCAGGTAATGCAAAAATGGGACTTCCGGAAGTGTCTTTGGGTGTGATCCCAGGATATGGAGGGACACAACGCCTGACACAGTTAGTAGGTCGTGGAAAAGCAAACGAAATGATTTTTACCGCCGGAATGATCCCGGCAGATGAAGCAAAAGCATGGGGTTTGGTAAACCATGTATGCGCTCCGGAAGAACTAATGAACCTGGCAAATGAGTTGGCAAATAAAATTCTGAAAAATTCGGGAACGGCCATTGCTTCGGCGATTCGTGCTGTAAATGCACTCTATGCTGAAGGAGGCCAGGCAGGTTTTGATGCAGAAGTGGAAGAATTCGGGAAATGTTTCGGGACCGCAGACTTCAAAGAAGGAACAGGGGCATTTATTGAAAAACGAAAACCAAATTTCAGAGGATAATTGAATCCGCTTAAAAAATTACTTGGGCAAACAGCTGTTTATGGGTTATCCACCATTTTGGGGAGAACCCTTAACTATTTATTGGTGCCGCTTTATACTTCGGTTTTTGATAAACATCCTGAAGAATATGGTGTTGTATCGCAACTGTATGCCTTTGTAGCCTTTTTAATGATTTTGCTGACCTTTGGAATGGAAACCACTTATTTCCGGTTCATTCAGGACAGTGATAACCGAAAGCAGGTTTTTCAGAATAGCTTCCTGACAGTCGTTCTGCTCAATATAGCCTTCTTTCTGGGAATATTTACCTTTGACAAACAGATTGCCAATGCCTTGCTTTTCGATGGGCATGTGGAATACATTATTCTGATGGGAGCAATCGTAGTGATAGATGCCATGTCGAGTTTGCCACTTGCCAAATTGAGAGCGGAAGAAAAAGCCAAACAGTTTGCGATTATTCAGTTTTCTTCGATTGGAGCAAACATCTTCCTCAATGTGGTGCTGCTTTTGTTTTTTGTGAATCCCGAAGACCCTAAAGACGGTGTATTTTTCATCCTGATTGCCAACCTGATTTCCAGTTTTGTGAAACCCTTATTTCTTCGGAAAGATTTCAGGGAAATTCGCTTTAAAGTCGATTTTTCATTGTTGAAAAAAATGCTGGTTTACGCCATTCCGATTGTGATAGCTGGGTTTGCCGGAATCATCAACGAAGTGATCGACCGGATTATGCTGAAACAAATGCTTTATGACCCTGCAAATGGATTCACAGCCAAAATGGCCGATGCGGAAATCGGGATTTACAGTGCCTGCTACAAACTCGCTATGCTGGTAACGATACTGCTTCAGGCATATCGCTATGCAGCAGAACCGTTCTTTTTCAACCAGATGAAAAACCAGGAGCGGAATAAATTGTATGTGAAACTGATGAATTACTTCATGGCAATAGTCTGTGTTGTATTCCTGGGTGTATCGCTGAATCTGGAGATTTTCAAGTATTTCATTTCCAGCAAAACTTATTGGGAAGGGTTAAAGATCGTTCCGGTATTGCTTTTGGCTAATGTGTTCCTGGGGATTTACTTCAATCAAAGTATCTGGTACAAACTCACGAATCAGACCAGGTTTGGAGCCTATATTTCTATCATGGGTGCCGTTCTGACGATCGGGATTAATTATCTCTTCATTCCGAAATTCGGTTATGTGGCCAGTGCCTGGGCAACGATGATTGTTTATGCATTCCAGATGACTATATCCTATCTCTGGGGGCAAAAACACTTTCCGATCAAATATAACCTCCGCAAGTTTTTCCTGTATCTGGGCCTGAGTATTCTTCTCTATTTCGTAGCTGGCAAAATTCCATACGGAAATCACACAGTCATTCGGTTTATCGCCAATAATCTGCTGATTGCATTCTACATCTATATCGTGTTGTCTGTGGAAGGAGTGAAACTTTCGGCATTGCGAAAAAGATAATTTTTGCAGTTTAATAATTTCAGATCATTGGATTCAATAAATCACGCCGTTCCTGCAACTATTTTCACTATCTTTCGTATAAAAGAATTGATTTTCGTAACTTTGTGACATGCTGACAGTTGAACAACTCATAGGGGATTTATTACTGCAACACAATTGTGTCATTGTTCCTTCTTTTGGTGGTTTTGTTGCGCAACGGATGTCTGCTAAAATCGATCCGGCGAAAGGAATAATCATTCCGCCTAAAAAATCAGTCTTATTCAATAAGCAATTGATCAACAATGACGGCTTGCTGATTGCAGCTTTGTCACAGGCAAATGCAATCAGCTACTCCGAAGCAGCTCATGAAGTTCAGGCCCACATTTTGGAATGGGAGGCAAAATTGCAGATGGGAGGCAGAATCACAATTGACCGTGTTGGAAACTTGTTTTATGACCAGGAGCGAAATCTGTGCTTTGAGCAGGATCGTTTTTATAATTTATTGCTGGAATCATTCGGATTAAGTTCCGTACATTTCATTTCGGCATCTGACGCACAGGCACAGGAATCTCATCAGGTGGTACTGAACCTGGTGAAAGCGGCGGAGATTGAAGAAAAACGGGTTGTTCCGCATGCCAGCCCATCTTTTATACTGGTTGAAGAACCGATTGTTCCGGTATCGGAAGAAGTAATCGCTCATCCGGCACTTGCAGCTAAAAAGAAATCAAATACCTGGCGTTACGTTGTGGCGGCTTGTTTGCTGCCGGTTGCATTTTATTCTTTCTGGCTTCCGATGAAAACGGATGTGCTCGAATCAGGAGTGATTTCCCTTTCGGATTTCAACCCGTTCCGTTCCGGGAAACCGGGAACGTACAAAATGCCGGAAACAAATTATCATTTCCCGGAACGGCTGAAGAATCAGCAATTGGAGCATTTACCGAAGAATGTAGAGATTTTTTCCTATGAAATGGACGAAGATACCTATGTGCCGGTTTCCCTGACAAAGAAAAAAGCGGTTTCGGTTCCGAAAGAAAAAAAGCCCGTGGAAAAAACAGTTCCTGTGACGGTGAAAGAAACGCCAAAACCGGTTGAACCGGTAGTTCCTGTAACTGCAGTAGCCACTAACGGAGCGCAGATCATCGTCGGAAGTTATTCAAGCAGACAAAATGCGGAAGAACTGATCCAATTACTGGCATCCAATGGAATTATTGGAAAAATCATGGAAAAAGATGGCAAAATCCGTGTTACTGCAGGAAGTGCAGATCAGTTCAAACAATTGGAACCGAAATTAAAATCATTAGGAATTGCTTTCTGGATTTTAAAATAAGCTGAGAATCATTTTTACAAATTAAGTTCGTACATTGGTAAAATAATTTTGTTTAGTTTATCATACCGATGAGATTATTGATTACAATTTTATTACTGTTGTTACTGGTTTCCTGTGGCCCAAAATCAGAAACGATTCATCCGAAAGTTCAGGATATTTCATCATCCATTTATGCATCAGGAACAATCAAAAGTAAAAATCAGTACCAGGTTGTTCCACTTGTTTCCGGTACTATTCAGGATGTTTTAATTGATGACGGGGATTATGTCACAAAAGGGCAGCTATTATTTCGTATTGATAACAAAGCACAGCAGATTAATGAAGAAAATGCGGCACTTTCTGCATCTTATTATGATTTGAGCGAAAATCAGGATAAACTGGAAGATGCCCGGAATGCAATTGTCTTGGCAAGAGAAAAGCTCAAAACGGATTCGCTGCTGTATGTGCGGCAATTAAACCTGTTCAAACAAAATGCAACTTCAAAAGTGGACCTCGAACAGCGTGAACTGACTTACCAAAGTTCTCAGAATGCACTTTCCAACGCGGAAATTCATTACAATGACCTGAAACGACAGATCAGTTTCAATGCGAAGCAGGCAAAAAATAATCTGGCTTTGTCTTCCAAATCAACTTCCGATTTTGAAATCCGGAGTGACCTGAACGGAAGGGTTTACAGTGTTTTAATCGAAAAGGGAGATCTGGTCGGACCACAAATTCCGCTGGCTGTTGTGGGTGCGGCAGATAGTTTTATACTGGAAATGCAGGTTGATGAATACGATATCGCAAAAATCGATTTGAATATGCGTGTTTATGTGACAATGGACAGCTACAAAGGGCAGGCTTTTGAAGCGAAAGTCAGCAAAATCAACCCGCTGATGAACGAAAGTTCTAAAACATTCAAGGTCGAAGCCATTTTTACCAAAGGACCTAAGCACATATTTCCGAATACTTCTTTTGAAGCGAATATTGTTCTGGAATCCCGCCAAAAAGTGCTGACGATTCCAAGAACATATTTATTGAAAGACGATTTTGTTCAACTGGCTGACGGGAAAAAAGTCAAGGTCAAGGTCGGGCTGCGCGATTTTGAATACGTAGAAATTCTTTCAGGATTGAAATCCTCGGATGAAATAATGCTGGAAACGGAATGAGAATCGGGTTGATCATAAGTATTTCAAAGGCTCTGCTGATGGCTCGCTGGAAGCAAACATTGGTTGCGGCTGTGGGGGTGACATTTAGTATTACCATGTTTATCACCTTACTGAGCTTCATGACCGGGTTGAATAACCTGCTTGATGGCTTAATTCTCAACCGGACTCCGCATGTGCATATCTATGAAGAAATGCATCCCTCGGAAAAACAACCAATTAATTATTCTGCTGACGGACAGGGACACAACTTTATCAGTTCCATCAAACCCAAAAATGAACTGTTGGATATCCGCAACAGCACTGCCATTATGAAATCCTTAAAAGATGATTCGCGCGTTCTGGGGGTCAGCCCGAAAGTGAATGTCCAAGTTTTTTATAATGTAGGTGCCGTTGATCTGAACGGGGTACTCAACGGGATTGATGCGGTGGAAGAGAACCGTTTGTTTTCCTTTTCAGAATATGTGGTGGAAGGAAATTACCAGGATTTGAAGAATGTTCCGAACAGTATTATTCTGGGGAAAGGAGCCGCAGAGCAAATTCTGGCAAATGTGGGTGACAATATTCAGATCACGACTTCCAAAGGACAGCGTGTTCAATTAAAAGTTGTTGGTTATTTTCAGTCCGGGCTCCAGGATATTGACAAGGTTCAAAGCTACGTTTCAATGGCCACGGCTCAGAAATTGCTTGGTGAAAGCAATAGCTACATGACGGATATCCAGGTGAAATTGCTGGATATCAATGAAGCGCCGGAAGTGGCGAAGGAATACCGGCAGATTTACGATGTGGAGGCAGTTGATATTCAAACGGCCAATGCGCAGTTCGAAACGGGAACCGCTATACGGACGCTGATTTCTTATGCCGTAGGAATTACCTTACTCATCGTTTCGGGATTTGGAATTTACAATATCCTGAATATGATGATCTACGAAAAAATGGATACGATCGCGATTCTTAAAGCAACAGGTTTTTCCGGGAAAGATGTAAAGCGCGTTTTTATTATGATCGCACTGACAATAGGTATTTTCGGAGGGTTATTCGGGCTCTTCTTCGGATTCCTAATCTCCTCTGGAATTGACCAGATTCCATTCAAAACCGATGCTCTTCCGACAATTAAAACATACCCGATCAATTACGATCCGAGGTATTATCTCATCGGTGGGATTTTTTCGGTGATCACAACCTATTATGCAGGATATTTTCCATCCAGGAAGGCAAGTAAAGTAGATCCGGTAGTAATTATCAGAGGAAAATAACATGAGTTCGATTGTTCTACAGGCAAAAGAGATTTCCAAGTTCTTTCACGATCCCTTCGATATTCAGGTATTGAAAAAGATCAGCTTTGTGATTGAGAGGGGAGAATTCACATCGATTATCGGAAAATCAGGTTGTGGGAAATCTACCTTGCTTTATATCTTGTCTACCATGGACACGGATTATGAGGGAGACCTGCTGATTGACGGACAAGTTATGCGTGGAAAAAAGGAATCGGAACTGGCCCGGGTCCGGAACGGAAAGATCGGTTTTGTTTTCCAGTTTCACTACCTGCTGAACGAATTTTCGGTCTTGAAAAATGTAATGCTTCCGGGTTTGAAGCTAAATCAGCTGAGTTCGGCAGAAGTGGAGCACAATGCTTACGAAAAACTCAAAATCCTCGGAATTCAGGATGAAGCGCTGAAGATGCCGAATCAACTTTCGGGCGGACAAAAGCAACGGGTGGCTATTGCACGGGCATTGATTAATAGTCCGCTGATCGTGATGGGGGATGAGCCGACCGGAAACCTGGATAAGAAAAACACGGAAATCGTCTTTGAGATTTTTAAGGAACTGGCAGAGGAATTCGGGCAGTCGTTATTGATCGTGACGCATGACAATGAATTCGCTGAGCGTACACATCGCATTATCGAAATGGAAGACGGAATGATTATCCGTTCCTGAATTTTCCTTTGCGCCCTTCGTTTCTTTGTAGTTGTTTTGAATGCAAAGATGCCGGGAGCACAAAGGTTTAAAACGTAGTTGACGATTAAGCTACCGGAGGCGCTATTCTCTTTTTCCAGAAAATATGGGAAACTGCCAGAATTCCAAAGAAAACGAGCGGCGTAATAACATTGGAAACCGGATCACCGTTTGATGCATGGAGAATACTTGCCGAGATCAACGTAATTCCGAAACCGGCATAAGCCCACTCTTTAATCGAACGGTTGAAAAAAGGAATCATTAAAACCAGAGCTCCCAGAATTTTTGCCAGCCCCAGTTCAATGCGGAAGGCATCCTGGAAACCCATTTTGATGAAATTTGCCTGAACTTCAGGTGAAGTGAAATACATGGATGCTGAGAATAACATCATGACTGAAAATAAGCTGGTTGTCGTCCAAAAAGTAATTGCATTCTTTTTCATGTGTTTGAATTTTTGAGCAAAGTTATCGTAATTAGTTTATTTTTTGTCTTAATTTCCTTTTAGAACGAGTTTCCATGTATATGCATGAACCAGTTTTCTGTGCCGGAAAGATGCTGGCTATCAGAGATACGGCAGGATTGCTTTCCGGAAAATAGAACTACTACAAATACCTTTTCAGTAACCGGAATTAAAACCGGTGTGGGTATTTGCTGTATGAAAATACTAAAAACGAATCGTCACCCCCAGCATCGCCTGAAATCCCTGAGTCGGGTAATTATACCAGCGTCTGTAGCGTTGAGCAGCCACGTTGTTGAAATTGATAAACCCGGAAATGCGTTTGTTGTAACGATACTCCAACCCGATGTCGGCATCCGCAATAAACCCGAGTTTTAATGCATACTGGTTGTTTTCTTCCAGTACATTATCTCCCAGAGCAAAAACCATGGCTCTTCGTCCGCCCTCAAAGTTGGCATCCACCTTCAGGATGAACTTGTCATACAGGTTGTAGGTTCCTCTCAGGATGAACTGGAATTGTGGCAGGTTCCACGCAAAAATGTTGTTTCTGGCATTGTAGGAAAAATATCTTCCGATTACATCGATTTTTACTTTCTCTTTCAGCTGGTAATAAATAGACCCTTCCAGTTTGGTGATATTCATTGTATCATAAATCACATTGAATCGGTTTTTTCCCGAGTATGCGGTGTCAGTTACAAACAAAGCTTTGTTCTTCACATGAGAGAAACTGGCGAAAATATTGAATCCGATTCGTTTGGATAATGTTCCCTTGATCCCGATGAATCCGTCAGCAGCTTTGTGCTCATTTTGCAAAGAAACATTGGAAAGAATAAATTCGTTATCGTCCGTTAATTGTTTGAAAGATTGTTGGGTCAATCCTCCCGTTACTCCGGCATAAGGAATCAGGATATCATCGAAAAGAGAATATTTTATTTCCGCAATCGGGTAGAGGTAAATCTTGTTTTTCGGACCGAAACTAGCTGTCAGATCCACTCCGATTTTCGCTTTCAGTTTCCTGTTTTTTGAGTAAGTACTGATGCTCGGTTTCAGGCTGATGATGGTATTTTTGTTTTCCAGTCCGGTCATTCCGGAAGCAAGCGTGTCATTCAGTGTACCGAACGTGTAAGAATTGTGTAAAATGTTGAGGTCAGCAGCGAAAACTTCCGTCCCCCACTTGTATTCTGCTCCGGTACGAATCGCAAAGAAGTTCTCACGTGCATTCCAATCCTTCAGGGAATCTGCCTGTGGTTTCCTGTCGTTGAAGTGACGGTATTCCACTCCCAGTTTCCAGTTCAGCCCCAGACTGTCGTGTGCATGCGAATGAAATCCACCTTTCAGGCCAATAGTGTTGAAGCGCTGTGCAATACTGTCTCTGTTGGCATTTTCATTCGGAAATCCGTAGAAATGCAATCCCTGGTTTCTATAATAGGATTCTGCATCCCAGCTGTATTTCTTTTCATTCACGCCGATGAAACCTCTCAGATTGGTGCGGTCGAAATTTGCAGGAGCTACATTTCTCATCTTACCGAAGGAACTCAGATGGTGCAGGTGAACTCCATAGTTCAGCTTTCTGCTTCGGCCGTTATTGTAATACAACTCTGCCAGCGGCATCAGTAAAGAGCCGATCCCGATGCGGGCATAGCCATTGTACAATTGCGGCAACTTCTGCTGCAGGTTTACTTTTGCAGGTTCAATTTTCGGAACGTCGAAAGTCGGGTCGTAATTGATCGACAACAATGGGAAAGAAGTTGTCGGGGTCGGGAAAACGGTATCCAGGATTTTTGGTTGCGTGTTCAGGCGATGTGCAGTTTCAACGGAACGGTCACCTGTTGTGATGATATCAACGACGTTTCCGGGTCCTTGCCCAAAAGCAGCAGAACTGATCAGACATGCACCGATGAGTATGAAATAGCTTTTACTTCTCTTCATTATTTCCCCGTTTTTTCATCAACTTCAATTACCGTAGGGTCACTTGGATTGGTCAAAGTTTTTGGTTGTGTTTTCAACTGCATAATTTCATTGTACAATTCACCTGCTTCCTGCAGAATATTGTCGTCTTTTACCGGATAGTGATCAACAACTGATTTGATGGTGTTTTCAGCCTGGAACAAGTCTTTTTTCTGAAGCAATACTTTTGTTTGTAAAATCAGTGCTTTCGCAATCCAGTAATCGTAGCCCGGCTTCATTTTCAGCAATTCGCGAACCAGAGTCTCAGTCTGGGTGTAATCTGACTGAGCAAAGGCATTCTCAGCAAGCATATACTTGGATTCTGCTGCCCAAACGGTAGTAGCATTTTTGACTACGTATTCCAGAGAAAGCTGCGCTTCTGCGTAGCGTTTTTCCTTTGAAAGCGAAATTCCCTCAATGTATTCTGCTTCCAGCTTCAACTGGGTTGTTTGTTGAATACTCAATACTTTCTGAGCATATTCGACTGCATTTGCGTAATTTTCCAGCAGGAAATGACAGCGCATCAACCCGATGCGAGCATTGTTCAGGTATTCCGGGTTGGAGCTGACTTCTTCTGTGCGTTTATAGTAAGGAAGCGCCGCTTCTTTCTGGTTTCCGTTGAAAAGGTATTTTGCTGTTCGCACAGTCGCCAGTTCGGTATAATCGTCATTCGGTCCGGTAAGTGTGATCTGGTAAATTGCAATGGCTTCCTCTTCTTTTTTCAATTTGTACAAAGCATCTGCCTTTTGATTCATCGCATCACGATAGAATTTTCCTTTCGGATATTTGTTCAGGTACTTGTCAAATTCCGTGATCGCCGCATTCCATTCGGATTTCTCATACAAATCGAAACCCTGGCGGTAATATTCATCTTCAACCTGTGTTGCAATGGAATCGGCACAGCTGTATTTTCCTGCCAAAGCTTCAATTTTGCTCAGTAAGTGCTGAGCACGGTAAACGTCGGCCAGTGAACTTACTTCACGCTCACAGATTGTATCGTTGATGTTGAATTCGTTCAGGACTTTCAGATAGTAAGATTCTGCCTGATTAAAATTGGATCTTTTGAAAGCAATATCTCCAAGACTGTGGTAAGCTTCTTTCACAAAAGCACTGTTCGGATAGTCAGAAATGATTTGTTTGTAGTAACGCTCCGACTTGTCCAGGTTTTCCATTTCAAAATATGTGCGGGCGGTCTCTTCAAGCGCACGCTGCACGTAGCGCGATTTCGGATAATTGTTGATCAGATCTGTGAGGCTTTGAATTTTTTCATCTTTTTTCCCCATGAAACCGTAAGTGCGGGACATGTAATACAAAGCCTGGTCATCATATCCTTGTTTCAGGTTGTAAGCCGCTTTGTAATTTTCAATTGCCTGGGAATTGATTGCATAATCTGCCAATGCGTTTCGGTAATATTCATCTGCCAGACGCATATAAGCATCTGCTTTTTTACGCAAATCCGTCAGGTCTGGTTGTTTCAGGTAATCTCTGAATGTCTCCTGGGTATTGCGGTAATCTTTCAGTTCCAGATAAGCGTATCCTTTGTTGTAGAGTGCATCATTGCGCAATCCGCTGGACTGAGAACCCGCCATTCCCATAAACTGAGTGTATTTTTTAATTGCTTCGGAATAGTTTTTCAGGTAGAATTCCGCGTCGGCACTCCAGTACATGGCTTTTGCACTGATTTCCGGACTGACCGGGTATTTGTCGACCAATTCGAATGCCCTGATCGCGTTTGCATATTCCGATTTCTGGAATAATTCCACTCCGCGGTTGAAAGCAATCAACTGATACGCAGATTTTGACTTGATGTCCTTGTTTGTTAGCTGATCTAAAGATTCCAGTGCTTTCTGATAGTTTTTCGTGGAAGTGTACACATTCACCAGGTATTGGTAAATCACCGGTTTGCGTTTGGAGTCAGGGTATTTTTCCAGATATAATTTGAATGCTTCAACGGCTTCGTCGTATGCGTTCATATCTAACTTATAAGATAATAAAGCATAATTGTAAAGTGCATCTTCCTGGATCATTTTATCCATGTCGAGCTCACTGGCGGCTTCAAAGGCTGTACGTGCATAAACCAGTTCATTCATGTTGGTATAACATTCTCCAGCATGATACAAAGCAATTTGTGCCAGTACATCCTTTTCGTGTGCCACACGATCGAAGTATTTTACCGCTTTGGTGCAATTGGAAGTCCGTGAATAGGTAAGCGCAAGCGCATAATCGTCATCACGCGTGGTGTTCGATTTGGAGTTATATAACTCCAGGTAAGGCAAAGCCTCATCGTATTTTTCCAGGTGGAAATAACTGTCCCCGATGATGTGACTGATCTCAACCTGCTCCGCTGGCTTTAAGCTGTCTACTTTTCCCGGAGCGAAATCGACCACTTCCTGGTATTTATGTTGGATATAATAAATCTGTGTAATATAATAAGGCACAACACGGTTGAAACGACTGTCGATCATGAGTTTTTCGAATCCTTCCAAAGCTGTTTGATAAGAACTGTCCAGGTAACAGATATGAGAATAATAATACAAACCCGGAGTTCCATACTGGCTGCTGGAATCCTTCACTTCAAAGAAAGCCAGCTTGGCTTCCGGGTAGTTCCTTTCATCAAAGTAAGCGTAGCCCAGTTTGAAGTAATATTCTTCCTGGTTTTCCTTGTCGACTGTAGAACGATTGAGTTGTTTGAAAAATTGAATGGATCGTTTGTAATCCTTTTTCTGGTAATAATAACGCCCAATCTGGAAGAGGATATTGTTTCGGTAGATGCTTTCCGGATATTCCCGGTTAAAGTTTTCGAGCAGGTCAATAGCATCGTTGTTAAACAGTTCCAATGCAGAAAGGCCTTCGTAATAAAGTGCTTTGATATAGTATGAATCGTTTTTGGAGCCTTTGTAATCAGTAATAAACAGGCGGAATTCCTTGCGTGCGGCACTGTATTGTTCTTTCTCAAATAAATCCTCGGCACAGTAGAATCCACTCAGGGGAGAATGGTATTTCTCGCTTGCCTGGGACCATCCCAAAAAACTTGAAACAAGTAAAAGAATGAAAAGAATAAAACGCATTACAACTATTTTAAGATAGTAAAATTAAGCAGTACCAGAGGGAGGTATGGTTGGAGCATTTAAAAGTTTTAAACGTATAAGTGTTAAGATAAAATCTCGTTACACTTTGATTTCGTGAATTGGAATCCTGAATTTTACATTTGGATATTGTCCTGAAAATTAGGTGATGATCATTTTTCAAATGGGAAGAAAAGTTTAAAAAATAAAATTAAACCTTTTCAACTTTTTGAACCAATAGAATGATTATGTAGAAAAAATTCAAATTACCCTAACTTCGGGATAAATTATACATCACAATAAACTCAGGGAAGTGGAGAAAGTTATTCGCATTCAAAACGGACGAATTGACCAGCTTGGTCAGCCGGTTCTTGAAAACATCAATTTCGAGGTAGAACAGGACGAATTGGTTTTTCTCATCGGGAAGACCGGTTCGGGGAAAAGCAGTTTACTGAAGGTTCTTTACGGAGAACTGGAATTGAATGACGGTCAGGGTTCAGCAGTGGATTTTGATTTGAAAAAACTTTCCAAAAAACAAATTCCCGGATTGCGCCGCAAATTGGGAGTTGTTTTTCAGGATTTCCAGTTATTGTCAGACCGTTCGATTGCAGATAACTTGCGCTTCGTGATGAAAGCAACCGGATGGAAAGACAAGCGTGAAATGGATCAGCGTATCCGTACGGTTTTGTCGATGGTTGGTCTGGAAGGAAAAGAACATGTACAGCCGCATCGTTTGTCGGGAGGAGAGCAGCAACGGGTAGCGATTGCCCGCGCATTAATCAACCACCCGAAAATCATTATTGCGGACGAGCCTACGGGAAATCTGGATCCCGAAACTTCCACGGAGATTATGCACCTGATCGTAGCTGTGGCAAAAGAAGAAAAAGCAGCAGTAATCATAGCAACACACGATATGTCACTGATCGAAAAATTCCCGGGAAAAGTCTTCAAAGTGGAAAACCGCGAACTGAAACCATTGGATACGATGCATCGCTTCAATCCGTTCCAGCCTTTGTTTGATTAATAACTTGAGTTTGATTAACATTACAATGTAGTATGTTGATTATAAGTTTTTTACATGAATAGTATTCCTGTTAAACGTTAACATTATTATACATTGAAAAATATAAAATAAAAGCAAAACAGAGGGCGATATAAATTATTTAAAATTTAAGTTATTGAAAATTAATATTATTAAGATCGAACTCAGGTTAATAGGTCATTCTTTAACAATGACTAATTGGGGTAATGACATAATGTATGTATTTTATAGTCCACAATTACTCCTAAAAAAATTAAACTGCCAAATTTAGACTTATTTATCCCCTCTATTTATATATTTTATAGGTTAGTTACCAAACCGCCCTCTAATATGCGGATTTACCGGCATATTGCAGGGTGCTACCACAATTTTAAATGTGCTGCCACCGGATGATGATGGAGAACATCCTGCAAGAGATGTTGATATAACTGTTATATTGGCTGTACCCGACATGCTGCCTGTCGTAAATGTGGGAAAATTGCCCGTTCCGCTTGCCGGTAAACCAATGCCCGGATTATCGTTCGTCCATGTAAACGTGGAACTAACGCCGTTGCTAATACGTGTTGAAAAAACAGGATAGCTTAATGGCTTTAATTTACACACCATCGTATCTGCCAGCGAAAGTAAGGGTGTAGGGTTTACCGTTACAAGTGCTGTATCGGTATATAAGATCAGACCGTTACAGTCTATTACTCTTAACCAGTAGTTTCCGGAGTCTGATGGCTTAACACTGTCAATAGTATAAATATTCCCTGTTGCGCCCGAAATATCCGTACCATCTTTTATCCATTGATAGTATGAGTAATTAACAGTATCGCCTGTTGATGAAGTTTGTGCATTAATGGTTAGTGAATTACCTTGGCAAAGGGGTACCATACCGCTCGGAGTGGGCACTGGCGGGCTGCCATATATACCCAAATCATCAAAAGCAATGTCATTGCCAGTTGGATTCGATTCTCCGTTTATTACTCTTATTATAATGGCAGTTTTTCCGGCAGGCACTTTAAAGTGAAAGCCGTATTCTCTCCATTCATGCACATTGTTCGGTATGGTATCTGTTGTGCTTCCTAAAACAGTAATGCCATCATCAATATCCACTACCTGAAAAGTAATTTTAGAAAGAGGAAAAGAACCGCCAGTAAAGTTTGTACGAGTGCCGCCTACCATACTCATTGCCCACACGGAGGTATATAAATCAGATAGAGGGCACAAATCGTAAATAGTATCATAAAAAAACGCTATTGGTAGAGTGTTTGCATTAAATATGATAAAATTTCCGGGCACTACACCTGCGGGTGGCTTAGTGCCGAATTTGCCACCAGTAGTATGGTCGTATATACCGCCGGGGTAAGGATTAGGATTTGTAATAACAGGATTACCGCCAGGCCACCAAGCCAAAAATCCGCCATTGCCAGCTGTTAGAGCAGCGCTGTTGTTAGTGGTAGAGTTACCCCAAAGATGATTGGTAATGCTGTATTGATCGGCATTGGGGGTTTGATTGCCTGGCCTTCCCGGTCCTACTTTAAATTGATAGGTCGTATAATAACGTTGTGCCGGTACCCCTATTCCGCCTCGCGTTCCATCAGGATTATTGGCGTTACCGTTATAGACAGATGTATTGGTTGAATTTATCCATGCTGCATTACCTGATGGAAAAGTATTCACGGCAATGTTTTGCCCGACTCCGGCGACAGTAGTGTCGTTATTGGGATTGGTTCCAAAATTATTAAAATAATATGTTGATAAAGTTTGTGCATGAACTGTTGCTGGCTGTAATACCATCATTACAAACAGCTGGAACAGGGCAGATAAGATGAATAATTTTATTCTGTTCATTTTTTTGATTATTTAATTTAAGTATGACTATCCGTTTTTATAACTATTATTATACCAAGTAGAACCTGCAGCTTCAAAGAGGTTTTCACCGAAATATCTTCATATTGAATTTATAGCAAAATTCATCTAAATAATTTTGTGCATAACTAGATTTAATACGATGATGTATATTGGGTAGTATCTCAAATTAAATGATATTCTAACGAAGAAACATTGCATTACAAATATTTTATACTAAGAGCTTGTTTAAATTTTACATTTGTTAGTCACTATTGCTCTATTTTTTAACCAGCACACAATCTACTTTTAGAAATTTAAACGGGCTCTAAGAATTTATTTATCATAAATATTATTATTAATACACTTATAAAATCATTTTTAATAAAAAATAAAATTACACAAAAAATGATTATTGTAATTTTTTAGATAATTTATATATTTTGAATTCGATGATTATTTTGGGCTTGCTGTTTAATTTAAACTGATTTTTAACATGTGCTTGCACCAATAAATAATTTACATGTAAAACAAGGGTTTGTAAAAAATAATTGGTATATTTAAAATGCCCGTTCAATTCATGTTAATGATAGTTTCTGGATCAAAATCCGATTTTGTGGAAGACGGACATCAATTTCTCCGTACCGAATTCCCTTTCCAGTTCTTCCAGTCGGGAATCCGGATTTATAGCATGAATCTGCGCAATGGAATCAGCCAAAGGCAAAGCCGGATTCCAGATTTCACAATGTTTTTCAAACACGGCATTTCCGAGCATTTCTTTTGTAGCAATACACGGTTTTCCGCTAAGCAAGGCACGAATAACTTTCAGCTTGATTCCCGAGGATTTAAACCCGATCAGCAGGTGAACCGAACAGCTGCATAACAAATCGTCCAATTCAGCATTCGTCGGGTTCGGAATGCATTTCCATCCTGCTTTCTGTATTTTCGCAAGAAGCGGTTTCCCTGGATTTTTCCCTGCAATAATAACCGGAATGTTAAATGCCTGACGTTGGTTTTCCGAAATCAGTGCATCAATAGCTTCCAGATTTTCCGCTACTGACAGATTTCCATGAAACAAAGCGAAATATTCCCCTTTCCGGGGTTCGAGAATCAGGTCGGGATGAATGGTTACGGGCAGACTAAGTGCATTAAACCCCTCTTTTTCGTAATATTCCCGGTCGTTTTCAGAAACACACAGAACCGGAATGTTGCTCAATGAGCGTTCCTGTTTTTTGAGTTTTCGGGCTTCCAGGCTGAAAAACAACCGTTCCGAATACGTTTTGGCGCTTTTGGCCAGATTGCGGTAATACTGCCATTCCACATTATGCATCCGGATTGCTATCTGGCGTTTGTGTTTCAGCAATTCGCCGATCCAATACGTATTGTGCTGGCCTTCCAGCAGAATAGGGGCATTATCGGAAAGCAACTGACTCAAAAGGGCTTTGGAACTTCGGCTTTTGACAATGTAAGGCAGTTTTGAGAACAGGGATTTCACACCAGTTTTCCGGTCGTAATAATGAATCTCATCCGCAATTCCGGAAAAATCATGCTTTCTGCCACGACCGTATTCGTAACAGTGCAACAGAACAAAATACCCGGCTTGCTTCAAGGCCCTTGCGCGAAGGTAAACATCCAGCACGCCACCGTAATCCGGGGGAAACGGAACGTCGAAAGAAACGATATGGATGCGTCTATTCATGTACTTTCGGGTAGAATGTTTCCAATTGAAGAACTTCCGTCTCCCAGTTTTCCTGTTCGGCAGCCAGTGCACAGTTTGCTTTCCATTTGGCAATCAGTGCCGGATTGTTTAAAATTTGCTGCACTTGTTTTGCCAAAGATTGGGGTTTGAAATCAGTAATGACTTCACCAATCCGGTATTTCCTGACCAGTTTTGAAACTTCCACCACATTCGAACAAAGGATTGGAGTAGAGGTATGAATATAATCGAAAACTTTATTCGGAAGCGAGAATAAGTAATTCGGGTTGGTTGGCTGGTCGAAGCTTAAACCCAGATCTGCCTGTTGTGTAAATGGCAGCAATTCCTTGTAAGGCCGTTTCCCGAAGAAAAGTACCAGCTCGTCCCATTTTTCTGATGTTACCAATGCTTTCATCTCTGGGATGACATCTCCGTCGCCCACAATAATCAAAACACAATTTTCCAGATAGGGCATTATCCGGATGGTTTCTTCAACTCCGCGATCTACATTCAGGCCTGCACCCTGCATGATCAGGATATGTTTTCCTTCCGGGATTCCGAGATCTGCTTTGCTTTTTACAACAGATGGCTTCCAAAGGGGAGAAACGTTGCGCACAACTTTTAGTGTGAGGCCATATTTCTCCCTGTATTTTTGTGCGATCGAATCATTAACCGTACTCACAAATTGAAGTTTCGGAAAGATGAAACGCTCGATCCGTTCCCAAACAGCTTTTACCTTTGGGCGACTGATGAGCTCCGGAACTTCGGTAAAATATTCGTGGGAATCGTAAATCAGTTTCTTCTTCCTGATTTTTGAAACCAGGTAATTGGGCAAAAGCGTATCCAAGTCGTTTGAAACCAGGATATCAGCTTTACAAAAAAGCAGGAACCAGAACAAACGGAAATTGAACCAGGCATAAAACCACGGCCCGTTTTCGAAAAACATCCGGAAACGTTTAGTCCTGTAGCTGCGAGCTTCCATTTTCTGGCTGGATTTGAGTACCCGTCCAATCACAAGCACATCGTATCCTTGGTTTTCAATAAACGTACAAATCTTATGCACCCGCTGATCTGTGTTCAAATCATTGATAACGCTGACTATAGCTGCATGACGCTTCAATCTACAACTTTACGATTCGCTCAACCCGTTGAACAACTCCATCCGTAATGCGAAGCTGATAACTTCCCTTCGCCAGGTTGGTCAGGTCAAATGTTTCCGTATGATTCGTGATTTTATTTCGAACCTGTAACACTTTACCGGTCATATCCAGCAATTCTACGGAAATGGTTTCGTTTTCCATGCCGGAAAGGTCCACATTAACTTCATTGGTTGCCGGATTCGGGTAAATTGCAATTGACTGCAAGGCATTCTGATCCAATCCCAGGTAATTCATCAGGAGAATGTCATAATCTTCCACTTCACCGTAATTGGTTGTTCCGCAGGGCATAATCGGACCTTCTCCACCCTGAGCCGCATTGAATGCGATGCGTACGCGCATTTTTACAGTTCCTGTAACAGCTGTTGTCGGAACACTGAAGTTAAATACCAGCGAATTTCCTCCGGTGACGGAAACAAAAGCAATTTGTTCTCCTGCATCTCCAAAATCAAAATCGCCGTTGAAATCGATCCATGCGGCAATTTCGTCACCAACATAGGCAGTTCCCGGATTTTGACCAGTAATCTGCGGAATGATTGTAATACTGTATTGTTGTCCCTTGTATAAAGTAGTACTCAGGTTGTAATTAGCGTAATTCGTACAACCTGTTGTATTGTTGATCGACTCCAGAGTTACTTTCTGAATAAATTCATCACAATAAATCGATGTGGCCGCGCAAGGAGAAGTAATAGCAGTTACTACGATGTAGTTTGTTTTTAATTTAGTGTTGGTCCCGTTGGAATTGGATGCTGTTAGTTGCACATTATAGGTTCCCGCAACAGAGAAAGTCACCTGTGGATTCTGGGAAGAGGCAGAAGTTCCGCCAGCGTATGTCCAGCCGGTAGAAGGGGTAATGGCCCAGTTCCAGCTCGTTGGGTTTCCGGTGGAAAGATCGGTGATTTGGGTTGTTCCGCTGACACTCACAGTTGTAGGGTTTGCCATAAAATCCGCTACCGGAGGATTGGATATTGCCGAACAAGGAGTTGCAGTTCCTGCAAGTGAAATAACACCGGTATTGTTCGGATCCAGCCACGGTTTCAGCTGTGCACTGGCAGTTGTTCCGTTCTGATCCCAATCTGCATAGATTTTTCCGTAGAGGTCATTTTTGTCCGGACCGGTTCCTGATCCTGCACCATTGGCTGTACAGGCAGAAGCACCACCTGAAAGCTGTCCTACAATTAATCCATTTGAATTGAAAATAGGAGATCCGGAGGATCCGCCTTCCGTCACACCATGGCCATTTGTTGTAGCCGCCCAGAATACTCTCCAGTGTGCGTTCGAAGCACCGTTATTGTAAGTTGCTCCGGCCAGGGCTTGCGTATATGTCGAAATTTTCTTCGCACTTCCTGCCGGGTGGTGAATTCCGACTCCGCTTGCCGAACCATTGTTTGTTCGGTCCCAACCTGCATAGTACACATTATAGGAAGCGGGAGGTTGAGCATTCAATTCTACCAGGTAAAAATCCGATCCGGCAACTTCATACTGTCCCGGAGGATTGTTCAGGGTTCCGTTTCCTGCCGAAGCACGAACAGTCCCGCCAGTCATGGTTTTACTTCCTTTCGACGGGTCGGAGGAATTGGCTGTACCGGTTGCGCAGCTTGTTTTCTGATAGTTCCAGTACCACACCCAGGTAGAAATGGATTGACCCGCAACGCGTTGTCCGCAGTGCCATGCTGTCAGAATGTACGGTTTGCAATCATTTGCCGTATTGTTAATCGTCGATGCGGAACAAACATAAGTTCCCGTTCCATCGTTGAATGTGTAGTGAACCACGGCTTTGATCTGGTTTGTCCAGTTATTTCCTTCCGAACAGGCTACATCTACTTCACAGCTGGATGCTTTTTCCTGCTGGGCTTCACTGCTGAAAACACTAACGTGATCTTCTACACCCCGGTAGAAGTAAACAACTTCCCGGATATTGAAAACAGGAAGTTCCTGTACCCATGCTGGTGCACTGTATTCCAGGTACATCTGATCTCCCTGAACCATTTCCATTGCCTGGAAATCATCAGTTGCAGAGGTATATGCTCCTAAAATCTGGCGTCCGTTCCCGTTGTAAGCAAACAACTTTCCTCCGGTCGGAATCTGCACTTCTTCCGAAAAATAAAGTCCCAAGGCTTTGGCATCTTTACTGGAAATAATCAATCTCCACACTTTCGTACCGTCCGCAAGTTGCGTCCAGGAACCGGAATTCGACATGTTAATCGATACGGGAATATTCAAACCTACACGATAGGCTCCTTTGGAATCGTTCATGAGATCTTCGCTTTTTGCCGAAGCAATGTCCGGTTTTGCGAGTGAAAGCACCGTTGGCGCATATTGAAAGGGAGAGATGTCAAAGGTGGATACCTTCATTAAACCAAGGGGCCTTCCTCCTTCACTGATCTGGGCGTTGAATACTTTGGAAAATGACAAGAATATGCCCAGCATGAAAAGATATTTTAGCATAATACCTGTTTTATTTTATAGTTTTCTCAAAATTACACTCTTTTAACAGAAGATTCCAACTTGAAAACACATTTTTATAGAAGTTTGTCACATGATTAAGATATTGGTTGTTGAAGACGAACAAAGTTTATTGGAAATAATTCAATTCAACTTGGAACTGGAGGGTTATTCGGTGACAACGGTCAATAACGGGAGGGAAGCCCTGAAAATAAAGGACCAGCTAAGCCAGTACGATCTTGTGATCCTGGATGTGATGCTGCCGGAGGTGAGCGGACTGGATATTTGCCGGGTTTATCGTGAAGTATCTTCTGTACCAATCATTTTTGTTTCGGCAAAGGGAAACACTATAGACCGCATTGCCGGATTGAAACTGGGAGCCAATGATTATTTGTCCAAACCCTTTGACCTGGAAGAGTTTATCCTGCGTTGTTCCATTCTGGTTCAGCCGATGAAAAAACAGGCAGTTGTTCCTTCCGAAATCCGTATCGGGAATTGCAGGGTGCTCCCGGCGTCTTTTGAAGTTGAAAACCTGGTTTCGGGAGAAAAACAAGAACTGAGTAAGCGCGAAATGGAATTGATACAACTGTTTTATGCCCGAAAGGATGAGGTGGTTTCACGAGATGAAATTTTGAATACTTTGTGGACAAATGACCAGTTTCCGACTGGCCGGACGATTGATAATTACATTTTGAGTTTTAGAAAGATCTTTGAAGAAGATCCAAAAAATCCACAGTTTTTTCATTCAATCAGGGGAGTCGGATATAAATTCACCATCCCTGATTAAATTTTATCTTTGCAGCATGTTTGCAGAACAAGAGATTACCGAAGAAAAGCGATTGCGTTATGATAAGGCTTATTTGAGAATGGCTCAAACCTGGGCGGAATTGTCGCATTGCGAACGAAAAAAAGTAGGTGCGCTGATCGTACGCGATGGAAGAATTATCTCGGATGGATATAATGGAACACCAGCCGGATTTTCGAACTGTTGTGAAAACGAACATGGCGAGACACAGTGGTATGTACTTCATGCCGAAGCAAATGCCATTCTCAAAGTAGCGCGTTCTACTAATGATTGCAGTGGCGCTACGCTTTTCATCACGCTTTCTCCGTGCAAAGATTGCAGTAAACTGGTTCTTCAGGCAGGAATCAGACGTGTTGTTTACATGATGGAATACAAAGACACTACCGGCGTTGATTTTCTCAAAAGCGCAGGAGTAGAAGTGGTTCACATCCCAGTTCTGAATTAAATGAACAGAAAATATACTTTTACTTATCCAACCTTGCTGATGGTTTTCCTTGCTGTTGGGTTATTGATCGGATCAAGACTGAATCAGGCTGGAACAAATGGGAAGCTACAATCCGGGAATTATTCCAAGATGCAGGAAATCATCGACTTGCTGGACCGGGAATACGTGGATTCCATTGAAAGTAAGAAGTTGTTTGAGAAAACGATTTCCGACATGCTTCACGAGCTTGATCCGCATTCAAATTATATTCCTTCTGAGGATTTACAGGCAGTGAATGAGCAAATCGACGGAAAATTCGGAGGCGTCGGAATTCGTTTTGCAATTATCCGGGATACCTTGTGTATTACGAATGTTGTTCCGAATTCTCCTTCGGCAAGAGTGGGTGTTCAGGCAGGAGATAGAATCCTGATGATTGACGGAAAAAATATCGCCAGCAAAAAAATAAAGAATGATGATATTCTGGGGAAACTGAAAGGCGAACCGAACACGGAAGTGAAGGTGCAGATTTACCGGGATTTCAAAAAAATCGAGAAAACGATTGTTCGCGGAATCATCCCAATTCCATCCATTGTGTGCGCTCAAATGCTGGATGGAAGTACAGGTTATATTCGCCTGGAGAGTTTTTCTGTTTCCAGTGCGGAGGAATTTCACTTCGCTACTCAGCAATTGAAGAGCAAGGGAATGAAAAAACTGATTTTTGATCTGCGCGACAACGGTGGAGGCGTTCTGGATGGGGCGGTAAAAATTGCAGATGAGTTCCTGCCTGCCGGACAGAAAATAGTAATCATCAAAGGTAAAAAATATGCGAGCACAACCCGCTACTCAAGGGGTGGCGGTTTATTGGAAAGTGCTCCGCTGGTTGTTCTGATCAACGAGAATTCCGCTTCTGCATCGGAGATTTTAGCCGGAGCGATC
Organism: Fluviicola sp.; assembly: GCA_031260455.1. Lineage (GTDB taxonomy): Bacteria > Bacteroidota > Bacteroidia > Flavobacteriales_D > Crocinitomicaceae > Fluviicola. The sequence continues at coordinate 31,139 of JAIRJW010000035.1, forward strand.
CAGGATAATGACCGGGGAGTGATTATCGGGAGAAGATCTTTCGGAAAAGGATTAGTTCAGCAGGATTTTTCCTTGTCGGACAAAAGTGATGTGCGCCTGACGATTGCCCGTTATTATACTCCTTCGGGCCGCTGTATCCAGAAACCTTTTGGTGACAGTTATGAAGATTATTACCACAGCGATGAGAAAAGAAGAGACAGCGGAGAGTATTTCGCTCCGGATTCTTCTGTCTTTAAAAATGCACATCCATTCAAAACGCTGAAAGGGAGAACTGTTTACGATGGGGGAGGAATTATGCCGGACATTTTTGTTCCGCTCGACACATCCAATTCAACGTTCTATTATTTGTCTTTGAGATATTCGGGAGCATTTCAGCAGGCTGCATTCGACTTTGTGGCAAACAAACGCACTTTGTGGCCGACCATTCAGCAATTCAATAGTAGTTTTTCCGCACCGAATACACTGGTTCAGGCATTGATAAAAGATGGGGGAAAACTGGGAGTTCGTTACATGGAAGCCGATTTCAAAAGAAGTGAAGACCTGATTAAACACATCCTGAAAGCGGAAATTGCCCGCCAGTTGTTCATCGAGGAAGGGTACTTTTTTGTGATCGCTTCTTATGACAAGGAAGTTCAAAAAGCACTCCAGTACCTGAAGCGCTGATTATTTTTTAATTAGGGACGCCCGAAAAATTTGTGTTATCAATTTTTCAAACCGGAAGGAGACAGTTCAAGAGTTGAAAAGGTTTAATTGCTTAAAAAGCAGTATTTTCAGGCTGTCAATCAATTACATGTAATGAAGTATCTCCGCTTAAATGCCTTCAAGAAAGAAAATCCAAATCTTCATTTTCCGCTTTCAGAAGACCAGCGGCGGGCATTCTTCAAGAGTTGTAACAAATTATTCCCGGAAACTTCGGAAAAGGAGAAATTTGTTTTTTTTGAATTATTCTCAGATTCGAAAAAACTCATTTTTGTTTCCTGGACTGAAGAAAACCGAAGTTTGAACAATGCGCTTGAGCAATGTGAATTTACAGAGTTGTTCAGCGATACTTCCCAAATCGGGAAGCATGCCCTTTTTGAGGAATACAAAGCATTTATCGAGCCTTTTCTGTACCCGCTTTTCACGGAAAAATTCAACAGGATTTCCGATAAGAATATTCATTTTTTCATGAGTTATTCTGTTTTATTACCAGCTCATCAGCAAAACCTGGTTCAGGATTCGCTTTCGGAATGGATTTTCCGGCAAAAGGAAGCATTGGAAAGAATGTTGGGGGAGGCAAGGAAGGACACGGATTTACATCGCCAAACGGATCAGTTCTTAAGCGAAAACCTGATTAGTGCGTTGAATTTGCTGAATGTGAATCACTACCGCGTTAAAACGCAACTACTGGAATTTTTTATGAGCCTGGCTTACCATCCGAAAAGTTCTTCCCGTTTCCTGATGTATCTGAGCACTAAATTGTTGCAGGTAAACTATACGGCGGAGCATAAGAAGCAACTCCGCGAATTCGGAGCGGATGTTAAAAAAGGAAAGATTGTGGTTGAATCGACGCGGGTTTCCTGGTTGCGTTTAAGCATCATTATTCTGCTCCTGGTTTTATGTATTGGAGGAATGATTGCCTTGTTTTTCATCGATGCGAATCCGGAAGAGAATCTTGCACAGGAACAAACAGCTTATATGTTCTTTAGTAAGGAAGAGAGGATCAAACTTGATTCACTCATTACAGAGGCCAAAAGTGAGCACCGAATGATTCAGGATGCGCAGCTGGATTCCAATATTCCTTTTGTCGGGGTTGATTTAACTCCAAAACGCAACTGGAATAACGAACTTTTTCAAGAAATATATCGGCATTGGGGAAACAATGACTCGGTTCCGTTTACAAAATTCTTTACTAAAGAAAATGGTTATATAAAGTCATATATCGGCACGAAGGATTTGGGGCAGAAAAAGGGACAAATTGAGGCTGAATTCCACAATGAAACGGATCTGATGGTGTTGGTAATCGTTTTTCAGAATAGTAGAAAAGAACCGGTTTATACGAAGTATATTCATTCAGGAACGGTGGGAGAATGGAAAATGAATAATGGGGAACATCTGGTTATTTTGCCGGGAAGTAAGGTTCCTTCCAACCCGAAGTTTGGAAATCTTCCTTTCAAAGAATTGGATCAGCATTTTTACGAGAACCTCGGAATTTCTTATCACCTGGATGCATTTGTCGGAAAACGAATCAAACTGGTTTGGGAAAATCTCGGGAACAATAATTCTTACCTGGTGGATTTGTCAGGAGCTTTGATAAAGGAATAAAAAAGAAGAGAGACTGGAAATATGTCTCTCTTCACACGCTACCTAACTAAACCTAACTACTACTTATTTCCTCTTTAACGGGGGATTTTGTGTTTTGGTACATGTGGAAAGTGTAATTAACGTCTTTTAACGACCCGGGGGCGAAGAAGGTGGAATTTGGGTAGAGAAACATCCGGTAAACCGTGCTGAAACACCAGTAAAACCAAACATTCCACACAATTTTATAAAATTGTATGAGAAAGAATTTCAACGGATTATTTTCAGGTGGAGCGCTTTCCAAAATCAAAAACAGAGCTATAAAAACAACAAGAGAGAAGCAGGCGCTCCTCTCTTGTTCCAACCTAAACTACTACTACTTATGAAAACTAACCTCTAACATCTAATAAGTAACATATCTCAATTACTTCTGATGTTAGTGTATACAAAGATAACGGACACTTTTTGATTTTGTTTCATAACTAAGTTCTTTTTAACATTATTTGCGAAACACATCATTGAAAAGGGCATGTAACATAAGATTTGGTGTATCTTTGACCCCAATTTGTAATATATCCTCTCTGAAGGTATGAAAGTTATCGATCATTTAAACACAGCGAAAGACACGCTATTTTCCTTCGAAATCCTGCCTCCGCTAAAAGGAGTGAATATTCAATCTATTTATGACGGAATTGATCCCCTGATGGAATTCAAACCGAAATATATCAATGTTACTTATCACCGCGAAGAATTTATCTACAAAGAACGCGAAAAAGGACTGCTTGAAAAGATTGCGATCCGCAAAAGACCCGGAACAGTTGGGATTTGTGCAGCAATCATGAATAAATACCACGTAGATGCAGTTCCGCATTTAATCTGCGGCGGATTCTCACGGGAAGAAACGGAAAACGCGCTCATTGACCTGCAGTTTTTGGGAATAGATAATGTACTTGCTCTGAGAGGAGATTCAATTAAAACGGAATCTACATTCAAGCCGGATCCGGAAGGACATCAATATGCAGTAGAACTGATTAACCAGATCACCGATATGAACCAGGGGCGCTACCTGGTGGAAGACATTGAACTAGCTCCGACGGATTTCTGTATTGGTGTGGCGGGTTATCCTGAAAAACATTTTGAAGCGATGAACCTGAGCACGGATCTGAATTATCTGAAAGCAAAAGTAGATGCCGGAGCCGAATACATTGTGACGCAGATGTTTTTTGACAATCAGAAGTATTTTGATTTTGTGAATGCCTGCAGGGAAATCGGAGTTACCGTTCCGATTATTCCGGGAATCAAGCCGATTACAACATTGAATCACATTTCCTTTCTGCCGAAGGCATTTCACATTGATCTTCCGGAAGATTTGAGTAAGGATCTGCTGAAATGTAAAACCAATAAAGATGTATTTGAAGTTGGAGTAGCATGGGGAATTCACCAGTCACAGGAGTTGAAAAAAGCGAAAGTACCTGGAATTCACTATTACACTATGTCCACTTCTGAAAGTGTAAAAACCATCGCTGAAAAAATATTCTAAACTATGAAAAAGTCACTGTTAAGCTTCTTGTTTTTAATGCTTTGCTTGTTTGGATTCGGACAAGCGAAATTTCCTCCTCTAAAACTGAGAAACACACTAATTGTTAGTCACCTGGATAAACAGGCAGATCAGTTCTCACTGGAAATTGCTATTTCCGATGTGCTTTCAGGGGTAAAAATAAAAAACATGGTTTCTTTGAATGTATTGAAAGCAGGAAGCGATCCGCAAGTTCTGATGACGGATTCAATAGCACAGTTGCTTGCTGCTAAAGGGATCAACACTATGATGTTGGTTTCTGTTCGTGGGTTCGACAACCGCTTCAAGCCTTCTTCCGGAAATATGACTCTGGCAGAAGACCTGGCTGCGGATAACCTCTTCCCAATTTATAAAGAAGATATTGTTTCAGTGACTTTCGAATTTCATTTCTATCGGGAAGGAAAGCTGGTTTACACTGATCTTCTGAAGATTGGCGGAATTAACTCCAGAGACAAAGTGTTGCGGAAATTGAGAAAAAAACTTGTGAAAAAGGTACTGAAGGATTGGGTTTAGCGGAATGAAAAATTGAAAAAATTGATTTTTCGTAATTATTTTAACTGCATATTCATTTTATCTTTAGCCAGTTTTGCCAATTCTGCTATTGCTGCATTATCAGATTTGTGGATCAGATAATACTCAAAATCTGCCAGGGCATTCGAATAGTTTTTCAACTTAAAATAGCTTAACCCACGTTTTTCATATAATTCAATATCATATTTGGAATATGGGGCAGCAAGTGAAAATAAGCGAATTGCTTCTTCGTATTGCTGTTTTTCGAAAGCCTGTAAGGCATCGGATTTTAATTGTAGGAATTCTGTTTGGCGTGCTTCTTTTCCGATTTTGATTTTTAGGTATTGATCTATCTCTTTCAATTGATTGGCACTAATTTCTTCTTTTCCGATCAAAACGAGGTCATTATCTGTTTCATTTAGTTTCGAACAAGTGCTTCTGACATCAAAAAGATGCAAATTTTCCATGGAAGGAGTATTGGTACTCGACCAGAAGCGCTGCACCAGGATTTGTTCCGGGGAATATGCCAAAAGTTGAAACAGGTAATAAAGAGAATCAACTCGGAAATAAAAATAACTTCCCAAAGGAAAATTCTCTGTTACTAATTTCATGATGGAAAGATAACGGGTTTTAATCAGAAAAATGAAGTTTTTTGCCAAAACGTCCGCCCAAACTGAAACCAAAATAATACAAACGATAATAATTTAACGAAGAGAAGTGGGAGTAACTTGTCTTTTTACAGGAGAATTCCACTCCGAAGGTGAATTTGCTGAAATTGAATTTGACCTCTCCGGAGAAGTAAGGATAGAGCTCCGTATCCGGATGGAAAATATCATCTAAAATTGCAGTCACACCAATGCACACAGGTTCAATCGAATTGGCCTTTGTGCCTCATGCTGAATGCTTTCCTAGCCCCAAACTGGGTAAAACACCGAAAAAACTTACGACATCAGCAATATAAATCCCTGTACGAAAATAAGATAATCTGAAAATAACAGGTTTAACTCCTTTTCCGAAATAGAAATTACTCCCGATTCTGAAATCATTGGTTCCGCCCCAAAGATCAGCTCCTGTTTTCTTTCCGTTTTCCGCTCCTCTAGTCTATCCGATTGCCAGGAAGCCGTCAAAAAAGAACCTGTTTAATCCGCGTTCACCGATATAAGATTTGGTTTTTGGTAGTTCTTATCCCTGGCCATAATTGTAAAGTAAAAAGAAAAAAGGCAAAAGAGAACTAGTTGTTTCATATTGATAATTATACAACCGAAAATACAAAAACACCGTCAAATCAATTCATAATACGATCCAAAGCATTAATAAACAACTGCGCCGCTTTTTCCAGCAATTCGTTTGTATGTGCCTGTGAGATAAAACCAACCTCATATCCGCTTGGCCCTATATAAATACCTTCTTCCAGCAAAGCGTGATGCAGGTTTTTGAAAGGGATCATGTCCGGATTGATTTCTTCTGCTGCACGGATGTGTTTGGAGTTGTCAAAGGAAATCCAGAAAATGGAACCGATAGTTACTAATTCGAAAGCATATCCTTTAGCCTGGGCGTGATTGTTAATAGTATCAGTAAACAATTTGGTTCTGCGTTCCTGGTCTTCGTAGAAACCGGGTTTACTCAATTCGGTCAGTTGTGCCAATCCTGCAGCCATTGCAACCGGGTTCCCGGATAAGGTTCCTGCCTGGTAAACTGGTCCGTCGGGTGCCACACAGCTCATGATCTCTTTTTTCGCACCATAAGCTCCGACTGGCAAACCACCTCCGATGATTTTTCCATAAGTAACCAGATCCGGAGCAATGCCATATAATTCTGCTGCTCCTGAAAATGCCACGCGAAACCCGGAAATTACTTCATCGAAAAACAACAAAGCTCCATATTTTGTACAAGTTTCACGTAGTTCTTTTAAAAAATTTAACTTCTGGAGTAACAACCCGTTATTCGCAGGAATCGGCTCGATGATGACGCAGGCAATTTCTTCGCCGAATTGTTCAAAACAACTTTGCAGCGCCTCAGAATCATTCAGTGGCAAAACCAATGTTTCATTGGCAAAAGATTTCGGAACTCCTGCGCTGGAAGTATTTCCGAAAGTTATCAAACCGGATCCTGCTTTTACCAGCAAGGAATCACTATGGCCATGGTAGCAACCTTCAAACTTCACGATTTTAGTACGGTTTGTATATCCTCTTGCCAAGCGGATTGCAGACATGACAGCTTCGGTTCCGGAACTTGTAAAACGGATTTTGTCAATGAACGGATTTTTAGAAAGGATCAACTCAGCCAATTCATTTTCCAGGCGTGTAGGAGCACCGAAGCTAGCACCATTTCCAAGTGCAGCAACGATTCTTTCATATACTTTCGGGTGATTGTGGCCCAGAATAAGTGGTCCCCAGCTCCCGCAGAAATCGATGAATTCATTGTCATCTTCGTCCCAAATAAATGCTCCGTTTCCTTTTTTGATGAATAACGGAGAACCCTCAACAGATTTGAATGCTCTTACCGGAGAGTTTACTCCGCCAGGAAAATAGTTTTTCGCTGTTTCATAAAGTGCTTCAGAAGTTGATCTCTTAAGTGTATTTACTGCCATGGGTGCCGTTTTAATTTGATGCAAAAATACGAATTCGAATGGCGGAAGCAATGAAATTTTGTGGGAATTTCTGAGTTACGGAATTTGCAAAATGATTAAGTAGAAAAGCATCTCGTTTGGATTTTTATTTGTTTCAACTCGAAATCGCAATATTGCGATTAGGAGCTATAACCCTTGAACTCTTAATGTTAGTAGATTGCCCAAATGGAATTCATAAATTGCTGGAAGATCATCCGGATTTTTCTCTAAAATATGCTCTCCACTTGATATTCTTGAATTTGAATTCGCAATATTGCGAAACGTACATTCAACTTATAAATGCAACTTTTGGTTAAACATTTCTATTGGAGATCTAAAGTTATATCTTTTTCGTGGTCTGTGATTGATTTGATTTTCAACA
>JAIRJW010000002.1 GCA_031260455.1 Fluviicola sp.
TGAACGACAAACCTCACGTAATTTATGGTTCTGCCATTGTGGATTCTGCCAAAACATTGAATATCATTGGTGGTACACACATTTATTTGCACAAAAATTCCATGCTCTGGAATTATAAAGGAACACTCAATATCGATGGTGATTACACCAATAAAGTAACCATTCAGGGAGACCGGCTGGAAGCTTCATACAACGATGTTTCTGGTCAGTACTACGGCGTTTATTATCACGAGGCACGACCTTCATTGATAGACAACGTCATCATTAAAAATGCGATCGCCGGAATTCAAATTACTTCCCGCGACCAGGCATACAATCAGAATACGGTGACCATGTCAAATGTTGAGATCCTGAATGCGGCAAGCTATGGACTTTTCCTCTTCGACGGACCGAAAGTATATGGAGAAAACGTACTGGTTCACAATTCCGGAGTTTATTCATTGCTGGTGCTTCAGGGAGCAGATTTCACTTTCAACCAGTGTGATTTCCTGGGCTATGGAAGCGGTGAAGGCTCATATCCTGCCGTGGGAATTTCCAATTATTATACCAGTTCGGAGGGCACTTTCGTTGCTCAGATCCCGAATGCCAATTTCAATAACTGTGTCATATACGGAAGTAATGGCGAGCATCTGGCAATTGATACCATCCAAACTGGTGGCTTAGCACTGAATTTTCACTTCCGAAACTCCATAATTCTTAAAAATAACCTGAGTAATCCGATGTTTACATCCTGCAATAAAAACAATCCTTTATTTATAAATCCGTCTCAGAACAATTTCAGATTTACGTCCACTTCTTCCAGTTTGTATAACGCGGGAGACAATAATTATACCACTCCAATGGATTTAACGGGTATCGCCAGAAACAATCCACCGGATATCGGGGTCTATGAAAATCATCCATAAATCAAAGCTTTAACATTCAGCGGATAGCTGAAATATTCCAATCTTGTATGGGAATTTCAGATGATAGTTCTGAATAACAAAACCTAAAGGTATTTGCAGTTTATAGAATTTGGTTTTGATCTTAAATGCCAAGAAGAGCGGGAAAAGCTGAAGGTGGAAATACAATCTGAAAAAGCATTATACGAGGTATGAAAGTGAAAAGCCTTGAAAACTGCTCTAATTTGAATAAATCATCTCTTGCATTTTCAAACACGATAAAAACCAAAAAAGGTTGTCACAAAATGACAACCTTTTTCAATACGTATATTGTTTGGAATCGATTATGCAGTTGCATTCATGTTATCCAGAACATCCATTACGCTTTTTACCGCAGTAGCGGATTCTTCCAGCAATTTACGCTCATCCGCATTCAAATCCAGTTCGATGATTTTCTCGATACCGTTTTTACCCAGAATTACAGGTACTCCCAAATAGATATTTTTCATACCATACTCTCCTTGTAACCACGCACAAACAGGAAATACACGACGCTGATCACGAATAACCGCTTCCACCATCTGAGCTGCTGCCGCTCCCGGTGCATACCATGCAGAAGTCCCCAGCAGTTTAACGATCTCACCTCCACCAACTTTTGTACGCTCAATAATAGCACCCAGTTTAGCCGAATCGATTAATTCCGTTACAGGAATGCCGCCAACTGTTGTGTAGCGAGGAAGCGGAACCATCGTATCTCCATGTCCCCCCATCAAAACAGCCTGAATATCTTTCGGAGAAACATTCAGTTCTTCAGCTAAGAAAGCACGGTAACGGGCAGTATCCAAAATACCAGCCATACCGAATACTTTCTTAGAATCTACTTTTGCAGTCAGGTATGCACAGTAAGTCATTACATCTAACGGGTTAGAAACGATAATAATTACGGCATTCGGAGAATACTTCACGATATTCTCAGTAACAGTTTTAACGATTCCCGCGTTTGTTGCGATCAAATCATCACGTGACATTCCCGGTTTACGAGGAAGACCTGAAGTAATAACGACTACATCAGAGTCAGCAGTTTTTGAATAATCATTTGTAGAACCTACCGTACGTGTATCGTACAAGTTAATTGGCGCAGTCTGCCAGATATCCAAAGCTTTTCCTTCTGCAAAACCTTCCTTGATATCCAACAAAACCACTTCATTGGCAATTTCTCTGTGAGCAAGAACATCAGCGCAAGTTGCACCTACATTTCCAGCTCCAACAACTGTTACTTTCATTGTTTTATAATTAAAATGATAATTTAGTTCCTTAAAGTGCAACGAATTTACGAATAAAACTTTGCTCCTGCTGTAATTTTATATAGAAATAACGTTATTTGTAAACACCTTATTTGAAAAATTCAAAACTGGGGATGCAAAATTTATAAAGATCCTGGAAGGGGGCTCCGTTTTTTAAATTTTTCAATCAGAAAGCAACCCTATTGACAATCCTTCGTTATTGAGCTGAGACAGTGGAACAGAATTGGGAATTGGATAAAATAATTGAAGGCTGCAAATCTTCAGGCAGAAGAGCACAAGAACAGTTATTCAAGAAGTTTTACGGGAAGATGCTGGTTGTTTGTCAACGGTATATTCGCGATAAAGATTCAGCCCAGGAAGTTTTACAGGAAGGTTTCATCAAGGTCTTTGAACACATTAAGAATTACGACAAGAAGGGATCTTTTGAAGGTTGGATAAGAAGAATTATTGTAAACACGGCAATTGATTCGATCCGAAGATCAAAAAAAGATTTCATGCTGTCCAACAATGACAATGATTTCAAATATCTTCCTGAAGAAGATGATTTCGAAGAGGAATGGGAAATCACTTCATTGAAGGCCGAAGTTGCGCTGGAAGCCATTAATAAGCTTTCTCCAGCTTACAAGGCAGTTTTTAACCTATATGTAATGGAAGAATTCACACACAAGGAAATTGCAGAAATACTGGAAATCAGTGAAGGAACATCGAAGTCTAATTTAGCCAAAGCCAAGATGAATCTTCAAAATTATTTGAAACAAAAATTTACAAAAATTGCTCAATGAAAAACATTGAACAGCTTATAAAGGAGTCACTTGAAAACCATGAATTGCCTTATAATGAGGCAGCATGGGAATCTATGTCCAAACGCCTGGACGGAACTTCTCCTTCTCCATTCTACCGTAAATGGTGGGTTGCAGCATCAATCGGGACTGTACTTGTCGGTTCTGCCTTGTTCTTTACGATGAATTCTCAATCTGAATCTGCCGGAAATACTCAAAAAGATATTCCTGCACTGACTCAGAATATTAAAAATTCTCAAACGACAAAGCAAAACCGAAAAGCAGCTTTTCAGCATACTGTTGCCCCTCAAACCAATACTCTTCATACAAAAGAAAAGCAAACAGATATTCATCAGGAATCAAATATGGTTGTTGCTCAGAACTATTCGCGTCCTGCTGTTGTTCATCCAAGTTCCAATCCAAAAGATGAGCCTGTTAAAAAAGAAACAGAAGGCCTTCAAAGCCTGATTCTGGCTACAAAACCGACTCCAACGGATGTAAATTCATCCAAGCCCAATATACTGCCAGTAACTTTCAACAAACCGAAATATTGTGTTGGTGATGAAGTTGAAATTACCAACCCGAATGAAAATCTGGTAGTTCAGGTAATTCAAAATGAAAAAAATCTGCTGACAATAAAACCCAGTTCCAAAAAGACCTTTACCGCTAGCAGTGAAGGTATGATTGAAGTTCAGAGCGGAAATCAAAAACAAACTGCAATCGTTTACGGAACAACAACAGACTTATACATCCACGTAGATCCGACATTGATCTATGAAAATGCCATTCCTGCAGTCAGATTTTCAGTTTCAGGGAATGATAATCCGGTTCACTGGAGTGTTGAAAAACATGCAAGTGAAGTAGAAAATGGAACCTTTGTAGTTCATCCGTATAAAGGCACGGATATTGAAGTAACCGTATCAAGCAAAGATCAGAACGGATGTACAGTTACTGAAAAGAAAATCATTTCCATTCCGGAAGAATACAAACTCAATGCATCCAAGGCACTTGATATTAACTCAACAGATCCGAGAGTAGCTACTTTCATGCCATTTGTATTAACAAAAAGAAATACTCCATTTGAACTTTACATATACGATGCGAGGTCAGGGAGAGTTATTTTCAAAACGACAGATCCTTCCAACGGATGGAATGGTGTAGATTCCAATACAGGGGAATTATTGAAAAACGGCTCAACAGTACTTTGGAAAGTGATTTTAGGAAATCCTAACCCGGGAGAACCAAGAGAATACAATGGAACACTTGTTTTAAAAACAGAATAAAACTACCAAACTACCATCGGATATCGGGAAAGGAAACTTTCCCTTTTTTGTTTTACCGTATCCCGGTATTCTGCAGCTTTTCCGGATTCCGGATACAACAATCGATGCTCCTCCATGTTGCGGATTTTAATCACTTCATCAACCAGGTCATTGGTTGATGAAGAAAAAAGCTCCATACGAAGAAATTCCCACACGTATTCCATTGCCCGTGAATCCGGATGAACACCATCGGACTCAAAATAACGGTAATCCCTTAGGACATCGTTAATCAACTCAAAAGCCGGAAAATAATATACAGAATCCAAACTTGCCTTCATCAAAAAAGTTAAACGAAAAAGTTCCGATTTTGAAAGAGAGTTTTCCATCAAACCATCGCGTATGTAACGGACTGGGCTCACTGTAAACACAATCTGAATCTCCGGATTCACTTTTCGGATTACTTCTATAGCTTCTTTCCAGATTTTGGTCATGTTTTCAGCTGCAGTCAATTCCTTTTTAAAAGAATTCTTTGGTTGCTGATGACAGTTTGCAACGATATTTCCCGATTCTTTCAAACGATACCCATGAGCAGATCCAAAGGTAACAAACAACAATTTTGCACGAGACAATGCTTCCCTGAGTTCCGTCAATCGCTCCTGCAATTTCCTGTATAAATCAGTCTCATCAAGAGCGTAAAGCACACTACTGGCATCATAACTCACAAACACGTCTTCTTTTTGAGTAATTGTGGATAGTTCATCCTGTCCGAATGCCAGCAGGATTTGATTTCCCAAAGGAATCGGATGAAAAATCACTCCCAAAGGATTGTCTAAAACCTGGAATCCCGCCCGACGAAACCAATAAGACATATTCGCAGAAAAGCATGAACCTAACTGTACAATCGAATCTCCATGCCGAACTTTGGGAAATGTTTCGCTTTGTCGTAAAGTTTCTATCGCTATGTTCATTTCAATCGTTCTAATGTAAAATCAAACACCTTTTTCCATCCTTTCCACTTTCCGGCTTCTGCAAGTGTTTCATTGTGCCAGATGAAACAAAAAACACCTCCATATCGTTTCACTTCTTCAACCAGTTTATCTACTGCCTGGCAACTTTCATCAATAGTCAGTCCCTTGTACTCCAACAGAGTTCCTTCCATGTAACAAAACGGTACAACCCGGTATTCCGGGTAAACTTTATTAGTAAGCAGATCAAAAAAACAATGCTCATGTGCTGTTCCGGCTCTAAATCCGTAATCGTCGGCATATCCCATGGTAAAATCGCGTTCAAATCCCTGCTCAATCATCCGGAGATAGGTCTTGGGAAGATTCAGTTTCAAAAAATGCTGCCGGGATTCTTTCCCCACCTTTCCAGTAATCATTTGAATCCTGTTTACTTCATTCAATAACTTATCATCAGAATAATTGCTGGCATAACTTGGATGCAATCCGACGGAGCCAAACTGAGCAAACTCCCGGATGAAAGCCTGATGCCTCGGATCCTGCCAGGAAATATTGGCATCATACTTTCCAAAATCTCCCAAATGCCAAAAAATCCTTGTTTCCGGAAAGTTTTGCTGAACGGACCGAATTTCATCAAAAGAATCAAACGGATCGTTTTGTTCTCCATTTTGAACCACCCCCCGTTCCTTCAGGCGATTCTTGTTATTATAAAGCAAATCCTTTGCTGTTGATAGCCAGCTCCTCCATCCTTCTTTCCATTTATAAGCATAGGTATTGTCAATATCGAATGAAGGTATCGGAATCAATTGTCGGTCAGCAATCAATCGCTCCGAATACCCGGGCGCATAGATCATGAAAAAAGCCTCTATCCAACGTTCGACAATCTGTAAATGGAGCCATCCGAATTTACGCTGTACACTCTCGCTGGCCGTAAATCGTCCGTGATCATCTAAAAATCTGGGGTGATATTCTTCATATCTTGAGAGAACATAGAAAATAGCAGCCAACGGATCGTCAATAGCATCTATTCTGAGACATTCCGTTCCGTTCCAGCTTCCTTTTTCAATACGAACATTTACCCGAAAGTACTCCTCGAACAGCAATCCTGCAGGAATCAACGCGGATGCATTTTCAAATTCAAACTCCGAATACGCCAGTTTTATTCCTTCGTACGAAGAAAAGAATAGCTTATCATTCGTTAACTGGTATTCCAGTCCATGTTCCCTGAATATAAAATCCAGTGTATAAACTAAACGAACTGAAATTTCATCTACGTATAGAAGCATTACTACAGAAGTTCTTGGTCCGAGAAGCTAAAATAGCCATTATCTGTTACAATCAGGTGATCCAGTATTGGCATTTCAATCAGGTTTCCGAATTGCTGGATTCGTTTGGTCACTTTTTCGTCCGATTCACTGGGCTTTAAATTCCCGCTCGGATGGTTATGAGCCAATATTATAGCGGAAGCTCCGGCATCAATTCCGTATCTGAATACAATTTTGGGATCTACATAGGTCCCTGAAACTCCCCCGATGGACAATTGCTTTACCAGCATGAGCTCATTGGCACGATTGAGATACATGGCAAAAAACTCTTCATGGCTCAAATCGCTGAAATATCCCTGTAGTTCCTCATAAGCTTTCTCTGAACTATCTATTTTAGGGCGTTTCTCAACCTGAATTTCTTTCCTCCTTCTACCTAATTCCAGTGCGGCCAGAATCGAAATGGCTTTTGATTTCCCGATACCTCTGATCTCACACAATTGGGAAAGCCTGATCTTCCCGAATTCGTACAAATCCCCGTTTGTTAACAGCAATGCCTCACGCCCCAGATCAACAGCTGACTTTCTTCCGGTTCCTGTTCTGATCAGAATGGCAATCAATTCTGCATCTGAAAGAGAATTTTTTCCTTTGAGCATCATTTTTTCACGAGGTTTGTCATCTTCGGACCAATGTGGTATAGTTGTTTTTTGCACTTGCATATTTTTCGGTATTTCCCTTGAAGTTAATAAAATAGTTCTGGTCAAAAAACACCTTCAAGCATTTTTTTCCATTTTTTTCAACAAAAAAAACCATTTTTATAATCAACAGATTATCTCTTCTGTTTTTTAATTTTCTGTCATTCATAGAAATTCGGAACGGAAAGGTTAATTTAAGTGTTATCGCTTTAACTTGTATAAAACAGCTATCTCCATATCATGGATTCGTTAACTCAAATTTGGGAGTCGCAGTTGGTCAAGCTGTTTCTGATAAAAACAGAATTTCATATACAATTTGTTTATAACTGAACGTTCCGAAGGTATTTTCCGGGAACTTTCCGCTTACTTTTGTACCAACTATGATATAAAGTAAAAATGAAACATTGGATAACAATTTGCGCCTGCTCTGTTTTTTTGCTTCAGGCATGCGGACAAAATACAGAGACAAAAACGGAATCTCAGAAAGAAGAACGAAAAGTTCCTCAGTTACCTGAAATTAAACGCGCCTACACGCTTTCCGATTACTTATCCGAAAATACTGATCTGAACAAAGATGTCGATGCGTTATTCAAAACTCTGGATGATACGGCAGTTGTAGCACAATTGATCATGCCAGCAGCAGGTCGCCTGGGAAATACACCACAATCAATTAAAGCGCTGATCGGTAAAAGAGTCATTGGTGGTGTTTTGATGCTGAACGGAACCAAAACAGAATTTACCTCCTGGATCAGTGAATTCAACGAACTAAACACCCAGAACGGAAATCCCGGATTTTTATACAGCGCAGATGCCGAGCCAACTTTGTTCAACCGAAAAATTTCGGGAACACCCATTGTGAAAAAAGCAAACGAAATCACTTCCATTGCTGAAGTCAATCAATGTGCTGATACTATTGCTGCAAATCTCAAAGCAATTGGAATCAATTATAACTTCGCACCGGTTGTTGACCTTTCAAAAAACGGAACTGTTGGTTACAGAGGTTTTGCAAAAACGGAAGCAAACAATATCCCTTGGTCAAATGCATTCATCGCTCGTATGCAGGAACAGGGAATCATCGCTACAGCAAAACACTTTCCGGGGCACGGACTCGTTTCCGGAGATACACACAAATCACTTCAGGCTATTGACGGAGAATTGAAAGAAGTTTCAACCTACCCGGAATTAATCAAAAAAGGGTTACTGAGTATTATGATTGGTCATCTGGCGGTAGTAAATAATCCGAAATACAACACAAATGGGCTTCCTGCAACCTGTTCGAAAGTAATTGTCACTGATCTGCTCCGCAAAGAACTCGGATTCAAGGGATTGATTGTAACTGATGCCATGAACATGGGAGGAGTCACAGCAGTAAAAGATAACAGCGTAAAAGCAATTGAAGCTGGGGTAGACATCTTATTAATGCCTTTGGATTGCATGAAATCACATGCTGAAATCCTGACAAAATACCGTTCGGATGCAGACTTCAAAGCTATTGTAGATACAGCCGCAAAACGTGTACTCAGAATGAAATTATGTGCAGGAGCAATTAAATAAATGTGTTGCACGAGAATTCTGATGATTTTTTATTTCCCACAGACTTCGCTAGTCGAAGTCTGTGAAATTTCACCACTTATTTTCACACTGTATTAAATTTCTTTTAATGCAGCGAAATTTCTAAATATCATATTCTGAAAAAACATCGTCGGAATTGTTCGCTATGATATCGACAATCACCTGATTGACTGATCCTTCGAATTAAATATTTCTGAGCCAGTAATCAAACTTGTTTTTTGCAGTTCCATTGGGTTCAAACTTAAAGGATGGGCGTTCATACATGCTCATCACAAAATTCAGCTCCATGATCTGTTCCTCCCGTGCAATCAGCAATTTACAGGTCTCACCTTCACCCAAAGCCCCCATATAACTTTCCAAAGCACTGTTATCAACGCGAATATTGTCAACAGAGATCACTTCGTCTCCAACACTTAAACCAGCAGTTTCGGCAGCACTTTCCGCGCGAATCCCCTTAACCATGCATCTTCCTTCTTCCTGAGACAAAGATGCCCCGAAGGAAATGACCGCTTTCCCGATATAGGTTATGTCAAGCCCGATTTTACTGAATACTTCGTTGTAATTCGGAATTTCAGTTCCGTTCACATATTTATCGAAGAAATAATCCATATCCTGACCCAGGAATTTCTCCAGGGCATCCTGGAATTCCTGCTCCGTAAATCCGCGGTTCTTTTTCGTGTAAAACTCGTCAAACAAGTATTGCATAAAGTGATCCAGACACTTCGTCCCGTTAAATTTATCAATAATGACTGCATCCAGATAAGCACCCAAAACTGCTCCCCTGGAATAATAAGTCATAGTGGTATTTGCGCTGTTTTCATTCGGACGATAACCTTTGATCCAGGCATCATAGCTGGAATGTGAAACCGGCTGAACACGTGAACCAACTGATCCTTCCACATAATTCAAAGTTCCCTGGAGCTTTCTCAAGTATTCATCTTTAGTATGAAACCCTGCTCTTACCAGTAGTAATTCACTGTAATAGGACGTAAAACCTTCCATGACCCACAACAGCGAGGTATAGCACTCTTCATCATAATTGAACGGCCCCAGCTGAATCGGGCGAATACGCTTCACATTCCACAAGTGAAAATATTCATGTGCCACCAGCGACAGGAAATCCTTGTACCCGTTTCCATACGTCCAGCGATTTACACTTAAAACACATCCATTAACATGTTCCAGCCCACCTTGTCCGTTTACGACATTGTGAACAATGAAGGTGTAATTCTTATTCGGATTTTTATTGCCAAAAACATTATTTTCAGCTTTGACAATACGCGCCATATCGGATTTCAGTTCATCCACATCATAATTTCCGGAGCCATACAAGGCAACGGTGTGTTTGGTATCATCCACTGTAAAATCAAACACTTCCTGGTTTCCGACTTCAAACGGGGAATCCACCAATACATCAAAATTAGGAAACTGGAAGGTTTCGGATCGTTCATCACCGAATTGCATATTCGTTTTTTCCAGCGAAGTGGTGATTACTTTGAAAGATTTATAAGGATAAACCGTCACCGTTCCGGCTTTATCCTTGTATCCATCCAGGTAGCAAAATACCCCGGAGTTGGAAACAAAACCGTGAGTCAGGTCCAGGAAGCTGGTACGAACAGATAGTTCAAATGCGTAAACTTCATATTGAATACTCACCTTTTTAGCCTTCGTAGCACTGATTTTCCAGGCATTTTTCGAAGTCTTATCCACTTTTAACTCTGCTCCCTTCTCATCATAAGCCCGAACCAGGTTCACATTTTTCGAAAACTCTCTCACCAAATATGATCCGGGAGCCCAAACAGGCATTTTTACCGTCAGATCACCAGGTTTAAACTCCGAAATCTGCATTTCTACTTCAAAATAATGATTTTGCGGCTTAGTCATCCGGAGATTATAATGGATTTTCTGTGCCTGAACCATTCCTGCCAGACTTAAGGACAATACAAATAGAGCTGATTTCATTCCCAGTTTTTAATTTATTCAAATATAATCGTTTCTTCAGAAATGTTATTATCTGCTTTCATTTCCTGATACTACAATAGAAATTTGTAATTCGCAATTATCAAATCGGGTCAAAATGAAATGAAAATGCCTTCGTATCAATCGGATTCCCGAATAGATCCGGATAATACTTATACATTTCACGGTGCATCAGCTCAAAAGGAATATCCGGAAATTCTCCGTAAAAGTGCAGGTATTCCATAAATTGACGCTCTCCTGTATATGCCTGAAACAGAGAATCCTCACTTCCATCCCACTCCAGTAAAGGAACACCACTCAGCTTACAGCTTTTCGGATCGAAAGCTGGCGTACATTTGCTCCATCCCCCCCCCAATCCACACTTCCGCGTAACCGTGAAAAACGATTTCATCCCGCTTCAGGTAAGCCTTCAGTTTCTCTACACCAATATGGTTCTTCACGATACCGAAACCAAGCCTGGAAGGAAACCCGAAAGCACGAAAACAAGCACAGACCAAAAGCGATTTCTCAACGCACCAGGCGCGTTTCTTTCCCACAACGACACTTGCTTTCAGGCTTTTCCTTCTCAAATCCAGATGGTAGAGGTCATACAAAAAAGCATCTCTCACTGCCTGATAAATTGCAATAGCCTGTTGTTTCGAATCAGCGTAAACCGGAATATCGGCTATGAATTGCTTCACTTCAGGATCAGAAAAGTCCATTTGAGGCGTTTCTATGAGATATTCCCTCCAATTTTCGGCGTTCAGCTGCTCTTTCATTGTACGAAATTAGTTAAATTCGCTAAGTGAGTGATTCAAATAAAAAGCAGAGTTTTCGTGAAGGGTTTGAAGCACACCTGGAGAGTCCTATTCCAATATTAACACGACTTGGAAGTTTTATTTTCGGAAAAAAAATCCCGGATTCATATACCAAAATCAGTTTTTATTTCGGAATCGCCATCTGGACAGTTTTCCTGATTTGGATCATTCTCGGATACGTGGTTTTGACCAGTACAAGCTGGATTGAAGCCGAAAAAGGCCTGGATATTCACCAGCTCATTGCTGGTAGAGGTGCTGAACTGGGATTTAGCGGGGATGATTTCCAAAACAGCCTTATCACCTTCTACAACCTGGCAATCATAGCCTGGGCTGGCATGTTTATCGGGCTGGCGCTTCAATGGCGCAAACACTTGTATTTCATCTATTTCATCTGGATTTCAGGAGCTGTTTATCTCTTAGGAATGTGGTATCTGCTTGGAATCTCTTACTGGTATAATGATACCACGCTTTTCGATAAGATTGCGTTCTTCTTTCTGATCGGGCATTCAAGCCTGCATTATTACTTCCTGCGCAAAGAACTGCTCGGAGAAAAGGTCAATTTCTTCGGGATTGATGAATCAGATGAGGATGAATAAAAAAACTGAAAATTAAGTTTATTTAATTCTTTACAAATCTTTTCAACTAATTCACCAGGTTTATTCCTTTCATTGGGCATGAACAATCTGGCTTTTTTATAAAACTGCACACGTTCACTCAGCAATGCTTCTACAAAAGGATAAAACTCAGCATCGCTAAGCCCTTTCAATTTCGGGCGGAACTCCCGCTCTTCCTTCAAACGCTGAATCAAAGTCAGTAAACTTACATTCAAATAAACAGACACGCCTATTTCATTTATCAATTCAAGTGCATTTTCGATTACCGGAAGTCCGCCTCCCAATGAAATAACGGATGGATCAAAATTTGCCGCTTCATTCAAAAACAACCATTCCTGATCTCTGAAAAAAGCTTCGCCTTCCGTCTCAAAAATGGCATTGACACTTTTCCTGTTTCGCTCCTCAATCCAGTGATCGGAATCCACAAAAGGAAGCTGAAGCTGTTCGGCCAGGAGTTTCCCTACTGTGGTTTTCCCACTCCCCATAAAACCGATCAAAAAAATGTGTTTTTGTGTCATTTGAAATCAATAAATCAACCCTAATTCCTATAATATTTTCCGAGTTTTATCAAGTCCTGTTCATTATTGAAAGCGTACATCGAAAAGCATACATAATTCCAGTTTCCGTGATTGTTGAAAATATTCCGCAATTGCTTTTATGATTTATGAATTTTTGTTGTTTTGCCGCAGTAAACGAACAAAAAATGATAATAAGAGCTACCAGGCAAATGACTTGTATACCTCCTCCAATGAGAATATTATAGCCTCGATCCATTCCATAACCAGCAGCATCAGAAGAACCCGAAGGTTCATAATATACAATGGAATACGTACAGTACAATGATATGCCGAGAAGAATTAAATAAAGTATGATGTTCTGTTTCTTAAAATAGGCAACACTAAATGCCAGCAGGTAAACCAACAGATTAAATATCAAAAAAATGGTGTATATTGTTTCATCACTCATGATTTCATTGCTTTTTTATTCTCTACATCCCAATTGAGGAATGGGATTTAATATAAACTTTTTCTTTTTTGAATTATAGCCGAGTTCCAGATAGCCGTTCATTTGATCCATATTGTTTGAAATCATCAGCTTTTTCCGTTCTGCATTTTCAATGGAAACATTATCAAATATAATCGTCATTATATTTCCAGTTTCAGTCTCTGTGTTTTTTTCCACTTCTGCAAAATCTATTGTTTGAAACAAGGAGTTGTCATCACTTTTAAAAATTAACAGCTTATCCATTTTGGCTCTGTTTGTTTCGGCAGTTTTTGAGTAAACGCCCACAAAGTAAAAATCCGGCAAAGCCTCCGTTTGCAATATTTGTACATCTTTAAATTGAGAAGCATCTAATGTATCAACGAGTTTAGAAACAAAAGTCAGATGCAAAGGAAGCGACTGATTGGTTTTTATATCTGTCCACGTGCCTGTAATTTCGGTTTCAGAAAAATTAAAAGAAAAAACGGCTGTATATCCGCTGTTGTCCGGCTCATATAAAAGCACTTTTTTAGTTGTTGTATTGAGTTGTCCTTCCAGTTTTATCGGATTATTGCGGTTATCATATTTGTAAACACCGATTAAATTGAATTGCTTTTTATCCTGTTCGCCAAAATAGCCTTCCCTTACCTGAATTGAAATGGTAATGGGAGATTTGCTGATTGTTCCCTTAAAATTATAGCATTCATACCAACCTGCATGAGCTTTTGTAAAAGAAAAGACGATGAGAAAGGATAGAATTGCCGACAGATATTTATTCATAGAACAATATTGTTATGCGTCAAAAATATGAAAATAAAAATGGATAGCTTGTTATACAGGTTAAATAACAGAGTAGTTCCTGTTCATTTTAGTCAATTACGGGCATTGGTAAATTCATATAGAACTGAAGTTTTTAACTTTCTGAAAATCAATAAATAAGAACATATACCTACCAATACCCAATTAAGGATTACTTCATTCAAAAAATCTGAAATTCGGAATTATTTAATGTTTTTCCCAAATCTGTACCAACTCGATCAATGTATCGACTGCTTTCTGCATATCCTGCACGCTCACGTATTCATGACGGCTGTGAATGGCCATTTCTCCCGTAAAGATGTTCGGACAAGGTAAGCCCATAAACGACATACGTGAACCGTCCGTTCCACCGCGAATGATTGTAGGTTTAGGAGTAAGGCCTGCATTTTTCATCGCCTGAATCGCATAATCCGTCACAAAAGGTACATTACGGATAATTTCCTTCATATTGCGATATTGCTCCGTCACTTTTGAAGTATAAGCCGCTCCGGGAAATTTCACGATCACTTCTTTCAGAATTCCTTCCAGGCGGGTTTCATATTCTGCCAGTTTCGCTGTAACGTGATCACGGATAATAAAACTTACGGTTACTTCTTCCAGGCCTCCGGAAATAGATGTCGGGTGAACAAACCCTTCTCTGTCACTGGTTGTTTCCGGACTCCATTCCTCTTTCGGAAGTGCATCCAGAAATGCTCCGGCAACCTTCATGGCGTGTACCATTTTTCCTTTGGCATACCCCGGATGTGTGCTTATACCAGAGATCACAAATGTCATGGCATCGGCAGAAAACGATTCATCCTCGATAGCTCCCAGCTCTCCGGAATCCAGCGTATAACCATAATCTGCATTCAATTTCTGCATATCCAGCTGTTCTACCCCACGCCCCACTTCTTCGTCAGGTGTAAATAAAATACGAATCTTTCCATGTGGAATTTCCGGCTTTTTCATCAGCTGTTCTGCCAGATCCATGATAATAGCTACTCCCGCTTTATCGTCTGCTCCCAAAAGTGTCAATCCGGAAGCCGTAATCAGGTCATCACCGATTTTTTCTTTCAGGTAAGGATGCTTTTCAACAGTAATCACCTGCGTCGGATCGTCTGGTAAAGTGATCGGGATGCCAGAATAATTCCGGTGTACAATTGGTTTCACATTCGTCCCGGAACAATCCGGGGCCGTGTCCATATGCGAACAGAAACAAATGGTTGGAATTCCTTCTTTAGAAGACGTTGCGGGAATCGTTGCATACACATAACCCCACTGATCTGCTTCGGCATCTTTAATTCCCAGGTTTTTCAGTTCTTTCACCAGCAAATGCGATAAATCTTTTTGTTTTTCGCTGGAAGGAAAAGAAGCCGATTCCGGATCAGCTGCCGTATCTATCTGAACGTAGCGAACAAAGCGTTCTTCTACTGAGTATGGTAAATTTTTCATAGGATAAAAATACGAACCAAAAATAAAGGTTTATGAAACAGTTGATAACTTATTGGGAAGAGCAGAAATAACTGTTTGATCTGAAAATTAATTAACTTCGACAGGAATCTTTTGATTATGATAAAATCGTTATCTCTGCCCTCCGGCTAATTGAATAATTTCTTCTCTTTTCAGGATGAAAATCTTACGCGTTTGTGTGTCGATCAAGCCTTCTTCTTTGAATTCCTTCAACAAGCGGATCAGTGTTTCGGTAGCCGTTCCGATGAAATTCGCCAGGTCTTCCCGGGAAAGATTAATCGATTCGTTACCATAAATACCCGACAAGATCATCAGAGAATACGCCAAACGCTCACGAACAGTTTTCTGCGCCAGATTCGTAATAAAAATTGCACGTTCTCCCAATTCCCTGGAAAGCTCCTGGATTAATGAATTGCGCAAACTGACATTGGTATCTATCATATTCAGGAAATCGTCTTTGGATACAAAGCACACATTGGAATCCTCCAGGGTTGTCGCAGAAAGCTTATATGGCTCTCCACTCAGCATAGCTCTGAAACCGATTACTTCTCCGGCCTTTGCAATGTGAACGATCTGCTCTTTTCCTTCGTCTCCCAAAGCATAAACCTTCACTTTTCCATGATTGATACAAAAAACACCGCGTGGAAAACTTCCTTCAACAAAAATTGTCTGATTTTTTTTGTAAAACTGACAGGATTTGTGGTGATTCAGCTTACCAACTTCTTCAGGAGTAAATTGCCTGAAAAGACTGTCTGCTCTGGTTGTACATGCTTCGCAACTAACATGTTTATGCGATTTTTCCACCATAAAGTTCGTCTTCGTCAATTTATTTACCACAAAGTTAACTATTTTACCGGTTCCATAAAAACTGATGTACATCATTTTTCCAGAGATTTGCATAATATTATC
This sequence comes from Fluviicola sp., assembly GCA_031260455.1. Taxonomy (GTDB): domain Bacteria; phylum Bacteroidota; class Bacteroidia; order Flavobacteriales_D; family Crocinitomicaceae; genus Fluviicola. The sequence continues at coordinate 16,267 of JAIRJW010000002.1, forward strand.
TTTACAAAAAAGTTTGGTATGACAACAAGTGAGTTAATCCAGAAATACAATGTACCCGGCCCCCGTTATACCTCTTACCCGCCTGTCCCTTACTGGAATTTGCAGCAATGGGAGGCAAAAGACTGGATTTCACTGATCCGGAAAGCGCAAAACAATGAGACTAACAAGAAACTTTCGCTCTATATTCATCTTCCTTACTGCGATTCACTATGCACTTTTTGCGGTTGTCACAAACACATTACGAAAAATCACCAGGTAGAAGAAAGATACATTGATGCGGTATTGAAAGAATGGCTGCTGATAGCTCCAAACCTGCATCCAGCCAGTGAAGTTGAAGAAATTCACCTGGGTGGCGGAACCCCGACCTTTTTTGCTGCCGACGAGCTGGTACGGCTCATCAACGGGTTGAAACAAATACTTCCTTTCTCTCAGGAAATAGAACTCAGCTTTGAAGCACATCCCAACTCCACCACGAAAGAACACCTGGAGAAATTAAATAAAATAGGGTTCAGACGAATCAGTTTCGGAATCCAGGATTATGATCCGATAGTACAACAGGCCATTCACCGGATTCAACCTGCAGAACAAGTATTTGCCTGTCATGAACAGGCAAAAAAATATGGTTTCAGCAGTATTTCCCATGACTTGGTATTCGGGCTGCCAAAGCAATCCATGGAAGGATTCAAAAATACCGTGAAACAAACATTGTTTCTGAAACCAAATCGCATTTCGCTTTATTCCTATGCACATGTACCCTGGGTGAAAGGAACCGGACAGCGTGGATTTGACGAAGCCGACCTGCCTTCTCCGGAATTGAAACGCCGGTTGTATGAATACGCTAAAAACAACTTTTTGCAGGAAGGATACCGCGAGATCGGGATGGATCATTTTGCTTTACCGGATGATGCTTTAGCTATTGCAGCAGCCGAAAAAAAACTCCACCGCAATTTTATGGGCTACACAACCACTCCAAACGAATTGCTGATCGGTTTGGGAATGTCGGCCATTTCTGACTGTAAGCTCGGATTCGCTCAGAATGAAAAAACGGTCAGTGAATATTTAAGACGTGTTGAAGCAGGTGAGCTTCCGTTGACAAAAGGTCATCAACTGAATGAAAGAGACCTGGAAATCCGGTGGCATATTCTCAATCTGATGTGTCGGTTTGAAACGATTTTCCCACAGGAAACCCTGCTGAACAGAGTGGAGATTCTCGAAAAACTCTCTGAAATGATCAACGACAAACTGATTTCAATCCAGAACGATGTCATCACTATCCTTCCGGCAGGAATTCCTTTTGTCCGAAACTGCTGTATGGCCTTTGACACCTACTTCGAACACGATATTGCGATGAGAAAATTCAGTATGACCATTTAGCATGGAGCAACTAAAAACAGAAAAAATTTGTTTTCACTGCCATGACCAGATTCAGGATTCGGTTTTGTATCTGGACGGACATTCTTTTTGCTGTAACGGATGTAAACAAGTGTATCAACTACTTTCGGAGCATGCACTTGGTTCGTATTACGAACAAGATATCAATGCAGGAATCCGGCCGAACAACATTCCGGAAGAAGCCTTTGCAATTCTGGATGATCCCGAACTGAGAAAACGCTTCATCGATTTCCAGGAGCAGCAAATCATACGCATAACTCTGCACTTACCCCAGATTCACTGCGCAAGCTGCATTTATTTGCTGGAGCATCTGCACCGCTTAAATGACGGAATTATCCGTTCCAGCATTCACTTTCCAAAAAGAACAGCCACAATTACCGTTAATACAGATCGAATCAAACTTTCCAAAGTAGCCGTTTTGCTCACCAAAATCGGTTATGAACCAGATTTCAAATCTATTGACAAATCCGCCACAACCTTCGACAAGCGCCTGATTCTGCAACTCGGAGTTGCCGGATTTGCTTTCGGAAGCATCATGCTCTGGAGTTTCCCGGAGTATCTCGGGATTGACAAAACCTATGCAGGGATCCGAAACCTGAGTTCGTATCTTTCCTTTGCAGTTTCGATCCCAGTTTTACTCTTTTCTGCCAGCGATTACTTCAAATCAGCAATTGGCGCACTGAAAATCAAGACCCTGAACCTGGATATTCCTATCGCCATCGGAATCCTTGCACTCTACATCCGGAGTTGTGTGGCTATTTTTACTCATGAAGGTCCGGGCTACATGGATTCATTTGCCGCTTTTATCTTCTTTTTACTGATCGGAAAATGGTTCCAGGGAAAAACCTATCAATGGCTCTCTTTCGAACGCGATTTCCGTTCCTATTTTCCGGTTGCAGTCATAAAAAACACAGGAAATGATTCCGTTCTATGCCCGATAGAAGAACTAAAGATCGGAGACCGGATCGCTATTCGTAATGAAGAAATCATCCCCTGCGATTCCATCCTGCTTTCGGAAAAAGCCACCATTGATTATAGCTTCGTAAGTGGTGAATCGGACTGGATTGAAAAGAAAAAAGGTGATTTTATCTACGCTGGAGGAAAAAGTTACGGAGAAACCATTGAACTGGCTGTTTCTAAAACAACCGAACGCAGCTCACTGACCCAATTGTGGAATGAACGTCATTCCAAACACACCGAACTGGCTTTTCAAACCCGGCAGGACCGCATTTCGAAGTATTTCATTGCAGCTGTAATCTCCATAGCCGTCATTTCTTCATTGGTGTGGGCTTTCATCGATCCGGTACAGATCCCGGAAATCATCACTTCCGTTTTGATTGTTGCCTGTCCCTGTGCATTGGCACTTTCCGTTCCCTTTGTTTACGGAAACATCCTGCGAGTACTCGGAAAAAACGGGTTTTATCTGAGAAACACAGCTATTATTGAGCGTATTCAGCGATGCAATTACATCGTATTCGACAAAACCGGAACACTGACAGAGCAAGACCACAAACACATTTATTTTGAAGGAGAAACCTTGTCTTTCCAAGAAACGGAAATACTATTTGCCATGACCAAACATGCGGTACATCCGTATGCAAAGGCAATCCATACTTCACTGAAAAGAATTCAAAACGAAGCCTTTCCCGATTCTCCGGTCGAAATTCCCGGAAAAGGGATTGTATTTGGGAAATACAAACTCGGTTCAACAGATTTTACGGGAGCTGAATCTTCCAGCGATAACGAATCTGTGGTATTTTTTGCTCATGAAAATAAAATTATCGGGAAATTTGTATTCCGGTCCAGTCTGCGTTCCAACCTGGAAAAACTCATTCCTGAACTGGCTCAAAACTATCAGCTGGCTGTAGTTTCAGGTGACAAACCGAAAGATTACGACGTGCTGAAAACCATTTTTCCCAAAAAAACAACCTTTCTCTTTGAGCAGCAACCATTACAAAAGAAAGAATTTGTGGACCATCTGCAGGAAACCGGAAACTATGTCCTGATGATTGGTGACGGGTTAAACGATGCAGGAGCGCTAAACAGCGCCTTCGTGGGAATTGCTCTGTCGGAAGACCTGGTACGCTTCACTCCTGCTTCGGATGCCATTCTGAAAGCGCAGCACCTGAGTCTTTTGGCACAGTATTTCCGGTTTGTTCGCGACGGAAAAAAATTTCTAAAAATCTGTTTCGCTTTTTCGATCTGTTACAATCTCACCGGAATCGGATTTGCTGTTTCAGGAGCACTGACTCCGTTCGTAGCAACTGTTTTGATGCCATTGAGCTCCATTACCGTAGTTTCTTTAGCAACATTTCTGACAGTTCGCAAGAAATTCCCGCCTATAACTGAATAAAATCCACGTGCAGCAAATCCTGGATATAACGCATTTTTTTTCGCTCTACCGGTTCAACCAAGCTCAGTGAAATGCCTTGTTTTCCGGCACGGGCTGTTCTTCCGCTTCGGTGCGTATAATAATCAGGATCATCTGGCAACTGGTAATGTACCACAAAAGCCAGGTCTTCAAAATCCATTCCGCGTGCTGCAATATCGGAAGCAATGAGGTATTGAGTTTGCTCCTGGCGGAACATCCTGATAGCTTTTTCACGCTCTTTGGTAAACATTTCTCCGTAAATCTCCGTCACTTTCAGACCGTGTCCGTGCAAAAACTTTGCAACAAATTCCACATCACCCTTGGTACGACAGAAAACGATTCCGCGTGCTTTTCTCATCGTTTGGAGAAAATCCAGCAATAACACCGGCTTGTCTTCTTTCTGACATTCCACGTACTGGTGCTCAATCCGGGGGTTCATCACTTCTTTGGTTGAAATAATGGCTTTGGGGGCATCCTGGTGCAGAACATCCCTGATCCATTTAGTCAGTTCACCGTGAATCGTTGCCGAAAAAAGCCATTTTTTATGAAAGTCATTCGTTTCTCCCAGGATTTTATCAATATCCTTCATAAATCCCTTTGCATACAACTCATCCGCTTCATCCAGAACGATGGTTTTCACTCTGCGCAACGAAACCGCTCCTACGCGAATCAATTCCAAGAGTCTTCCCGGAGTTGCCACAATAACCTGGGTAGGCCTTTTCAAACGCAGTTTTTGTTCTTCAATATTCTCACCCCCTCCGACTGGCTCGATAAAAAACTTGTCCATGTGCTTGGAAAGCCTGAACAGGATTTTGGAAGTCTGAATAATCAACTCACGCGTAGGAACAAGCACCAATGCCTGTACATCTCTGTCTTTCGTATCGATACGCTGAAGCAGAGGAACACCGTAAGCAATTGTTTTTCCCGAACCGGTGTGCGCCTGCCCTACGTAATCCTGGTGTTTGCCAAACAGATGTTTCCACGCATGCTGCTGAATCGGAGTTGGAGAAGTAAATCCCAGTTCCTCCATTCGCTTTACCAATCCCGGATGAATACCGAATGTCGTTTTCATGAAGCAAAAATAGTATTTCCGCAATTAATATCCTGTTATCCCCAATGACAGAGATGAAAGTCCCCGCATTCGTATCATTTTTATGGTACAAATTTCACGTTAATCCATCAAACATCTGAATTATAACTCATTACATCATTACCCACAAAATCTTCTTTCATTTAGACTCTTATTTAGACTCGGACTAAATTAGACCTTTCGTTTTTTTATTTCGAAAATCCAGCTACATTTAATTTCGAATAACAACTATTTATGGGGATGAATTACCATTATAACTATATAAAAGGCGGTTTTGTTGCATTGTGTACGTTTGCACATAAGCAATATAAAAACCTGATATTAGTCATATTTTTTATAGGTTTCAAATCATGTTTTTTTTAACAGTTAGTTAATTTCTTTGCCCTATGGGAATGATCTACATAATGCTGATTGTAAGTCTTTGTTTGGCTGTCTTTTTCCTGGGAATTTTCCTGTGGGCGGCAAAAAGCGGACAGTATGATGACGACTATTCTCCAAGTGTTCGAATGCTCTTTGAAGACGAAAAAAAATCAAATCACAATAATCCGGAAAACGATGGAACAACTAACAGTGAGGTACGACAATAAAATTGTCAAGTATTTTACCTACGCAACCATTCTTTGGGCCGTAATCGGCATGCTCGTAGGATTAATCGCAGCTCTGCAGCTGGCATTTCCCGAATTCTTTAATGAATACTTAGGTTTCAGATACATCTCCTTTGGGAGAATCCGGCCGCTGCACACCAATGCGGTTATCTTTGCCTTTGTCGGAAACGGGATTTTTATGGGAGTTTATTACTCTTTACAGCGTTTGCTCAAAACCCGTATGTGGAGTGACAAACTGAGCTACCTCAACTTCTGGGGCTGGCAGTTTATTATTGTTTGTGCAGTTCTCACACTGCCTTTCGGAATTACATCCAGTAAGGAGTACGCCGAACTGGAATGGTGGATCGATATCTTAATTGCATTGATCTGGGTCGTCTTCGGATGGAATATGTTCGCAACAATCCTCAACCGGAAAGTGAAACACCTGTATGTTGCAATCTGGTTTTATATTGCGACTTTCGTAACTGTTGCTATCTTACACATTTTCAACTCTTTCGAACTTCCGATTTCCTTCCTGAAAAGTTATTCCTGGTATGCAGGAGTTCAGGATGCTCTGGTTCAATGGTGGTACGGACACAATGCCGTGGCTTTCTTCCTGACAACACCTTATCTCGGATTGATGTATTACTTTGTTCCAAAAGCAGCGAATCGTCCGGTTTACTCTTACCGTTTGTCTGTTATTCACTTCTGGGCATTGATCTTTATCTATATCTGGGCTGGACCTCACCACTTACTTTACACTTCCCTTCCAGACTGGGCTCAAAGCCTTGGAGTTGTGTTCTCTGTGATGCTGATCGCTCCTTCCTGGGGTGGAATGCTGAACGGGTTGTTAACCCTGCGTGGTGCCTGGGACCGTGTACGCGACGATGTAATGCTCAAATTCATGGTCGTTGCCCTGACCTGTTATGGAATGGCCACTTTTGAAGGTCCTATGCTTTCATTAAAATCTGTGAACATGATTTCTCACTTCACCGACTGGACTATCGCCCACGTACACGTAGGTGGATTGGGCTGGAACGGAATGATGACTTTCGGGCTGATTTACTGGTTGGTTCCACGCTTGTTCCAGACAAAGCTTTACTCTATAAAACTGGCAAATCAGCATTTCTGGATTGCGACGCTGGGAATTATTCTCTACGCCGTTCCGATGTACATTGCCGGATTCATGCAGGGATTGAGCTGGCAGTATTTTAATCCGGACGGAACCTTGGTTCACAAGGATTTCCTGGAAATTGTCATCGACATGCATCCATACTACATCCTGCGTTCTTTAGGTGGAGCATTGTACATTTTCGGAGCTCTGATGCTGGTTTACAACATTATTAAAACTGTGAAGGCCGGAACATTCCTGGCAAATGAAGTCGTTCAGGTAACAGACGAACGCAATCACAAAGAGACAAACGAATACTGGCACCGACGCATTGAAGGAAGACCGGTTCGCTTCATGATCCTGAGTATCATCGTGGTAGCAATCGGGGGAATTGCCGAGATTATCCCGACCATTGCAGTCAAATCCAATATTCCGACGATCAGCAGTGTGAAACCTTATACAGCACTGGAACTGGAAGGCCGGGATCTTTATATCCGCGAAGGTTGTAACAACTGCCACTCACAGATGATTCGCCCAATGCGTTTCGAGACTACCCGTTATGGTGATTATTCCAAAGCAGGAGAACACGTTTACGATCACCCGTTCCTTTGGGGATCCAAACGCACAGGTCCGGATCTTGCCCGGGAAGGCGGTTTGCGTGGAAATATCTGGCATTATAAACACATGATCGATCCGAAAGGTGTTTCACCAGGTTCTATTATGCCAGCTTATTCCTGGCTCCGTGATGACAATCTGAATACTTCTCTGCTTACGAAGAAAATCAGTGCGATGCGCAAGCTTGGAGTTCCATACAAACCCGGATACGAAGATATTGCGATGAAAGAACTGAACAAACAAGCTCAGACCATTGCAGAAGACGTCGTGAAAAACATGCCGAAAATAGCCTTGAACGGAATGAGTGAAGAAGCAAAAATCAAAGAACTGCAGCAAAAAGAAATTATCGCACTGATTGCCTATTTACAGCGCATCGGAACAGATATTAAAGCAAAACCTTCTAAATAACAGAGTATGTTACGATTCATCAAACATCATTTAGCAAGCGAACAGGGAGTTGAATTTTACGGATTGCTTTCCCTCCTGATCTTCGTTTTGTTCTTCCTGATCGTACTGATCCGAATCTGGAAAATGAAGAAAACAACGATCGAGGAACTGAGTAATATTCCTCTAGCACAAGATGAAGTCACACTACAAAATGAAATCCAATGAAAAAGAATTTGATCACATTACTATGCGGGCTTTTAATAGGATTTCCGGTTATGAGTCAGGGAGAAGCACTATTCAAGGCCAAATGCAATACTTGTCACGCGGTAGATAAAAACTCCACTGGTCCATTGCTGAAAGGGGTCAAAGCCAAATGGAATGACGCTGGTGAAGGCACCCTAATATACGAATGGGTGAAAAATTCGAAAGCCTTGATCAGCGGTGGAAAAAGTAAAATGGCTTTGGCTATCAAAGATTTTTCCCAAACAGATATGCCTCCCCAACAAGCAACTCCGGAAGAAGTCGACCAGATCCTGGATTACGTGAACAGCTACACGCCGCCGCCACCGCCAAGTGAAAACACTTCGGCAGGAAGTCCCGGAGCACCAGTGGAACTGCTTCCCGATTATCATGGGAATCTGACTATTTTCTATGCTTTGATTACATTGACAATTATATTACTGGTTGCAATTATCCTGATGAGTAACTCCATTCTCACATTTGTAAAATCCGATCTGTTTAAAACCAAACTAAAGGAAAAAGACGAAAAAGACAATTCTGGCGGACTGGGCAAATTACTACTCGTCATCGTTGCATTAGGAACGCTTTTCATTCCAAATGATGTACTGGCACTTTCCACTGCCGATCCTGCTCAAGGTCTGCCCTGGCTTAAGGTCGAGAATGCGGATATTTATGTTATGATCTGCATTAACATCGTACTGCTATTGGTTGTTGTTTACCTTCGAAACCTGTTCAATAACTTCTATTACATGGTTTACAAACATAAGGAAAAAGCCATCAAGCCAAAACAAAGCAAAGTTGCCAAAGTATTGGTGGATTCAGTTCCGATTGAAGACGAGGCCAGCATCCTGATGGATCATGAATACGATGGGATCCGTGAACTAGATAATAATCTTCCACCATGGTGGGTTTGGGGCTTTTATCTCACAATTCTTTTCGCCATAGGTTATTTATTGTATTTCCATGTCTTCAACGGAGCATCACAGGAAACAGAATACAAAAATGAAATGGCAAAAGCTCAGACAGAAATCGATGCTTATCTGAAAAAAGCTGCCATGAACGTGGATGAAACAAACGTGACTTTACAAACTGATCCCCAAGCATTGGAAACAGGAAAATCCATCTTCCAGGCCAATTGTACAACTTGTCATAAAGACGGAAGCGGTGATATCGGGCCAAACCTGACGGATAACTTCTGGCTATACGGAAACGATATCAAAAATGTATTCGGAACGATTAAAAACGGAACTTCCAACGGGATGCCGGAACATGCATCCAAACTGAACCCCATTCAGCTTCAGGATGTCGCATCTTATGTACTGAGTTTAAAATACATCCCGGGAAAAGCCCCACAAGGAACAGAATATCCAAAAAAATAAAATCAAAGTCTGTCCAAATGGACAGACTTTTTTTCAATTATGGAAGATTTCAGAGATCATATCGCAACAGTGAACGAGCACGGAAAGCGTATTTGGGTTTACCCAAAGAAACCGAAGGGCAGCTTGACCAACAAGCGAAAGTTGGTTAGCTATTCTCTTCTGATCTTTCTGATGGCAGCACCATGGATTCAAATTAATGGAAGTCAGCTGCTCGAATTCAACATCCTGGAACGCAAATTCAGCATTTTCGGAGCCACATTCTGGCCGCAGGATCTGTATATTTTCGCCATTCTGATGGTCATCGGGATTGTTTTCGTAATCCTGTTTACCATCATCTACGGACGTATTTTCTGTGGATGGATCTGCCCGCAAACAATCTTTATGGAATTTGTTTTCCGGCAGGTTGAATATTGGATTGATGGTGACTGGAAACACCAGCAGGCTTTGGACAAAGCCCCATGGAATGCAAAAAAATGGGGAAAACGCATCCTGAAACACGGAATTTTCTGGCTGATCTCATTCGTGATCGCCAATGTTTTTCTTGCATACATCATCGGTTCACATGAATTGATCCGGATTCAGACAGAACCAATCAGTCGGCACATAGGCGGTTTTACGGCAATCATTATTTTCACGAGTTTATTCTACTTCGTATTCTCAAATCTGCGGGAGCAGGTTTGCACCACAATTTGTCCATACGGAAGATTACAGGGTGTTCTGCTCGACAAAAACTCGATGGTCGTCGCTTATGACCACGTGCGCGGAGAACAGCGGGCAAAGTTTAAGAAGCTTGAAAATCGCTCCGAATCCGGGAAAGGTGACTGTATCGACTGCATGCAATGTGTGCATGTATGTCCTACGGGAATTGATATCCGTAACGGAACACAGTTGGAATGTGTGAACTGCACAGCCTGTATCGATGCCTGCAATACAATGATGGACGGAGTGGGTTTGGAACGCGGTTTGATCCGTTTTGTCTCGGAGAATGGCATTGTCAACCGAACAAAATTCCAATGGACGCGACGGGTGATCTCCTACACGGGTGTGCTGGCTGCCCTGATCGGAATCCTGGTGGTTCTGCTGATCAACCGCTCGGATTTCAGCACCACAATTCTGCGTCAGCGCGGTTCTACTTTCCAGATCGATTCGGAAAATCACATCACCAACATTTTTGAAATCGATCTGACGAATAAAACAAAGACGCATTTTGATGTAAAACTGCAATCATCTGAAGCGGATGTCAAATTTCAGCTTGCAAATAAAAGGCTTGATTTACCGGGAGAAAAACATATCCGGGAACGTTTCATCGCACGTTTTCCATACCAGGTCATTGGACACGGAACAAAGAAGATTGATGTGATCGTAATAGGGAACGGAAAGGAAATTGACCGGGTTTCAATCAAGTTAATCGGACCGAGTTTTTGATGAATTATCAATTTTATAATTTCGTAAAAACAAAAATATGAACTGGGGAAAAGGAATTATTGTCGGAATGGTTCTGTTTATGGGATTTATTATTACTATGGTAGTCATTATGATGCAACAGAAAATCGATCTGGTACAGGAAGATTATTACCAACAGGAATTGGAATACAATAAACAATATGATGCGGAATCAAATTATCTGAGCGCTCAAAAACCCATTGAAATCAGGTCGAGCGCAGATACACTACTCCTGGCTTTTCCCGCTGATTTTCAAACAGGAAAAGCCACTGTTCAGCTTCAGCGACCAAATAACAAAGAGTTGGACACCACGTTCACAATTGATGTGAGAGGACAAGTCAAAATTCCGGTCAAACGTATCGAAAAAGGACAATTCAAGTGCATTATTTCCGGAATTTACCGTGGAAAAGTATATCAAATGAGCCAACAGGTTACCTTATGACCTTTTACCTGAGTTTGTTTCTCCTGGGGCTGGCGGGTTCGTTTCACTGCATGACCATGTGCGGACCGATTTCCATGGCTTTACCTTTGAATCGTCAGTCAAGCAGCACATTGATTCGGGGAATTCTCCTGAATAATTTCGGAAGAATCGTCACTTACAGCTCATTGGGACTGATTTTCGGTACCATTGGGTTTTCATTGGGAGTTTTCCGTTTTTTCCAGATCGGAAGCATTGTGTTTGGGCTTACCTTAATCGTTTTAGCCTGGCACCGGCAGTGGATCAACAAACTCGAATTACGGAACCGGATCTTCAACCAGTGGACTTCCCGAAAAATAGGGTCATTACTCCGCAAAAAAGGACATTTCAACTTATTTTTCATCGGTTTACTAAATGGTTTGCTTCCCTGTGGAATGATCTTTCTGGCACTCGCTTCTTCCCTCCTCTCTTCCAATCCTTGGGAAACCGCTTTGGGAATGAGTTTCTTTGGTCTGGGAACACTTCCGGGGATGGTCAGCGTGGCGTATTTCGCACAAAAAATGGGGCAGTCTTTCCGAGGCAAATTGACACATATCTACCCATATTTACTTACACTGATCGGGATTCTGGTCGTACTCCGCGGAACCAACCTCGGAATTCCATACCTAAGCCCGAAAATCGAAACAACTCAGCGCACAAAGCACCAAACAGATAGCGAAATGCTTCAAAAACAGGTAATGTGCCACACGATCGATCGGGAAAAAGAAGAAACAAGTGATTAGCATTTAATCAAAATATGCTATAAATATAATTGCATTTTTTGTTGTTTACTTCTTAGGTTTCAGTTATTTCCACGATTTGGTCCAGAAGGTTTCTCATGGTTTTTGCTTGGATAATTCGGATTCTCTGAAGGTTTCGGAGGCACCTTTGTAGATAGCTTTTTCATATATTGAATGTTTTAATAATAACAAATTTAATAATCTAAAATTTAGACAGCTTCTAAGTTTCGTATTTTATAAATTATGATCGACTTTTGCGAGTATTTCTGAAAAGAAACGATAAAATCAACCGTATAAATCGTATAAATACGGTATTTCAATATGTAGTTTTCCGTAAATTCTTCGAATAAAAAACAAGGAATCAACTCCTCGTTTTTTGTTTAATAGCTTTGATTTCCAGATTCAATTGATTTTCTCTGCGATTTTGGGCTTATTGATCTATATTGATTTTAATCGAAAGAATGTATCTGAATGTTTAAATTTCCTTAATTCTCTCCCAACACACACTGCTACATTTGATTTTTAGGTATCTTTTACGAAAACAAACTTTATGGATGTTGTTGATAATATCGAACTCACTTACTTAAGCATCTCTGATTACGAAGCCTTGAAAGAAACCATGGTAGAATCCTATACAGGGCTGGCAAATCCCTACTGGACGAGAAAACAGATCGAAACACTCATTAACCAGTTTCCGGAAGGACAGGTTGCTATCAAAGTGAACCACCAGATCGCGGGAGTAGCACTTTCTATCATTGTGGATTCGTCAAAATACGAACATTTGCACACTTACAAGCAAATTACCGGAAATTATACGTTCAAGACACATCGTCCGGACGGAAATATGCTGTATGGAATTGATGTGTTTATCAAAAAAGAGTTCCGCGGACTGCGACTTGGAAGGCGTTTGTATGACTACCGGAAGGAACTTTGTGAAAAGCTGAATCTGAAGGGGATTGCTTTTGGCGGACGCATCCCGAATTACCACCACTACGCAAAAAACATGTCTCCGAAGGAATATATTGAGAAGGTGAAGCGCAAGGAAATTCATGATCCGGTACTGGATTTCCAGATGTCCAACGATTTTCACCCTTCTAAAATCCTGAAAAATTACCTGGAAGGAGATGCGCATTCAAAAGATTATGCTGTTTTACTGGAATGGGACAATTTATACTACGAGAAGAAAAGCGAGGCACCCAGCACCATTAAAACCGTCGTCCGGCTGGGCTTGATTCAGTGGCAGATGCGCCCCTACTCCAATCTGGAGGATCTGATGCAGCAGGCAGAATATTTCGTAGATGCAGTTTCTGGTTACAGATCCGATTTTGCGTTGTTTCCCGAGTTTTTCAATGTCCCCTTAATGGCAGAGAATAACCATCTTTCGGAACCACAGGCGATCCGTGAACTGGCAAAGTACACACAAGAGATCGTTCAGCAATTCTCCAAACTGGCAATCAGTTACAACATCAATATCATCACAGGAAGTATGCCGGAAATTCAGCACGACCGGTTGTTCAATATCGGGTATTTATGTCATCGTGACGGAAGAATCGAACGTTTTGAGAAAATCCATGTGACTCCTGACGAGGTAAAAATCTGGGGAATGGAAGGCGGAAATCATATCCAGGTATTCGATACGGACTGCGGAAAGATAGGTATCCTGATCTGTTACGATGTGGAATTCCCGGAACTGAGCCGTTTACTTGCTAATGAAGGTATGGATATTCTCTTTGTTCCTTTTTTAACAGATACGCAAAACGGATATTCGCGCGTGCGCAATTGCGCACAGGCAAGGGCCATCGAAAATGAATGTTATGTGGCAATAGCCGGAAGTGTTGGGAATTTGCCGAATGTACACAATATGGATATCCAATATGCGCAATCCATTGTGTTCACTCCCTGCGATTTTGCGTTTCCTTCCAACGGAATTAAAGCGGAAGCAACTCCGAACGCGGAAATGATTCTGATTGCTGATGTTGACATTACCTTGCTGCGCGAATTAAACCAATTCGGTTCGGTCAGAAATCTCCGGGACAGAAGAACAGATATTTTTGAGCTGAAAAAACGGAGAAAAAGAGACTAATTCGAATTACAAATGGAGAATCTCATCCGGAATTCTTCATTTAATTATTAGATGAATGGTATTTTGGTTCTATTATTGTGTTGAATCTAGTCAAACGAAAAAACATGAAACATCTCTTTACGTTCCTACTTATTTTTTTCGCTTCCAACAGCGTGAATGCACAACTGGTATACTCTGTCGACTATGAATCTCAGGCAGATGTAAAAGTGTTTGTTGTTCAGTATGAATCACAAGCTGATTTAAAGGTTTACAAAGTGAAATATTCCTCTCAGGCAGGTGAAAATGACGGAAAATGGTTTTTTACCGATTACCAGAGCCAGGCGAAAAAAACGATATACTTTGTAAATTACGAAAGTCAGGCAGACCTGAAAATCTTTTTTGTAGCGTATGAAAGTCAAGCGGGATGGAGAAATAATAGTAAGAAGCAACTGATGTATTAATTAGAGACGGAAAGCATAAAACGGAAGACGACAGAAATTTGCATGAAGTTCCCAGTCTTATATTTTTATTAAAAAAAACGGCTAACTTCGCACTATGTCCTGGATAAAAAATTGGGTAAAATATCATTTCAGCAAACAGATTCACAGCGCGAAACTGCATCCTTTAGTTGGAATCCAGCAGCGCGCTTTGATGCAACACTACCTGGTGGCACAGACAAACAAACAAGTTCCGGATTTTCGTACTACAGGATACAAAGTATTTTCTCAATTTGAAGAAGACGGCTTATTGTTGTTTCTGTTTTCGCTGATTGGTGAAGGAAGTAAAACTTTCATCGAAATCGGGGCAAATGATGGAATCAACAGCAACTGCAGTAACCTGACTATTCATTTTGGCTGGTCGGGATTATTTTTCGAAGGTAACCCAAAACTGATCAAACGTGGTGAAAAATTCTATTCCAGAATCCCGACTCCTTACCACCCGAAGCCTCAATTTATACAGGCTATTATCAAACGTGAAAATATCAATCAACTGATTGAAAAAACTGGTTTGTCGGGTGAAATCGAATTGTTATCCATCGATATTGACGGAAATGATTACTGGATTTGGGATGCCCTGACGATTGTACAACCAAAAGTTGTAGTAATTGAAACTCACACTGAATTCGGTAACGAGAATATCGTAGTACCTTACGATCCTGAGTATATATACCCAGGAAAACACCCTGTATACCATGGTGCAAGTGTTGTAGCCATGAACAAACTCGCTGAGAAGAAAGGTTACCGTCTGGTTGGCGCAAATGACATGGGAATTAATCAGATATATCTCCGAAAAGACTTACTTTTGGATGAGCTTCCGACCATAACTCCCGAATCAACTTTGTGGCACCCGAAGGCGAAGGCCGGACAAGCAGCTTTCAGCGAAATCAAAAATTGGAAATATTTAAAAGGATAGATAATGGATACACTTTTTTCAAAAGAAGCTTTGGACAAAAGCATCGAACGCATTCAAAAAATACAGCCAAATCAGCAACCACTTTGGGGAAAAATGAATTCCTCACAAATGCTGGATCATTGCAGTGAAACAATGAAAGTAGCTCGCGGACAGAAGCAATTGAATCGCATGTTCCTGAGCTACATCATGGGAAGTTTAATGAAAAAATCTTTCTACAACGACAAACCCGTTCCGAAAAACAGCCCTACTCATAAATCATTCATTATAACCCCGACTTCCGAGTTTGAAAAATCGAAAAAAGAATTGATTGACCACCTGGTAGCTTTCCAGGAAGGTGGACCGGAAAAATGTACGGATGCTCCTCATACTTTTTTCGGAAAACTAACTAAAGAACAGTGGGGAATGGGAATGTATAAGCATCTGGATCATCACTTACAACAATTCGGAGTATAATCATGGAATTCATCGATCAGGCATTAGATGATTACTGCTGCGAACATACCACGGCGGAACCTGCATTATTAGCCAAACTGAACCGCGATACGCACGTCAACATTCTGCAATCCCGAATGCTGAGCGGGCATTTTCAAGGACGCTTGTTAAGCATGCTCTCCAAAATGATTCGTCCGGAACGCATCCTGGAAATCGGAGCTTACACCGGTTATTCGGCGCTTTGCATGGCAGAAGGATTAACGGAAACGGGAAAAATTATCACACTTGATATCAACGCCCAGCTGGAAGATTTTGTGCGTTCCTATATTTCGGACAGTGATTACGCATCAAAAATCGATTACCGCATCTGCAACGCCATGGAGGAAATTCCACAACTGGATGAACAATTTGATCTGGTTTTCATCGACGCAGACAAAATGAATTACATCAATTACTACAATCTGGTATTTGATAAAGTGAAACGGGGAGGATATATTTTTTCAGACAATGTATTGTGGTCCGGTAAAGTTGTTCTGAAAGAGGGAAAACCAGACAAAGACACGCAGTTACTGAAAGATTTCAACGAAATGATCCAGAATGATCCGCGGGTTGAGAATATCCTTCTTCCGGTCCGTGACGGGATTATGATCGCTCGAAAAAAATGAAATGAATGCAAAATTCAAAAGAAGTTCTGATTTTTGAATTTTGCATTTTAAATTCCCCTGATTAATTATATATATCTCCCCGGTCATTTTCAGGAACATACGTACAGGCATTTCTTGCTTTTTCGGTTTGACGCAAAGACAAAGAACCTTAAGTCGGGCGGATAACTGCCTTTTCTTTCTCTAATTCCACGTCATTTGCTTTACTTTTCGACACAAATTTCCCTTCCTTGAATTCATAAGTCAACAAATCATAGCCGTCATAAGGTTTGCCGACACCTTCATTTTTGAATGGAAGTGCGATTTTCAGTACCCCTGTAAACTCTTTTCCGTTGACATAGAATGTCAGGATTTCGAGGTTTCGAAGGAATTTACTGTATTCCAGGAACACTTCGTCTGTCTCTACTTTTTTCCGGTCCGAAACGTAATAGTGAACAATTTTATAAGTATTCTTATTATCGATCTTTTTAGGAATCGCCTTTGTAGTGAGCAAAAGCTTCTTTTTTTCCGTCACAATATCCGAGGGACAAATGCTAAAATAACTTTTCCCGACTTTTTCTTCCTTACAGTCTGTCTGAGCATTTACAGTATTCGTCAATAAACAGAATAAACTCAAAGAGCAAAACAAAACACGCATTTTCATGAACTCAGATTTTAATAATTAAATGTAACGATTAATCACAAAACAATAATATCATTTCGAATGACAAATTTGAATTACGGAACGCATATTGTGTATCCATAAGGCAAGTTGACCGGATTTACATTAAAATTCATTATCAAAAACAGTAACCTTTTTACTGAAATTACGTATAGTCTTTTGGGTTATAATCTTTACTCATCAGAACTGCACTTTAGAGCCTGTTTAAATTTTATATCATAAATTTGTTATAGTGGATTTTTGGTTTAGACGAGACAAATTTTGCAGGCATAATGGAATGATTCTGCCGAAATAGCGAAGCATATTCGGCGATTCATTAATATATAATAAAAAAAGTAGAGCTAAAAAATCAAACGAAGTATAAACCCAAAAGACACACAACAAAGAAATCAGATGAAATTCAAACAGGCTCTCAGAAAACTTATGTGGAAGAATTACTTATTTATTACAGGAGTTACACTTATTTCCATCCATCCTTTACATGCACAGGAGGAAGATCCATCTTGCTTACCTCCGTCCAAAAAGACACAAAAATATATTGAAGCCGGAAAAAATGCGCCGGATGCTAAAACAGCTGCAGAGAACTTCAGCAAAGCCATGGAAGCCGAATCGGACAATGCGGCTGCTTATTTTGAATTCGGGATATATGCCTACAACGCCGGGGTGAAATACTACGAAACATCAGCAAATCCTTCCAGCGGAGACCGCAGTTTCCAACGGGCAGAAGAATTGTTAGAAAAAGCAGTGGAATTGTGTCCGGATTATCATTCGGATATGTATTACTACCTTGGAGTCATTAATTATACGCAGGAACAAAAGGACATCGCGACAAAATGGTTTGAAAAATTTGTTGCATTCAAACATTCCGATAATTCGCGTTACGGAGCCACTTATACCAAGCAATTAAGTGACGTGAAGGAGCTTCTTTCTACTCAGAAAGAGGAAAAGGACATGCTGAACAATCCGGTTCCCTTCAATCCGAAAAAGATTCCGAATGTTTCCACCGCAAATGACGAATATTTCCCGATGATTTCCCCGGACAACCTGCTGATGTTCTACACACGCAAGCAGGATCTGAAAAACCTGGGAGATATGGTTTCCAACATGCAGGAGGTCTATACCTACTCCACACGTATAGATGAAGGACTTTCTTTCGATAGTGGAAAAGCCTTCCCGAAACCTTTCAACAACGGGACTTTTCAAAGCTACGGAGCTGCAACCATGTCGGTGGACAACAAGGAAATGATTATTTGTGCCTGCAAAAAAACGGATGTGAAAGGCCAACCTTATATGAACTGCGATCTGTATTCGACTACTTATCAAAAAACAGGGCCGAATCCGGCAGATTATCAATGGTCGGAACTGGTGAATATGGGGCCAAAAATCAACACTCCGGATGGCTGGGAAGGACAACCTTCTCTTTCAGCAGACGGAAACACGCTGTTCTACACAGCAAATCGCCCTACTACCAGAGACAATGACGTATTTATCGTAAAGCGAAATGCCGACGGAACCTGGGGAGCTGCAAGGCCTTTTGACGAAATCAACACAGCAGGAAAAGATAAAAGTCCGTTCCTGCACCAGGATAGTGAAACGCTTTATTTCGTGTCCGATGTTTCGGATAGCCGCAAAGGAGTCGGGGGTTTAGACATTTTCTACATGCGCGGAGAAGCAAACGGAACCTGGAGCCAACCTAAAAACATCGGTTACCCGATCAACTCAAAAGAAGACGAGCTGGGAATTTTCGTTTCCACTGATGGAAAACTGGCTTATTTTTCTTCCAAGCAACAAGGAAACTGGGACATTTATGGATTTGAATTGTATGAGGAAGCCCGTCCGAAAGCGGTAACAATCCTCAAAGGAGATTTGAAGGATCCGGAAGGAAAACCGATTGAAAACGCCACAATTGAGGTTTCTTATGAAAATTCCGAAAAAGTGGACCAGGTTCGCGTAAATGGAAACGACGGGAAATTTGCGGTCGTTGTCAAAACAGATAAGCCTCAGGATGTGATGCTTTCCGTCAAGAAAGATGGGGCTGCCTTTGATTCAAAACTGATTACCAAAGAGGAAATCGCAAAGAAAGAAAGTCGTATCAACAACAACCTGGAAGTAAAAGAACTGAAAGTGGGTGAAGCATATACGATCAATGATATTTTGTATGATTACAATTCCGACGTACTTTCAGGCAAATCGAAATTCATTTTGCGCGAATTTGCACGCTTTTTGAAATCCAATCCAGCAATTAAAATCATGATTCAGGGACACACAGACAGCGATGGTGACGATGCGAAAAACCTTGATCTTTCCGACCGACGCGCCAAAGGAGTAAAAAGTTACCTTGTGTCTTTGGGTATCGAAGAAGACAGGCTGGAATCAAAAGGTTACGGAGAATCCAAACCAAAAGTGGCAAACGATACAGCTGAAAACAAAGCAAAAAATCGTAGAACAGACTTTCTGATCCGGGGAATGTGATTTGAATTGAGCATTAAGTAACTGTTAGGAAAACAAACTAACAACACCATTTTAACTAATCCTGATTGTGATACGGAGGTAATTCCAGGTTTAATTTCGCAGCCCGGTCATGCAACACAATACTCCCAGTTACAGCAACGTTCAGTGAAGAATTTCCAGGCAGTTTGATCACTTTTCTGCATTTCCGCAATACCGTTTCAGGCAAACCCTGATCTTCAGATCCTAACAGATAAATGGCCCGTTTGGGATGACCGAACTCATGCAGGAATTCAGCGTCATCCGTCAGTTCAACGGCAATCAGGTGGCAATCATACGGAATATTTTCACACAAATCTTCCAGTGTATCATAATGAAAATATGGAATACGCGCCCAGGTTCTCGTCACATCTGAAGCCTGTTTCTTATAACGCTTCCCAACTGTAAAAATGTAAGATGCACCTAAAATATAGGCAGATCTCCAAAGCGTACCGATGTTATGCCCGGTTTTCGCATTGAAAACACCAATCGCACAATAACCGTGGATATTTTTAGTCTTCATCCGGTAATATCAGCTGTTTTTCGTTTACCAATGCTGTTCCGACATGGAAAATAGCATCTCCTTTATTAACCAAAGGTGCTTCATTCGTACAGATGATAAAACCTTTCACACTGGATTTAATTTTTCGTTCCGTTGAACCGTAGGGATCACTCACATACCCCAGTAAACTGCCTTTTTCAACATATTGTCCGTTTTGAACCGCTGCATGAAAAACACCCGAAAGCGGTGCTCTCATCCACCGGGAAGATTTGATGATTACCGGTTCCTTTTCAACCGGATCCAGCTTAAAATTCTTCATGTGGAAATGATTCAGAATGCGCTGAATACCCAGCAATCCTTCTTCAACGATCGTTTCATCAATAGAATTGGTTTTTCCTCCTTCAAACAACAGAATCTTCTTCCCCATTTTGTTCAACGCTTCGCGTACCGATTTCGAGATATATCCGGAATGCACAATAAACGGCGGATTAAACACACGTGCCAGCTCCATACTAATCGGATCGGAAAGCAGGCAACGGATCTGAGCAATGTTAGAACGCTGTGCAGAACCGGTATGAAAATCGATTACGATATCCACATTCGGTGCGATCTGATCCATAAACTGATAAGCAAACTGGCTGGCCAATGAACCGTTTTTTGACCCCGGAAAACTGCGATTGAGGTCTCTTCCGTCCGGCAATTCCCGCTTTAAGTTAAGGTATCCGAAAATATTGAACACCGGAAGGCAAATAACTGTTCCGGCAATCGGCTTGTTCCACTTTTTACGGATCACCCTACGAATGATTTCCATTCCGTTGATTTCGTCTCCATGCATACCTGCCATCAGAAGCACAACCGGTCCGTCTTTCAGCGATCTTTCCACAAACACAGGAACCTGAACGGGTGTATGCGTATGCAACCTGGCTACATCCATGCTTAATTCCACACTTTCACCGGGCAGAATTTCTTTTCCAAGTATGTAGAATTTCCGCATCATTTATTTACATTCTTCTCTATAAAAGCAATAATTTTTCCGGCAATATCCACTCCTGTAGCGCGTTCAATGCCTTCCAGTCCGGGTGAGGAATTTACTTCCAGAACCAAAGGCCCGCGGGAAGACTGAAGTAAATCAACTCCTGCCACTCCCAAACCAACAGCTTCTGCTGCCTTGATTGCAATCCGCTTTTCTTCATCACTCAGTTCCAGGATGGTAGCCGTCCCTCCACGGTGCAGATTTGAACGAAACTCACCTTCTTTTCCCTGTCGTTTCATTGCACCAACCACTTCACCATCAACAACAAAAGCACGGATATCCGCTCCTTTAGCTTCCTTAATGAATTCCTGAACGATCACGCGTGCTTTGAGTCCGTTGAAAGCCTCCAATACCGATTGAGCCGCATTCTGATTTTCTGCCAGAACCACTCCCAGCCCCTGCGTTCCTTCCAGTAGCTTCAGTACAACAGGCGCACCTCCGGCAGATTCCACTACATGCCCCACATTTCGTGAATAATTCGTAAATACCGTTTTCGGCAAACCGATTCCTTCCTTCGACAGTACCTGCAAACAACGCAGTTTATCCCTTGAATGGACAATTCCCCTGGAACTGTTCACTGAAAAGACATTCATCATCTCGAACTGGCGCACAACAGCCGTTCCGTAGAACGTTACCGACGCTCCAACTCTTGGAATCACGGCATCAAAACCTTCCAGGTACTCAGACCCGAAAAACAAAGAGGGACCTTTCTGTTCTATTTCAATATTACAACGCAAATGATCAATCACATGAGCTTCATGGCCGTGTTTTTCTGCTGCTTCAACCAACCGGCGGGTTGAATAGAGCTGTGGATTGCGTGATAAAATGGCAATTTTCATTCTCAATTTATTGAAAGGCTCATCCCTTTCCTTCGGTATCAATTAGTTATTTTCATATTTACAGGAGCAATTCGTCTTAGAAGTATCTATGAGGAAGCGTTTGTTAAGTAAGCGCCTACCTAAAAGAATGGGATTTCGTAAGCCCGTCCGTTCCGTCAGCGAAAATACGGTTTCATACGTTTCACCAAACAAGCGGATCGTACCTTTAACAAAAAAACGTTCCTGGGCTATTCCATTGGAGCTTTTAACGATCTTTATTCTGAAATCGTCAAAAATTACTTCTTTCCCTGTATAACCGGAAATTGACGGGTCCAGAAACACTACTCTGAGATGCGCCTTTTCACCGAATTCAATGATTTCAATCGATTCGCAATGCATGGAGCTGGAATAGGCACCAGAATCAATTTTAACCGGTACATGTTCCAATTTAAATCCAGGAAAAGAAACCACGTCTTTTCTTCCGATTATTTTCTTATTCACTGATTCCATTTTTGCATTATCTTTAGTAAACGAAGTTACTATTTTGGATGGTTGAAAATAGAAAAATGTTTTGTCCTGAAACTTAAGATAAACCAAGAAACAGAAATTGCTAACAAACCTGTTTCAAATTATGAATTGATCTTTATTTATTTGTGATTCTATGGTTCCACAATTATTCGACTTAAGGAAACTGAGACCAAAAGAGCTTCAAATAAAAAAGTTAAGGAATTTTATCATAAATTGAAAAATTATTCCTAATATTGCACCCCAATTATGGGATAGTGAAAGAAAATTAGAGTCATGGATTTTATCAGAGAGCTTCAAAAAGAACTAGTAGAATTAAAAGAATTCCCAGCTTTCGGTGCTGGAGATACAATTACCGTATCTTACAAAATTAAAGAAGGAAACAAAGAGCGTATTCAGCAATTCCAGGGTGTTGTTTTGCAACGTCGTGGTTCAGGTTCAACTGAAACGTTCACAGTTCGCAAAATGTCAGGAAACATAGGTGTTGAACGGATCTTCCCTATTTCTTCTCCTTTCATTGACTCAATTACAGTGAACAAACGTGGAGCTGTTCGTCGTGCACGTATCTTCTACTTCCGCGGTCTTACAGGAAAAGCTGCGCGGATCAAAGAAAAAAGAAGCTTCTCTCACTAAGTCAAAGATTAATCTTAATATATTGAACCCTGACATATATCGTCAGGGTTTTTTGTGTTTTATGATATCAACTTTAGCTATTTCCCCCGACAAACACATTCTGTCAATGAAATGATCCTCAAAACATGCAATTGAATGCCTGATTTTTTCATTTTTTAAATGGATTAAAGCGGTTTGTGAATCAAAAAACTTCAAACCACTTAAATTTTCAGACAAAAATAAATCTTTAAATCTCCATGAAAACACTCATTGATAAACAACGTACATTTTTCAATACCAACCGGACAAAAGACCCAAACTTCCGGATTGAGCAATTAAAACGTCTGAAAGTGCTTCTGCTCGCCAATCAGGAACGTTTGAACAAAGCTATTTACGCCGATTTTAAAAAATCTCCCTTTGAAACCTTCACCAATGAGTTCGGTTTGGTATTCCTGGGAATCGACGAAGCTTGTAAAAAACTGAAAAAATGGTCAAAACACAAACGGGTACGAACCAACTGGATCAATTTTCCCGCAAAAAGTTACATCATTCCGGAACCTTTGGGTGTTTCGCTTGTGATCGGGGCGTGGAATTATCCGTACCAGTTGTCTTTTGCTCCTGTAATAGCCGCGATTGCAGCTGGAAATACCGTAATTCTGAAACCCAGTGAATTACCATCAAACACAAGCCGTTTAATAGCCGAACTGATCAATCAGCACTTCGACGAAGCATTCTTTCATGTTGTTGAAGGTGGAATTCCTGAAACAACAGCCTTACTCGAACAGCATTTTGATAAAATTTTCTTCACCGGAAGCCCAAATGTGGGACGGGTTGTTTACCAGGCTGCAGCAAAGCACCTTACACCGGTAACACTTGAGCTGGGCGGAAAAAGTCCGGCGATTTTTACTGAAGATGCCGACCTGAAAATGGGAATCAAACGCCTGGTCTGGGCTAAATTCCTGAATTCCGGTCAAACCTGCATCGCACCGGATTACCTGCTTATTCCCAGGTCTTTAAAAGATCAGTTCCTGGCAATGGCTAAAAAAGAAATCCTGCAAGCCCGGTACAGCGTAGAAAACGGAAATTATATCCAGATTATCAACGACCGGAACATACAACGCCTGAAAGGCCTGATTGATCCGGAAAAAGTGTACTTCGGAGGGGACATCAACGAAGTGGAACGCATCATTGAACCCACCATTCTGTACCCTGTCACTTTCCAGGATACAGTCATGCAGGAAGAAATATTCGGTCCATTACTCCCTGTTCTCACCTATGATTCGCTGGATGAAGCTATCTCAGAGATAAAAAAGCGTGAAAAACCGCTTTCCTGCTATATTTTCACCAAAGATTCCAGCCTGAAAAACAAATTACTGACCGAACTTTCTTTTGGTGGCGGAGCCATCAATGAAGGCATCATGCACATTTCAAACAGCAGGCTCCCTTTTGGCGGAGTGGGTCAAAGCGGAACAGGATCTTATCATGGAGAAGCCGGATTCAGGGCATTCTCACATTACAAAAGCGTTCTTGAAAAAGCAAACTGGCTCGAAACAAAACTCAAGTATTCGCCTTATTCAGAGAGAAAACTGAAATGGATTAAACGGTTAATGAGAATTTAAATGGCTTATCCTGCATTTTCAGATTTCAATTTTACGTTTGCGGATATTTTACAAAAAATAAAATATGATATTGAATCCCGATCCCCATTTCAAACTGCTTATCGGCAATGAAAGCCGCAGCGGAATATCAGTGGTGTACTAGCAATTAAACTGCCTAAGCGAGAGACCAGATCGAAATCAAGAGCTATTGTACTAATCAAAGTTCCAGTGTTTACCAACTACAATACACAACCGGAGTTTTTCTGACTGAGCCCTGCCAGTCTCACATAAAAACACTACCGATTTCTATATCTTGCAAGAAATCATTTATCAAACTGCCCCTTCACATATTCCAGGTACTGATCTATAGAAGGTAAATCAGGAATATTGCATTTCTGAAGATACGGATACAATTCCACTGCCATTGATTTCATGATTTCAAAATCATTCGCTGTTTTTGCCTGCTGGTAAGTTGTTATGAAATAATCATTGATCTTGCTCATATATTGATCCTTATCTGCCTGATTTTTCTCATCATTGAGATATTGCACACTCAATGGAGATCTGTAGTCGTGTTCAGCCACTTTGAAAACCGTCAGCTCAACCGGATCGGCTAAGTTCAGTTTCGGAAATTTCTGATAGTATTCAGTTGCATACTTTTGCAGCGAATCGTGTTGATTATCGCTCAACACCTTAATGAAAGCTTTCAGATCCTCTTGTTTCTTTTTGGATTTCAGGTATTCCTTACGGGCAATAAAAACCGGATTTGCTTCCGGGCTGGCAATTTCCTGTCCTTTGAGAAGCAACTGTTTTGCCTGCAAAGCTCCAACCACTTTTCCGGCCAGGTTCCCGGATGCATCAAAATACAACAAGGTTGGATATGCAGTGATTCCGTATTTAGACATAACTTCCGGCCCGTCGTTCTTTTCACCATCGAGTTTTAAAGATACAAAACTGGCATTGTAAAAAGTGCTCACTTCCGGATCAATGAAAGCAGTTGCTGCCATTTGTTTGCATGGTCCGCACCAGGTTGCATACACATCCACAAACAACGGTTTTTTTGCTTGTTTTGCCTTTTCTATTGCTTCTTTCAGAGTTCCGTGCTCAAAAGTAATTTGTCCGAACGACCAGGTACTCAAAAGTGCTGTTAATGCAAGAGCTGTCAATTTCATCTTCCAGATTTTTGTTGAAGTTAAGAAAATGACAAATATCAGGCCAAATAAAGAAAAGAAAAGGGGAAATTTTATCCCAGCAAATGCAATTCCATGTCTACCAGGCGTGGTAAAAGCACTGCATCTTCAAGTACGGCATGAATAGCCAGATCTTTTTCAAAATGCTCCAGCTGTGTCATAAAGATCCGGAATGCAAACGATGTTTTCAATCCCTCAATATGCCTGGTGATTTTTCTTCTTACGTTGTTCAGATCTTCTTCCAGGTTGGAGTGGTTTTCGAAAAACTGTTTCAGGGTAAAGTTCCCGAAACGTTCCCTGTCGATCTCCTTCCCGCTTTTCTGAAGCTCCAGCAAGGATTGAATATAGGGAAACAGAAATACTTCTTCGTACTGAATGTGCGCAACCAGCTTTTTCTGATACGAAATAAAAAATCCGCAAAGCATCAGTAGTACATTGTCCGAATTGGCTTGTTTACTATACAGATTATAAATCGACTGTTCGATTTCGGGAAGCCTGGTGTTGAGATAAACTCCGTGAGATCTCTTCAGAGCATTCAGCAAATCCCGGATGGAAATGCTTTGCAGCAAATCTTCCGGAAATTCTGTGATTCCATCTTCAACCATGCTGATCAAAGTACGCAAAGAGTCATCCGAAATGCTATAAGCAGGCTTGTTGTCCATACGTTCTTTTAACAAACGCCCGGACAATTCCATTTTATGTTCCTGCTCTTTCATATTCTCACGGTTTTAAACAAAATTACGAAGATGAATCCAGCTTTCAATACCCTGAAAAGGGTAAAGTATCAAAATCAATTATGGCACTTAATATTTACGAATTACTTGCATCAAAGTATTAGAAATTGATTAATACCTGGAAATTCACAATTTTCTTACCGGTCCAATCCGTTTTTCACCGCCCATTTAAGCAGGGTATTTTTCTCTTTCGGCAATCCGAGTTTTTCAATGATATTGGTTCGATGTCCCTCAATGGTTTTTTCAGACAGGAACAGCATTTCAGCGATTTGCCTGCTCGTCTTTTGTTGCGCAATCAACTCAACAATCTTACGTTCCGAAAAAGTCAATTTATCCAATTCGCTGATTCCTGTTTTTCTCACGCTAATCAGGTCTTTCAGTAACGAATCACTCACATACTGACTTCCCTTTTCGACTTCCTCCAGGCACTTCTTCAATTCATCCTGCACATGTTCCTTCAGAATGTAACCATAAACTCCGAATTCCCGGGCTTTGTTATAGAGCATCAATTCTTTATGCATAGTCAAAAGGATCACTTTCGTCTTCAATTTCAACTCTTTCACTTTTTTTATTACGTCCAGGCCATCCATTGCTGGCATACTGATATCCAGAATGGCCACATGAGGCAAGCGCAGCTGGATCATATTCAAAGCCGAAATGCCGTTGGTACATGTTCCTATGACACGATGGCCACAGGATTCCACAAAGGCTTGGGTTCCCTGCAGCATCAAAGGATGATCATCTGCGATAATTATATCCATGTGTTTCTTTTTATTCAACTAATTTAACCATCTTAAAATCAAAACAGAGCAAATCTCCAATTCTAAAAAAAACACAATTAACCAATATTTAACAGCGGAATACTTGATGGTAATTAAACTCTGAACTAGTTTTGCCTCATGAAAAGTTTGCTTATCGGATTTTTTCAATTACTGTGCTTCATCCATGTTTTCGGATCAAGCCAGTTGAATAGCTATCCCTTATCTGAGGCAAATAACCCCTTTATTCACTTCCATCACAACGAGCATTCTCATTTTGTAACAAAGCTCCACAGATCAAGATCTTCTTTCGATTCAAATTCGTCTCTTCCCGATGAAGATACCGAGTTGGTTTTTGAAAACCTGGAAGAGGAAACAGAAGGCCTTGCATCTCAAAGACATCTGGAAGGTAATCAGTACTTTCTCGGACTACTGTACGACCAATCGCTGGATTACCTGTACGGGGATTTAAAAAACAACCTTACTTCCTGTGACCGTTTGCCTTTTATTGTTTCCAATAGAAGACACGTGGTACTTCAGGTTTTCAGAATATAGAAAAACCCTGTGGACCGGCTCCCAATGCCCGCGTACACTATTTTTCCTGCAAGATCAGTTATTTAGTTAATCTTCAGCATCTTGGGAAAACAAGTTAAGTATCTGGAACTTAACTCGTACAATTTCACTATAAAAAAACAACTTGTTTAAAAGTAGACTATTATGAAGAGAGTTCTCATTCTCATGAGCTTGAGCATTGCATTGTTCAATTCAAGCTGTCAATCAAAAAAAGAAGAAAAAGAAACCAAGACCAAACTATTGGTAACAAACCCTTTACAAAAAGATACCACCATTATCAAAGATTATGTATGCCAGGTCCATGCCATTCAACACATCGAAATCAGAGCATTGGAAAAAGGTTATCTTCAAAAAATCTATGTCGATGAAGGTCAGCACGTAAAAAAGGGACAACCGATGTTTCAGATTATGCCAATGATGTATCAGGCAGAAATGCAAAAAGCAGAAGCAGAAGCAAATTATGCGAAAATTGAATATCTGAATGCCAAAATGCTTGCTGACAGCAATATCATTTCCAAAAACCAGCTGGCTTTGGAAAAAGCAAAATACGACAAAGCGAAAGCAGAATTATCGTTGGCAAAAGTTCATTTAGGATTTACCGAGATCACCGCTCCTTTTGATGGAATCATGGACCGTTTCCAGGTTCGACTGGGAAGCTTAGTAGATGAAGGTGATTTATTGACAACACTTTCCGATAACAGTAAATTATGGGTTTACTTCAATGTTCCTGAAGCAGAATATCTGAATTACAAAACAGTAGACAAGCAGGATAACATGAAAAATGTCCGCCTTTTAATGGCAAACAACCAGCTGTATAAATACCCGGGAGTTGTTCAAACCATTGAGGCTGACTTTAACAATGAAACCGGTAACATTGCGTTCAGAGCAACTTTCCCAAGTCCGGAAGGTCTTTTAAGACACGGTGAAACGGGAAGTATTCAGATGATAGTTCCGCTAAAAAAAGCAATCATCATTCCACAGAAAGCAACATTCGAAGTATTGGAAAAGAAATATGTTTATGTGATTGATAAAGACAATAAAGTACGATCAAGGGAGATTGAAATTGCAGCGGAATTGCCTCACATATTCATCATAAAGAATGGGTTGTCAACAAAGGATAAAATCCTCCTGGAAGGCCTTCGTCTTGTAAAAGAAAATGAGAAGATAGAATACAAACTGGAGAAGCCGGAATATGTAATATCGCATCTGGACTTGTATGCTGAATAATTGAACCATTTTAAAAAGAAGAAGAAATGTTTAGTAAATTCATACAAAGACCCGTATTTGCGATAGTAATTTCCTTTGTTATTGTCTTTATGGGTACACTGTCTATTGTAGAGCTCCCCACAGCGCAATTTCCTGAAATTGCCCCTACAACAGTAAATATTTTCATTGCCTATCCCGGAGCCAGCGCCGATGTATTGGTTAAATCGACGCTCATCACACTGGAAAATTCCATCAATGGGGTTCAGGATGCACGCTATGTGGCAACAGATGCCACCAGTGCGGGTGAAGCCACTATCAGGGTAATTTTTAAACCTGGCACCGACCCCAACCAGGCGGTTATCCGCGTAAAAACAAGAGTAGACCAGGTGATGCCGCTGCTGCCGGAACTGGTACAGCGGGAAGGAGTTGTAATTACACCTATTCAACCCAGTATGTTGATGTATGTCAACCTGTATGCGAAAGGCAAAAACATGGACGAAAAGTTCCTGTATAACTATGCCAGTGTAAAAATGATCCCTGAAATTAACAGGATAGATGGTGTTGGTAGAACCCAAATTCTGGGTAGCCGGACATATGCTATGCGGATCTGGCTGGATCCTGATCGTATGCGGGCTTATAATGTCTCTGTAGATGACGTAATGAAGGCTTTAGGTGAGCAAAGTATTGTGGGCCGCCCGGGACGTATCGGGCAAAGTTCGGGTATAGCGGCACAATCGCTGGAATACGTGCTGACCTACAAAGGCCGTTACAGTGAGCCATCGGAATATGAAAACATTATTATCCGTGCTAATCAGAATGGTGAAGCCCTGCGCCTGAAGGACATTGGTCGTGCCGAATTGGGCAGTGAATTCTTTGATATTTATTCCAACCTGGATGGTCATCCATCGGCATCTATTGTATTAAAACAAAACTATGGCAGTAATGCAAGTGACGTAATCAAGAGCGTAAAAGCAAAACTGGAGGAAATGAAAGAAAGTTTCCCTCCGGGACTGGATTATAAGATCAGCTATGACGTATCTCAGTTCCTTGATGCCTCTATAGAACAGGTATTGGATACACTGCGGGATGCGTTTATACTGGTAGCCATTGTGGTGTTTATTTTTCTGGGCGATTGGCGCTCTACACTTATCCCCATACTGGCGGTTCCTGTATCGCTTGTCGGTGCATTTTTCGTTATGCAGCTTTTAGGGCTTTCCATCAACCTTGTAACACTGTTCGCATTGGTATTGGCAATCGGTATTGTGGTGGATGATGCCATCGTCGTCGTCGAAGCAGTGCACGCCAAATTCGAGGAGTTCCCACACATAACACCCTTCCAGGCAGTGAAAAAAGTATTGGGAGAAATCAGCGGTGCTATCATAGCCATTACTGCGGTAATGGTATCGGTATTCCTTCCTATCTCCTTCATGTCCGGACCGGTAGGAACATTTTACCGCCAGTTCTCTATTACCATGGCAAGTTCGATTGTGATCTCTGCCATCGTAGCGCTTACACTTACCCCGGTATTGTGCGCCATGCTCCTGAAAAACCATCATGGACACCAAAAGAAAAAGAACATACTAACTAAAGGTCTTGACAGCTTCAACCGAGGTTTTGATAAAATGACCGGCAAATACGTAGGATTGCTGAGAAAAATAGCGAAAAGAAGACTGGTTACTTTTATTGTGTTACTGGCATTTTGTATAGGAATATTTTATGTGAATAAGGTTCTTCCTTCGGGATTCATCCCGAGTGAAGATCAGGGTACCATCTATGCAATCATCCAGACGCCTCCAGGCTCTACGCTGGAAACAACAAACGAAGTATCCCGCAGGCTTCAGAATATCTGTGAACATATAGATGGTGTAGAATCCGTTTCTTCACTTGCAGGCTACGAGATCATGACCGAAGGACGTGGCTCCAATGCAGGTACCTGTCTGATCAATCTAAAGCCATGGTCGGAAAGAACACATAAGGTTACCGAGATCATGGAAGAGATGGAGGCAAAAACCCAGAACCTTGGAGCAAAAGTTGAATTTTTCGAGCCGCCCGCTATTCCCGGATTCGGTTCTTCAGGCGGATTTTCGCTTCGTCTGCTGGATAAAAACACCACTACGGATTACCAGGATTTCGACAAAGTAAACAAACGGTTTATGGACGAACTGGGCAAGCGCAAAGAGCTGACAGGTTTGTTCACCTTCTTCGCAGCCAATTATCCTCAATATGAATTGGTGATTGATAATAATCTGGCAATGCAGAAAGGGGTGTCTATCGGCGAAGCAATGGAAAATCTGAACATCATGGTCGGCAGTACATACGAACAAGGTTTTATCAAGTTCAACCGCTTCTTTAAAGTATATGTGCAGTCTGACCCCAAGTTTAGAAGGCTGCCTTCTGACATTTTGAATATGTTCGTGAAGAACGATAAAGGCGAAATGGTTCCGTACTCAGCTTTTATGAAGCTTGTGAAAGGACAGGGCCCCAATGAGATCACCCGTTATAACATGTACAACTCAGCAGCCATCCAGGGGCTTCCGGCAAAAGGTTATACTACAGCCGATGCCATCAAGGCTGTTCGTGAAGTAGCCCAGGAATTACCGAAAGGCTATGACATTGCATGGGAAGGTCTTTCTTTTGATGAGGCTGGCAAAGGTAACGAATCGGTGTACATCTTTATCATTGTGTTAGTCTTTGTTTATCTTGTACTATCTGCACAATATGAGAGTTTCATCATTCCCATGGCGGTAATATTCTCACTGCCCGTGGGGATTTTCGGCACCTTTCTGATGTTGAAACTGATGGGGCTTGAAAATAATATCTATGCCCAGATCGGGCTTATCATGCTTGTGGGGCTTCTGGGTAAGAATGCCGTACTGATTGTCGAATTTGCTGTAAAAAAGCGGCATGAAGGTGCGACAATCATCGAAGCCGCCATAGAAGGTGCTAAAGTACGTTTCCGCCCGATCCTGATGACATCCTTTGCATTCATTGCAGGATTGATACCGCTGATCGTTGCAAACGGTGCAGGCGCCATTGGTAATAAAACACTCGGAGGTGCTGCACTTGGAGGTATGCTCTTCGGAACGATCTTCGGGGTGATTATTGTTCCGGGCTTGTACTACATTTTTGGAAGCCTTGCTGATGGCAAAAAACTGATAAAAAATCAAGATGACAGTTCATTAACAGAAGACCTCGTTCATGCAATTGACCATTTCCCAACAACTGATGAAAATAATGAAAATGAGCACTAAAATGAGATTGGGCAGTTGGATTCTGATCACCAGCCTCTCGGTAATCTTTGCAGGATGTAAAGACTTGAAACTGGTTACCAAAACGGAAAATACATACACTCCTGCGAACTTTGGCGGTTCGCAGGATACCTTAAACTCTGCAACAACATCCTGGAATCATTTTTTCAAGGATCAGAACCTGATTACGCTGATTGATACAGCCCTGAAAAACAATCAGGAGCTGAACATTATGATGCAGGAAATCAATATTGCCAAAGCAGAAGTAAGAGCGAAAAAGGGAGAATACCTTCCTACGGCAAACCTGCAGGTTGGTGCCGGAGTAGACAAAGTGGGGAGATATACCCGCAATGGATCCCTGGAAGCAAATAATGAAATTGCTCCCGGAAAAGAATTTCCGGAACCGATGTCGGATCTGTTGGTTGGAGTGAATGCTTCCTGGGAAATCGATATCTGGCGAAAGCTGCGCAATTCCAGAGATGCGGCTGCAAATCGTTACCTGGCTTCCATAGAAGGTAAAAATTTCATGGTAACTCACCTGGTTTCAGAAATCGCCAATTCTTACTATGAACTGGTGGCGCTGGACAATAAAATGGAGATTTTGAACCAGACAATTGAGATTCAAAGCGATGCCTTACAAATCGTGAAGATGCAGAAAACAGCCGGAATGGTTTCTGAATTGGCTGTCAAGAAGTTTGAGGCTGAAGTATTGAAAAATCAAAGCCATCTGTACTACATCAGACAGTCAATTATAGAGGCAGAAAACCGGATTAATTTCCTGGTTGGAAGGTTCCCGCAGCCGGTGCAGCGGAATTCCGCAAACTTTACCGAGCTGATTCCTGATACAATCTATTCAGGAGTTCCTTCTCAGCTATTGCAAAACAGACCCGACATCCGGAAAGCGGAACTGGAACTGGTTGCAACCAAGTTCGACCTGAAGGCAGCACGAGCAGACTTCTACCCTTCCCTGCGATTAACTGCAGGTGCAGGATTCAATGCTTTCAATGCGCAGTATTTCATCAAGGCTCCGCAGTCTTTGATTTACAACATTGCAGGTGACCTGATAGCACCATTGATTAACAGAAATGCACTCAAAGCGAAATACTTCGCAGCCAGTGCAAAGCAAATTCAGGCAGCTTACAATTATGAAAAAACAATTTTAAATGGCTACATTGAAACAGTGAACACGCTTTCAATGATCAGTAATCTGAAAAAAAGTTACGAACTGAAGTCACAACAGGTTCAGGCATTAACACAATCCATTACAATCTCCACAAATTTGTTCAGCAATGCGCGGGCAGATTACATGGAAGTTCTGATGACACAACGTGATGCCGTTGAATCCAAATTCGAGCTGATTGAAATGAAACAACAACAGCTGAGCAGCTGGATCAGCATGTACCAGACTCTGGGTGGCGGCTGGAAATAATCCAAACCCATAACAGTATGTAAGAAGGCATCCGTGTTGAACGGATGCCTTTTTTAATCCCGGTTTTCAGGGAATTTACTCCAAATTGCAGCTTAAAAACGAAAAGACCATTTCTCGCAAACATCCTGTTTCTTTAGCCGTGTGAAAATGTTGTGATTCTTTTAAAGAATTGTTAAAACAGATTCCGGGCTACCTCCCTACTGACAGATTTCCTGTATTATTGTCGATGTTAATGATTATTGCAAACTATATCTATGAAGTACTTCATTTTAATCGCAACACTTGCTTTTACCAAAATCACCACCGCACAAACTTCTCCCGAATGGAATTCAGCTGAAATCCTTCAGGGAATCAAAAAACTCAACACCGTAGGTTCCGTTCTTTATATTGCTGCCCACCCCGATGATGAAAATAACCGTTTGCTCGGTTACCTGGCAAAGGAAAAGAATCTCAGAACCGGTTATTTGTCACTTACACGCGGAGATGGCGGGCAAAACCTCATCGGGAAGGAACAGGGGGAAGCTCTGGGTTTGATCCGGACGCAGGAATTACTTGCCGCACGCAGAACAGACGGAGCTGAACAATTTTTCACCCGGGCAAACGACTTCGGGTTTTCAAAAAATCCGGAAGAAACCTTTACTATCTGGGAAAAAGAACAGCTTTTAGCCGATGTAGTTCTGACAATCAGAAGATTCAAACCGGATGTAATCATTTGCCGCTTCCCGACAACCGGGGAAGGCGGGCACGGACATCACACGGCTTCAGCGATTCTCGCACTGGAAGCATTCGATCTGGCAGCAGATCCAACCAAATTCCCGGAACAACTCAACGAAACACAGGTATGGCAGGCAAAGCGTATTTTGTGGAACACCTTCAATTTTGGAGGAAATAACACCACCGCCCCAGATCAGTTGAAGTTAGATGTCGGAACATATAATCCATTGCTTGGACTGAGTTATGGAGAAGTGGCTGCAGACAGCCGTTCCATGCACAAAAGCCAGGGATTTGGTTCTGCCCGCCAGCGAGGTGAAAGCATTGAATATTTCAAATTCCTGAAAGGCGATCCGGTTGAAAAGGACTTGTTTGAAGGAATTAACACTTCCTGGAAACGTTTTTCCGAAACCGCCAGGCTGGATGAGCTGATCTCCAGATGTATCAGTGAATTCAATCCGCAACAGCCTCAGTATTCTTTGCCCGTACTGGAATTAATCTACCAATCGATTCAAGATGTGAGTGGTAAAAATCCGGATATCCGTTACTGGAAAACGATCAAAGCAGCGGCTTGCCAGGAACTGATTTTGCAATGTTCCGGTTTGTGGCTGGAAGCTTATACTTCCGAATTCAGCGCTGTTCCCGGAAACGAGATCAGCATTTCAGCAGAGATCATCATGCGAAATCCCGGTACTGTTCAGCTGAACTCTATTGATTTTCCAGGAAACACATCCAAAAACATGAATCTGCAATTGACGCAAAATAAACCGGAAACCATTAATCAGAAAGAAATCCTGGACAAAACAACTCCTTATTCGGCACCATACTGGCTCACAGAGGCTCACAGTATCGGGATGTACACCGTAAAGAACACTGAATTAATCGGTTCTCCGGAAAACAACAATGCTCTGAAAGTGGTATATCACATTACAGTTGATAGCAATAATTTCAGTATTGATCGACCTTTGGTTTTCAAAGCAACAGATCCGGTGAAAGGCGAAGTGTATCGTCCGTTTGAAATTCTTCCTCCGGTAACAGTCAGTATTTCAGATCAGGTGTATGTATTCAATACCACTATTCCGAAAGAAATTTCCTTCACGGTAAAAGCTAATATGCCGAAAGTAAACGGAAAACTGAAGATCAAGGTTCCCGCAGGTTGGAAGATCGCGATTCAAAATCCGGAAATCAGCCTGGCAAACAAAGGCGACGAGCAGCTTGTAAAAGCTACACTCACTCCTGAAAAGAACGGAAAAGACGGAATACTTCAGGCAGCTGTTACCATCGACGGAACGGATTATACTAAAAGCATTACCCGTATTGAATACGATCATATTCCTTACCAGTTTTTCCTGACGGATGCACAGGCGAAAATCGTGTTTCTGGACCTGAAGAAAACAGGGAATAAAATCGGATATATTCCAGGAGCCGGAGATAATATCCCTGCCTGTCTGATGCAAATCGGCTATGACGTAACCCTGCTCACCGATGAGCTATTAGCTAAGGAAGACCTGAGTATTTATTCAAGTATCGTAACAGGAATTCGCGCTTACAATACCAATAACCGCATGCCGGCTTATTACGATAAACTAATGGCTTACGTACAACAAGGCGGAAATCTGGTCGTTCAGTATAACACCAATAACCGTATTGCACCAATGGAAACGAAAATAGGGCCGTACCCTTTTACAATTTCCAGGGATCGCGTAACGGATGACAATGCCAAAGTTGATTTTATCAACCCGCAGCATCCAGTTCTGAATACACCGAATATTATTACACAAAAAGACTTCGAAGGCTGGGTACAGGAACGCGGAATTTATTTTGCAACACAATTGGACGAGCATTACGAAACAGTCTTTTCTATGCACGATCCGAACGAAGAGCCTCATAAAGGAAGCCTGATCATTTCCAAATACGGAAAAGGAAACTTTATTTACACCGGACTGGTATTCTTCCGGGAGCTGCCTGCCGGAATTCCGGGAGCATACCGTTTGTTTGTCAATTTACTGAGTTTGCCGCAAAACAAGTAAAATGAATGAAGAAGAAAATAAGTCAAAAAAATGGATTTGGGCTTATGCCGGTGTCATTGGCGCTTTAGCAGCGCTCATGGTCTTCTTTTATTTTTTCACTAAATACTTCTCATGAGCATTACCGACTGGATTGTTTTGGTTCTCACTTTGTTGGTCGTAATCGGTTACGGTCTGTATAAAAGCAAAAGTGAAAAAACACTGGAGGGGTACTTCAAGAGCAGTAATTCCATGAGCTGGCTGCTGATTTTGCTTTCTATTATGGGAACACAGGCCAGCGCCATCACTTTTTTATCTGCTCCCGGGCAGGCTTACACCGACGGAATGCGCTTTGTGCAGTATTATTTCGGTTTGCCGCTCGCTATGGTTGTTCTGTGTGTCACTTTCATTCCGATCTATCACAAACTCAAAGTTTTTACCGCATACGAATACCTCGAACAACGCTTCGATCTGAAAACACGCTCACTGGCCTCCATCCTCTTCCTGGTTCAACGCGCACTTTCAACCGGGATCAGTATTTATGCTCCCTCAATTATCCTGTCATCATTACTTGGCTGGAATATTTACTACACCAATCTGGTTATGGGTGGATTCCTGATCATTTATACTGTTACCGGAGGAACCAGGGCTGTAACTTACACCCAGATGCAACAACTGATCGTAGTTTTCATCGGGATGTTCCTGGCGGGATATCTGGTAGTTCACATGCTTCCAAAAAATGTGAGTTTCACCGATGCTCTGCACGTGGCGGGAAAAATGGGAAAATTGAATGTCATTGAAACCAAAATCGATGTGATGGATTCGGAATGGTGGAAAGACAAATACAATATCTGGAGCGGGCTGATCGGAGGATTTTTCCTGGCCCTCTCCTACTTCGGTACAGATCAGTCGCAGGTGGGGCGCTACCTGACAGCAAAAAACACCAGGGAAAGTCGTATGGGTTTATTAATGAACGGATTGGTTAAAGTTCCGATGCAATTCCTGATTTTGCTTGTGGGAAGTTTAGTTTTTGTTTTCTATCTTTTCTTTCAGGCGCCCGTTTTCTTTAATCAAAAGGAAGTCGACAAAGTCCTCCATTCGGAATACAAGCACGATTTTCAATGCCTGCAGTACAAAAATGATTCTCTGAACATGCTCCGAAAAGAGCAGACAACCCAGCTGGCAGCTGCATTACACCGGGAAGACCAGAAACAAATCAAAACTTTGCAATCTGGTTTACTGCAATTGGAGTCGGAGACCAAAACAGTTCGTGAAAATGCCATTATTTTAATGAAAAAAGCCAACCGGGCAGCAGACACGAATGATACCAATTATATCTTTTTGTACTTCGTAGTTGAAAATCTGCCTAAAGGATTGATCGGGTTGCTCATTGCGATGATTTTCCTGGCCGCCTGGGGAAGTATTGCAGCAGCTTTGAATTCTCTTGCCTCAACAACCGTAATCGATCTGTACAAACGTATGTGGGTAAAAGATCAAAGCGAATTACATTATTACAAAGCATCGCGCTGGTTTACTTTTGGCTGGGGGCTTTTTGCAATTGCAACAGCTATGTTTGCCAGTAAGCTCGGAAGTTTAATCGAAGCTGTGAATGTACTCGGATCCTTGTTTTATGGAACAATCCTGGGAATTTTCCTCGTTGCATTTTATTTGAAACGCATTGGTGGCAAGGCCGTCTTCTGGGGAGCAATCATCACGGAAATTATCGTAATCTGGATTTATGTGATTGATGTGATTTCTTTCCTGTGGCTGAACGTAATCGGATGTTTCTTGGTGCTGATTATTGCCTGGTTTATTCAGTTGTTTATCCGGGAGAAGAAATTGTCTTTTAGAGACAGTCGGGTATCAGGATAAAGAAATCTTAGCGGATTTATGTTCTTATGTTTTAAGACGTTATTTTGAAAATAATAAAACCTGCTTATTCAACAGGATTAAGCTGGTATTTGTTTTTTCAAACAAATACCAGTGGTATAGAACAGCAGGCAGCACATTGCCTGTTTCACCGGCAGCGGGCAGTTTGGTTTGGGAAACACCTTCGGAATCAACACAACCGGCAGATCAAAAAAAGCATGAAATTTGTTTTTCAAATTTATTTACCTAATTTCATACTCCCTTTTAGGAAAAATATTTAGTAGGTAGTGCGTAGCATGACTTTTTCTCGATAGGAAAACGGCAAAATTTCAAGTGAGAGAAAACGTCAGGTGAACGTGCCCGGAAACGGGCGTGTTCCTTGGTGTATTCAACTCACAAGGCATTTGCCGTGCCTCCTATCGTTTGGATACCGCTGAGGTTCACGCCCTCCCTTTTTTTATGAACTATAAACTACACTGTTTTTGAGAACCGGGAAACATTAACAACCCAGAAATTCCAATTTTCACTGGTGAAGACCGCAAGCGGGATGCCTGCCCTTCGAACGCTCATCACCCAGATGA
>JAIRJW010000009.1 GCA_031260455.1 Fluviicola sp.
TCCTAAACAGATCGCTTTTGTTGAAAATCAAATCAATCACAGACCACGAAAAAGATATAACTTTAGATCTCCAATAGAAATGTTTAACCAAAAGTTGCATTTATAAGTTGAATGTACGATTGACAAACCAAACTGATCGCCAGAGAAAATGATTCCTTCATTATTTCAAACAGGAAAAAACAGTGTGAAATATCAGCATTTTCAGATGAAAAAACCTTGACTACAAAGCTTGTTTTATCAGGCTCATAATGTATTCCAGATTCTTCGTATCCAAAACAGCAATTTCATAATCGCCATTTCCCCAATGACCTGTATTAGCAACATCTTTAGCCAGATTTTTAGGGTCATCCAGTTTACTCTTAGGAAGATTAATCCACATTTTCAGTCCTTTATTCTGAAGATGTATGTCTACAATATTTTTCTTCTTTTTGAATGAGAGATAGAGTTTCTGAGGTTTTATTTCTATGTCCGAGTCAATATTCAAAATAGCATTTTTAAATGTTTCGTACAATTCCTTTACTGTTTCATTTTTTCCCTGCACATGATCATCTTCAGTATAAACTTTTATTTCTTTGGTCACTTTACTGATTTCTGAATCATCGTTTTGCTGCACTTGTTTAATACTTGGTGCAGACTTGGATTTTTTGACCGGATTGATAACAATAACATCATTTTCAAATTGTTTAATCTCCCATAACTCGATCGCCAGGTCTTTAAAATCCGATGCTTTTTTCTGAAAATCATTGAAGGATGGAGACACAAAGATGACTTTGCTTTGAGACCAATCTACCTCTGTACGCTTTAAGCTTCCTTTTTGAGTTTCATTATACTCAACAATAAAATCCGCTTTGTATTCCAGCATCAGGTTAAGATACGAAACTCCCTGGTCCACCACACTGTAATTCTGATTGCGTTTATATTCAATGATCACAAAAGCTTTGCTTTCTTTATCAAAAGCAAGTGTATCAATGCGATTGCTCTTGATAATAAACTCCGACTTAATGAGTTTTAAATTTGTAATTAACTCCAAATTGCTCTCGAAAAGGGTTTGGATTTCTTTTTCCAGCTTAAAGGAAATTTCTTTAAGTATGGAAAGGTTTTGTTTGCTGTTTTTAAAGAGGTACATTCCTGATCTTGCTTAAAGGGTTTATATAATGTTCTTGCAGCTTCAATGGCTTTCACGAATCGAAGTTCGGTGCATATATCATCTTTCTTTTCTTAACACATACAATCACTTAAATTCGGGGATTGTTATTCACCAAAAAAGGCGATTCTTTCAAACCGCCTTTCGTACCGATAAAGTGTATTTTCGATTTTTATTTTTTTACGGAGTCAACTACAGCCTTGAACGCCTCGGGGTGGTTCATTGCTAAGTCTGCTAACACTTTACGGTTCAATTCGATCCCGCTTTTGTTAATAGCCCCCATGAATTGAGAATAGCTCATTCCGTGCAAACGTGCTCCTGCGTTAATACGCTGGATCCACAAAGCGCGGAAATTTCTTTTCTTTTGCTTACGACCTTCGTAAGCGTAGTTTAATCCTTTTTCAATAGCGTTTTTCGCTACTGTCCATACATTTTTTCTACGGCCATAGTATCCTTTGGCCAACTTCATAAAGTTCTTTCTGCGAGCTCTTGAAGCAACGTGATTTACCGATCTTGGCATAATTTTTAGTTTTTTAATAAGGAGCGCAGCTTTGTTTCAGCTGACTTTGGTACTCGTTACCTGGTTAAACAATACCGAAGTTTCAATCCTGACGCAACGCCGGGATTACTTCATATTCAACATCAATTTAACGTTAGACAAGTCAGCATCGTGTACTAAACCTGCGTGAGTCAAATTACGTTTTTGCTTCTTGGTTTTTTTCGTAAGAATGTGGCTTTTGAAAGCGTGTTTTCTCTTGATTTTACCAGACCCGGTTACCGTGAATCTCTTCTTGGCACTGGAATTTGTTTTCATTTTTGGCATTTCTCTTTTCTTTTAAAAAATGAACACTTTATCATATTCTTTTAATTATCAATGACTTAATTGTAAATTATCAAGAGTCATACTTGATAATTAAACCATCGATAATTGCTATTTCTTTTTAGGGTTGATCATTACAATCATTCTTTTCCCTTCCAGTTTCGGCATTTGTTCCAATGTTCCCACATCTGCCAGCTCCTGAACGAATTTCAGCAACAGAATCTCTCCTCTATCTTTGAAGACGATCGTTCTGCCACGGAAAAACACGTATGCTTTTACTTTAGAACCTTCTTCCAAAAACTTACGGGCATGTGTCAATTTAAATTGAAAATCATGATCGTCCGTATTCGGCCCGAAACGAATCTCCTTCAAAACGACTTTACTTTGTTTCGCTTTCAATTCTTTCTGCTTCTTCTTCTGAGTATATAAGAACTTACGGTAATCCATAATCTTACACACCGGAGGAACAGCGTTAGGAGAAATCTCCACCAAATCCAACTCTTGCTCTTCTGCCAACTGCAACGCCGCGGTTGTCATCATCACTCGTGGCTCTTCACCTTCAATCACCAAACGGATTTCACGAGCCGTGATCTTCCCATTTATGCGGTGTTGTTCGTTGTCTTCTTTTCTTACAGGTCTTCTGTTGTCTTTTCTCATTCAGTTAATTAAACATTTCTCGACAATTCTTTTTCTATCGCCTGGCGAACTAAAGCAGCAAATGCATCTACTTCCAGAGAACCTATATCCCCTTCACCCCGCTGCCTTACAGATACTTGTTTTTCCTCTGCTTCTTTCTCTCCAACAACCAGCATGAACGGGATTTTTTTCAGTTCCGCCTCACGTATTTTCTTGCCTATCTTCTCGTTTCGATCATCAACGAAGCTGCGAATATCGGAATTATTTAGCAATTCTAAAACATCTTTCGCATATTCATTGTATTTATCACTGATCGGTAAGATCGCTACCTGTTCGGTTGCTAACCACAGCGGAAAATCTCCTGCACAATGTTCCAGCAATACTGCCACAAAGCGTTCCATCGATCCGAACGGCGCACGGTGAATCATCACCGGACGATGTTTTTGGTTATCTGCCCCGGTATATTCCAGTTCAAAACGCTCCGGTAAATTATAGTCTACCTGGATTGTCCCCAGCTGCCACTCTCTTCCCAGTGCATCCTGAACCATAAAGTCCAGTTTCGGTCCGTAGAATGCTGCTTCACCCAACTCGACCACTGTCGGGAGGTTCTTCTCTCCTGCAGCTTCGATGATTGCATTTTCTGCTTTCGCCCAGTTTTCATCTGTTCCGATGTA
Organism: Fluviicola sp.; assembly: GCA_031260455.1. Taxonomy (GTDB): domain Bacteria; phylum Bacteroidota; class Bacteroidia; order Flavobacteriales_D; family Crocinitomicaceae; genus Fluviicola. Next base: position 3,275 of record JAIRJW010000009.1, read on the forward strand.
TTTTGACAGATTTTCAGGATCTCTCAGAGAAATCTGTGCTTTAAAATTTTGGAAATTCAGCGTTTTAAAGATATACAGCACCAAGTCAATCACTTTTTTGAACTCTTCCTTCACCTGATCCTGCGTACAGAAAATGTGCGCATCATCCTGAGTAAATCCGCGAACACGAGTCAAACCATGCAACTCACCACTCTGCTCATACCGGTATACCGTTCCGAACTCTGCAAAACGAGCTGGCAAGTCTTTATATGAACGCGGTTTGCTTTTGAAAATCTCACAGTGGTGTGGACAGTTCATCGGTTTCAGCAGGAATTCTTCATTCGGATCCGGAGTTTTGATAGGCTGGAACGAATCCGCACCGTACTTCTCATAATGACCAGAAGTCACATACAAATCCTTGTTCCCGATATGCGGAGTGATTACCTGCTCGTAACCCGCTTTGCGCTGTGCTCTTTTGAGGAAATTCTCCAGGCGCTCACGCAATGCCGCTCCTTTTGGCAACCACAGCGGCAAACCTTGCCCCACTTTCTGTGAGAAAGTAAATAATTCCAGTTCTTTCCCCAGTTTACGGTGGTCGCGGCGTTTCGCCTCTTCTACTTTCTCCAGGTATTCGGTCAGTTCTGACTGCTTCGGAAAAGTAATTCCGTAGATACGAGTCAACTGCTTGTTTTTTTCATCACCACGCCAATAAGCCCCGGCGATTGATGTCAATTTCACAGCCTTGATAAATCCGGTATCCGGGATATGTGGTCCACGACATAAATCCGTGAAATTTCCTTGTGTATAGAACGTAATAGATCCGTCAGGCAAATCCCTGATCAGTTCGATTTTATACGGATCCTGCTTTTCAGTAAAATAGGCCAGCGCATCGGCTTTGGGAACCTCTTTGCGAACATACGGGTTTTTCAGCTTCGACAATTCTTTCATTTTCTGCTCAATTTTATCCAGATCTTCTTCCTTGAAAGTGTAATCCATAAAATCGACATCGTAGTAATACCCGTTCGCAACCGGAGGACCAATCGCCAGCTTAATTCCCGGATAATAAAATTCCAGCGCTTCTGCCATTAAGTGTGCTGAAGAGTGCCACATGGTTGATTTCCCTTCCTCATCGTTCCAGGTCAGCAACTGCAAGATGCAGTCAACGGTCAACGAACGAGTCGCATCAATTACCATATTATCCACTTTGGCTGCCAATACGTTACGAGCCAATCCTTCAGAAATGCTGAGAGCAACATCCAATGCTGTTGCTCCCGCTTCGTATTGTCTAACTGATCCGTCAGGAAGAGTTACATTAATCATCACTTACAAAATTTTAGTGTAAAAATAGGCTTTATCTGTTAAAAATCCTCATATAATCCATTAAGATTTGTTACCGTAAATCAAAACAGTTCCTTCTTCAATTCTTTACCCGAACTGATGCCGTATTCAATATGAATATTTTCCGGGAGTTCCGAATCCGGTTTTTTCTTTAATTACCCGTTATCTCCACAGGATATCAGGAACAGGCTAAAAGAAATAATTCAGTTTCAACCTGGTTTGGCTTGTTAAAGAATCGAAGAAAATTCAATCCGGGATACAATCAGTCTTACAATTTATTAGATTAGCATCGTATTTCACTCAAAAATATTGATTGTATATGCCACTACTACCGCTCACCCTGGGTCTGATTCTTGGGATTCTGCTTTCATTTGTTTCAGATGGACGGGCAGATCTTTTCGGGCTCGGTATTTTCCTGGGTTTCATTCTGCTATTGCTCTACCTGGTTTTTGCTGGTCTTTTCCGGAAGTCATTCATACTAAACCCCATAATTATTGCCGCATCTGCATGCTGTTTTACACTCATGGGATTTGTTAAAACGGAATTAATCAAAGCCAATGTTTTTTCAGTTGAACAAGTCTCCGAAAACGTGAATTTCGGGACAGTTTTCAGGTCCGCAATCTCGGAATCCGGCTATCAGACCATTCACATCAGCCTGGACAAAACAAGCATCGGAAACAAACAAATTACAAGTTCAGGAAATATCATCCTGACACTCGACACACTGGAAAAGAAATACGAAACCGGAGATTATGTCGCTTTCAGAACATCACTTGAAACGTTCCGGACCGAAACCAATCCCGGAAGTTTTGATGCTGCATATTACTACGGAACACATCATTATATCGGCCGGGCTTTCATTCCTTCCAACTGTATCGTGAAAACCGGAACACGAAACAACATTACCACTTTCTTTTCCAAACAACAGGATCAGATTGCCAGAAAGTTACAGCTCTGGCTTCCCAAATCTGTTTCAGGAATCGGCACAGCGCTGCTACTTGGAAATAAAGCTGGGATTGACCCTCAGGTACTCGATTCGTTTTCAAATACCGGTGCCATGCACGTACTTGCTGTTTCGGGACTTCATGTCGGGATCATTCTGATTATCTTCCAGTACATCCTCCAATTTTTCAGCAGGTGGATCACTAAAAAGCAGTCGATTATTTTTTCCGTTGTACTGATTTGGGCATTCGGATTACTCAGTGGCGCGTCTCCTTCTGTGATCCGCGCAGTGGTCATGTTTACCATCCTGACTTTTGGACAGCTTCTAAGCCGAAAAAACAGTGGTATGAACAACCTGCTTTTATCGGCTGTAATTCTGCTGATGTACGATCCGTATTATCTTTTCGACATCGGTTTTCAACTTTCTTATATTGCACTGGCTGGGATTTTTCTTTTCCAGAATCCGGTCTACCGCTTAATTCATATCCGTCAAAAATGGCTCGACTGGTTCTGGAAAGGAAGTGCTGTGGGAATTGCCGCAACGATTGCAACAACACCTTTTATGTTGTACTGGTTTCACCAGTTCCCGAACTATTTTCTGCTTTCCAACATCGTGGTTATGTTACTGGGATTTGTCGTTTTGCTCTTCCCTATCATCCTTGTTTTTACGGCCTGGATTCCTTATTTCAAAACGCTCATTATTTTCCTGACTGCTCTTTCTCTGCAACTACTGGTTATTGGAATCCAGTTTGTGGACCGGGTTCCAGGTAGTTTATCCGGCGGATTTGAGCTGGATTTTTTCCATTTTTTAATCCTCCTGACAATCATCGGTTATTGCACCTACCAGGCCCTGATCAAAGAAACGCTTTCCAGGCTTCCGTTTATCGCTTTTGCCTGCTGTTTCATTTTTCTCTCCTGGAAGCGGGAAATCAAACTCAACCGCAATGAGTTTCAGGTTTTTTCGGCTAAACAGTTTTGTGGAATCATCCAATATGAAGGTCGTCTGATCAGTTTCTACGAAAGTTCACCGAAGAACAAGCAAGTTGTACAAATTCTCAAAAACGCCGTTCGCGATTCCGGATTAAACCGAAGCAGAGCAATCGTTCTGAAATCCATGAACCGCTTAACAATAGGGAATAAAAACATCCTGTTTACCAGGCACAAAAACGGGTGGCGGATTACTTTAGACGGGAAAACATTCAATTACCGGACCAGGGGAACTCCGGGAAAAGACGAAAACAAGCAGCTGCTATCACAGCGATTACAGGACTATCTATACAAGGACGAACAGATTCAACCTTTCAAAATATCAATATAACGGCATGAAAAATTCGTCATATCTCCTGGTGATCATCACCCGCTTATCCAAAATGGAAACCGCTTCCACCACATATTGATCCTGTTTGGTATTCGGGTTGTTTTCCTTTCTGAATGAATAGGTATAATCCGTTTCCCGGAAATTCGGAATTTCCTTTTTCATCTGGATTGCCGCCAGTTTCAAAACGATTCCCTGAGCAGCCGTGTTTTTATTTTCGCGGGCAATACGCATCACCAGGAACACATTATTGAGAAAAACGTTCTTTTCATCTCCCTGAAGACCGAATTCCTTGTTTTTCATTTTCGTATAAAACGCCAGGTCTTCATTTGAAGTATAACCCATATCACGCGTCAGCCAATCTTCTTTCATGTAAATTTCCGCCCATTCGCGATTCGATTTCCCAGTCTGAAACTGATCGACAATATCCATCTTCCGCAAGACATTTTTGTTGTTCAAAAAGCATTGCGCAATGAGAAATTCACAGGTCGTATCCTGAATGAGCTCGAACCAGTGGGTTTCCATGTACAGCACTTCCGTAGTATCCGACAACAGTACCATTTTTTGATTTTCAATCAGCGGATCCAGCTCTTTAGTTGACAAACCATTCTGACTCATACGGTATTTCACTTCGAACAGGGAATCCAACCGCTGGTAGGATAAGGGCTTCACGACCACCGTTTCTCCATAAGTCAGTGAAACATACGTCTTATTTACAACTGCAAAATCATGCGCCAGCTGTGCTTCCAGTTGTTCTTTCCGGGTTTGCTCCAATTCCTGTAAACCGGGACCTGGAACGTATTTTAACCCGCAGGAAGCAACAGATATAACGAGAATGAAAACACTGATAATACGACTTAGAACGTTTATTCCTGGCATAAGTATGACTTTATAGTATCAAAAATAACGAATTTTGTACTTTGAAATCAAACTCACTGATTAACAAGTTAAGTCTTTTTTTCCAAAAAGCCAATAGTTTAAATTTTCTTATTCCTAAGTTCAGGATATATCAGAAAACACATATCTGCCGTTTCACTGTACATTCTTTTCATCTGGATAAACGCAGAACTAGAATAAACAGAAAAAAACCGGCTATGGAACTTCTTACTCATGGGGGGAAGCGTCAAGTTTTTTGCGCGCATTGCTCATTTTAAAGCGAATTGCAATCAAAACTGGCAGCCCGATATGAATCAATGCAAACAGGACATAACCCAAAGGTTTCAATTCGAACCGGGAAGGAAGTATTCCGTTGACAGCAGCGCCATTCGTTCCCAAACCAAAATAATAGCTTAAAGCAATTTTGGAGTCCAGTTGAAAATGAACCAAACCCTGGTCGTAATGAAAAATTCCGTCATACATCGGGATCGGAACCAAAGCGCACAGGGTCAGCAAAAACAAACCAACCAAAACACCTAAAAGTATTGGCTTTTCAACCAGTTTTTTCATTAGTTCAATGCTTTAAATCCTTCTGAAAAAAAAACCCGGTCACGGTCCACGCGTTCTTCCATTGCAGCCCGGAATTCTCCATATTTCCCTTTCGGGATGCAATTGACGGGAAAGAACAACTGCAAATCTTCAATGTATTCGAAGTAAAGTGTTTGCTGATGCGTTTCCACTCTTCTCAGTCCCGAAAAAAACAACAAGCGTACTTCTCTGTCTGCCACAACAACTGCTTTGTGTGTAATTCCAACCCGGAACCAGGATTGGGTCAGTGCAAGAAAAAGCAGTTGATCCAGTACCATCAACCCATAAACTGCCGCAATCGGCCAGGATTCTTCGGTCAGTAATAATGCCGTCGCCGCAGCGAAGAGTGCAATCACAGTTTCCAGCAGCAAAAACAGGCGAACCTGTTTTTTTCTCTCTGCAGAAACCGGTGTACTCCAGATAAAACGTTCAGGTTTGCGCGTCATGAAAACTCCTACCCAGCGACTTGTGGAACGGCGAATAATCAGCAATAACAACAGCATTGCAAACCCCACGAAAATGTGAATTTTAAAGGGCGATTCTGCCAGTGGAATATTGAAGAAATGAATATCAAAAGCGATGCAGATGATAAATGCAAAAGCCGGAAAAGAAAAGAATAAAAGTAAAATATTTATGGAACGATTCATCGCTTACTGGATCATTTTAATCTTTGCTCTCAACTCATCAATCTTGCGTTGTGCAGCTGCAATTTTGGACTCCACCTCTTTCTTCAATAAGTCTGCGCCTTCCGATTTTGCAAAGAACCCAAGGTTATTCTCAAACTGAAGAATGTCTGACTTCAGCTTGTTGATTTTCTCATTCAGATCGTATCGTTCTCTTGCGAGAGATCTTTCTGAATTCGGATCAGCTTTCAAAGTATCCAAACGTGCCTGGAAGAGCATTTTTTCCTGCTCCTCGCCTTCCAGCTTCAATTTCTGGTAATGCGAATTCAACGCTTCTTTGTACGCATTGAACACCCGGTCTTTCTCTTTCATCGGCACATGGCCAATTTCATTGAATTCCGCAGCAAATCCTTTCAACAGGGTCAATGCTTCTTTTTTATCTTCCGGAATAGCGGTCGCTTTAATACGGTCGATCAATTCCATTTTTTTCATCAGGTTTTCTTCAAACTCCTTATCTTTTGAACTGAAGTGAGCTTGCTTTGAATCAAAGAAGTGATCGCATGCAGCGCGGAATTCCTTCCATAACTTTTGTTCGAAACGCTGTCCGGCACTTCCCAGGTTTTTCCATTCCTTCTGAATTAACAGGATCTGATCAGTCGTTTTCTTCCATTCGGTTGAATTTTTGATCTCTTCCAGCTTATCAATCAACACTTGCTTTTTCGATGCAATATCATCAAACTTCCCTCTCAAGCTATCAAAAAACACTTTTTTCTTTGCAAAGAACTCGTCACAGGCAGCACGGAATTCTTTCCACACTTCCTCGTTTTCCTTTCGCGGGCCAAAACCGATTTTCTTCCATTCTTCCTGCAAAGCCAGTAAAGTAGCCGTTGCAGTATCCCAATCTTTGGTACTGGAAGAGACAAAATCTTTCACCAGGTCAACTGCGCGTTGTGCTATTTCCTTTTTCTGCTCCAGGTTTGAAGCCAGTTCACCTCTTTTCTCGTCGTAGAAAGACTGGATACGTGCATAAACTGCTCTCACAGCATCCCAGTAGGAATTTTTCAGGCTTTCCCATGCATCATTCGAAACAGGACCGGTTTCATCCCACTCGTTCTGAAGTGTTTTGATGGCCTGCTCCACATCTTTTACCTGCGAAATGGCCGATAACTCCTGGATCCGGCGAATCACATCCAGTTTCAGCTGGTGATTCCGGTGCAGATCGTGCTCACGCAATTCGCGGTAAATTTTAATATGATAGAAGAACGTTTCCAGCAAGCGGGAATATTCGGACTGGATATCCTGGCGTTTTTCACGCGGAATATCTCCAACTTCTTTCCACTCATCGTGAATTTCCTTGTATGCTGTCATCGCAGCACCTATATTCTCTTCTTTTTCAATGACTTCTCTGAGTCTTTCCAACAACGCTTTCTTACGACGCAAATGGGCTTCTTCGGCTTCTTTTTTTACTCTTTGCTGACCACTTTTGCGATCACGGAACGCGTTATAAAGCCGGTAAAACTCTTCCCGGACAGGATCGGAAACTCGTTCTTCAACCGGTTCCCCCTGTTCCCGGGCTTCCAGTTGTTTCACCTGAAACTGACGATCTTCCTCCAGAATTACGTCTTCAAACTGATTGCGTAATTCACCCACCTCCCGCGCTACTGACAGGGCATCTTCTTGTTGTGCGAGATTTTTTAACGACTCTAATAAACTTGCCTTTTCCATGATAAAGCTTTTTAGTGGTTTCTCAAATTACGAATAATTAACCAACTACAGTTGACATTTCAAAATTAGTTAAGGAAACAAAACGCTCAATTCTGGCATCTATTTCCTCCTTAGTGATTTCAAGCAAACGTTGTGTTCCGAATTTTTCAACACAAAAAGATGCCAAAGCGGATCCCACAATGATTGCACGTTTCATATTATCAAAAGACACATCATCTGTTGAAGCAATATGTCCGATGAATCCCCCGGCAAAAGTATCTCCAGCTCCGGTTGGGTCAAAAACATCTTCCAGAGGCAATGCAGGAGCAAAAAATACTTTCTCTTCCTGGAATAACAAAGCTCCGTGCTCCCCTTTTTTAATAATCAGCGTTTTCGGTCCCATATTACGAATCACGCGGCTTGCTCTTACCAGTGAATATTCTCCCGACAACTGACGGGCTTCTTCGTCATTGATAATCAGCACATCCACTAATTTCAAGGTTTGCTTCAAATCATCCAATGCGACATCCATCCAGAAATTCATGGTGTCCATCGCGATCAGTTTCGGTCTTTTCTCCAGACGTTCGATAACTCGTCTTTGTACTTGCGGACTCAGATTACCCAACATCAGGTATTCAGCTCCCTGATAAGATTCCGGAATAACCGGATCAAAGTGTTCCAGTACATTCAATTCCGTAACCAGCGTATCTCTGGAATTCATATCGTTGTGGTAGCGGCCAGACCAAAAGAAAGTTTTCTCTCCTTTTTTAATCTGCAGTCCTTCCAAAGCCACACCTTTTGAAGATAAAAGTTCCAGTGTTTCCTGCGGAAAATCTTCTCCTACCACCGAAACAATTCGCTGGTCCTTTATAAAGTTTGATGCAGAAAGGGCGATAAACGTCCCTGCACCTCCTACAATTTTATCCGTTTTTCCGAATGGTGTCTCAATAGCATCAAAAGCCACGCTACCAACTGTCAATAGACTCATTTCATCAATTTATTTGGGCAAATGTACGGAATAATTTAGGTTTAAGTTGTTCGTTATTCATGAAGTATTTACGTAAAAAAATATACTGCTTTTATTTCCTGATTTTAAAATAAGAAACAAATTAATGCCATATTGTTTTTATTTATACATTTTTAAGTCTCTTGATTTTTCGGTACATTTATTGCTTGGCTATTTGCCGAATTAAACCAACGGTTATGAAAAAACATCTTACGCTCTTTGGACTATTCGCTCTGGCATCACTGGGAACCGTTCAGGCTCAGGAGGCATCGAATTTCAGCACAGATTTCCAGTCAATCCGTAAAGATCTGGTTTCCTGGGATGAAGTCCGGGGAGAATGGCTTGCCTCTTCCATGGAGGCTATGGCGAATAAGAGACCAACGCCGGACCGCAATTTTCCGGAAGAATACACCCCCGCAGAAATGTTTAGCGCCATGCCGGAAGCTACTCAAAACAAAGTCCGGTCGCAAATTCAGCGCTCAAATACCAACAGCGACAGTCTTTCAAGAAATCAGTGGAATCGCCTGAACAGCTTTACAAGCAGAACTCCCGACTGTAAACCAGTCATGGGAAGAACTTACGGAGATCCGCATCTGAAATCGTTCGACGGAGCCACTTATTCTTTTCAGACAGTGGGAGAATTTACACTTGTTAGATCCGGAAGCGGAAACATAAATGTGCAAGTGCGCCAGCGCCCGCAATCAGACGATTTCTCCCTGAACACTGCCGTAGCCATGAACGTAGGCGGAGACCGTGTTTGTTTTTACGCCAATGAAAAACCGGATGGAAATACGACTACTCCACTGCGAATTGAAGGAGAACCAATTTACATTGACGGAACTAATTACTACCTGGAACACGGAGGAACCATTTCCAGATCCGGGAATAATAATTTTGTAGTGACCTGGCCAACGGGAGAACGTGTCAAACTCGATGCTTCCAGATCAGGCGGAATGGGATTCTATAACATTGCCGTAGAAGTTTATCCGTGTGCAGACACTTATGATGGAATCCTGGGAAATGCCAACGGAAGAAGTTCAGATGATTTCGATGTACGCAACGTAAATGGAGGAATTGCTTCCACACGCTGGAACATGGGAGTCTTCGGTTCCTCCACCCAGCAGGATCAGGTGCTTGAAAAAGAATACCTGGCTTTCCTTGCGAAGGACTTTGCAATGCAATACCGCATTACTCAGCAGGAATCTTTGTTCGACTATGGTTTCAACCAAAGCACTTTCGCTTTTACAGATATGTCTTTCCCACGCGTTCACCGCACATTGGGAGACCTGAACAGCAATGACCGCCTCAGAGCACAAAGAGAATGCGAACGCAGAGGATTTACCGGACCGGAACTCAGCGCTTGTATCTACGACAATGGTTTCCTGCGAATCGAACCGGCTCCGAAACCGAATATTCCAAACAGAACAGCCGGAAGACAGATGGATCCGGTGAGAACTCCTTCTCCAAACGTAAACCCGGGGCAAAAACCTTTCAGAGAACGTTATCCGGAAAACCGGCAAGCGGATTCGAAGCTGACTTCCCCTGATAATTCTCCAGCGCTGCCAAGAGGTGAAACTACCCCAAACAGCGGAAATACGGGAAGTACTGTTAAACCTTTGAGTTCAGAACACACAATGGCCCGGGAAACTTCCAAACCGACAATTGAAACTCCGGCACCTGCAACAACTGTTGATAAAGGCATGAAAGCTCCCCGGCCAGTATACAGCGGAGGAACGAGCAAACCGGCAGAAGTCAATAATCCGGTGAGCCAGCCGAGCTCCGGTTCTTCTACTCCAACAGGCACATCAACTGAAACCGCGAAACCGGTAAAAGCAGAAGGTACTCCTGTCAGACAGCCGGAAATTACGCGACCAGTCATCACAAGACCCATTATTACCGAACCTGTGAAAACAGAGCCGACCTATACACCTGCTAAAACTGTGTCAGCTCCAATTCAACGACCGGTCAGTGCACCAGCGCCGGTTTCGGCACCAAACTCTACACCTGTCAAAACGATTTCAACACCAATCAGAAGAGGTGGTTAAAGTTAAAGGGGCCTTCCGGCTCCTTTCTTTTTTCCCGGAAACTGAAACAAATTAAAAATCAAACGTTAATTACTATTTGATAGCCTGCTGTTTATTCAGTGGGTTTCGGTGTAATTTTGATGTATGAAGTGGAAAAAGTGGCTGGTGAAATCGTTGAAATGGTTCTTCGCAACTGTTTTTTCACTGGTTTTGCTCATTTCACTCCTGCTTTATATTTTCAAGGACGATATTATCGATTACGCCATCTCCGAGATCAATAAAACGCTGAAAACAAAGGTCAGTGTGGATAAGATCGATTTAACGTTCTGGAGTACCTTTCCGAACCTGAGTCTTGACTTTAACAAGGTTTTTATCCAGGATGCTCTTCCGAACGCTACTTCCAGCGATACGCTTTTGTATACCGATCAGATTCGCCTCAAGTTCAACCCGATTGATATCTGGAACGAAAATTACAACGTAAAGAAAATCGTGATCAAACCCGGAACTCTGCAACTGAAGGTAAACGAAAAAGGAGAAGTCAACTACGCTATTTTCAAGGAGTCCGAGTCTTCCGAAAAAGCAAATTTCAAGCTCAAACTGGAATCCATCCGGGCAAACGGCCTTCGTTTTTCCTACCGGAACAAGATCAATGAAAGCAGTTACAAGGCCCGTATTCGGGAAATTCACCTGGCCGGAAATTTCACACAGGATCAATTCGACATTGCAACGAAAGCTGATTTTTATATACAACGCATCCAGCATGGACTGGTTCCCTTTATTATCAGTCAACAAGCATCTACGAAGGTAGATATTCATATCGATCAGGTGAAGGAAACTTTCGCAATTGAAAATGGCAAATTATTGCTTTCCGGTATTCCTTTCGATTTCAATCTGAAAATCGACACCAATCAGGTAAACCTGCGCATTGATGCGGATAAAATCCCGCTTGCCGACCTGGCAAACAAACTGGCGATCAAAGAAGTGAAAACGGTTTCAGAACTGAGAGGTTCAGGAACAGGGTCTTTCCATTTAGCGCTTCAGAATGAAACACGCCGCGATTCTTACCCAAAAGTAGATTGCAAATTTTCGATCGATAACGGACGACTGACTGAACCGACCAAAGGACTGACACTTCGAAATATCGACCTGAAGGGTTATTATTCCACCCTGAAAGGGAAAAATGAGGAGAAACTCGTGATTCAAAACATAGCCTTTCAAACCATCAGTGGTCCTTTTTCAGGTAACTTATCCGTCCGGCAATTTTCGAAACCCTCTTACCGCGGATCGGCTAAAGGTTCTGTGGACCTGGAAGTTATTCACCGCCTGTTTCACATTCCCAAAATCGAAGAACTGACCGGGCAAGTCAAAGTGAAGGCGGATTTCCACCTGGAAACGGTTTTTGAAAACAATCAACCATCAGTAGAGATTGTGGGCGGAAGCGGAAATGCGTTGATGGAAAATGTGGACTTCCGCCTGCAAAACGACTCGCGGAAATTCTACGGCATTTACGGAAATCTCATCTTAAACCGCAGTGAGGCTGTCCTGGAAGATCTCAAGGTTCATCTGGGAGAATCGGACCTGGAACTCAATGGTAGTTTTAACTACATTGATCAGTTTTTGCAAGACAGACATACGCTTGATGTATCGGTGATTGCCGAAAGCCGGAAAATCAACCTCAAGGATTTCACCAACACAATCGCCGGAAATCCGAAAACCAACCTGAATGTGCGCGAATGGATACTGCCAACACTCATTAACGGGAATGTCAAAATAAATGCAGATGCCATCTATATGGATAATCATACTTTTTCCCAGATCAACGGGGAAATGACCGTCGGAAACCGAAACATCGTGATTCAGAAACTGCACGGAATCACGGCCAATGCAACCGTTCGCGGCACATTGGCCATTGTGGAATCATCCCCGGAATATTTCGAGCTGGCAACCAACCTGAGCTCGAAAGACATTTATTTCAAACCAATTTTCCAGGAATGGAATAACTTCGAGCAGGAAGTGGTCAGGGAAGACAATATCAGCGGACGAGCAGAAGCCATTCTGGACATGAAAGCTCCGTTCGATCTGCATTACGGAATCCTGAAAGACGAAATAGAGGCTCAGATTCAGTTGAAAGTTTTCGGAGGACAACTGAAAAATGTCAGGACATTTACAGCGCTGACACAGGATCTCAAAACAACTAAAACGAAGATGATCCTGAAGGAGCGGGAAATTGATGCTCTACAGAGTAAACTCAATGATATCCGATTTGAAACACTGGAAAACACCATTTTCATTAAGAAAAGTACAATCGTGATTCCGAAAATGGAAATCAAATCCAGTGCCATCAATATTTCTCTGGACGGAAAGCACCAATTCAATAATAACATCGATTACAAGTTTGCCTTCCGGTTCCGCGAACTAAAGCAACAAAAAGACGAATCCGAATTCGGAATTGCGGAAGATGACGGAACAGGATTCAAAATCTTTGTGCGCATGTACGGAAACCTCGATAATCCGATTATTGAATGGGATAAAACTTCGCGGAAGGAGGAAGCGAAACAAAACCGGGAAGAGGCCAAAAAAGAGGCCATTTCTATACTGAAATCAGAGCTGGGATTGTTTAAGAAAGATACAACTGTGAAGAAATACCAACCTCCGAAAAAAGAACACGAAGTACTGGAAATTCAATTCGGTAAAGAAGAAGAAGTCAATCCGTTCGAAGAAAAAAAGAAAATCGAAAAGGAGAAAAAAGGTCTGAAAAAGATCGGCGAAAAACTCAAAGAGAAGAATAAAAATGAGGAGAAGGAGGAATTTACAGTAGAATGATTCCGAATTTCGTAGGGAGGGACCAGGAGAGAGGATATTTATATTATGGAATTTTGAACCCAAATACATCTCAGCTGTAAAGAACATTAATTCCAAACCAAGTGTCATGAGATTTGTTACTTTACTTTTTATCCTGTTGTTGGGAGCAAGCGCTTCATTTGCACAATCCATTTCCGGAAATATGAATACCGAAGCCAGTGGAAGTGCTTTGCGTTATGGAAACGTAGATATTTACAAAGGCGACAAGCTGATTGCATCCGTATTGACGGATAAACTCGGAAACTTTTCCGTGGCACTGGATACTGGAACGTATGTTTGTGTGATGAACTATGCTGGCTTCACTCCTGTTACCAAAGAAATCAAAGTAAGCGGAGATGAAGTCTCCGAGTTCAAAATGAAAGAAGGCCCAGTTGTAACTGGAAAGAAAAAATTCGTTGCATCTGACAGGTACGAAAAAACGGAATTGGAAGAAGTAGCTATCCATACTTCAGCAGCTGTAGTCTCTAAGAAAGACATTGATCGGAGGCCTCCAACTTCTGTCGGAGCAGCCTCTCCTTCAGCAGCTGCTTATTTGGACGGCGATATTTCCATACGCGGTTCCCGGTCTGACGGAGCGAGTTCAAACCTGCTCACTGCGGGCGAAATCAACGACTTTTCCAAGTGGAAACTCTGGCAGGATTTGTCAAAAGGTGAACTGGCCAGCTACCAGAAAACCTGGCAGCTTGCTCCCTCCGGGCGATATACCGTGATGCTGCAATCCGAAAGCGGAATTCCGATCGTAGATGCAATTGTACAGTTATTACTGAATCGGGAAGTGATTTTCACCACCCGCACGGACAATACTGGAAAAGCAGAGTGCTGGTTAACAGTGAAAAATGAAACTCCGTCAGTTGAGGGAAAATTGTCTGTTCAGATTTCTTACAACGGAAAAACATCTGCTATCAACCGTGTGAGTGCTTTTGAGAACGGAATCAACCACCAGAAGCTCAACATTACCTGCCAGGAAATTGAAAATGTGGATGTGGCTTTCGTGGTCGATGCAACCGGCTCTATGAGCGATGAGATTAGCTTTTTGCAAGCGGAAATGAACGACATTATTTTCCAGTCGAAACAAATCAGCAACCAATTAAACTTCCGTTTTGCAAATGTGTATTATCGGGATGAAGGAGACGAATACGTAACCAAAAGCATGAATTTCAACCGCATTCTGACCGAATCTTCGGCTTTCATTGACGAACAGGCTGCTGGCGGTGGTGGTGACACCCCAGAAGCAGCAGACATTGCACTGGACTCCGCAATCAACAAGCTCAGCTGGAGCGAAAATGCCCGTGCGCGGGTATTGTTCCTGATCCTGGATGCTCCTCCACACGAAGGAACTGCCGTGAACGAGCGCTTGCAGCGTTTGATTCTCCAGGCAGCAGAAAAAGGAATCCGTATTGTGCCAATCGGAGCAAGCGGAATCGACAAAAGCACGGAATACCTGATGCGGGCATTGGCTTTAGGAACCAACGGAACGTATGTTTTCCTGACGGATCACAGCGGAATCGGGAACGGTCACATCAAACCATCCACCGATTCTTACGAAGTGGAAACACTGAACGCCATTATGGTGCGCATTCTGAAAAGTTATACCTACATGCCGGATTGCCAGCAAAACATTCCGGATTTGGCGCTGAACATCCCGGATTCGATTGTTTCAACTCCGCTGGCAGATTCTTCCGACACGGTAAAACCGAAAAACCTGGAAATTACCTGGAGTTATTACCCGAATCCGACAAATGGAATTGTTCACATTCTCCCGAATACAGACATTAAAGAATTGTACATTACGGATCTGAGCGGAAAACTATTACAGGTTCTCCCGAAGCTGGAGAAAAATGAGCGCATCCAGGTCGATTTGTCGAATTACGCTACCGGAATCTACCTGATCCGTTACCTGGACGAGGATAATCACTGGCTGAGCGGAAAAGTAGTTTTGCAGAGAAACAGTTAAAGTTACTGGGATACGGTATATTACGTCCCGACAGCTTTTTAAATTATCTATGTAACTTTTTTATTTTCGTCTCGTCAAGGAAAACAGGATGTGTTTGCCAGCATACAAAATGACATTACAAAAGCTGAAGCAGATAAAAAATGGAGAAAATTAAGTATACTAACAGATTTTGAATAAAAACGAACGGCTAGTGAATGGTTTGGCGCAAACGGGGTGTATGCCCGCAGACAATTTTGTGGGAATTTGGAAGTATATCGCCTTCTAAATCTTTTAATCTGTAGAATTAGGACAAATCATCCAACGGACTTTTCACTTGGCTTAATTGTCTGTTGCTTACTTTGGCGTAGATTTCGGTAGTTTTTAAATCTCGCTGCCCGAGCAATTTTTGAATGAAAACCATATCTGTTCCCGCTTCCAACAGATGCGTGGCATAACTGTGCCGCAAACCATGAATACCTACGGCTTTATTAATTTTTGCTTTTTGCATTGCCGTTTTAAAAACTGCCTGCACGCTGCGAATGGCATATTGGCCGCCATATTGCCCTTCAAACAAAAATTCCTTCGGGCGATACACTTTGTAATAATTTCTCAAATCTTCTAATACAGACGAGGGCAAAGTAACGTAGCGGTCTTTTTTTCCTTTAGCGTTTTCAATGTGCACGAGCATTCGTCCACTATCAATATTCGTAATTTTTAAATTTACAATTTCACTCACTCGCAAACCCATTCCGTAGCAGAGTTTGAGCATCAGCAAATGTTTTGGATTTTCTATTGTGGAAAAAAGTTTTGAAATATCGTTTTTGCCGAATGCTTTGGGTAAAGATGATTTCTTTTTTGGACGGGGGATTTCTTCAAAGAAAAATTTTTCTCGTTTCAACACTTGCTCAAAATAAAATTTTATGGCATTCATCCGGCTATGGATGAGGGTTTCCGAAAATTTCAGTTTTGTTGTGCAGTATAAAAAATAAGAGCGTAAACGTTCGGGGGTCAGTGTATCAACATTTGTATTTTTAAGCTGAGAAAGTAATTGAGAAAATTCCTGACAATAAGTTCTGATAGTGTTTGGGCTGTAACTTTTCAGCAAAAGTAATTCGTGCATTTTTTGCAGAGCGGCAAGATTTACCGAATGAATTTTTGCAATAACCGCTTTTCCCGATTCGGTTTTTTCGGGCAAGCCAATTTCTTTTCTAATGGAACCGACATCAGGCAGATACCAACATTTTTTTGAGGCACTCCATTTGGCGGTCGGGAATTTTTCTTTCAGTTCATTTTTCAAGCATTCGCCATAAGGAAATTGCACCCAAATAACATTTTTATCTTGATGTTCACCAACGGAAAATTGATAGTTTTTAGGATGGAACGACATACGTATTTTGAATAGATAATTTAGCAAACGTACAAAAAAAAACACCAAACAGATATTTAAAATACGTAACTGTAATTACGAATTAATGATTTGTTTATAAGTGTTTTATTTTGAATATTCCCAATGGGAAGTATTTTCGTACTATTGCGTGTATTTATGAGTTGTATGTAATGCGGGCGACAATGCAAATGGACAGAAACGTTGAATAAATAAGAATTTGAAATATATTAAATTGAAACATTATGGATAAAAATCAAATTACAAATGTGTTGCAAGTAGTATCGAATATTGAGAATTGCGATATTGATAAAATGGCAGAAGCAATTTTCAAAGACCAAGATGTTACAACTGTCAATATCGGAACATATGTTTTTCCAGATTATGTTGTTGCTCTAAAACGAATGTTGAAACAATTTACTGTGGAACTTTCTGACAATGGCATTTATATTCCATTTCAATATACTTTTCAGAATGAATTTGGTAATGGAACTTTTCAATTGCAAACAGAGTTGCAAAAATTGCTTGATTTGTTAAAGCAAAATAGTTTAACAGGCATAACTCAATCTGTTCCTTTTCTTAAAAGACTAATTTATATTCAAGTAATAAATGGTTTTTGGGATAAATCCAAGACGAAAATTCACAAAGCGGACGAAATTAAAATATCAGAACTAAATGAAAAACTAAAAATTATTTCTGAACAATTGTCTGTTAATCAAGGAAGTTTCAAAACACAAATAGACAACCTTGATTTAGAAAAGAAGAAATTAGCCGATTTCCTTGCTCAAAAGCAACAAGAATTACAAAAGATTACGCTCAATTTGCAAACAACGAATACTAATACTAATGAAATCAGCAATTTGCTAACAACAAGTACCGCGACAAATGGAAAAATAGATGCTTTATTAGGTCAACAAAATCAGAATTTTGAAACTCAAAAGAAAAAAGCAGAAGCAGAAGATGTGTATTTTGCAAAGCAAAAAGAAACGTTTGGCACACTTGAAACTAACTTGAAAGAGAAAGTTAAGGTACTTGAAACTCAAATAGCAAGTTTTGAAGAAAAATTAAAATTTGTAGAAGACAAAAAAGCGTTTTTTGAAGAACGGAATATTTATTTGCAAAATCTTATAGGGCGAGAAGTTGGCGTTTCTTTGTTTGAAACGTTTAAGCAACGAAAAACGGAATTGACAAAACCCGTAAGTAAATGGCTTTGGATTGTAATAGGAATGGCAACTTTAACTTTTATTTCAATCATTACAATTTTCACAAATGGTTTTGGTTTATGGGGAGAAGTGCCAAAAGATTTTACCACAATACAATTGATTACAAATACGATAAAAACTTTCCCATTTTTCTTTCTTCTTTTTTACGCTATTTCTCAGTACAATAAAGAACGAAATTTTCAAGAAGAGTATGCTTTTAAGTCTGCCGTCGCATTAACAATAAAAGCATACGCAGATATTGTTGTGGACGAAAAACTGAAAGATGAAATGATAATATCTTCAGTAAATGCTGTTTACAAATCACCAACTGTTGAGAAAGGTCGTAACAAGAAAGAAAACAATGAAATTCTGGAGACAGCAAAAGAATTATTAGGAACAGCAGTAGATATAGTGAAAAAGAAATAAATGAAAAAATGCACTACATACAACGAGCGGTTTCACGCAAGCGGGGGTGTACGCCCGCAGACAGTTTTGTGGGAATTTGGAAGTTTATCGCCCGCCCGAACCTTTGTGCCCCCCCGCCTGCCGCCAAGCTGCTTTCTCGTTGTACGCAATCGGGCGCGCTGTGTCGTCCTGAAATACGTTGACTCTAATTTCGGCAAAAAATTAAAATTTATGAAGTTAGAGAAGAATCAAGTCCGCCGAAAAATGAACGGCAAAAATTGCAGTTTTGAGTTCAAAGTTTTCGTCCTTGACCAAATCAACAATGGTCAAATTTCGCATAACTTTGCCTCGAAAAAGTACAATATATCGAGAAGCACACTCGACTATTGGCGGAAGAAATTGAGTAATTATGAGTCTAAAAACAAAGGAATGAGTTTAGAACAGGAAAACAAAAAATTGCGTGAACGCAACGAGGAGTTAGAGTTCATCAAAGATTTTCAACAGGATTTAATTATTGAATTTGAGAAAGTTACAGGACAGGAACTTTCAAAAAAGTACTTGCCCGAACACTTGGCAAACGAGATACAAAGAAAGAAAAAAAGACTTTCAAAGTAAAGTATATCCCTGAGGTGTTCGGGCTGACAAAACAAGGTTATTATCAGCGCATTAAGAGAGAAAACAGAAGATGTGAACGCAACAAAATATTGTTAGCAATGGTTGATGAAATCCGCAAAAAGCACCCGCGCGCAGGAACCCGTAAACTATTGGTTTATATGCGCTGTGAACTGGAAGAGGCAAAGATAAAAATCGGTCGGGATTTACTAAACAAGCTTCTTCGAGAGAACAACTTATTGGTAAAAAAAACAAGGCGCTTTCATATCACAACCGATTCAAATCATTTCTTTTATAAATCTCCAAATATTTTGAAAGAAACAGAATTAACCCACAGCGAACAGGTCGTTGTCAGTGACATTACTTACTTAAAAACGGATGAAGAACACGCCTATTTAGCACTTGCTACAGACCCTTATTCCAAGAAAATCATGGGTTATGACGTTGATAATAATATGAGAGTGGAGTTGGTAAAAAAAGCCTTAAAAATGGCGCATAGGAATATGATGTTTAAGCACGATACGGTCATTCATCACAGCGACAGGGGTATTCAGTATTGCTGCCCGGACTACAGTGAGCTGGCTGAAAAACTGCATTTCAAGTTAAGTACAACACAACAATATGATCCTTATGAAAATGCCGTTGCTGAGCGTATCAACGAAACATTAAAGTATGAATACGGACTTAACAAACGAGCCCCTAATTTGAAGATACTCAAAAAAATGGTTAAGCAGTCCATTGATGTTTACAACAATGAACGGGTTCATTGGAGTTTGGGTTTACGCACGCC
Organism: Fluviicola sp.; assembly: GCA_031260455.1. Lineage (GTDB taxonomy): Bacteria > Bacteroidota > Bacteroidia > Flavobacteriales_D > Crocinitomicaceae > Fluviicola. The sequence goes on from JAIRJW010000009.1 coordinate 22,858, forward strand.
GGAAGAAGTCCATCGAAGTTATAACTCGCTGAAATACAAATCGTACTCAAAAAAGAAAGTAATACAATGAGTTTATTTGGAAATATTATCGTACATTTGTCCTTGTCGGATGAAGTGGACACAGGCTCCGGTGGCGACCGACCTGCGAGGAATAGTCTGACCAACGGGAATAGAAAGGGGAACGCAAGTTCCCCAATCCTATGTTTCTATTCCAATTGTTTATGCCTAAAAAAACGCATTGTTTCGATAGAAACAACAGAGAGAAAAATACAAGTATTAACACGAAAAATGGTCAACATATTTCAGGACAAGACAGACTGCGTCAGACAACAGTGGAAAATAAGGTGAAAAGTTATGTGTAATTTGATAGATTGAAAAAAATGTTGTAAACCATTTTTTTGTTGTATATTTGCAAAGTAAAAATTGAAAAAATA
>JAIRJW010000012.1 GCA_031260455.1 Fluviicola sp.
TCGTAGCCGAACTTTTGCATGCAGGAATTACCTTGTACAATAGCCTGGAAGTTACCATGGCAAGCATCCATCAAAACGTTCATATCAGCTACCAGTCCCTCACAGTTACAAGGACTGCACTGTACCTGCACATCCTTGCAGATCTGCTGCTCACATTGCTGACCATCAGACAGAGTAGTCGTTATTTTGAGACAAACGACATGCGTACCATTTGTGGTAAACGGATAGTCAAATATTTGACCTGTTCCTACTATAGAACCATCTACAGACCATTCATACTTAACATCGATGAAGCAGGAGGATTGTATGCTACTGCCCACGAAATGACCACTACAATCCGCATTGAGTGCGTAATCGAAATCCGCATTCAGAGAGCTGCAATCACATGATGTACAGTTATCCACTTTTACATCTTTGCAAACTTTCTGTTCACATTCCTGACCATCAGCCAGAATAGTCGTTACTCTGAGGCAAACAACATACATTCCGGCACCCGGGAAGTTGAATGCCATCACCGGGCCTGTGCCCACAACAGCTCCGTTCACTGACCACTCGTAACCGAAGTTTTGCATGCAGGAATTACCCTGGGCAATAGCCTGGAAATTACCATGGCAGGCATCAAGCAAGACCTTCATGTCGGCTACCAGTCCCTGGCAGTTACAAGGGCTGCATTGTACATCAACAGTTTTGCAGATCTCCTTCACACATTCCTGACCATCAGCCAGAATAGTTCTTACTCTGAGACAAACGATATGCGCGCCATTCGTGGTAAACGGATAGTCGAATATTTGACCTGCACCCACCATAGAGCCGTCTACAGACCATTCATACTTAACATCGCTGAAGCAGGTGGATTGTGTACTGCCCACGAAATGACCGCTACAATCCGCATTGAGTACATAATCGAAATCCGCATTCAGGGAGCTGCAATCACATGGTAGGGGTGGAGCAAATGAACAAGGAATAGAGATCTGACCCGAAAGTATGAATCCGCCAAGCTGATCAGTGAACTGTACTTTTGCACGTACTTTCCAGGTTCCCGGAACAGGCGAAGAAACCGTATAGTCAATGTTCGGACTCACTGTATATGGTGGTGCTCCCGGTACAGTAAGCGGAATAGCCGGGCCAGATGGCGGAACAAGTTCCAGCGAAAGGAGTTCACCATCCCAGGCAACTCCAAAAGCAGTAGTGAACGAAGAAATTCCGGAAGGGATAACGAAATCGCGGTCGAATGTCTCAATACCAACCGGATCGTTATATGTACCAGTCGAATTGATCCAGCAGGCATTTGTCGAACTAACCGGATCAGACTGCCAATCAGAGAAGCTGGCAACACGATGCGTAACCGACCCGCCCGGTCCCGCAGAAATAATCCAGTCTGGATCTACTGCTCCCACAGCAACTGCAGTCCCGGTATGATCAACCCCCGTACTGATAATCAATTTCGGGCAATGCTTCACCTCTCCGGAAAGAATAAACCCTCCGACACTATCGACAAAACGGACAACTACGCGGATCTTCCAGATTCCTGCTACCGGGCTTGTAACAGTATGGTTTACCGATGGCCCCACCCAATATTGGTTTGGGGTGCCTATCGGTACAGTCAGCGGAATGATCGGACCACTTGGCGGTACCAGTTCCGCAGATAGCAGCAAATCGTCCCAGCCCATTCCGAAATCAGCGACAATGCTTGCATCAAATGGGCTGACAGTAAATGTCCGCTCGAACGTATAGTCTCCGAGTGTGCTGACATTAGATCCTGTTGCATCAATCCAACAGGCATTGGTAGAAGACATGGGGGTTGGTTGCCAGAACGTTCCATAAGTTGCTTCACGGAGAGCAGATATGGGGTAAGCAGATGCGGCACCGCTTGGACCGGCGGTGATTTGCCACCAGGAGTCGAGACCACCCACCGGTGTCGGTGCATATACTGGGTCGAGTCCTGTACTGACATTTTGAGCAATCAAGCCGTTTACAAATAACAGAAACAGCAATAGTAAATAGCGAATTCTTGTTTTCATATAGTTGAATAATTAAGATTATGACCGGATGGTTTTCGAAGGTAGATGATGTGTCCGGGTCACGAACTATTGAATAGTGTTTCCATAATGATGTGAAGCAATGTATGTTACAAATTACTGCAATTCAAAATGCAAATGAACAGAAGGGTCTCAAGTCATTGAAATAAAAAACGAGGAATGTCCGTATTCATTGAGAATTTGGAAATCAAGACGTTATGATTCAAACACAAAAATTGATTCGCGTTTTTTTAAATTGTATTTAGTGAAAATTCCAAAATACAAATCAAGATGTTATCTGACTTTCCGGTTTTGTCAGCAATTCTACAAAGATGGAACATTTTTTATTGTTGTGGTTGGTTCACAAAAAAGCCTGAAATACCAGGCTTTTCTCTTATTTATGCTACTCACTCCATCAACGTGATGCCGCTCAAATCTGCTTTTCCGTTTTTCAGGAATTCGTAAGTTATGCGGTCTGCCTGACAATCGATGAACTTGATGCGTTTCAAACTCCGGCATTTAAAGAAGGTATTAGTGAGTATGGTATTTTGAAATGTTATGCGTGCAAATGAACAGTTTTCAAACGAGCAGTTTTCCAATGTACCATTAAAAACAATTTCGGCCAACTGTGAGCCACTAAAGGAAGTTCCGTTCCATACCGTATTTAAGGTCATACACTTTTCAAAGCCACCCGATTTTACAACCGTTCCGGAAAAATCTGCTCCTGAGAAGTCACAACCACTGACGTAGCTTCCCGAAAAATTTGCTTCTTTCAGTGAGCAGTCCTTGAAGAGGCTGTTCGCCAGGCAGGAATTTCGGATATGACTATTACTGATATCGGAACCCGAGAAATCGCAGCGATCAATATTATTGCTTTTGAGAAGCAGTCCGGAGAGCTCCGAATGGATGAATTTACAGCGCTGCATATTGGAAAAACTGAACTTTTCGTTCAAATTCTTCAATCCGGAGAAGTCAGCATCTACCCAGTTCCAGCGCGACATGTCCCAATTGAGTTTGCTCTTTGGTGTTTCAACCTCTGTTGGTGAAAGGGGCGGGTGTTCATTGACCATAGAGGAGAAATCTTCTGAGAAGTAATTCAGGTCCACATCTAGAATTTTCGCCAGTCTGTTAAAGGTAATAATATCCGGAAGCGATTCTCCCCGCTCCCATTTCCCAACTGCCTGCGGACTAATAAATAACAGTTCTGCAAGTTGTGCCTGAGAAATCGTTTTTTTCTTTCGTGCTTCGGTAATCTTATTGCCAATCATCTTTGTTTCCATAGTTGCAAACGTTTTATTTTTTCGATACTACAAAGTTATATAGGTGCATTTCCAGAATCAGAAAATTACAAATACTTATAGTTGTAATTACACTACTTTTAGTGGTTATTTAACAACTCATAGTTGTTTTGTGTCTTGAATCAGTACTAATTAGTCAGGCTCGAGTACTTTAAAGTCACAGTGACCCTGACATTTCATGTTAATTTTATCACAGAATTTGTCCCCGTGGATCACATCCCCCGGCATTGCGCACAACCACTCTCAGGTAAAGACATACATAACCGGCCATTCCATACTTTTTAGCATGAAAATACAGCTGATCTGTGATTTTGTTATTTGAAAGATCAGGAAATTTACTACAAATCTTACATTTTCTTCTTATGTAGATCGTAAATGATTCCGTCCGATAATCCAATCTTCGGAACATACATTTCTTTGCATTTGAGTACATTCATACAAAAGCGGAAAATTTCGAGGGCGGGAACAATGACATCAGCCCGGTCAGGTTTTAATTGAAACAGATCCATCCGCTGGCCGATGCTCAGTGGCTCCAGTTCAGCATGAAGTTGATTCATCGCTCTTGAAGTAACCGGAGTTTTTTCCCTTACCCCGAGCAATTTGTGAATCTTATTGATATTTCCTCCGGTTGCATAAACCAGATGCGGATTATCTTCCACATGCTCTTTGATCCAGAGCTTCATTTCTTTCCAGCATTTTTTGTCCACCTTATCTTTCAACATGCGAACCGTCCCGATATCAAAACTTTTCGCAGCAACCCGTTTTCCGTGCTCAAACACATTGATTTCTGTAGAACCCCCTCCCACATCAATGACCAGATAAGGTTTCGACCGTTCGATATCCAGCAAGGCAAAAGTCCCAAAAATCAGGCGGGCTTCCTCGTCACCGGAAATAACCTCGATCTGGATTCCCGTGCTGCGTTTGATCTGCTGAATGACCTCCGCACCGTTTCGCGCCTCGCGCATAGCACTCGTTGCACAGGCACGAATGGCAGAAACATTGAAAATATCTGCAATCAGGCGGAAAACTTCGATTGTTTTGATAAAATCATCAGCTTTCTTCATACTGATTTCTCCCGAATCAAAGACTTCTTCACCCAATCGCAAAGGCAAACGGGTATAAGATATTTTCTTGACATAAGGATGCCCGTTTTCCTTGGAAATTTCTCCGATCAGCAAGCGGACAGCATTTGATCCAATATCTATGGCAGCGTATCTTTTCGGCATATCTTCAATCGCTTCGAAATTAACGAATAAAGTATTAACTCAGGCCATTCTTTGAAACAAAATACCACTTCCCTGCAACGAAGATGGCATCTTAAGTTATATAGTCAGTTTGTGCTTCCTTCACAATCACTTTTTGCAGGGGTCCATGTACATCGCTAAAGTGAAGAAAATGTATTCCTTTTGCCAGGTATGAAACCCGTAACTGTGTCTCAGAGTTCATGCTCAGGAAAGTAAGCGGATAAACCACTTTTCCATCTTCTGAAAGCGAGATATCACGGGAGCGCAAAGCCGCCAGAGAGACAAAGAAAAGCAAAACCTGCCCCAAAAGTGATGCAAAATCTTCTAAAAATCCCGTTTCACATAAAAAATGCCGGAAAATTCCGACATTTCTCTCAAAATTATTCAAACAAGTGATTTCTAATTCTAACAGACAAATCTGCTTTTTATGCTTTTTCTATCTTGATTACCGTATCGGCATCTGCCTCGATATCGGTCGTCAATCCTTCAAAAGGTTCTGAATTGAATTTCAGATCGGCAGCAAGCACCTCTTCACAAATAAACTGCTTATTTGCTTCGGCCGCCAGTTGAATGAACTCAGAGGACTTTAAGGTCAGACTGATCCGGTCGGTTACTTCCAGTCCGGAATCTTTTCTCAGGTTCTGAATGCGGTTCACCAATTCGCGCGCCACACCTTCCATACGCAGGCTTTCGGTAATTGTGCTGTCCAAAGCAACGGTCAGGCCGTTCTCAGAAGCAACCAGCCAGCCCGGAATATCTTCCGCACGAATTTCGAAATCGTTCATATCCAGAACAATTTCTTCCCCGTCAATAACACCGTTCCAGCCCTGGTTTTTCTCAATTTCGACAATTCCGTTTTGATCCAGTTGTGCAATCAAAGCTGCAATCGTCTTCATTTGCTTCCCGTATTTCGGACCAATCGTTTTGAAATTCGGCTTAATGGATTTCACAAAGACATTGTTCGATGCATCCAGCAATTCCAGTTCTTTTACGTTTACTTCCGACAAAATCAAATCCTGTATATGCTGAATATTTTTCGCATAGTGCTCATCCAATACCGGAACCATAATTTTTTGCAGTGGCTGTCTCACGCGGATTTTCTCTTTTTTACGCAAGGCCAGCACCAATGAAGACACATTCTGTGCAATTTCCATCTGGGCTTCCAGTTCCGTATCAATCAATGCTGCATCCGGTTTCGGGAATAAAGCCAGATGCACTGAATTTACCTCATAGCGACCGGAAATCGCGTTCAGATCGGTGAATAATTGATCCAGATAAAACGGAGCGACCGGTGAACCCATAATAGCAACAGCTTCCAGGCAAGTATACAAAGTTTGATAAGCCGAAATCTTATCCGTTGTGTAATCTCCTTTCCAAAAACGACGGCGACATAAACGCACATACCAGTTTGACAATTGATCCATTACAAAATCCTGGATCAAACGTCCTGCACGCGTTGGCTCGTAGCCTGAATACGCTTCATCTACCTGAGCTATCAATGAGTTCAGTTTCGACAAGATCCAGCGGTCAATTTCCGGACGTTCATTCAAGGCAATATTTACTTCCGAATAGGTAAATCCGTCGATATTCGCGTATAGTGCAAAGAATGAGTATGTATTGTAAAGCGTTCCGAAAAACTTGCGCTGTACTTCCGTAATTCCATCTGCGTCAAATTTCAAATTATCCCACGGCTGTGCATTGGTGATCATATACCAGCGCGTTGCATCCGGGCCGTACTTTGCCAGTGTTTCGAAGGGATCAACAGTATTTCCGAGTCTTTTTGACATTTTCTGGCCGTTTTTATCCAATACCAGGCCGTTTGATATCACATTCCTGTAAGCAACCGAATCAAAACACATCGTAGCGATTGCATGCAACGTATAAAACCAGCCGCGTGTCTGATCTACTCCTTCCGCAATAAAATCTGCCGGATAAGCAAGGTGCATATCAATTAATTCTTTGTTCTCAAACGGGTAATGCCATTGTGCATAAGGCATCGATCCCGAATCAAACCACACATCAATCAGATCGCTTTCACGCTTCATCGGTTTTCCAGAAGCAGAAATCAGGATAATTTCATCCACATAGTTTTTATGCAGATCGACCTGCGCATAGTTTTCCTTCGAAAAATCGTTTGGAACAAATGCTTTGAGTGGGTTTTCTGCCATCAATCCGGCCGCAACCGCTTTTTCGCATTCCATTTTCAATTGTTCAACGGAAGAAATGCAAATGCACTCATTTCCATCTTCCGTGGACCAGATTGGGATTGGAATTCCCCAGTAACGGGAACGTGATAAATTCCAGTCATTCGCATTCTTCAGCCATTCCCCAAAACGTCCGCTCCCCGTGGAAGCCGGTTTCCAGTTAATGGTATTATTCAATTCGATCATGCGCTCCTTCACATTGGTCACTTTGATAAACCAGGAATCCAACGGATAGTACAATACCGGTTTATCTGTTCTCCAGCAATGAGGATAACTGTGTTCATATTTTTCAATTTTAAACGCACGATTTTCAATCTTCAGCTTCAAAGCAATGCGTTCATCCACGGACATATATCCTTTCAGATCCGGGATAATAGATTTCAGGTTTTCTTTTTGCTTTTCAAATTCCACTTGTTTCTCAGCATCCGACAAGTAATCCGCTTTCACGAATTCTCCGCCCAGTCCAAAAACAGAATCAGAAACTTCCATACGAAAACGCCCGCGTAAATCTACCAACGGAACCGGGTTTCCTTTGTCGTCCAGTACCAGCATGGCAGGAACACCCGCTTCTGCCGCAACTCTCGCATCATCCGCACCAAAAGTTGGCGCAATGTGCACAATTCCCGTACCATCCGAAGTTGTTACGAAGTCACCTGAAATGACGCGAAAAGCCTGATCCGTGTTTTCATACGGCAAAGCACCTTTCAGCAGTTGTTCGTAACGGATTCCGACCAACTCTGCCCCCTTGCAGGAACCAAGTATAAAAAATGGAATGTTTTTCCCGGACTGGTCGTAATGCAACAACCCTGCCTCATTTTCAGCTTCCACAAAACCTTTCCCAAAATGGTTTTTTACCAGGTCTTTGGCTAAAATCAATTGAACGGATTGATGTGTATACGGATTGAAAGTCGAAACTAACACGTATTCAATATTTGATCCCACGCACAATGCCGTATTGGAAGAAAGTGTCCACGGAGTTGTCGTCCAGGCAAGGAAGAATGAATTATCTGTAAATTTTTCCCCCTCTCTTCCAAAGGGAGAATTGGATCCGTCCACAACTTTAAACTGTGCCACCACCGTTGTATCCTTCACATCCCGGTAAGCCCCCGGCTGGTTCAATTCATGAGATGAAAGCCCGGTTCCTGCAGCTGGCGAATACGGCTGGATCGTATATCCTTTGTACAACAGATCTTTGCTATACAACTGCCCCAGCAACCACCAAACGGATTCCATATATTTCGGATCATAAGTGATATACGGGTCTTTCATATCCACCCAGTATCCCATTTCTTCCGTCAGACGGTTCCAGATATCAGTGTAGCGCATCACCGCTTCGCGGCACGCTTCGTTGTAATCTTCTACGGAAATTCTCTTCCCGATATCTTCTTTCGTAATTCCGAGTTCCTTTTCCACACCCAGTTCCACAGGTAATCCATGCGTATCCCATCCAGCTTTACGCTTTACCTGCTTTCCTTTCAAGGTTTGATAACGACAAAAAATATCTTTAATCGAACGAGCCATTACGTGATGAATACCCGGCAATCCATTCGCGGATGGAGGCCCTTCAAAAAAAACAAACGGCTCAGCTCCTTCACGTGATGTGATGGAGGCTTCAAAAACACGTTCATTTTTCCACTTTTCCAGAACTGCCTGCGCTATATCCGGCAAATTCAGTCCTGAATATTCATTATATTTCTGACTCATTCATCTGGTATTTAACTGCTGTTTTGATCTTACAGCAAGGACTGCAAATTTAATAAAAAAGGATTGAGAGGCAGAAGGCTGAATTCAAAATGCAAAAGTCAAACTGAAAGTCGGCTCATGGTTTTAATTTTACATTTTGAATTAATTTAATTCCTTAAATTCGTTCACTGGATTCATGTGAATAACACAGAAGAATGAAGAAGGAAGCAAAAACTGTTATATTTCCTGAGATAAAAGGTGTGAGCCCAATGTGGAAAATGCTTGCTGCAGTATCTCTCATACTGACTTTGGGAATTGGAGCGCTTTGGTTCGTTTCAAACCGCGAAATAAAACGTATGGACCTGGTTCTTACTTCTATGGAAAAAGATCTGTTGAAAAACGAGCAGGTTTTACAGGCTATGACACTTGAAAAAGAGCACTTGCAGGAAGTTCAGAAAATATTAACCGAAGAAAGTATGCGCATCGTGATGATGAACGGTACGGCAATGGAGCCAGCTGCTTCCGTAAAAGTGATGTGGAGCAAGGACATGAAAAAAGCAGTAATGCACGCAAAAAAAATCACACCGCCTCCGGCAAATATGCAATACCAGCTTTGGGTTATTGCTGATGGAAAGATGGTTTCTGCAGGACTTTTCGATTACGATGAAATCGAACAAATAACTGAGCCTTTCGATGTGAACGCCCAAAATATTACAGCTTTTGCCATCACATTGGAAAAAATGGGAGGTCGCCCAACACCAACTATGGAAAAAATGGTCGTGATAGGTACGACTAATTAATTCTTTTGGTTCTTCACCTGATAATTTATTTAAGCATTTTGTTATATCCGTTCAAATAGTTTTATTCAATTTTAAATCTTTTCAACCAGTGAGCTTTTTGACTAAAAAATGCCTCCATCCGATTTGAAATTTATTATAACCTGTTTTTATTTAGAACAATGCCTTATCTTTCTTCTTACTTTTAGAGCATGATATGTCCTCATCAACTGGTTCCTGGCGACACTATTGCCCTGGTTTCCCCTGCAAAAGCAATTGAAGCATCTTACATCGATTTTGCCAGAAGCTATTTTGAAGAGCAGGGATTTGCTGTACTGGTTAGTCCGAATGCAGCGAGCGAATACCGTTATTTCTCCGGGACAGATCAGCAACGAGCGGATGATCTCCAATGGGCGATTGACCATCCGGATGTGAAAGCCATTGTCTGCAACCGTGGAGGTTATGGTGCCATTCGCTTGTTTGATGCGGTCAATTGGGCAAACCTGCTTCGCGAGCCGAAATGGATTCTTGGATTTTCGGACATTACCAATTTCCATTGCCTCGGACTCCGGCTAGGAATCGAAACTGCTCATACAACAATGCCCTTGAATTTCCGGGAAAATACCCCGGAAGCATTGGAATCTCTAATGCACGTCCTGCGCGGAACCAATAATGAATACACCTGGTCGGCTCACCCGGCCAATAAACCCGGAATGGCTGCAGGAACGGTAATCGGAGGAAATTTATCGATTCTCCATTCTTTGCTCGGAACTCCTTACTGCCCGAACTTCGAAAATGCCATTCTGTTTATCGAAGACCTGGAAGAGCAGCTCTACCACATCGACCGGATGCTGAGCGCTTTTCGCCTTGCAGGGGTCTTTGAGCGCATTTCGGGCCTGATTGTCGGTGGAATGACCAATATAAAAGATACAGCCAAGGCAACAGGATGGACCATTGAAGAACTTATTTCAGAGCACACCCGATTTCGAAATATCCCAATAGCTTTTCATGCTCCAGTCGGACATATTCCAGATAACAGAGCCTTTATTTGCGGGCGCTCAGCAACTTTTACAGTCACAGAAAATCAATCTTATTTCTTCCAATAGTAAATAAATATGCTTCTGGTACTATTTTTGATTCACACAGTTCCGTATTTTTGTACCAGAATTTGACTTATGCGTATCCTTCTATTTGGTTTGCTGATATTTACACTTTCTTCTTGTGTGGATATCTTTGACGAAATTATTCTTCATGCTGACGGCAGCGGAACATACAAGTACACTATCAACATGAGCGCCAGCAAGGTGAAAATCAACTCCATTCTTGCCCTCGACAGCGTAGATGGGAAACGCGTACCGAAACTGCCCGAAATCAAGGAAAAAATTGAATTGTACCGCAGCAAACTGGAAGAAAAAGAAGGCATCTCCAATGTAAAAGTAGAAGCCAACTACGATGATTTTATTTTCAAGATCTCCTGCAATTTTGACAATGTGACTGATCTTCAAAATGGAATCCTCGAAATTGTAAAAGAAGAAAGTAAGGACAAAAATGATCCGGCTTTTGACGAAAACTGGCTGAGCTGGGATGGAAAGACCCTGATACGTACCACACCGAATTTTCAAAGCGTCATTCGCAAACTCAAAGCCGAAGACCAGGAAAAACTGAAAGAAGGGAAATACATTTCGGTTTCCCGTTTCGATAAAACGGTGACCAAATGCGATAACGGCCAGGCGCAAATTTCTCCAACAAAAACGGCTGTTTTGATTAAGTCCAGCACTTACTCCGTCGCAACAAATCCCTCGGCACTCAAAAACACCATTACGGTTGCCAATTAACAACTTGAAAACAGAGATTTCACCGCATTTTAACACAAGTTATCAACCAAATGCCCGTTGATAAGCGAAATAGCCTGTTCTATTCAAAAAATGATTTTTACTTTCGTATAGAATCCGTTCATTCATTCCTCTATGAAAATTAAAGTTTTAATTCCGATAACCCTGCTGGGAACATTTTCCTGGGGGCAAAAATCCGAAGATATTATTCCTAAAGATGCCGTTACAGTCTTTAGTCTGAACAATATTTCCATCCTTCAGAAAGTGTCTATGGATGAATTGGTTTCGTATGATTTCATGACTGAACTGCAGTCTGAATTGTTTGACGGATCCACACAGGGAAAAACGCTCAAGGATGCGGGAATTGATTTCAACCAGAAAATGAATATCTTCTATGGGAAAAACTCAGAATTTGAGATTTCCGGTTTCACTTTCGGAATTACTGATAAAAATAAGTTATTCGATGTTTTTGACGATTTTGACCGCATGGAAAGTCTGGTTCCGGGAACAGAATACTACAATAACTATTTCAATCACCTGATGATTCAAGGGAATGTGGGCTTGCTCATCCGGGTGGATACCGACCAGGAAAAACTCACTGAGATCACAGATTCGATCTGGGTTGCAAGAGGTTTTGAACTGCCATGGTCTTCAGAAGATGAGTACTACGATGAGGAAATGGATCACTACGATAATGAAATTCCGATTGATGATCCGGCTATGAACGAAGACGGAGATGAAGTAGAAGAAATCATCGAGGAAGATGTGGAAGAAACTCCACCCGCAGTGGACGAAATGAACGATATGTTCAAAAATTACTACGAATTGCGTGACAGCATCGAATCGGAATACTCCCACAAACGCCTGCTCCTGATTACCGAAGAGATCTTCGTTAAGAAACAAAATCTGAAAGCAATTGATCCCCGTCTGGCAAATCAGTTAACGCATACTTCCGATGGGATTTTCTATCTGGACAATAGTCGCAATTTCAAGAACACCAATAGTTTGTTCTACCTGCAAGCCGCGTTCCCGGACCTGTACCGCGATCTGAATGATCTGTACACAGGAAATGTCGTGCTCGGAGATATTGTTCTGAACCAGAAAACAATCGATCTGAAAATCGAAGCAAACTATGGTGAAAGACTTGGAAGCATCTACCAGGAACTGAACAGCGCAAAATTTGACAAGAATGTGCTGAAATACATTCCGAAAAATAATACCGGTTTTTTCACTTACCAGATCAATCTGAAAAAAGGATATGAGAAAGCATATCAGGTAATCATGCCGATCTTAAGTGATGAAAAAGATGCGCGGATTTCTGCCAATGTGCTTACCATTGAATTGCTGAATGATTTCATCAATACGGATGAAGTGTTCAATACGTACAAAGGAAGTATGTTCGGTACTTTTAATGGTATCAAGCGCGTAAAAACCAAGCGCATTGAGTTTTTCTACGATGAAGAAACGTTTGAATACGGGGAAAAAGAGATTGAGGCAGAAGAAGACATGCCTATTTTCACTTTAGGATTTACAACAGCACGTCCGGACATTCCGAATAAGATTCTCAAACACATGTCCCGCATCACCTCCCAGTTCAAAAACATGGGAGATTACTGGGTTTATGAAGATGCGATCCTGAATTCCATTCCGCTCTATATGATCAATAAAAATGGCTTGTTTATCTTCACCAATGATGAAGATCTGGCGAAAAATCATTCCAACGGCTACGGTACGGAATCACTGACCGGAAAACTGGTGAAAAATGCAGCAAAAAGCGGTTCCATTTACGGATATATTAACCTGGGCGATATGATCAACCGCTTGCCGGAATCCATTCTGAATGATCATCGTTTCAATGTACTTGCTTCCATGCGTGGTAAAAAAGGAGAAATTGAAGTGATTTCTTCGAAAACAACCCGCCAGAAAACAACTTATAACCTGACATACAGTTTTGACGGAACTTTTGACAATGCGGGAAAATATCTGCTTGATCTGGTAAATACAGCATACCTGGTATCTACAAAACGTTAAATGAAAACAGAAGGTGTTGGAAATAAAGTTGTATTGATTGCGTTGCTGTGCGCAGCATTGGCTTTATTCCTGTATATCCGTCCGCGTTTGTTTGCCCCGGATCCTCCTCCTACCTTGCTGGACCGTTTACCCGAAAGTGAGATCGTAGGCCGTTACAACCTACTTGACATTGCCAAGGAGACCAATTCGCTGATGTTCAAAAACAAAGTTCCTTTTCGGGAATACCTGACCTATGATTTCCTGCTCAGCCAGGCAAAAGGAATCGGGATTGATATCCAGAGCACAGGTTATTTCTTTTCAAACGGAAAAGATGAATGGGGAACTTTCGTCAGTGTACTCGATAGTTCCAAAATCCAGATCGGGTTCAACCGTTTGGAACAATACATCCAAGTTTCCGATACAGTAATATACAACCGGAAGGTCAAAAAAATCAACGATCTCGGATTGTATATCTTCTACGACAAAGATTACATGCTGGTTTACAAAGGATCAAAGGTCAGACACCGTATCGGGAAAGCTATTTTTGCACGTGAAGGGGATATTGAAAATTCCTGGGAGAAATTCCTCAAAAAGAATACATTCCAGGATGAAAAGATCGTTCTTTATTCCAATTCCCCGCGGCTCAAAAAGTTTGGTTTCGATTATGTAATGTTTGCCCATGACAGTGATTCGGTAAACGTCAAGCTGAAAACGTATTTGCACTCAGATAAGAATTTAAAAATCAAGGAAAAGGAAGCCGGAATTGCTTTCGAACGAAATCAAATTTCTACCAAGGCACTGGAAATCCACCTGGATATTTCAGAATTCAAAAAAGACAAGAACAATCCGCTTTACCAGTGGATCGCCTCGCTTGGGAAAAAAGTCAGTTTCCCTACAGCTGTTTTTTTTGATGCCTGGGAAGGAGATCTCTGTTTCCAGGAAGGTGGCACACAGTTCATCGACGAAGAGATTGTGGAAATGGGCTATGATGAGGAATTCAACCGGGTGGAAGTCCGGAAAGTCAATAAAGTGACCATTCCTGCTTATTCATTGATGTTCTCTGTTAACAAAAACGGGAAAAAACTTATTTCAGCTCTTTTTGCAAAAGGAATTATTACCAAGCAAGGGAAATATTACCACTTTTTGTTTTCTCCGCCCCTGAATCTGAATATTCTGCCGGAAAGCATTAGCGCTTATACCTCCGGACGACCTCCGAAAGTTAGTAATGGAAATACCTGCAATGGTTTGTGGAAATACAAAGGAACAGATGTTTTTTTCCACATTGATTCCCTGAAGAAAAAAGAAGTCTACGGCTCATTAGAGTTCGAAATAGCCAGCCTGATTAAGAAAGGAAAAATAAAACGCTAAAGTGAGTTCAAAAGAGTTGAAAAAAGTTCAAAATGTTTAATTATCACTTTTGAACTTTCTTACACAAAAAAATTAAATCTAATACGGAACAAACACATTCTTCGCTTCAGTAAAGAAACGCAGGGCTTCCCAGCCTCCTTCTCTTCCCACTCCCGAAGCTTTTACTCCTCCAAACGGCGTACGCAAATCACGAACCAGCCACGAGTTAATCCAGACAACTCCGGCCTGCACTTTATTTGCCGTTCTGTGAGCTCTTTTTAAGTCGGAAGTCCAGATGGTCGCGCTTAAACCATATTGTGTGCTATTTGCCATCATCAATACCTCTTCTTCCGTATCAAATGGTGTGAGTGTGACAACCGGCCCGAAAATTTCCTCCTGATTCGTTCTGCAGTCGTAAGACAAACCTTCAATAACTGTCGGAGCGATGTAATATCCTTTGTCGTATGGAGCTTTCAAAATCACTCGTTGTCCGCCTGTCAGAATGGTCCCACCTTCTTCTTTCGCCAGTTCGATGTAGGAAAGTATCTTTTCCATGTGTGGTTTCGAGACCACAGCTCCCATTTTTGCATTTGAATCTGAAGGATAGGAAACCGTCAGTGTGTCAACACGCTTAATGAAAGCGGATTTAAAACGGTCGTAGATGCTCCGTTCGATAAAAATGCGTGATCCGCACAAACAAATCTGCCCCTGGTTTGCAAATGAAGAGCGCACCGTTGTTTTGATCATTTCATCGAAATCACAATCCGCGAAAATGATATTCGGATTCTTTCCACCTAATTCCAAAGAAAGTTTTTTGAACATCGGACCTGCAGTACGCGCAATGTATTCTCCTGTTTTTGTTCCGCCTGTAAAAGAAATTGCTTTAATTTTCGGATGTTTCACAATAGCATCTCCGGCAGATTGCCCTAAACCGTGAACAATATTCAGCACTCCGGCAGGCATTCCGCTGGCTTTTACCACTTCACTCAGCAAATAAGCTGTATAAGGTGTGATCTCGGATGGCTTTGCTACCACGCAATTCCCGGCAGCCAACGCTGGAGCAATTTTCCATGAAAACAGGTACAGAGGAAGGTTCCAGGGAGAAATACAACCCACAACTCCAATCGGCTTGCGGATGGTATAGTTGATTCCCATTCCTTCCATGTAATGCGATTCGGAAGCAAAATGTTCTGCTGCCGTCGCGAAAAAATGAAAATTCGAAACAGCTCTCGGAATGTCCACATGTGCTGCCAGTGAAAGCGGTTTTCCATTGTCACGCGATTCCGCAGCCACAAATTCGTCCATGCGTTCTTCGATTCCAAGGCTGATACGCATCATGATCGCTCCTCTTTCTTCATTTGACATGTTTGACCAAACCGGAAATGCCTTTTCTGCAGCAACCACAGCCAATTCCACATCTTCTTCCGTAGAATCCGGGATTTCTCCGTATATCTCTCCGGTTGCAGGCTCATAATTATCGATGTATTTTCCTTTTACCGGAGCAACTAATTCCCCATTGATCAAATTCTGGATGCGTATCATAGTTTCGTTTTAATCAATTACAAAAATACCGAAACGATCGCGCATTGGCACTTTTCCATCCGGACAAAGTGTTAAATTTCAAACTTTACTCTCAATTGAAGATACAGATGGAAATACAGTCCGTTTTGTCCCAGGTAATCCATAGTAATGCCTATTCGTGAACAATAAGTTTGAATCCTTTCCCGTGGATATTCAAAATCTCAATGCGTTCATCTTCTTTCAGTAATTTGCGCAGTTTGGCAATGTACACATCCATTGAACGCCCGTTGAAATAATTATCGTCTCCCCAAATGGCGCGCAAAGCAGCTTGTCTGTCCAGAACTTCATTGCGGTTTTTGCACAACAAGTGAAGCAACTGACCTTCCTTGGTCGTTAATTTTTTCTGTTCTTCCTTTAGGTGAAGGACGCGTGAAACCGGTTCGTACTGAATTGTTCCGATTTGCTGAATTTCATTTTCGTCATTCTCTGCCGTTCCGGTTCTTCTCAAAATAGCTTCAATACGCGCTACGAGTTCCTCCATAGTAAACGGTTTGGTCATATAATCATCAGCCCCACTTTCAAAACCTTCCAGTTTGTCTTCCTTCATCGCCTTTGCAGTCAGGAACAGAATCGGAACCTTCGGGTCGATCAAACGTACCTCTTTTGCCAGTGTAAATCCGTCCATTTCAGGCATCATTACATCAAAAATGCAGAAGTCGAAATGTCCGTCTGCGTATTTTTCATATGCGTGCTTCCCATTGCGGGCAAGCTCAACCTGATAACCTTTAGCTTTCAGAAAAGTCTGTAATAATTGCCCCAGGTTGTCATCATCTTCTGCTAATAAAATTGATTTCTGCTTAGCCATAATTATCTTTTTATTGTTACACGAAACTCTGAACCTTCTCCTACCTGACTGGTTACATGAAGACTCCATCCAAACATATCAGCAAGTGCTTTCACATAACTTAATCCCAGACCAAAACCTTTCACATTGTGAACATTTCCAGTCGGAACACGGTACAATTTATCAAATATTTTCGAGATATGTTCACGTTTAATTCCAATTCCTTTATCTATTACAGACAATTCCAGACGTTCCGGAAATACTTCCAGTTTCACAGTTACATGAATCTTATCCTTGCTGTACTTTATTGCATTGTCAACCAGGTTATTTACCATGTTAGTGAAATGCATGCGGTCTCCCTGGATGTAGATTTCTTCTTTGGGAAGCTGCAAAATCAATTCACCGTCCAAGCCTGCAATCCGGAAAGAAGCCGTTTTCGCAACAGACTGGATTACTTCAACAACCGGCACTTTTTCCATCTTCACCTTCAGTTCTCCCCGGTCAATCACCGCACTTTGCAGAATGGCCTCAACCAAAACGCCCAAACGCTTGTTCTCTTCCTGGATCATTTTCACAAAAGGAGCCGCACTTTCCGTTTGCCCACCCATCATTGTCGGATCATGCATGGCTTCACAAGCCAGTGAAATTGTCGAAATTGGTGTTTTAAACTCGTGTGTCATGTTCGAAATGAAATCATTTTTCAGTTCGTACAATTTCTTTTGCGTTAAAATGGTACGGAACATATAAGAAATCGTGATCATAATCATCACCGCTAACACGAGGCTCACGATCAACAGGCTTCCCATTGACTTTAATACGAAGAAGCGGCTATGAGGAAAATTCAGGTGAAGGAACAATTTGTCTTCCAGTATCTTATTTGGAAATAACATGGTTATCTGCGTTTTTGCAGTATCCAGTTTAATATCGTAATCGTTTATGCTATTCTTGAATTTAACCGGCTCGTTGTTTTCCTCAATAACCACAAACCTGAATTCATCCGGCAGTTTATCTGCAACCAGTTCTTTCCGGATAATCGAGTCGAGGACTCGCAGGTTGATCCGTTTCTCAGGATCCAGGTACATGTTGTCCCGGAATGTTGCCACCATCAACTCATTGATATACTTTGCCTTTTTGACGATTTTGTGCATCACACGCTGATCCAGATGATATGCTGCTCTGACGGAATCTTTGTGAAACAAACTTGGATTCGATCCATCGAACAACTCGTGGATCTGGCGAATGTCACGCGCCAATACTTCCTGTTTGGAGTACAACCCCGAAATGGAGTCAAAACTGTTTCCCGTTACGATCAGGTAATTTTCCAGTTTTCCGTTCACTGTCAGAACCGTATCCCGGATAGAAATAGATTCTTTTACCTCAAACAAATTCTGAAATTCCTCTTTCAGCACATCTTTGTATTGGCCCGAAACATCTTTGCTCATCAGTGAGGAATATCTCTTGAGGTCTTCTGCTTTCTCATAGCGGATTGCAATCCGTTCCATCGCCGTATTTACTTTACTTTTAAAGTCATCAGATTTACGGTCGTATAGCTGTAACGTCTGGAAGATCTGAATCAGCAAAAGAGCCAGCATGGCAATCCATACTGCAGTAATTACCAGATTGATCCGAATCTTAATCATATACTAATAACGAATGTAGGCGAAATGTTAAAATTAACCATTTGCTTAACGTTTTTTAGGAGAATTAAAAACGCAAAATTAATCATTCAAAAAAATTTCAGATCAGGCCCGGATAGAAGCTCTTTTTTCAAATTTTACCTTTTGAATTTATTTACTTTTTCTTGCTTACCCGTTTTTTTGGCTTCCCATACTTCTCCTGCATGGCTTTTTTGTGGTTGTAGCGAACATTGACTTTTTTATTTTTCGCTTTCTTTTCGTGAAATGCCGGTCCGGCCTGGTCTTTTGGAGGCAATTTTACCAGTACATTCTTCATGGAAACCTGCGGCTTCTCAAAGTCCAGAACCAGTTCGGAAAGCTCCACTTCTTCCGGAAAATCCCGAACAGCGATGTGCTTATCCATAAATTGCCCGATACGGTTGAAGAATTCCCGGTCTTTTTCGGCCAGAAAAGTAATTGTATGGCCTTCCTTATCCCGGCGTCCTGTTCTGCCGATCCGGTGAATGTAATTTTCAGGATTATCCGGAATATCAAAATTGATTACATGAGAAACGTCCGTCACGTCGATTCCGCGTGCAATAAGATCCGTTGCAATCAAAATACGGTAAATCCCATTCTGGAAATGATTCACAGCATTGAAACGGTAATTCTGAGCCTTATTGGAGTGAATCACTCCAATTTCCACATTAAACAGTGGTTCCAACTCATCAAACACCTTATCTGCCAATACACGGGAAGATACAAATACCAGTACACGGCTCATATCCCGGTTGGATTCCAGCAAGTGTTTCAACAAATTGATTTTCGAAGTAAAATTCGGCGCGGCAATTGCTTCCTGTTTGATTTTTTCGAGTGGTGTTCCGGCTCTTGCAGCTTCTACTTTCAACGGATTTTCAAAATACGTCTCAATAAACGACGCCACTTCTTCCGAAAGTGTTGCGGAAAAAAGCAGGTTCTGTCGTTTTGCAGGAAGCAGTTCAAAAATGCGTACCAATTGCGGACGGAATCCCAGATTCAGGGTTTCATCCACCTCATCAATTACTACTTTTTTGGCATGTTTCAACTGCAAGGATCCGTTAGCAGCCAGATCGAAAATACGGCCGGGTGTTCCCACCAACACATCTAATCCCTGCAAAACCATTGCGGATTGTGTATTGATATTCGTTCCACCGTAAACTCCACCTACAACTACGTTCATGTAAAGTGTCAGCTTCTCCACTTCACGTACCACCTGAACCACCAGTTCCCGGGTCGGAACAATAATTAAAATCTGAGGATGCGGTTCTTTGGAGAATTTCCACATGGACAAACAAGGCAACAGGTAAGCCAAAGTTTTCCCCGTTCCGGTTTGTGCGATCCCGACCACATCTTTTCCGGACATCATCACAGAGAACCCTGCCGACTGAATAGTTGTCGGAATGGTATATCCCAACTCATCCAGGGCATTTAAGATCGGTTTCCTGATGTTTAAATCGTGAAATGTCATGCGGAAATTTTTCACAAAGGTAGTGATTCCATTTTTGACGGTTTTCAGATACCCAATACTTTCTTCTAAACCTGGGGTCCATTCCCTGCAAATAGCCTTATAAAATCCGGATGACAGAGCAATCAATTTGAAATCAGAATGTTAAAAGCCTGTTTATCAGGACCCGAAAAATCTATGAGATCTAACTACTCAGCAGTTTTTGAAAATATATACACAGACGAAGCAAAAGCATAAAGCCTTAAAAACTTCTACTTTTAGAAGATTTCCTCTTATTATATTTTCATCCACACCGAAAAATAATGAGAAAGGATCCCGGAGCTTAACTCAGCAATAATAACCCGACAGTAAAATAAATAAATAAGCCCAGGACATCATTGGTGGTAGTAACGAATGGGCCGGTTGCCAAAGCCGGATCAATCTTATAGCGATTCAGAACCAATGGAATCATAGTTCCGAAAATGGCTGCAAAAATCGTCACGGTCAGTAAGGAAATACTAACAACAAAGGCTAAACGATAGTCATTAAGAAAATATGCTATCCCGAAAATTAAAGTTGAACAAAGCAATCCGTTCACAACACCTACAATGGCTTCTTTTCTGACCTTGGAAAAAATACTGTCAAACTGATCATTTCCGCGAGCCAGTGACTGCACCACAATAGCCGAAGATTGTACCCCGACATTTCCTCCCATCGCTGTAATCAACGGAATGAAAAACGCCAAAGCCGGAAGATGCGTGATATTGGTTTCAAAACGCGAAATGACTTGTGCACTGAGAATTCCTCCAAGCATTCCAATCAACAGCCATGGCAAACGTGCCCTGGAAATCCGGAATACACTTGAGTTTAATTCCACTTTCTCAGAGATCCCCGAAGCCAGCTGGAAATCTTTGTCCGCTTCTTTCTTGATTACATCTACCACATCGTCAATTGTAATGCGCCCCACCAGTTTTCCCTGGAGATCCACCACCGGAACAGAAACCATGTCATACTTTTCCATCACTTTGGCTACCTTTTCGGAAGAATCGCTTGTGGTAACAAAAATGAGATTTTTCCCTTCGTACAAATCTCGGACCGGTGTTTTAGGACTGGCAAACAACAAGCGTTTCAATGAAAGCACTCCGACCAGTTTACTCAGATCATCGACTACATAGATCGTGTAGACCTGCTCTACATCTTCCGCTTGTCTGCGCAACTCAACCAAAGCACGATTTACGGGCCAATCCAGTTTTGCCTGGATAAATTCCTTCTGCATAAGTCCACCAGCGGTGTCTTCGTCATAATTAAGAAGATCAACGATATCATCTGCCGCATCATCATCCTCCATTTGAGAAATCACCTCCTGAATTTTTTCGTCCGGAAGCTCTCCAAGGATATCCGCAGCATCATCGGAATCGAGATTTTCCAGCTGCTCGGCCATTTCTTTGGAAGACAAAGATGCCAAAAAGCGGTCGCGAATCTCTTCATCCAGTTCCATCAGAACATCCGCCTGAAGCTCTTCATCCAGCTGATAGTAAAGGTATTTCGCCTGACCCATGGATAATTCATCCATGATCTCGGCAATATCCGCAAAGTGCAGATCTGTTATATGCTCCTTAATCCACAGATTATCCTCCGACATGATCGCCTGCCGGATGCGTTCAAGAAAATCTCTGGTAAGCTCAAAACGCATGGATTCTCAATTTGTGTGCAAAAGTAGAAAAAGCTTCAAAAAGTTCAAAGGGGCAGACAGAGAATTGAGAATTCAAAAGAAAATTTAAAGTATTCAAACTTTTTCAGTCTTCCTTTCAACTTTCATTTCTCAACCCCTCCCTGGCCAGATAAAAAATCTTTTTCCCGGTAACGAAATAAGCAAAGAAAAAAGCAACGAAAGTAACTCCCGTCTGTGTCTGAAGCGTATCTTCAATCAGGAAGGAAAGCATAGTAATAACCAAAAAACCAGTCCATTCAAACGCATGGATCTTCAAAGCCGCTGCCAACTGAGCAAACCACCATACTACAAAAGCGATAAAACAAAAAATTCCTCCAACTATCCAGCTTGTAAGGTACTGATTGTGTGTCAAATGCTGATTTTCACGTGTCAGTTTGGTGTGATTCAGCACATACGTTTCCCGGAATGCTTCTTTGATATCTCCTACTCCAACGCCCAGGACCGGATGTTGTTTGACGATGGCGAAACCGGCTTTGTTTGATTCCACTTTTTCCAGAAGTGATTTTCCATTTGGATCTTCCACGTTGTTCAACTGATTCCGCATGCGGTAAATTTGAGCTGAAATTCCTCCTTTTACCATTTCCACCGAAGCAAATCCGCGTTCTACATTCAGGACATCCGTTTCGGTCATTTGTTGAAAATCCACCGAATCTTTCCGAAGTCCTTTCGAAGTCATATACCGCTGCAGGATATTCCGGATCGGATTTCCTTTCAGGTCGGTTCCGTCGCGGTATGGAATGTCGGAAACTTCCCCCCATTCTTTTTCCAGCTCTTCATCAGACACAAAGTACTGAACCGGATAACCGTTTTCCCAGATCATATTTTCCGGGTTATCAAAAGTATAGAGGTTTCCGTTTACTGTCCGCAAACCGTGGCCATACGCATCGATCTTCATTTTATGCGGAATCGGTTGAAGCTTCACAAAAATAAACACAAGGGAAGTCAGGATGCAAAGCACAAAAAAAACGACCAAGCCTCGTTTCACCCAGATCTTTTTCACAGATTTCACCTTGAAGCAGAACATCATAAAAACCACTCCGGAGAAAGTTACATATCCCATTCCGATCTGTGACAGGTTAATATAGTACACGAACCAACACGACAAAATGGCCGCAATCCAACGATACTGAAATTTCCGAATCCACCAGGCTGCACAAAACACCAAAGCCAGAACAATCATCATTGCAAAGCGCAAATGCGAAATGAAGAGCGAAAGGCTTCGGATATCGTCATAGACTTTCGCTCCCCACCAATGGAAATAGGTCCCTACATTAATAAAACTCGTGATGAAAACAGCTGCCAGGAAACCAAGAGCAACCCACACATAATGTTTAAAGCTTTTCAGGGGAATGGCCACAATTGCCAATGGAATTGTATAAAGCGGCATTTCTTTCCGGATCATATCCAATGCTTCTGCTTTATTATCTGACCACAAAATGGAAAGGGCTTCCAGCCCGACATAGGCAAACAGCAACCAAAGCCACCTGTTGGAAATCCAGTTTCTCCAAACCATTTTCCAATCCCAGAGCAAAATGACATTCAAACCCAAAAGTATGGTCCCAATCGAAAGGGGAATTTTACTATAGGGCAATCCAGCGGCAATGCCTATCATTGCGACCAGTTGAACAAAGTAATGCACAGGCTTACCGGTCAATTTATCCAGCATAAGTAATCGCTATATAAAACCGATAACGCTTATTTCCCGAGAATAGTATTCAGTTGTTTTGAATCAGAAAGAATCTCCAACGCCTTCTGTATATTCTTATCTGCCTGGAAAGCCTGTTCCGCACGGCCATTCTGATAATAGTAACGCGAGACGATCTCACTGGAAAGCACATTGTTAATCTCATCCTTGAACTTATCCAGATCACGTTCTTTGGATGGAGTTACTTTCGACAGCAATTGATCATAGTCCGTTTTAATATCATCAAAATAACCTTCATCTTCTGCTGTTTTCTTCATTTTTTCCAATTGTTCTTCTGAAGCCGTGGAATAGGTAAACGTCTGCTTCAATGCGTATGTTTTAAAGACCTCATACTCTTCCGGAGTCAGTTTAAATGTTGTTGCCGGACCGATTGTCGGGTGTGAACGCTTGAAATCAGTTGCATAATTGAAGATGACGTTGTTACTTACCAGCATGATTAACAAGCGGGAATAATCATTTTGATCCACCACAATATCCGGTTCGATTCCTCTTCCGTCAATCACTTTACGACCATTTGCCGTTTTGAAAGATTTTAACAGGGAATCAGCAATTGCTTTCGGTTTTTCTCCCAGTTCTTTGTCATAATATTCCAAACGCTGTACACAACGACCGGACGGCGTATAATATTTCGAGATCGTCAGTTTGATCTTTGATCCGTATTTCAGGTCAAAAGTGCGCTGCACCAATCCTTTCCCAAAGGAATTTGTCCCGATAATCACCGCACGATCCAGGTCCTGTAAACTTCCTGCGACAATCTCTGAAGCCGAAGCAGAACCGCCATCTACCAAAACAGCCAGCGGAATAGTCAAATCGACCGGTTCAGCAGGAGTTGCATACGTTCTGTTCTCTTCCGGAATGCGCCCTTTTGTGGTAACAACGGTTTGTCCCTTTTTTACAAACATGTTTACGATCTTTACCGCTTCAAATAGCAAACCGCCGCCGTTTCCGCGCAAATCCAGAATCAGTGAAGTCATTCCCTGCTGTTTCAGCTTCCCAAAAGCAGACATTACTTCCGCAGAAGCTGTCTGGGTAAAGCTATTCAACTTGATATACCCGATCGTCCCGTTATTGAGCATCCCGAAATAAGGAACGTCTGCCAGTTTAATTTCATCCCGGGTGATAGAAATTGTTTTTTCCTGTCCGTCACGTTCCACTTTCACCTGGATAGCAGAACCTTTTGGCCCGCGCAACGCATCAGAAACATCATCACTTGCTTTGCCCTTCATATCTTTCCCGTCGATTGAAAGAATTTTATCCCCTGCAAGCACTCCCGCCAACTGAGCCGGTTTTCCCTCGTATGGTTCCGCAATGTAAGTATAGTCGCCCATTTTGCGGATTAACGCACCAATTCCCCCATATTGTCCGGTCGTCATCATGCGGTAATCTTCCATGTTCGATTCGTGGTAATAAACCGTATAAGGATCCAGCTGCTTTAACATGGCATCAATAGCCGTTTTGCTCATTTCTCCCGGTTTGATTTCATCCACGTAATTCGTTTCCAATTGCTGGAAAATGAGATCCATCAATTCCATCGATTTGATTTCTTCAAATCCATTGGATTGCGCTTTTAACGGAGAACTGAAACCGATTACCAGGGTTACCAGAACGAAAACATGCAGAAACTGCTTCATATTATTTTTCAAATTTGTTTGGTATTCCTCAAAAACCGTTCCGAGAAGCGGTTTCCGGGCGGATAAAAATACCGAAAGATTGGAAATGAAACCAGATTTTTTAGCTTTTTTGACGAATGAATTTGAGAATCAGGCGGTCATTGTCAACTTTGTGACCAGGCGCGACATGAGTTTACGCACCGATTTTTCTAATTCGGGATAAGCCAGGATCTCTTTGCAGCTGTAAACAATCACTAGAGAAAGTTGCTTTTCCTGCTGGTTCAGCAAGTCTTCCAGCGATTGCTTTTCTCTCCGCAGTACTTCTTTCATTAGACGCTTCACGTAATTGCGGTCATGTGCACGTTTGAACTGTCGTTTCGGCGCCGATAATACGACCTGGAAAGGAACCTGTTGAACCGGAACCGATTCATTTTCCAGGTAGTAAACCGTCAGAGGAAAGGCGCGCAATCGCTTTCCTTCTTTGAAGAGTCTGCCGATAGTTTTCCGGCTGCAGAGTTTGTATGATTTTCCGAATTTTTGCATAGGATATCAGAATTTTAAGACTTTAGAATTTTAAGACTCAGATTTTGGTTAATTACACTAAATTCAAATCCTAAAACCTTAATACCCTTTATCTTAAAGCCTTTATTTAACAACCCACGTTGCACCTTCCTTACTGTCTTTAACTACAATTCCAGCTTCCGCCAGGCGATCTCTGATCTTATCTGATGTACCCCAGTCTTTGTTTTCTCTTGCCGACCTGCGCATATCCAGAACCAGGTCCATTGCTGCCGTCAAAGCTTGATCCGAAGATGCTTTTTCAATAGTCAGGCCAAGCACATCAAATACAAAACCTGTGAATTCTTTGGTCAGCAATTTCAGATCGCTGGCAGAAATAGTCGCTTTTCCTTCGAAAACCGTGTTGATATATTTCACTGCTTCAAACAAGCCTGCAACCAGCATCGGAGCGTTGAAATCGTCATTCATTGCGTTGTAGAAGGAGTCCACCAGCGCCTGAACATCCACTGAAGAGGTTTCTTTTGTTTCCAGTGAACCCAATTTTTCGTATGCTTCCGACAGGCGCATAAATCCTTTTTCTGCTGCATTGAGAGAATCCTGCGTAAAATCCAGTGTGCTGCGGTAGTGTGCCTGCATCATACAAAAACGAATTACCTGCGGCAAATACGGCTTATCAAAAACGGTCGTCGTTCCATCCACAATTTCCTTTGGTAAGAAATAGTTCCCTAAAGATTTAGACATTTTTTGCCCGTTTACGTTCAGCATGTTAGCATGCAGCCAGTAATTCGCCGGATTGCAACCAACGGAACCGCAACTTTGTGCAATTTCATCTTCGTGATGTGGGAACTTCAGATCCAGTCCACCACCGTGAATATCGAACCGGTCTCCCAGGTATTTCGTACTCATCGCCGTACATTCAATATGCCAGCCTGGATTTCCGTCTCCCCAGGGTGAACGCCAGATTTGCATATCCTCCGGATGCGCTTTTTTCCAAAGGGCAAAATCCGCGAAGAATCTCTTCTCATCCTGCGCATTCAGTTCACGGGTTTCTTCTGCCAATTCGTCCACTTTGCGACCACTCAGGATTCCATATTCAAACTCTTTGCCGTATGTACGCACATCGAAATAAACCGAACCATTCACAATATATGCAAACCCATTTTCGATGATTTTCTCAATAATTTCGATCTGTTCCTGAATATGTCCCGTCGCTGTTGGTTCGATAGACGGAGGAAGCAGATTGTAAATACGTTGCAATTCCTGGAACTTGACGTTGTATTTGTAAACTATTTCCAATGATTGTACCTGTTCCAGGCGTGCCGCTTTTCCGATGGAGTCAACGGCTTCTCCAGCAGAATTGGTGATATGCCCGGCATCCGTAATATTGCGAACATACTTCACCTGATAACCCAAATGCAGGAAATAACGGTAAATCAGATCAAAATTGATAAAGGTGCGCATATTTCCCATGTGCGGCTCGCTGTAGAGAGTTGGTCCGCAGACATACATTCCTACTTTTCCGGGAATGATGGGTTCAAAATTCTCTTTTTCACCAGTTAAACTATTGTAAATCGCTAATGCCTGTGTCGGATTCATTGCAAGAAAAAATCAATTTGTTAGAAAACACGAAGATAGGGAGAATTTGGAAGGGGGAATAAAAGTTTGTATTTCATCCCCAAAAAACAGGCGGAAACTTTCGATCTCTTTGTTTTTATACTATAGAGTCTGAAAAGATGTTATAAAAGGTATGAAGAATGCAAATCATTGAAAAATCTCTGTTGTGAGAAAATGATCGCCTACATTTTTGTACAAGGTATAAGTAAAACTAAATTCCCCGGCTAACCTTTGTCAGCAGGGGAATGCAGTAGTAATTTAGATTGTGGTGCTTTGGAGTATTCTGTTTTGTAATAAATCAGGAAACCTCCAACTTTCTCCAATTATGACGAAGAAACTCTTTAAACGTTGTTTAACGCCTGTGAAATATCTGAAATAATATCTTCATAGTGCTCAACACCAACAGATAAACGAACAAGCGAAGAAGATATTTTCATCGCCTCTTTCACGTCCAGCGGTACATCGGCATGAGTCATGGTTGCCGGGTGTTCGGCCAAACTTTCCGTACTTCCCAAGCTTACCGCCAGTTTGATAAGCTTCAGGTTGTTCAGGAATGTGAATGCTCCCTTCTCTCCTCCTGCTACATCAAAAGCAATCATTGCTCCACTGGAAGTATATTGTTCGGCATAGATGCGCTTTTCATTTTCGTTTCCTTGTTCCGGAATGAAACCCAAATAGTAAACATGACTCACTTTCGGATGTGAGCGCAGGAATTCAGCCACTTCAACTGCATTTTTGGCCTGCTCTTCCATACGCACTTTCAAGGTTTCTAAACTACGCATCAACAGCCAGCCTGTCCACGGACCAGCCATATTTCCAAGAAAAGTACGCAATCCTTTGATGCGTGCCATTAATGCTTTGGAACCCAGACACGCACCAGCAATCACATCCGAGTGTCCGCCAATGTATTTTGTTGCAGAATACAGCACCAGGTCTGCCCCATGTTTCAGCGGGTGCTGCCACAAAGGACCCATATAAGTATTATCGACTGATAAAATCACTTCCGTTTCCGAAGTTGAGAAACGATTTTTGATATCAGCACACATTTGAATATCGATCAAAGCATTGGTCGGATTGGCAGGTGTTTCGATGTGAATCATGCGCAAACGATTCGCTTTTCCGGTTGCTTCAATCCGGGCAACAATTGTATCGAAGTCTTCATCCGCCCGAAAACCAATCGAATCAATGTTCAGTTTTTTGAGGAAATGGTTGATGAAATGATCCGTTCCGCCATAAACCGGGCGCGAATAAAGCAACACATCTCCAGGAGACAGAAACTCCATCAGGGCAGTTGAAATAGCCGACATTCCACTTTCAAATACGGCACAATCTTCCGCCTTATCCCACAAACATAAACGATTTTCGAGAATTTCCAGATCCGGGTTATTCAATCGTGAATAAATCAACCCCAACTCTTCATTTTCTCCTTGTTCACGAATGCCATAAGCTACTTCAAAAAATGCTTTTCCTTCTTCCGCTGTGTTAAATACAAAGGTCGAAGTCTGAAAAATCGGGCATTTAATTGCTCCTTCCGAAAGAGAAGGTTTGTACCCGTAACTCATCATTAAACTTTCTGGTTTCATTAGAATTTTATACGTTAATATTTCTACTAAGAAAAAGGAATTTTTGCTGAATTCTTAATTTGAAGAATATTATTCTATATTTTTAGAAAAACACTGCTTCTATATTCTGATATTTAACATTTGATTCGGAAAAAGCAGAATTATTTTCTCAAAATCCAGGCTATGGTGATTTTAGATACGATTGACCATCAAATTATTGCCTTGTTGCAGGCAAACGGCAAAATGAATAACAAGGAAGTAGCGAACAAAATCGGGCTCTCCGTTACTCCCACTTTTGAACGGATCAAGCGGCTGGAACGGGTTGGAATTATTGAAGGATACACGGCTTTAATCAACCGGAAAGCTATCGGAAAAAATCTGAAAGTGGTATGCCAGGTCAGCCTGAAAAGCCACCAGAAAGAGGGAATTGATGTGTTTGAAAGCGCTATCAAGGAATTATCAGAGGTCAGTCATGCCTACCACGTAGCTGGCGCAACCGATTATATGCTGACCATTGAAGTAGCGGATATGGAAGTTTACCAGGATTTTTTGAAAAACCAACTGGCACGCATTCCGCATATCGGGCAGGTGAACAGTAGTTTTGTGATGTCGGAACTGAAATAATGTTATCATGAATCCACGAATTACAGCCCGGTTAACACACTCGTCGGGTTCATTATAGCACGAAACGTGTAGATCAGACTGTCTTCATTGAAGTTGACCAGCAGTCCCAACGGAAGATTTGAAACAGCCAGGTAGTTAATGACTTGTGCATAATGCGATTTCGTTAACTGACTCACAGATTTCACTTCTAAAATAATTGAACCAAAAACAACGAAATCCGCATAGAAATAATGCGGAAGGATTATATCCTTGTAATAAACCTTAAACTCTTTTTCTCGCTCAAACTGAATTTTCTCTTCCCTGAGTTCATACTCCAAAGCATCTTTATATACAATTTCTGAAAAACCATTTCCTAAATTCCGATGTACCTCCATACATCTGCCTATCACTTCGTAGGCTTCTTCTTTTAAAATTAAATGCATTCTCTTTAAGATAAGAAAAAAGTTCATTTCAAACAACACACATTCAAAACATCAACTTGTTTGTTAAATCTGTGAGCGCGTTAGCCGAACAAGGAATTCGCGAATTCGTGGCTTCCAATACTTAAACAAAGTCAGAATTAACGTTAAATCCTTGATTGCCTGATAAGCCATTTCACTTTTATTTCTATATTTATTAGGAAAACAAAAGATCATGTCAAATAACACAGGAAATATCATTTTAGCACTCCTCGCAGGTGCGGTAGTTGGTGCTGGGATCGGAATTTTAATGGCTCCCAACGAAGGATCGGTAACACGTCAGAAAATCAAAGATAGTGTCGGGAAATCAAAAGACGAACTGATTGATAAATACCACGAACTGGCGCAACTTTTGCATCAAAAAGCTGAAAAGGCAGGTGAAAATCTGGGCGAATTTATTGACAAAGTCATTGAAAGCGGGAATCATGAAAAAGATGAGTTAATCGCCTTGCTCGAAGCGAAGCTGGAATTATTGAAAACACCGGTTAAGAAAACTGCAAAGGAATATGGCGTTTGACGAACTGAAGGAAAACACGCAGCAAATTCAGGAAGAAGCGAAAGCCTATCTCGAAAGCACGATTCAGTACTACAAATTGTGGGGTTTCAAAATTGTAATGAAATCCGCTAAACTAGTTGTGAAAGTCCTTTTGCTTTCCTTCTTTCTGATGATGTTTCTGATTTTTGGGTCCATTTCTGCTGCTTTGGCAATCGGTGAAGCACTTGAAAACATCTGGCTCGGCTTTCTCATCATTGCAGGAGTTTACCTGGCTCTCATACTCTTACTGCTATTTACCCGCTCACGAATTATTGAACGACAGATTCTGCGCAGTTTCTCCACCCGTTTTTTGAATGACCAATGAGCAGAAAAACACGAAAATATAACTCTTTTGAGGAAATTGACCTTGATCTGAAAATCCTGAAACTGGAACGTGAAATTCATGTGCAAAAGTTTCAGAGAGAGTTCCAGAGTGTCAAAAAGAACCTACAACCGACAGCTATCCTGGAAGAAGCTGTGGACGGATTAAGTGAATCATCATTTATCGAACGCATCATTTCCATCATTTTACGGTTCACACTGAAATCTTTCAAAGAATAAGAAGTAACTTCAGAGTATATAAAATTACCCCATGAAAAAAGTTGTCTTTCTGGATACTGTACATCCGGTTTTGGCTGAGCGTCTGACTCAAAGTGGCGAGTACGAATGCATTGAAGCACATGAATGGACGCAGGAAGCATGCGAACAACACTTAAATGATGCGTTCGGAATCGTGATCCGTTCCCGTTTTACCATGGACGAATCCATTCTGCGTTTTGCACCAAACCTGAAATTCATCGCGCGCTCGGGAGCAGGAATGGAAAATATCGATGAAGCATATTGCGCTCAACGGGAAATTACCTTATACAATGCGCCTGAAGGAAATCGAAACGCGGTTGGGGAACAGGCTTTGGGTATGCTGCTTTCAATGATGAACAAGATTCACACAGCAAACCGGGACGTGAAAAGCGGAATTTGGGACCGGGAAGGAAACCGCGGAGTGGAACTGGACGGAAAAACTGTTGGAATTATCGGCTATGGAAATAACGGAAAGGCTTTTGCAAAAAAATTGCGTGGTTTTGATGTAACTGTCTTAGCCTACGATAAATACAAATCGGATTTTGGAGACGAATTTGTCATCGAAGCAACCCTGGAAGCTGTTTTACGAAAGTCGGATGTGATTTCGTTTCACGTTCCGCAAAATGATGAAACTATCTACTTTGCAAACCAGGAATTTTTCGACGCACTTGGCAAGCCTGTCTATTTATTAAATTTATCTAGAGGAAAAATAGTTGAAACTAAATCATTAATTAAATCTATTCGAAAAGGGACAACTATTGCAGCCGGATTGGATGTAAATGAGTTTGAAAAAAAATCCTTTGAAAGCTTCTTTGAAAATGAGTTGAATGAAGAACTGAATTTCTTGTTGCATTCCGACAGAATTCTGCTGACTCCCCACATTGGAGGATGGACAACCGAAAGCCACTATAAACTGAGTTCAGTTTTGGCAGATAAAATCCTGAATGTAGGTTCATACTGAATTTAACAGACTATTTTTTTAATTAAAAAAATTTAAACTATCAAACTAAATTACATTTTAAAACTTATTAACTAGTTATTTTAAGTTTTCCGAAAAATTAGGTGACTTTTGAAAATTTTCCGCGGAGGAACACAGAATCTACATGCTGTCTTTTGCATGAAAAATGAATATATCACCTACACTTTCGGATACGACCTGTTCTTATTTTGTGTTATTCTTCCCGGACACAAAAACCAGGAATGCGCCTTCAAGTAATTTATAGTTCATGAAATAACCTGCTCCTTCAAAATCAATCCATAACATACTTTCAGCAATCCGGAGCATGCTGACATCTTCTTTCAAATCTGCTATCTCATCCGTTTTCAACTTGTAAAAAGCTTCTTTCGCACACCAGATGAGATGCAGCGCCTGCTCATCTTCCGAAAAAGCACTTTCCCGCTCGTTGCGGAAATAATCTTGCCCAGCCTGCAGCCGTTCCGAATAAACCTGGATGTCGATTCCAACCGGTACTAACCCAACCATCACTGCAAACCAGCCACAGGAATGTGAAACAGACAGGTGCAAATCCGGTTTTTTTTCAACATAAGGTTGTCCACTGGGTTTGTGCGCTATTTTCAGGTTTTCATATCCCAAAGCATCCAGCAAACGACGAGTTCCCTTTTTTTCCAGATCGCGTTTATTTGCTCCGTTTTTCAACAGGATTTCATAATTTTCCTGCCGGAAATATGCAACTACTGAATCGGGATTGTTAATAATGCTAATCATGGCTGTACACACGTGAAATTACTCAGATTCAGCTCAAAAATAGCGTATATTTGCAGTCTATTTAGTCAAAAACGTGTGAGAGTTCTCTTAAAATACCTGTTTCATCTTATCTGGATTCCTACAGAACTGGTATTTGCCTTCGTTTTTGTATTGTTTACCATTGTTTTGTTCAACGCCCGGATCGCCACGCCAGAAGTTTCATCCGTCGAAATCGGAGAGCGCAAACAGGTTGGAAAAGATTCCTATGTTCTTGGAAACTCCTACCTGAAGAAAAATAAATTTGGAGTCTGGGAAATGTACCTGGAGGGCGAACCTTACGAAAGAGGGTTGATTTACGGAAAACTTGCGAAAGAACTCATACAGGAACAGGAAGATATTTTCGTTGCACAAATCAACCGTTTCCTTCCAAATAAACTCTGGAGACACGCGATCAAACTGATGGTCGGGTTTTTCAACAGTGACCTTCCGGAAAACATTCCATTGGAAAACCAACAGGAGATTTACGGAATTTCTCAATCTTTTTCAGACCGCTATAATTACATTGCTTCGAAATATACCCGCATTCTGAATTATCACGCAGCACACGATATCGGCCACGCACTGAACGATTACAGCGTAGTAGGCTGTACTTCCTTTGCCGTGAAAGGAAGTAAGAGTGAAAACCAACAATTATTGGTCGGGAGAAACTTTGATTTCTATGTCGGCGATGATTTTGCCAAAAACAAACTGATCATTTTCGTCAACCCGAGCAAAGGCTACAAATTCACCTCGTATTCCTGGGCCGGTTTTACAGGTGTAGCTTCCGGGATGAACGAAAAAGGACTTACGGTGACTATCAATGCTTCGAAATCTGATTTGCCAACAAGCTCCAAAATGCCGGTTTCCTTGCTTGCACGTGAAATTTTGCAATATGCTAAAAATATTAATGAGGCAGTGGCCATTGCGAAAAAGCGCCATATTTTCGTTTCCGAAACCTTAATGATTTCTTCTGCAAAAGACAGAAAAGCAGTTCTGATTGAAAAGTCACCGGGAAAACTAGGTGTTTATGAAAGCAAAACGGATGTACTCGTTTGTGCCAATCACTATCAGTCGGAAACATTCAAAAAAGACCCCGAAAACATCAAAAATATTGCAAGCAGCGATTCTAAATATCGTTTCGACCGGATGAACCAGTTACTGAAGAAATCAAATGCATTGAATCTGTCTGTTGCAGCTTCCATTTTACGAAATCAGAACGGCTGGAACAACGATACGCTTGGAATGGGAAACCCATGTGCGCTAAATCAATTACTGGCTCATCACAGCGTCATCATGCAACCGGAAAGTCGCTTGTATTTCATTTCGAGTTCCGATTTTCAACTGGGAACTTACCTGGGCTACGATTTGAAAAAGACGTTTCAGACAAAACACATCCAATTGGTTGATTCCATTCCTCATGATCCTTTCGTCAATTCGGTTTCCTACCAAAAATTCAAGGATTTCAAAACCGTTAAACAGCAAATCACTGCTTACCTGATGTTCGATCAGGCTTTGAGTCTGAGTAAACAGCAGATTGCGGTATTTATTTCCAATAACTCAGAATTATACATTACCTATGAGCAATTGGGAAAGTATTTTCAGAAAAAAGGAAATAAAAAAAGAGCTGTTTTGTATTATCAAAAAGCATTGACGAAACGTGTTGCTTCGCCCCAGGCGGAACAGGAACTCAAAAATTTGATTACAGCATGTCAGAAGTAATTGAAAATACTATCGGATTTCAACAAGTCCTTCGAGCTTTGGAGTATGCTCTGAAGCATTCTCCGTTCTACCAAAGACATTTTTCAGCAATCGTTCCGAAAAACATAACTCCTGAAGCGTTCCGACAACTTCCTTTTACCGGGAAAGAAGATCTTTCGCAGAATAACCGTGACTTTTTATGCGTTCCGCAGCAGCAGATTGCAGAGTATGTAACGACTTCCGGGACATCCGGAAAACCCGTTACAATTTACCTGACCAAAAATGATTTGCTGCGCCTGGCGAAGAACGAAAAGGAGTCTTTTGAATTGATCGGAGCAAAACCGGGTGATCTTTTTCAACTGATGACGACTATTGATAAGCAATTCATGGCCGGATTGGCTTATTATCTAGGCGTTCAGGAATTAAATGCAGGTATGATCCGTATTGGTCCAGGAGTTCCCGCTTTGCAGTGGAATTCCATCCTGGAAAATAACCCGGCTATCCTGATCGCTGTTCCCAGTTTCCTGATCAACCTGATTGATTATGCGAAACAAAATGGCATTGACATGAATCAAACATCCGTTCGTTCTGTCATTTGCATCGGAGAACCAATCCGCGAGGAAGATTTATCCGAGAATATACTGGCAAGACGCATTCATAGTGACTGGAACCTGGAATTATTCTCGACTTACGCTTCTACCGAAATGGGTGCTGCTTTTACGGAATGTGAAGCACATCAGGGTGGACATCTGAATGAAGAGTTGATCTACCTAGAAGTTCTGGATGAAGAAGGAAATGAGGTTTTACATGGTGAAAAGGGTGAAATCGTGATTAGTACTTTAGGAACGGAAGGAACTCCGCTGATCCGTTATAAAACCGGCGATGTGGCCCGGATTTACAGAGAACCGTGTGCCTGTGGAAGGAATTCTGCGCGCCTGGGCCCTATTCTGGGGCGTAAAAACCAAATGATCAAATTCAAGGGGACAACTATTTTCCCACCTTCCATATACGAAATCTTTGACAGTCACTCTGAAGTGAGTTGTTATAAAATCGAAGTTTCAAAAGATTATCTCGGACATGATACCATCACGATCTTACTGGAAAACAAGATTGAACATACACCGGTAATGATTGAAATCATTGAAGAATGTAAGGCAAAACTGCGCGTGGTCCCGCATTTTGTTTTCCTGGAAACAGATTATCTGCGCAGTCAGGTGTTCAAAAACCACATGCGCAAACCCGAGAAAATTGTTTTCAAATAAACATGAAATAATAAAGACTAAATTTCCCTATCTGCTCTTTGCATTATTACCTGTTTAACTCCTGCAAAGACTTCGAACGATCTTTTAAGATTCCTGAAGCAAAAGTTACATGGATGGGTATTGAATTATTCTCATGTAAAAATAATCTGTAAGAAAAAAATAAGACTATAATTAATCCCAACGCATCGTCGTGCGTTATTTGGTATCATCACATCTTCACGATATGCGCCACTGCATTGACTAAAGTATTGTGCTTTTTGACAAACGGGTTCGTTTCATCCCACACATAACCAGCCAGAACAGAGCAAATCTGCTGGCGAATCTGGTCATCGGTTCTGCTGCTGAAAAAAATATCTCCTAAAGTTCCCTCATACCATGCCTGTACATAGGTCCTGAACACGTCAATTCCTTTTTTCAGCATTTCGCTGTAATCATTTTCCCAATCAACGGATTCTCCGTTCAGTTGCTTTGCTACCAAAGCAGCAGCCTTGTAACCGGAAAAAATAGCAAGTGTCACTCCGGAACTGAAAATAGGATCCAAAAATTCCGTGCTGTTTCCACACAAGACGTACCCTTCTCCATAAACCTGTTTCACAGATACAGCATAGTTAACAATCAAACGCGGCTCAAACATGAATTCCACGCCATCATAGCGTCCGTTCAGACCCGGGAATTCCGCCACACACTTTTTGAATAGCTTTCCTCCGTCAGCATAGCATTCTTCTACGAAATCCGTGTTCCCTACAATTCCAACAGAAGCAGTGCCATCAGAGAAAGGAATAGACCAGATCCAGGCAGTATTATCGTTAAAAGCGTGAACAAAAATATTTCGTCCTGCGTCCGGTGTTCTTTTCCGATCGTCAATATGAGCAAAAACAGCTCCCCGATGCGGAGTAGAAACCGGAACTTCAAGGTTGAACATTTGAGGAAGTACACGGCCGTATCCGCTGGCATCCATCACAAAACGACACTGAACTGCATGAACATCTCCATTCCCGTCGCGGTAAGTAACCACTTGTTTCCCCGGTGAAGTCTGTACATCTGTCACTTCGGCCTGGAAAGCCACTTCAGCACCTTGTTTTTCGACTTCTTTAATTAAAGCATGGTCAAAATCCGCCCGCTTTACCTGGTAAGTATAAGACCATCCCTCAGAAAACTGGTTTTCAAACAGGAAATCACAACGTTCTCCCTCGTGGTAAAAGCAGGCCCCGGTTTTGATCTGGAATTTCAAAGCTTCAACCACGGGAAGCAATCCCAGCTCACTCAGAAAACCCATACTATAAGGTAATAAGCTTTCACCTATCACGAATCGCGGGAATTGCATTTTCTCTAAAACCAAAACTTTTAAGCCTTCTTTTATCAGTTTAGATGAAGCCACAGAACCAGCTGGCCCTGCGCCAATTACTACTACATCAACTTCTTTAGTCATATATCTTGATTTTTTCTATGATTAGCTTATTATCTACAAAATTAAAAGATGTTACAAGAGCACCAATAGTCGCACCCAAAATTCCGTGAAAAATAATATTCTGTCCTGTCAGAAACAAGTTGGGAATGTGCGTTTTCGTATTGATCTGCGTTCGGTGAATAGAATTGAAATCTTTCTGAATTCCATACATCGAGCCATCCGGGGTGGAAATGTAATCGCGATAAGTAAGGGGTGTAGAAGAATACACATTTTTGATTTTTGACCGGATTCCCGGAAAGCGTTCTTCCAAACGATCAATCACCCGGTTTTCGCATATTTTTTTGAAAGATTCATAGTCTTCTTGCCGTTTCCCTTCTTTTACAATGGTTCGCACGGAATCTTCCCACTTCCTGAATTCATTGAAATCCATGTAACACATCACAGAAACCGAATCGGTAAATTCTCTGGTATATTTAGATACCTGAGCAGAAGTGAAAATCATTTGAGGCCAGTCACTTGAAAAACGAAATTCTTCGTTCCAGATATCATCTGTAAAATAGTCGTAATAATTTGAATTCGAATACGGAAAGGCGTTTTTGTGAAAAGAAAGGTACAGCATAAAGGGCGCAATCGTATTCGGAACGGAAAAAACACGGTTTACAAAAGCATTCTTAAAGTGTTCTTTTCCCAGGATCCGGATGGTTTCTTTCGGATGCAGGTTTGAAACAACGAAATCGCAGGCAAAAACCGACCCATCCGAACAATTTAGCGAAGTAATTGATCCGGATTCATTATACGAAGCGGAGACAACTTCTTTTCGGCGCGACACTTTACCACCATGTTCGGAAATGCGCTTCATCAGCAATCTGGCAATTTGGGAGCCTCCATTTACAAAACGATAACTTCCTTTAATAAAGCTATTGAGGATCAGTGCTACAACATAAAATGGTGTCACTCCTCTGATTCCGGCATATAAAGGTCCGGAACCGAGAATGACTTTGACCAGATCTTCATTATCTGTCAAAGCGGACACATGTTCCCAGGCTCCTACCTGCAGCACTTCCGGGTGTTCGACATAGTTCCGCCCGGAGTCCAGTTCAAGATTATACAGTGGAAAACAGGTACAAAATTCCTGGATTTCAGTGCAAATCATATCAATATCTTCATGATTATCCGGAAAACTGTTCTTCAGTTGACCCTTGAAATTCTCGTAGCCCATTCCGTGATTGACAGAAAGTCCGTTGGACAAACGAATCACATCAAAAGCATGCTCATCCAGGCGTTTTATTTCCAGCTCATCAAAAATCTCCAGGTATTTGAAGATTTGATATAAATTTTCCCCTTTGTCTAATCCTCCAACATAATGCACTCCGGTATCAAAAATCTGTTTATCCCGACTGAAAACCTGCAAGGAACCTCCGATCTGGTGATTCTTTTCCAGTACCTGGACGTGATAACCGTGTTTTGCCAGAACCAATGCACACACCAAGCCACCGATTCCGCTTCCGATCACTACTATGTTTTTTCCTTGCTCCAACTTCTAGACCCGTTTAAGAATCATCAGTACATTTGATGTAAGTGAGGAATGCTCAATCAATTCGAATCCAAAACCGCTTTCCTGTGCAAAACGTTCTATTTCTTTTGCAGACAAAAATGACAGATCGTTTGTTATCTTATTGAATTTAAACCATTTTGTCGAAAGTTTTTCTGTCAATCTGGTATTTTTCAAACGATCCTGCAATTCGGTAATTCCGTCCCGGATCACAATGATGCCGTCCTTCCCCAATTTTTCATTTGTGCGGCGCAGCAAATCCAACTGTTCTTCCGGTCTCAGGTAATGAATCACATCATTGAAGAAATACACATCCGCTTCCGGCAATTCCCATTCACGAATATCGGCATGTTCAAAATGCAGGTTTTCTGTTTTACGAATGCAATTTGCACCCACAGCTACCTTATCTTCATCGTAATCCATCCCGATAATAGTTCTCGATGGATCAAAATAGTGCAGGAAAACAGATAAATAGCCATAACCACAACCCACATCGACCACGCGCCTCCGATCATCAATCAAGCGATTATAGAAATCATAGTTTTTGCGTTCCATGCGCCACTTCACACGCACATACCATTCCAATACGGGCCCTTTTAAAAGGTAATTTTCCAGTACTTTACGCGAATAGAATTTTGTAGTGGCATATTCTTTGCGAAATTCCTGCATTTCCTGGCGCATGACCCGAACTGCACGTTTGGAAAACGCACTGTATGATTCTTCTTCGGAAGCATACAGACGATCCAAGGGTTTCACCAGGATTTGCCCCTGGTTGATAATCAGATCATTTTTTGGGTTTACTTCATGATTTCCGAGAATCAATACTGGCTGAACCGGTAAATTCAGTTCTTTGGCAATGTAAAATGCTCCTTTGTGAAAACGTTTGATTTCACCGTCCCGGCTTCGGGTTCCTTCCGGGAAAATGACTAGAGAATAACCTTGTGAAACGCGCTTGCGGATCTCATCCAGGTTTTCTTCCCTGCTTTCTTCTGCAAACAAGTATCCGCCATAACGAATGAACGGAGCAAAAATAGCCGAATTGTACACCCATTTCTTTACCATAATAACCGTTTTTGGATGCAGCATAAGAACGACCAGGATATCCAGGAAAGAAGTATGATTCGCAATGATGATACTCGGATTTTTGTAATCCAGCTTTTCCCGGTCAACTATCTTTTTCTTTACATGAATTCCGGCATACAAAGTCGATTTGGCCAGTTTTGAAATGAGGTAGTTCAATACATACTGCTTGTGAATTCGCTTCATCGGAGTCGGAATCAGGATGAACAAGAGGAAGATGTTCAGGATTAAACTGCCGATAAAGAAATAGAAGAACAACAATAAACTATAGATAAAATAGAAGAAAGTAATTGGTCCAAGGCCTTTTTCAGTCCGGTTAAAAACAAAAAAGCGATAAACACGCGGCTGCACATACAAGGTAATCAGCATAATTGAACCGATTCCGATAACACTGATTGCCGCAATGGAATGAATCGCCGGATGTTTGGCAAAAATGAGTGCTCCCGTCCCGATAATAGTCGAAATTCCGGAAAGAATGATTCCCGATTGCGTAGATTTGATGGAATTAATACCCGTCCGCGCCTGCTGAATCAATCCGTCTGTGGTGAAAATACTGAAATCATCACCCATCCCGAAAATAAAAGTGGCGACAATGATATTGATGAAATTGAAAGGAATATCGAAAATACTTGCCAGGCCAAGAATCCAGATCCAGGCCAGAACCATCGGGAAGAAGGCAAACAAAGTCAGCTCAATACGTCCGTAGATCACCAGTATCGAAAAGAAAACCAGCATGGAAGAAAACAGGAACAGGTAATCGAAATCCTGTTTAACTACGCTGAGCATCGATTTGGCCATTTCGGAAATATCAAGTACAAAAACGTTATTAATTTCAGCCAGTTTTTCCTTCACAATTTCCTGTCTATCCTTCCTGACCGTAATAGAAGTAACATAAGAATAATGCCCGGATTCTTCGGAAACAAACTTATTCAGCCCGATTTGTTCCACCAGATCTACACCTTCTTCCCAATCAAATTCCGGTTTTTCAGTTAAATTGAAAAAAGGCTGAAATCCCTGACCATTCAGGCCATATTCAGGGGCCAGGTTGCAAATCTGCTGTTCCACCCCTGCATGCTTTTTCCAGAATGCAATCCAGTTCGCATCCGATTTTCGCAGAGTGGTATTCGAAGGCAGATAAGGAGAAAGCGAAACGAATTCCGAAATCCCAAAAGGTTCTTTGGATGAAACGAAGGCATTGTAAACCGCATCATTCGCGATTCGAGCCTTTTCCATAGTATTAGCAGACGAAAAAACAAAGAGTTTTTTGTCCGTATTCGGGTTAATTCCGGTATAAAATTTTTCTTTCCGTTTCAATTCTTCCGTGTGAAATGACAAGTTGTTCATATCGGAATCAAATCCAACGTTTGAAGACTTGTAAAGGAACACCAGGGAAACAAGTGCAATGGGCAAAAAGGAAATCCGGACAAACGACTCATTTAGTTTTAAACTATATTTATAGTTTCTTTTCTCTCTGATATTGATGTGCAAAGACTGCACAATCACCGGTAGAAATAACAAAGTAAAAAGAACCGATCCGGAAAGTGTGCACAACGCAATTAAGCCGAAATTCTGAAGGACTACCGAATTGGTAAACAGCAGCGCAGACAAAGCCACAATTGTTGTAAAACTTCCGAGCATCATCGGTGAGCTGATTTCCTTAACGGTTTTCACCACACTCCCTGCGTGTTTCAAATGTGTAAAGAAATGGAAGGAATAATCGAGCACAATTCCCAGTAAAACAGAAGATGTTGCAAATGAAATAGCAGAAATGTCCGGATGCAGATATCCGACCAGTCCTGCCCCGCTCAAAATCCCAAAGAACCCGGGAAGCAGGAAATAAAGCGGTGCCAATACACTGCGATAATAGAGAATAAGTAACAACAAAATTGCCGAAATACTAAGCATGGAAGTCAGGAATGCATCAAACTTCACCTGTTTTGCATTTTCAACCGCAACCTGGAAAGTCCCGAAGTAGTCAAATCCAAGCTTTTGTTCTTTTGCTTTCTCCTGTTTGAAATCTTCCAAGCGATTTGCAAAAAATTCCAGTTTTTTTGTGTCTTTCTGGTTTAATTCAATAGTCCCGAAGAAAAAAGCATATTGTTCATCACG
The DNA here is from genome assembly GCA_031260455.1 of Fluviicola sp. Taxonomy (GTDB): domain Bacteria; phylum Bacteroidota; class Bacteroidia; order Flavobacteriales_D; family Crocinitomicaceae; genus Fluviicola. The sequence continues at coordinate 41,668 of JAIRJW010000012.1, forward strand.
TGAGTAAACAACCCCGTCTTTCACCACATAGTTCCCCGAATCGGCAGTTGGATTAAGTGCTTTCAGCTTACCGTAAAACAAACCCAGCGGATCGTTTGCTGCCAGCTGGCCCACAAAAAAGGTATTTGGACCTTTCAGCATAGCAGAAGTTCGCTTCAATGCTTTCCGAATAGAATCCGGTTGCAGTTTCATCTCCATTTGCCGGAAATCTTCTTCTTTCAGACTGCGAACAGAGCTCTTCTGCAAAAATCCGATCAAAATGCCCTCATCTACCGGTTTAACAATCTCAATTTCACTTAATTCTCCTTTGAAGCGTTTTTGAAGTTCGATTTGAAGTTCTTCCAATTTTTCCAATGTCTGTTCTTCATCTTCCTGGCTTTGAATGGAAAAAACCACTTGTTTGTTCAGTTTGTTCTTCTGAACAATGCTGTTGAATTTTTTAAACTCCTTGCCTTGGGGGAAAATAGCATACAAATCCTGATTGACTCTCAGTTTGGAAAGACCAAAAACCAATGTTGCAATCACCAAAAGGAAAACACTCCAGAATACAAATCTTTTACGGAGAAAAAATTCAACTATCCGAGCGCATAACTGACCGATCATTTGTGTGTGTTTCTTAAGGCAGGAGACATAAAAACAGACAAAACTACAAAAATAGCTGGCATTGATAATTAAAAAAATACTTAATTATTTTGCCATTAAAAAGAGAATAAAAACATCTCAAATACAGTTATTCATAGAGAAAAATCAGATAGGATAAGCAATGTTGTAAATATGAAGGACTGAAGCAGCGATTATATTGAGAAATCAAATCAACAACTAAGTCAAAGTCACAAAAAATATCTTATGAATTGAGTTTCATTTCTTTTTTGTATGCATTGAGGAGTTTTTGAAACTTCGTTTTATCCCATTTTTTCAGGATAATCAACGATGCATTAAAGGCCGTTTTTACCGCAATCGGAACACCACCACCCAATTCCGCCCATTGGCCTCCTATAACCAGATTTTCAATCAGCGTGCGGTAATGCGCAATTTTACTCTGCATATTCTTTTTTCCGGGCCTCGTTCCCATCATCGTGCCATTTTTATTCCCGGTGTAGCGATAATAAGTAACCGGCGTTGCGACTTCATAAAATAAAATATGATTACGCAAATCCGGACACATTCTTTCAGAAACGCGGTCCAGGATCACCTGGGCAAAATCATCTTTGAGCTTTTTGTAAGCTTCTGTACGCACAAAATCGCCTTTTGCATTTTTCTTCGTTTCCCAGTTATTCATGTAATCCATCCAGGCCGGAACGTACAAAGTCAGGATTCCTTTTCCTTCCGGACTCAGTGTACGATCACGAACCGTTGGTGCCAAGACCGAAATAGCCGATTTGCGGGGATCTCCCGAACTGTGTTCATCACGCGTGCTGGATTCTTCGCAGATCAAGGTCAGCTCGTGACCGAAACCCAGGCTTTCCGCCGGGCAATCCAATGCGACAGAGATTGTGACCGACGAACTGTACATTTCTGAATCACTGAGTGTTTCGAAGAATTTTTTGGGAACAAATTCAGCCGGAACCAATTTCCGGTAAAGCAAATCGACATCGCAGGCAGCAATGACATATTTTGTTTTCACGAGATATTCCTTTGCCCGGTTTTTATAGCGCACCCCGGAAATACGGTCCGAATCAAATTCAAAACCAATCACCTCCGAATTCAGGCGAATATCACATAGTTTTGAGTCCACCTGTTTTTCCAACCAGCCTGGAATAACCTGGCTCCCGCCGATCGGCGGATTCTGATAATCCGAATTATAGGCCCAGGCTATCGGAAAAATACAAGAAAGCAGGTCTCTTTCCGTACAAAATAATTCCTGCAGCTTCGGGTCTTTGAAAAACTTGCTCAATCCTTTCTTCACTCCGTCATCACCACTATACATAGCATAAGGAATCAGCGGATAAATGATTCCCAACTGCTTCATCCGGAAAAACGGAATTTCCAGTGAGGACTTGGTTTCAACCGACTGGAAAAACTCCGGAAATCTCAGCGAAACTTTCGCAATGCGTTTTGCAACCTTAAAAAAGCGTGTGATCCCTGACTGTTCGTGAGGAAAATCCCGGATTAGCCGATCCCTCAATTCGTCCGGATTATTGGTGAGCAGGTAATCGTGATGATTCGAAATATGACGTTGAATGCGTTTCATGAGTTGTGGTTTCGGAAAATCCTCTCCCAGCATTTTAAATACCCGCGTAACGGTTCCTTTCTCGTTGTACTGGTTCAACCAGTGAATTGCCGTGTCAAAAACAAAGTCCCTGCGTTCAAAACCTTGCAGGTATCCCCCAATGAGGTAGTGCTTCTCCAACAGGAGTACCTTCATACCTGATCTGGACAGCAACGCCGCTGAAAGTAACCCACTTACACCCGAACCGATAATGGTAACGTCAAATTCTTCGCTCATTTCGAATTCAAAATTAATGAAATAGCACTTCAAACAGAAATTGTTGATCCGTGGAAAAAATGTTGGCGCGTGATGCATTACATCCCACCATTTTTTTTTCTAACTTTGACACCACATTTTGAAAACCTTAATCAAACATTAAAATATAACTCAAAACCCAAACTTGATTTTATAGAATATTTATATATGAAAGCAATCAATTCATTGTATGAGGCTCAGAAAATTGCCTTTAGCCCTTTTGTATTTCAAACCGTATATACAATGTCCAGCCTTGGAATCATGGACGAACTTTACGAAGAAAAAGACGGCCTTACCATTGAAGAAATTGCAAAACGAAAAAACATCAGCGAATACGGTGTACAGGTTTTGGTTGAAATGGCAAAAGTTGCCGATATCCTGGAATTGAACAATGACAAATACACCTTGTCCAAGATAGGGTATTTCCTGACACGTGACGAGATGACCAGAATTAACATGATGTTCACCCAGGATATTTGCTACAAAGGCTTGTTTTACCTGAAAGATTCCATTCTGAACGGGAAACCGGAAGGACTGAAAGAACTCGGGCCATGGAATACCATTTACGAAGGACTTTCCATTTTACCGGAACCATTGAAAACATCGTGGTTTGATTTCGATCATCATTATTCCGATAACTCTTTTGGTGAAGCTTTGAAAATTATTTTTAAAAACCAGCCGAAACGCATTTTTGATATTGGTGGAAATACTGGAAAATGGGCCATTGCAAGTACAAAGCACGATCCGGAGGTTCGCGTAAGTATTTTTGACCTGGGAGTTCAGCTAAAAGTTGCCAAAGCAAACATCGAGGCTATTCCGGAAATCAAAGACCGTGTGGACTACAATGAGCGTGACATGCTGGATCCGAACTCGGAAATTCCTGCAGGAGCCGATGTGTACTGGATGAGCCAGTTTCTGGATTGTTTCAGTGAACAGGAAATTGAGGCTATTTTATTGAAGATCAGGAAAAACATGAAACCGGATGCCACAATCTTCATCATGGAAACCTTCATTGATGATCAACGTTTCCCGGCAGCAGAGTTCAGTTTGATTGCAACTTCCCTGTATTTTACCGCTCTGGCAAACGGAAACAGTAAAATGTATTCTTCTTCAGCGATGAAGTATATTATTGAAAAAGCCGGTTTCGAAACCGTTGAGGAACACAGGCTTCACCTCGACCGCTTCCACACAATTCTTGAAGTTAAATTGCCGAAATAGTTATTTCTTTCCGTATAGATTGCATGAATAAACTCGATTTAAAGCAAATAGAAGCTTATAGCCTCGATAAAAAAGAATACGTCATTTCGGACGATATCCGCCAGAAGCTGGAAAAATCTTTTTCCTTTCTGCAGGATTTCTCCAGCGATAAGATCATTTATGGAATCAATACCGGGTTTGGTCCAATGGCTCAGTTTAAAATCGACGAAGACAAACTCAATCAGCTGCAATACAACCTGATCAGAAGCCACTCTTCCGGAACCGGAAATGTTCTGGATGCAGAATCTGCAAGAGCTGTTGTTTTGTCGCGCCTGACCAACTTCATGCAGGGAAACTCGGGCGTAAGTTACGGAGTCATTGAAAAACTGGTTCAGTTTTTAAATCACGACATTATTCCTGAGATTTACGAACATGGCGGAGTTGGCGCAAGCGGAGATTTGGTTCAACTGGCGCATCTGGCTTTGAATCTGATCGGAGAGGGATATGTCTATATCAACAGAGAACGCAGAAAAACAGCCGAAGTGCTGACTGAAAAGAATATTGCTCCGCTGAAAGTGAAGCTGCGCGACGGATTAGGCCTGATGAACGGAACTTCCTGCATGTCGGGAATCGGAGCTGTGAACCTGATTTACGCTTATCGTTTATTGGACTGGGCGATCGCATCTTCGGCGATGATTAACGAAATCGTGGAAGCATACGACGATTCGTTTTCCGTGGGGCTAAACGAAGTAAAACTGCATGCAGGGCAACAGGCCATTGCCAGATCGATGCGTGAGTTTTTAAAAGACAGCACCTTGATAAAGAAACGGGAAGAATTGTTCACCGATAACAAAGCAGCTGAAACAACTGAATTCAAAAAGAAAATCCAGGAATATTATTCCATTCGCTGCATTCCACAAATCCTTGGACCGGTAAAAGACACCTTAGACTACGCCAGAACGATCGTAGAAAGTGAGATCAATTCTACCAACGATAATCCGGTGGTGAGTCTGGATCGCGGAAACGTATTCCATGGTGGAAATTTCCACGGAGATTATGTATCCCTAGAAATGGACAAGATTAAACTGGTGATCACCAAGTTGACCATGCTTACGGAACGCCAGTTGAATTTCATCCTGAACAGTAAGATCAACGGGTTATTCCCTCCATTCCTGAATACACAGACGTTGGGTCTGAATTTTGGAATCCAGGGAATGCAGTTCACTGCAACTTCGACTACGGCTGAAAGTCAGATGCTTTCGAATTCGATGTATGTACACAGCATCTCCAATAACAATGACAACCAGGACATCGTGAGCATGGGAACCAACAGTGCTATGATTGCGAAAAAAGTCATCGAAAACGGCTTCCAGGTCATGGCAATTCACCTGATGGCAGTTTGTCAGGCAATTGATTTACTGGAGGAAGCCAAGCGAAACAAGCTTTCGTCCAAAACAAAGGAAATTTATGCTCAAATTCGTGGAATTACTCCGACAATCAATGAAGATGTTCCGCAATTTGAAAACATTACAAACATCATAAACACCCTTAAGAAAACAACACTGAATCTATGAAATGTGCTTTAGTTACAGGTGCATCCAGAGGAATTGGCCGCGCAATTGCGATTCAATTGGCCCAGGATCTGAATCTTCATATTCTGATCAACTATGCTTCCAACAAAGCGGCAGCGGAAGAAACGCTGCAGTTGATTCAGCAGGCAGGTGGGAGCGGAGAACTGCTTCATTTTGATGTGAAAGACGGAGCTTTAGTAAAAGAAACGATCGAAAACTGGTATACCAATAACCCGGAAGGAATCATTCACGTACTGGTAAACAATGCCGGAATTACGAAAGACAACCTATTTCCATGGGTAACCGAAGAAGATTGGGACGCTGTTTTGAACACTTCTCTGAAAGGAATGTATAACTGTACGCAGGCAGTCATCCAGCGCATGCTGAGACAACGCAGCGGACGCATTATTAACATCGCTTCTTTGAGTGGGTTGAAAGGAGTTCCGGGACAAACCAATTATTCTGCCGCAAAAGGTGGCATGATTGCTGCAACAAAGGCACTTTCACAGGAAATCGCTAAACGGAATATCACCGTTAATGCCATTGCTCCGGGCTTCATTGAGTCGGACATGACCAGCGAACTGGATATGAATGAATTAAAGCGAATGGTTCCGGCAAATCGCTTTGGAAAAGTGGAGGAAGTGGCGTATCTTGCAAGTTTTTTGGCCTCTGAAAAGGCTGCTTATATAACAGGAGAAGTAATAAATATTAACGGAGGAATTTACGCTTAAGCAATGGAACATCGCGTAGTCATTACTGGAATTGGTGCTTACTCATGCCTGGGTGAAAACTTAGACATGATTCTTGAGTCTTTGCAGCTCGGGCGCAGCGGTGTTATTTACGACGAAGAACGAAAAAAATTTGGATACCGTTCCTGCTTTACGGGAATGGTTGCAGAACCGGAACTGAACCCGTTCTTGTCCCGCCGACAGCGAGCCGGAATGCACCAACCAGCACGCTTTGCTTTCATGTCAACCAGGCAAGCCATGGAAATTTCAGGACTTGATGCGGATTTCCTCAACAAAACCGAAACCGGAATTATTTTCGGAAATGACTCTACGGCAGGTGCCATTGTTGAAACAAACGACAAAGTTCGTTTGAAAAAGGATACAACACTCATCGGAAGCGGCGATATCTTCCAGAATATGAACTCTACGGTAAATATGAACCTTTCAACAATTTACAAGTTGAAAGGAATGAATTTTACCATTTCTGCAGCCTGTTCTTCAGGTTCTCACTCTATCGGAATGGGATATTTGCTGATTAAACAAGGCTTGCAGGAACGTGTTGTTTGCGGCGGAGCGCAGGAAATCAATATGTTTGCGATGAGCAGTTTCGACGGATTGGGAGCTTTCTCCGTTCGGGAAGATGTTCCGTCAAAAGCAAGTCGTCCGTTTGACAGGGATCGTGACGGATTGGTTCCGTCCGGAGGTGCGGCGACCGTGATTATCGAATCACTGGAATCTGCATTGAAACGAAATGCCCCGATCTTCGGCGAAATCGTCGGTTTCGGGTTTTCTTCCAACGGAGATCACATTTCGAACCCGAATTTCGACGGTCAGTTCAGATCTTTGAACATGGCGATGAAACAAGCTGACTTAACTCCGGCCGATATTGATTATGTGAATGCACATGCAACATCTACTCCGATCGGCGATTCTACGGAAGCAGAAGCTATTTTCAGCGTTCTGGGATCAAAAGTTCCGGTAAGCTCTACAAAAAGTATGACTGGGCACGAATGCTGGATGGCCGGAGCAAGTGAAATTGTTTATTCACTCCTGATGATGAACAACAACTTCGTGGCACCGAATATCAATTTCGAAAATCCCGACGAACATTCGGCTAAAATCAATATCATTCCGAACTACATGGAACATCAAATCGACTGCTTTTTGTCCAATTCATTCGGATTCGGAGGAACCAATTCCTCATTAATTATTAAAAAGTTTAAAAAATAGGCGAACGCACAACTAATAACATGAAAAGAGAAGACATCATTCTTGTAACAAAACAATTCCTGTCAGAAGAATTTGAGGTTGATGCTGCATTGATTTTACCAGAAAACAACCTGCAACAAACCCTGGACCTGGATAGCCTGGACTACGTGGATTTAGTCGTAGTTATCGAAGAAAACCTAGGAATCAAACCAACTGCAGAGGATTTCAAAAACATCGAAACTTTTAACGATTTCTACAATTTAGTTGAACAACGGTTGAACGCTTAAGAGCGAATGGAACAAAAATGGGACGGCAAAACCCGGGGGTCGCTTTGGGGGTATAAATTTTTCATCAATTCCATCCGGTTCCTGGGAGTTCGGTTTGCCTACTTCTTTTGTATCGGTGTTTCGGGGTATTTTCTTCTTTTTTCAAGAAAGCCGCGAAAAGCACTTATCTCGTTTTATCAGAAAGGATTTCAGTACACAAAAGGACAGGCAATCAAAGCAACAGCTCAAAACCTGTATATATTCGGACAAACGCTCATTGACCGGATTGCCCTGAAAACACCGCGTAAAAAGATCTTCACGTTCCATTTTAACAACGAAGAAGCATTGATCCGGATGAACGAAGCAGGAAAAGGTGGTTTTCTCTTCTCTGCCCACCTCGGCAACTGGGAAAATGCTGGCAACCTGCTCGGGGAGCGGATCACTATGAAGATCAACATCCTGATGCTGGATGCCGAAGTGCAGAAAATCAAAGCATATATGGAGGATTCCACGGGGAAATCACAATACAAACTGATTCCGATCAAAGACGACCTGTCGCACCTCATCCTGATCCACCAGGCTTTAAAACATAATGAACTGATTGCTTTGCACGCAGACAGGACCACAGCCGGACAAAAAAACTTTTGTTTACCTTTCCTCAACGGCATGGCAGAATTTCCGGCCGGGCCTTTCATAATGGCGCAGAAATTCAAAGTTCCGCTTACCTTTGTATATGCGGTCAAGTCCGGAAGCACACATTACGAGTTAAGTGCCACTGATCCGCTGACGGAGTTCGAATCGCCGGAAAAACTTGCTGAGCTGTATGTGAAGCATCTGGAAGAACAGGTAAAAGCCAGTCCGACACAATGGTTTAACTTTTTTGAATACTATGTTGATTAACAAAGAAAATATCACATCCATCATTCCGCAAAAGGCTCCTTTTGTGATGATTGATTCACTTCTAAGTGCAGACCAGGGTGGCTTTCAAAGCATTTTCACCATTGCTCCGGACAACCTGTTCCTGGAAAACGGTATTTTGTCCGAATCAGCACTGATCGAAAACATTGCTCAAACCTGTGCTGCAGGATTCGGCTACCTTAACAGCCTGGAAAAAGAAGGCGAACCGAAAATCGGATTTATCGGTGCAGTGACACAGGTCCGGATTGAGAACCAGGCAAAGCTGAACGACCAGATCGAAACATCGGTTCAGATCCTGAGTACATTCGATACTATCCACCTGATCGAAGGAACAGCAAAATCCAACGGAGAAGTATTGTTGAGCTGTCAAATGAAAATTGTTCTGGCATGAAGAAAATCCTGAAATCCTCCATTCTCGTTCCAGTCCGTTTCAGCGAAACGGACGCGATGGGCATTGTGTGGCACGGGAATTACCTCAAGTTTTTCGAAGATGCCCGCGAGCAGTTCGGAAAAGATTACGGAATCGAATACCTGGATGTGTACGAACAAGGCTATTTCATTCCGATCGTGAAATCCGAAATTTCGCACAAAGCATCTATTTTTTACGGAGAACAGGCTTTGGTAAACGTGATTCTGGAACAACGCGATTCCGCAAAGATCGTATTCCATTACGAAGTAATAAATAACAACACCGGACAGATTGCTGCTACCGGAATGACGATTCAGGTTTTCATGTTTACTACTGATCGCACACTGGAATTGATTAAACCTGAATTCTACCGCATCTGGGAAGAAGCACAAAACTGGCTGGATGAATAAATCCGTTTACATACAATACCTCTCGCTGGTTACTCCGCTTGGAACAACTGTTGAACAGCACCTGGAAGCTTTCAGAAACGGCTCTTCCGGAATCCGCATAGCGGAAAAATCCGGGTTCCAGGACAGCAGTCTTCCTTTGGCCAAACGAACAGAGATTACATCCAACCGCTACGATAGCCTGCTTCGGGAAGGATTGGAGAACATTCAAATGACTTTACCGGGAAATACGGCTGGAAAAATAGCTGTTATCGTCAGCTCGACCAAAGGAAACCTGGATTTATTACCTGAAGATGCTTTTTCAAGTACTCGTACCATTATCCGGCAGTTTTTCCCGGAAGCACCGGTATTTATTATTTCAAACGCCTGCATTTCCGGAGTGATTGCCATCAATACGGCGGCAGATTATTTGCTGGCAGACACATACGATCAAGTTCTCGTGACTGGAATCGATGCCATTTCGGAATTCGTTTCCTATGGATTCCAAAGCCTGTTCGCACTGAGTAGTGAAGCTTGTAAGCCATTTGATAAAAGCCGGAACGGGACAACCCTGGGTGAGGGATGCGGAATCGTGCTGGTTTCCAAAGAAAAAATGCTGAATCACGCCGTTTTATATAAAGGTGGTTCGTCCTCCAATGATGCCAACCACATTTCCGGTCCGTCCAGAACAGGTGAAGGCCTGGTTCGTTCCATTGAAAGAACTTTTAAACGAAGCGGATTAAGCGCTTCCGATATTGATTTCATTTCCGCACACGGAACGGCAACTGTTTTTAACGATGAAATGGAAAGCATTGCTTTCGGCAGAACACAACTCGACCGGGCTCCGCTCAACAGTATGAAAGGTTATTTCGGCCACACGCTGGGAGCAGCCGGAATCCTGGAAACTATTATGAGCATCGTTTCGATGGAACAAAATCTCCTGTTTCCGAATTTGGGCTTCAGTGAAACGGGAATTTCAGTTCCGCTGAATATTATTCAACACCTGGAATCCAGAGAGGTGAAAACGGTTCTTAAAACCGCTTCAGGATTCGGTGGAGGCAATGCAAGCTTAATTTTACAAAAAGAAGGATGAGAGTATTAGCACATAGCTACGTTTGTCCGAATGGAACTTTCCTGAACGGAAAATTGATTTTTGATACTAAGGCTGAGGAAAATCCGCTGAAATTTACATATCAGCAATTAGGCACAGAATATCCGAAATTTTATAAAATGGATGTGCTTTCAAAAATGGCCTTTATCGGAACAGAATTGCTGCTTCCTTTTTTCCCGGAAAGCCTTGATACTGAAAATGATTTGCAATTGCTTTTTGCAAATGCATCTTCCAGCCAGCATACGGATAACCAGTTTGTGGATTCGTATGAGAAACTTCACAATCCAAGCCCTTCCCTCTTCGTTTACACACTGCCGAACATCGTGACTGGCGAATTGTGCATCCGGTACAAATGGTACGGCGAAAACTGTTTTTTCATCGAAAAACAGTTTAATGCAAAAAATTATGTAGAATGGGCGCAAATGGGCTTCAATAAAGGAAATACGCTTTGTCTGTGCGGATGGATTGAGGCAAAGACAACCGGCGAACAAGAATGTTTCCTATTTTTGCTTTCTCCTTCGCGCGAAACCCAAACTTCAACCGAAACCGAACTTTCAACTCTAATTAAACAATACAGAAATGAGTGATTTAAAAGAAAACCTGAAAGCCCAGATCATCGAACAGCTCAATCTGGAAGATTTAACTCCGGCAGACATTCAAGATGATGCTCCTTTATTCGGAGACCAGGGGCTTGGACTGGATTCCATCGATGCATTGGAATTCATCGTATTGCTGGATGCCAACTATGGAATCAAGATTACAGATCCGAACCAGGGAAAAGAAATCTTCCAATCCGTGAATACACTGGCTGATTATATTTCTAAAAATCAATAAATGCACATTTATGTTACTGGATATGGTATCATTTCTTCTATCGGTGAAAACGTGGAAGAAACGTTGCATGCCCTGCGTTCTGAAAAAACAGGAATCCGGCAGGGGCAGAAAACCTATACAGAACGATTCAAGGTCGGGGAAATCCGCTGGTCAAATAATGAACTGGTGGAACGTTTCTCACTGACTCAACACGCATCGCGCACTGCTCTTCTGGGAATGATCGCCGCCAAAGAAGCTTTCAAAAATCATAAATTGCTGGCGGAAATAAAAACCGGTCTGATTTCCGGAACATCCGTTGGCGGAATGGACGTAAGTGAGTTAGCGTACAAAGATTTTCTGAACAGCAAAACAGACGATTTAAATACCTACCGGAATCACCCGAACGGAACGACCAGTGAACAGATTGCCAAAGAGCTGGGAATTGACGGGTATGTGAATACTATTTCTACCGCTTGTTCTTCGGCAGCTAATTCCATTATGCTTGGCGCAAGAATGCTGCTGAGCGGACAATTAGATCGCGTTGTAGCGGGCGGAACCGACGGGCTTTCACAATTTACCATTTCGGGATTCCGCTCTTTGATGATCTTTGATGATGAGTGGTGCCGACCTTTCGATGAAACGCGGAAAGGGTTGAACCTCGGAGAAGGAGCAGGGTTCCTGGTTCTGGAAACCGAAGAAACTATCCGAAAAACCGGCAAAAAACCATTGGCTGTTCTTTCCGGCTGGAGCAATGCTTCGGATGCATATCATCAGACAGCTTCTTCACCGGAAGGCCTGGGAGCCACTTTGTCCATGAAAGGCGCACTTGAAGTTGCAGGCTTAAAACCGGAAGATATTGACTACATCAACGCGCATGGAACCGCTACTCCAAACAATGATTTATCCGAATCACACGGAATCAGGGCCATTTTCGGAGACGCTGTTCCTCCGTTCAGTTCTACAAAAGCCTACACGGGTCATACGCTGGCGGCCTCTGGTGGAATAGAAGCCGTTCTTGGAATTCTGGCGCTGCACAACGGAAGTTTGCTTCCGAACCTGAATTTCAGCCAGGCAATTGAAGAAACCCGGCTGACTCCCATAAAAAACTATTCGGAAGGACATGAAATCAAGCATATTTTATCCAATTCCTTTGGTTTCGGAGGGAATAACTCAACGATTATCTTAAGCAAAATCTAGCATGTATTTCATTCAGCATATCGAGTCAATCACACACCAAGATTCCTTCCGGAAAGAAAACCTGTGGAGTAATCTGAAACCACTCGATTCTGATCATGCCTTGATTTCGCCAGATTACAAAAGCTATATTCCCGCTGCGACACTCAGGCGTCTGAGCACGATTCTTCGCATGGGGATTACCGCTTCCAAAGAATGCCAGGAAAAGGTCTTCACTGAATTTGACTCGATCTCAGTCGGAACAGGACTTGGTTGTTTAACTGACACTGAAAAGTTTCTCTTAACCATCAACACCGTTAGCGGAGATATTCTTTCGCCGACAGCTTTCATTCAAAGTACACACAACACCATTTCGGGCCAGATTTCCCTTGATCTGAAAAATCATGCATATAATATGACACATACCCAGAACGCCATTTCTTTCGAAGTTGCGCTGACAGATGCCATGCTATGTGTATATGAAGGCAAAAAATCTGTGCTTACAGGTGCTGCAGATGAAGCAATTTCTTTTTTGGAGCGATTGCGCGGAACGTTGATTAAAACAACGCATCCGTTCACATCTGGTGTCACTTTTGCGGTGATTTCTCCCAATAAAAACCAAAGCATTGCTCATATCCAGGCATGTGAAGTGCTTGTATCGGACCAAACGGAAAATGCTGTCCCGGAATTCCTCAAAAAACATCGTTGTGAGCTGAAAGATGCGGATCTGATTCTCGAAGCAGGTGAGCAATTTGCTTCAACCGGGAAAAAACATGTCAATTTCCTCACATATTCGGGATATTATCAAAGCGCTTCTGCTTTTGCATTTCACCTCGCACACGATTGGTTTATTGAAAACAAAACTGCTCAAAAAGCACTGATTATAAACAACCTGGAATCCGGAAAACTGGGATTAACACTTTTAAGCCGCAATGAAGCATAAACTCAATATTGCTATTGGGTGTCTTTCGCTTTTAATCTGTTTTATTTTCTTCCGCGAAAGCCCGTATTTCCGGACGATCCTGATCTCCATTGCGATTTTGTTTTGTGTCATTCTTTCCTTCGGAATTCTCTTTCTTCGTTTTGAATATTTCTATCCGACAGTTTACAAAAGCACACAAGATGAAGTATTTTTAACTTTTGATGACGGTCCGGATCCGGTTCATACTCCGAAAATTCTGGATATCCTTCAAAAATACGAGATCAAGGCGCTCTTTTTTGTAATCGGACAGAAAGCATTGGAAAATCCGGAATTGATTCAACGTATCATCAGCGAAGGACATGAAATCGGGAATCATACGCAAAATCATCCCATTTTCTTCGCGATGTACAGCCGAAAAAAAGTAGCAGAAGAAATCGACACGGCAGAGAATACGCTGAAAATCCTTACACAACGGAATCTATCGCTTTTTCGGCCACCGATCGGATACATGAACCCGGGTATCGCCAGTATCCTTCGAAAGCGAAACCTGAAAATCGTAGGCTGGAACGTGCGTTCATACGATTCTTTTAAAAACGAAGAGCAATTGCTTAAACGCTTGATCCGCCTCACAAAAAAAGGCAATATTGTCCTGATGCATGATAACCTGGAACACACTTCCGCGGTTTTAGAAACGTATATTCAGCATGCGCAATCGAATGGCATTATCTTTGCAAAACAAGAACAACTGAAAAAAATAATTCATGAAATTCACCATTAGTTTCTTCATTCTCCTGTTCGGATCACCTGTTTTCGCACAGGAATACACTAAAATTTCCGATCCGAAAGCTTGCAAGGAAGCTCTTGAAAAGCAGCACAGGGAAATCAAATCCATCCAGGCAGATTTTTTGGAAACGGCTTTTTCTCCCCTGCTAAGCACTCCTCAGAAAGGTTCCGGGAAAATGTATTACAAGAAAGAAAACAAAATCCGCTGGGAAAAAAGCAAGCCGGAAAGCCAGATCATTCTCATCAACGGAAAAGAAGTGAAACTACAGGAAAACGGGAAAGAGGTGAACAGCACCTCATCCAAAATGATAGTGAAGAAAATTCAGCAATTGATGGTTCAGATGATGACCGGTGACTTTCTAAATGAAACCGATTTCAAGATCAGCTATTACGAAAACAAATTGAACTACAAGCTAATTTTAACACCGAAAAGCGATAAAATGAAACGCTATATTGCCGAAATCTCATTAATCTTCACAAAAGAGGAATTGTTGCTGAAAGAGCTTACGATGAAGCAAAATGACACAGACAAACTGATCTACAGCTTTAGCAATATGCAGCAAAACGGCGCCATTAACGACAGCAAATTCACAACATTCTGATGATACTAAAAGACAGGTTTTTCCGCATAAATTCATTAATTTTTGAGGAAAATATGCTTGAAGCACACGTTTCAATCGACCCGAAACATTCCATTTTTGACGGACATTTTCCCGAAAATCCGGTAACACCTGGCGTGGTGCAGCTGGAAATGGTGAAAGAAATCCTGGGAACGCATTACAACAGAGCTATGAAACTGAAAAGTCTGGTAACCAGTAAATTCCTGACTGTTTTAAACCCGTTAAATACACCAGATGCCACTTTCAAAATGATGGTTACAGAGCAGGAAGATCAAACCTTGAAAGTTTCCGGGCAGATCAGTACTCAGGAAGGTGTTTGTTTGAAGTTTCAGGGAGTTTATTTATAGAATTCTCTTTGGAAAGACGGATAGATATGCGTCTATTTCATCGTTAGCGGCAAGCAGCGAAAACGCGGTGGACAAGGAAGTAGAAAATTGAAATATTATGAATAAGTTAGATTTATTAGAAAAATTAATTTTAGAAGGAGATAAATTGGCTTCGACAATAACTTATGTGCCTTCTCCAAGCGGAGTAATTCGTTTGTGTAATGTTTATAGAACGAATTCTCCTGTAGAATATCAAGATTGGCAATCGTCTGTTGAAAGACTTGTAAAAACGTACTTCCCAAGCGATTTAGCAAAAGTTGAAGAAGCGTCTAAAAAATTAACTCCTGACAATCACAGAAAAATTGAGGGAATATTAAAAGCAATTAAACAACTCCCTTCCGAGCCAGAAAAAACTTTGAATTCACAGAAAGGAGCAAACATTACAATCAACAATTCGCAACAAAACACTCAAAACAATACGCAGGAAATAATTTTCAATATATTTTTCGAAGCGCTTCAAAATGAATTGACGGGAAAAGAGATGAAAGAGTTAAAAGAAATTTTATCAGAATTTGACAAAGAGCCTGAAAAAACAAAATCAAGACTATTAGATAAACTGAAAAATTTTGGAGGAGACGTTTTGGCTAGTATTGTGGCAAATATGATTACAAATTCTAGTATATATTCAAGTTTATTGTGAAATGAAAAAATGCCAGCCATCGCCACGTTAGCGGCAAGCGTCGAGAGCGTTGTCGAAAAAGTATCCCGAACCGAAAACAGAGTACAGTCCGACAGTGAAATGAACAAGGACAATACTCTCGAAAATGCCAGCCGCTAACGAGCGGTTTGGCGCAACGGCGGCAGTACACCCGCGGAAAAAGTTGTGCGGACTTGAACGTTTGTCGCCCGCATGAAAGGTAGTGGAAGCCGCCCCCACGTTATAAGCAAGCCTAAAAGACGACCGTGCAACGACAAACGAACGGACAGCAATTAACCCGACACGCTGACCAACCCAATGTTTTTTATTTTTTCCCAATGCACATTTTAAAACAATTTTAGCCAGCCACACGGTCAAACACATTTGGTTTTGCCAACACACAATCCAACGCTCAAAAACCAAAAGAGCTTGACCCCACCCACCCACGACTATATTGTGGACATTTACACTATCGGACAATGTGATTTTACTATCTTTGACCTGTTAAAAATTAATTAGGCTTCAATGAACCGAATTAAAGAAGTACTTAAAGAAAAAGGCATTTCCCAAACTTGGCTTGCTAAGAAGTTGGACAAAAGTTACAACACAATTAACGAGTATTCTCGCAATGTGAGACAACCGAGCCTTGAAGATTTGTACCGAATTGCAAAAATTTTGGAAGTTAATCCCAAAGACTTATTGAAAGAAGAATAATGAGTAAAGAAAACCAAATAGAAGAAAATCTAATAGAGCAACTAAAAGGGCTTAAATACATTCATCGCCCTGATATAGTTGACAGGAAAACGCTTGAGCAAAACTTCAAAGCAAAATTTGAAGAGCTCAACCGTGTTCATTTGACAGAAAATGAGTTTTTAAGACTTAGAGAAGAAATAATCAACCCTGATGTTTTCGCTGCTTCTAAACTCTTGCGTGAAAGACAATATTTTCAACGTGAAGACGGAACACCTTTGCATTATACTTTGGTAAACATCAAAGATTGGTGTAAAAATGACTTTGAAGTTATCAGTCAGTTACGCATTAATACAGAAAATAGCCATCAGCGTTACGACATTATTTTGCTGATTAACGGATTGCCTGTTGTTCAAATTGAATTGAAGAAATTGGACATTTCTCCAAGAAAAGCAATGCAGCAAATTGTTGAGTACAAAAACGAACCTGGAAATGGCTATGGAAATTCACTGCTCTGCTTTATGCAGTTGTTCATCGTGAGTAATCGAACCAACACCTACTATTTTGCTAATAATAAAAATCAACATTTTGCTTTCAACGCAGACGAGCAGTTTTTGCCGATATACCAATTAGCGGACGAAAACAACAAGAAAATCACTTACCTTGATTTGTTCACTGAAAAGTTTCTAACGAAGTGTACACTCGGAGAGTTGATTAGTAAGTATATGGTGCTCATTGAGAGTGAACAAAAGTTACTCGTAATGCGGCCATATCAGATTTACGCAGTAAAAGCAATCGTAAATTGCATTCAGCAAAACAGAGGCAATGGTTATATATGGCACACTACGGGAAGCGGCAAAACGCTGACTTCTTTTAAAGCATCGACACTTTTAAAAGACAATCCCGAAATTGAGAAATGTTTGTTTGTTGTAGATAGAAAAGATTTAGACCGGCAAACCCGTGAGGAATTTAACCGGTTTCAGGAAGGCAGTGTAGAAGAAAATACCAATACGGAAACCTTGGTAAGACGCTTGCTTTCTACCGACTATGCAGATAAAGTAATTGTTACCACCATTCAAAAATTGGGATTGGCTTTGGATGACACGTACAAGAAAAACTACAAAGAACGCTTGGAACCATTAAGTAAAAAGCGTATGGTTTTCATATTTGATGAATGCCATCGTTCGCAATTTGGCGATAATCACAAGGCGATTAAAGAATTTTTTCCCAATGCTCAATTGTTTGGTTTTACAGGTACACCCATTTTTAGAGACAATGCCACTTATATCGAAAGAAATGGTGAAGAAGCAAAATACAAGGAAACAAGCAACATTTTTGAAAAGCAATTACACGCTTATACAATTACACACGCCATTGACGATAGAAATGTTTTAAAGTTTCATATTGACTATTTCAAAGGAAAAGGCAACCAAAATCCGAAACAGGGAGAAGCAATTGCACAACAAGCCGTAGTAGAAGCTATTTTAGAAAAGCATGATACTGCCACCAATTCAAGAAAATTCAATGCGGTTTTAGCAACTGCTTCTATCAACAACGCCATTGAATACCATCAACTATTCAAGGAAATTCAAAAAAAGAAACAAGTTGAAAATCCTAATTACGTTCCTTTGAACATCGCTTGTGTGTTTTCACCACCATCACAACTTATTTCTAATAATGGCGACCAACAAGCTCAAAAGAATGCTGCTGATATTAAGCAGTTACAAGAGGATTTGACAAATGAACGTGAGGACAATAAACAGAATCCCGAAGAGAAGAAACAGGCATTAACGGAAATTATTGCGGATTACAATAAGCAGTTTAAAACCAATCATAGCATCAATGAATTTGATTTGTACTATCAAGATGTGCAAAGAAGAATTAAAGATCAACAGTACAGCAACAAAGATTATCCACACGAAAACAAGGTGGATATTACTATAGTAGTAGATATGTTGCTCACAGGATTTGACAGCAAATATCTCAATACTTTGTATGTGGACAAGAACCTGAAATACCACGGACTAATTCAGGCATTTTCGAGAACAAATCGTGTATTAAATGACACTAAACCTTACGGCAACATTTTAGATTTCCGTTCACAACAAGAATCCGTAAACCAAGCGATTGCCTTGTTTTCAGGAGAAGATAAAGACAGAGCTATTAAAATTTGGATGGTTGACCCTGCTCCGGTTGTAATGGAAAATTATCAAAAGGCGGTTGAGGCTTTAGGGATATTTATGCAAGAGCAGAATTTGGTAAACGAACCACAAGAAGTTTATAACCTGAAAGGTGATGCAGCACGAATTACTTTCGTGAAAAACTTTAAAGAAGTTCAAAGGCTTAAAACCCAATTAGACCAATACACGGATTTAGATGAAGAACAGAAAGCAAAAATTGAAGCCATTTTACCAACGGAAATCTTGCAAGAGTTCCGTAGCTCATATATAGAAACCGCCAAGCAGTTAAGAGAAATTCAGCAAAAGGAAGGAGACCAAGCACCGCCTGAAATACAACAATTGGATTTTGAATTTGTGTTGTTTGCTTCCGCTGTAATTGATTACGATTACATAATGAATTTGATTGCCGACAGTACGCAGAAAAAACCTGCCAAGCAAAAGATGACCAAGGCACAGGTGATTAGCTTGTTAAAATCAAACTCCAATTTAATGGATGAGGAAGAAGATTTGACCGAATACATCAATAGTTTGGATTGGGAAAGCGGACAGGATGTAGATACGCTTCGCAAAGGATACGTTACGTTTAAGGACGACAAGTACAATAAAGAATTAGCAACTATTGCACACAAACACGGTTTGCAAACTGCCGACCTGAAAACGTTTGTAGAAATGGTAATGAGCCGAATGATTTTTGACGGTGAAAAATTGACTGACCTTTTAGAGCCTTTGGATTTGAGTTGGAAAGAACGCAGAGTAAAAGAATTGGCACTAATGGCAGACCTTGTACCGCAATTAAAAAAATTGGCACAAGGGCGTGAAATTTCAGGGTTAGGTGCGTATGAATAATTGTCTGAACTATGATTTTTGTGATTGATATGATTATTATGATTAAAACAGAAATAAAGAAACTTATGATATGCAAAATCAAGGCAATCACAAAAATCAAATAAATCATAGTGCTGACAATTAAATAATTTAACATGATTAACGAGCAATATAAATATTCTGAATTGACTTCCAAGATTATTGGTTGTGCTATGACTGTACATAAAACATTAGGCAATGGCTTTCAGGAAGTCATTTATCAACGGGCATTAGAAATAGAAATGCGTTTGGCAGGAATTTCATTTAATCGTGAATCTGAAATGCCCATTTTTTACCGTGAACAACAAATTGGAACACGCAGAGTTGATTTTTTAGCAGAAGGAATTGTTTCTGTTGAGTTGAAAGCAATCACAAAATTAGACGATGTGCATTTTGCACAAGCCATAAATTATATAGAAGCATATAATCTTGAAATTGGTTTGCTGATAAACTTTGGTGAAACAAGTTTGAATTTCAAACGACTAACAAACAAAAAAATCAAGGAAATCAAATGAATCAAAAAAATCATAGTTCAGACAGTAAAGACTACAACAATTTGGTAAGCCAAATTGCCGAAGTTTACAAGCAAGGACAGTTTAACGCATCTGTTGCTGTAAACACAGCTTTGGTTGAAACCTATTGGGAAATTGGCAAATACATCATTGAGTTTGAGCAAAAAGGAAAACTAAAAGCCGAATATGGCACAGCGTTGATTAACAATCTTTCAAAAGATTTGACATTGGCTTTTGGCAAGGGTTTCAGCCGTAGTAATATCATTTATATGCGACTGTTTTACAAAGAATTCCAAATAAGTCAGAAGACTTCTGACTTATTGAGTTGGTCGCATTATGTGGAGTTACTGAGAATATCCGACAAGTTAGAACGCAGTTTTTACTTGCAACAAACCAGTTCAGGCAAATGAAAAACGAAATTGTATTATACCAATCAGATGATTTGCCCGAACGCATAGAAGTTTGGGTTGATGAAGCAATGGAAACCGTTTGGCTTACGCAACAGCAAATGGCGGAATTGTTTGGTAGAAACCGTGTTGCTATTACACAACACATTGGCAACATATTTAAAGAAGGCGAATTAGACAAAAAAGTGGTGTGTAAGGATTTCTTACATACCACTCAACACGGTGCTATAACAGGGAAAACACAAGAAAAGAACGTAAAGTATTACAATCTTGATGTCATCATCTCTGTAGGCTATCGTGTTAAATCCAAGCAAGGTACGCAGTTCAGAATATGGGCAACCAATGTATTGCGAGATTACCTGTTAAAAGGTTATGCCCTAAACCAACGAATGAACCGCATTGAAAACACAGTTGAAAATTTAGCTGGCAAAGTAAACCAAATAGACCTGCAAATAAACACACACCTCATACCCACGCAAGGCGTGTTTTTTGACGGACAAGTGTTTGATGCCTACGAACTGACGTCTAAAATTATTCGCACAGCAAAAAAAAGCATTGTGTTAATTGACAACTATATTGATGAAAACACCCTTGCCCATTTAGCCAAAAAAAATAAAAAAGTAAATGTATTATTGCTCTCTAAAAACACAAACAAACAACTGACATTGGACATTCAAAAAGCCAACACACAATACGGCAATTTTGAACTTAAAATCTTTAACAAAAGCCACGACCGCTTTTTAATTATTGACCACAAAGACGTGTATCATTTAGGGGCATCGCTCAAAGACTTGGGCAAAAAATGGTTTGCCTTTTCTAAAATGGATAAAAATTCGGTAGAAAACATTTTAAAAGAAGTGGAAAATGAGTAAGAAGAAAAAAATATTACCCGAATTACGTTTTCCTGAGTTTATAAAAAAATCAGGTAATCAAGATAATCTTAAAAATCAAGGTTCAGACAATTAAAAAATGAAAACAGAAGAAATAAAAGAATTATTTGCCCAATTTGAAATGGCAGCAGCAGAATTGGAAGGCATAGAATGTTGGAGCGCTAGAGAACTGCAACATCTATTGGGCTATAGCAAATGGGAAAACTTTGAAAAAGTTGTTCAAAAAGCAAAAGATGCCTGTAAAAATGCAGGGGAAGAAGTAGCATATCATTTTCCTGACATCAGGAAAACGATAGCAATGCCTAAAAGTGCTGAAAAAGAGATAGATGACATTTTACTAACCCGCTATGCTTGCTATTTGATAGCCCAAAACGGGGACAGCCGGAAACAGGAAATTGCCTTTGCCCAAAACTACTTTGCCGTGCAAACACGCAGGGCTGAATTGGTTGAACAGCGGTTATTGGAATATGAACGGGTAAAAGCCCGCGAAAAACTGAGCCAAACTGAAAAACACCTTTCGGGAATATTATACGAAAGAGGTGTGGATAGCCAGGGATTTGCCGTTATCAGAAGCAAAGGCGACCAAGCTTTGTTTCGACTGAACACCCAAATGTTGAAACGCAAAATGGGAACGCCGGATAACAGACCCGTTGCCGATTTTTTGCCTACCATCAGTATAAAAGCGAAAGATTTAGCGGCTGAAATGACGGGACTGAATGTACAGAGCAAAGACTTAAAAGGGCAAAATAAAATAGAACAAGAACATATTGATAATAATCTTGCGGTACGTGACATGCTTACCAAGCGGGGTATCGTTCCCGAAAATTTATTGCCTGCCGAAGATGTGAAAAAACTACAGCGAAAATTGGACAGTGATGAAAAGAAAATGTTGAAAGACACCAAGAAAAAAAGATGAATAAAAAGAATAATAAATTATTACCCGAATTGCGATTTCCTGAGTTTGTGGAAAACTCAGGAAATCGCGGCAATCCCAAAAATCAAGGTTCAGACAATGGGGAGTGGGAAGAAAAAACGTTGGGGGAAGTTGGTGATTTTATTGGTGGTGGAACGCCTGACACTACAAATGAAGAATATTGGAACGGGGATATTTTATGGTTTACACCAACAGAAGTTAAGGAAGGAAATTTAACTAATAGCAAAAGAAAAATAACAGAAAAAGGATTGCAAAGTTCTTCTGCAAAAATTCTTCCTATTGGTGCATTGCTAATTACAACAAGAGCAACAATTGGAGATATTGGAATTGCAACATCCCCTTGTACAACTAATCAAGGTTTTCAATCTCTCGTTGTGAATGATGATCAAGTAAATCTCTTTTGGTATTACTGGATAGCGTTTAATAAGAATGAATTAATAAAACGTTCATCAGGTTCAACATTTCCTGAAATTGGAAAAAATGAAATTATTCAAATTACCGCATTAGTACCCTCAATAAAAGAACAAAAAAAAATCGCTTCCTGTCTTTCATCCTTAGATGAAGTGATAACAGCCCAAAGCCAAAAGTTGGAACTACTCAAAGACCACAAAAAAGGATTGATGCAAAACTTGTTTCCTACACAAGGAGAAAAAACACCAAAATTGCGGTTTAAGGAGTTTAAAGAAGAATGGGTGGAGAAAGCGTTGGGGGAGGTTGCCAATGTTTCCAAATTGGCAGGTTACGAATTTACAAAGCACATAGTTTACGAAAACAAAGGAAATATAATTGCATTGAGAGGGCTTAATATCAAAAACAACAAATTAGAATTATCAGATGTTAAGTATATTGACAATAGCGAACTTTCAAAATTGAGCAGAAGTAAATTATTTATTGATGATTTAATGTTTACTTATATTGGAACAATTGGAGAAGTTGCTTTGATTGATGAAAACAACAAGTATTATTTAGCACCAAATGTTTCAAGAATAAGAGCAGACAAGAGTAAAGTAAATCCGCAGTTTTTACTTCAATACTTCAATGTCCCTGATTTTAAAGAAAAAGAAATAGCAAAATATATTTCTTCAAGTTCGCAGCCTGCATTAACAATGGAAAATGTTAGAAAATTTTCTATTCATCTTCCTACACTTCCCGAACAACAAAAAATCGCTTCTTGTCTTTCGGCATTAGATGAATTGATAAAATCGCAAACAGAGAAAATAGAGCAATTGAAGTTGCATAAAAAGGGGTTGATGCAGGGTTTGTTTCCTAAAATGAATGATTAGAAAATGAGTACAGTAACTGAAATAGCAGAACAACTAAAAGTGAGTAAACAGCCAATAGTGCTGATTTACGCTTTTAATTCTACGGGAAAAACAAAACTATCTGTCGAATATAAAAACATAACTAAAAAAGAGGACGGCAAACATTCGGGAGTTTACTACAATGCTTATAGCGAAGATTTGTTTAGGTGGGATAATGACGAGGAAAATGGAAATGAAGATATGCGACTTGAAATATTGAAAGGTAGTCTAAATCCTTATTTTAGCTCTATTATTGAAAACCCAGATTTACTGGAAGAAAAATTAGCACCTTATTTACCAAAATATACTTACGAATTTGATATTAACCAAAATCCGGAAATAGGAATTGATGCTATTCGCTTTTCAAGAGATGGGACAAGCAATATAAAAGTTTCGAGAGGAGAAGAAAGAATTTTCATTTGGTGTTTCTTTTTAGCTTTATTTGAGGCTGATGCTTGGACAGGAGAACAAGACGCTCACTTTTTTATAGATGACCCTGTTTCAAGTATGGATGACCATAATATATTCATTACTGCCAACTCAATAATTAAGCTCATTGACGATAAAATAGCTACAAAATCAGAAAAACGTATAATTATTACAACCCACCATATTGGGCTATTCTCAATATTATCAGATAGGTTAATGAATAGCTCCCATAGAAATAACACTAAACGCAATATTTTAAGCATTCATAATAATGAGTTAGAGTTAAAGAATCACGACAAAGATGTATTTCTATATCATTTATACTTAATACAGATTCTAAATGAATGTATAGCCGAGAAAAAAGTTATGGGCTACCATTTTGTTATGTTACGTCAACTCTTGGAAATTATTTCTTCATTTTTAGGGACAGGTGGAATTAAAAAAGCATTAGAAGAAATTGGGTATAGTGAAAATGTTGAAATGGTAAGTAATCAGGTTAATGCTTTATCTCATAAAGATGCAAGACCACAATCTGCTGAATTAAACCCCAAAGATGCTGAATTACTTGAAGATATTTTTACTAATATTCAGAATAAGTATTATTTTATAACTCATTAATAATGATACAAAAACAACAACATAAAAAATTAGGCAAGACACTTTGGGATATAGCAGACGAACTGCGGGGAGCAATGAATGCGGATGATTTCCGTGATTATATGCTTTCATTTCTTTTTCTACGGTATCTGTCGCACAACTACGAAGCAGCCGCCAAAAAGGAATTAGGCAAAGATTATCCGCTAAGTCCTTCGAAAGAAGTAAAGGCTGACTTTGTTGTTCCCCCACCATTGGAAATATGGTATAAAAAGAACAAAGAAGATATAGCGGATTTTGAAAAGCAAATGCGTAGAAAAGTGCATTATGTTATAGAGCCAAAATATCTATGGAGTAATATAACTGAATTAGCTCGGACACAAAATGAAAAGCTGCTTGCCACTCTTGACAAAGGTTTCAGATACATTGAAAACGAATCGTTCGAGAGCACCTTTAAAGGTTTGTTTTCTGAAATCAACCTTAATTCAGAAAAGTTAGGTAAAACTCAAAAAGAAAGAAATGATAAACTTTGCAAGATAATTACTAAGATAGCGGAAGGAATTGCAGATTTTTCGACAGACACCGATACGCTTGGAGATGCTTATGAATATTTGATTGGGCAATTTGCAGCAGGTTCAGGAAAGAAAGCAGGAGAATTTTATACACCACAACAAATCTCAACCATTCTTTCACGAATAGTTATTTTAGATTCCCACGACCCGACAACAGGTCCAAAACCAAAACTTGACAAAGTACTTGATTTTGCTTGTGGTTCGGGTTCATTACTTTTGAATGTTAGAACCAAATTAATAAAAGAACAAGGCGGAACTATAGGCAAAATTTACGGTCAGGAAAAAAATATAACAACATACAACCTTGCACGAATGAATATGCTTCTGCACGGTATGAAAGACACCGAGTTTGACATATTTCACGGAGACACTTTATTGAATCAATGGAGTTTATTAAATGAAATGAACCCAAGTAAAAAAGAGGAGTTTGATGCCATTGTAGCTAATCCGCCTTTTAGTTTACGTTGGGAGCCTAACGACACCCTTGCAGAAGATTTTCGTTTCAAAAGCTATGGTTTAGCTCCTAAGTCAGCAGCCGACTTTGCTTTTTTATTACACGGTTTTCACTTCTTAAAACAAAATGGAACAATGGCAATCATTTTGCCTCACGGAGTTTTATTTCGTAGTGGTGCGGAAGAAAAAATAAGAACCAAATTGCTAATAGAAAATTCTATTGATACTATTATTGGTTTGCCATCTAACCTTTTTTATTCGACAGGTATTCCGGTTTGCATTTTGATTTTGAAAAAATGTAAAAAACAAGATGATGTTTTGTTCATTAACGCAAGTGAACATTTTGAAAAGGAGAAGCGACAAAATACATTAGACGAAAAGCATATCAACAGAATTGTTGAAACATATCAATATCGCAAAGACATTGAGAGATATTCACGTAAAGTCTCAATGGACGAAATCAAAAAGAATGGTTATAACCTGAATATTTCTAGGTATGTAAGCACATCGCAAGAAGAATCAAAAATTAACTTGAAGGAAGTAAACACAAAACTAGTATCAATAAATAAGAGAATTAAAACAAACACGGACAAGCATAATGAATTTTTGAAAGAGTTAGGATTGAGTTTAATTTAAAGACGAGATAAATTGCCAACGCTATTTGCAAGCACATTGCTAAAGCCCCACAAGCCAACGCACCGACCAACGCTTTGTCAAAGAGCTTGCAAAGCCAGCGCAAGAAAAATTGGTTTTAAAAAATTTCCCGACCCTTCAAAAAAATAAAAAACGCAACCCACTACCCGACACGACAATGACACGAAAGCTCAATACTGACAATGGTTTACAGAGACGGTGGGCAGAAGGCCTGCACATAACGAGCGGTTTCACGCAAGCGGGGGTGTATGCCCGCCCAAACATTTGTGCAAATTTGCAAGTTTATCTCCCGCCCGAACCTTTGTGAGCCCCCGCCTGCGTGAAGCCACCACCACGTTAGGTGCAATGTGGGACAACACAGTCGCTATGAAATAACAAAATGAAAACTATAAAACTTTTAACATTGATATTTGGACTTGTCCTTTCGAGTTGCAATCAGGGCGGATCGACAACAACAGTTGAGCATACTGAGAATTTGCTACAAATTGACCACTCAAAAGACAAAAAGAAAATTCAAAATCTTATAAGGCAAGTATTAAAGTGGGCGGACTCAAAGGATTGTATAACCACCCCAGTATTGTCAGATAGTCAAGACAGTATTTATACAGGTTTTGACTTGAATAAACTTCAATCAAACCTTGATAAACTTCGGACAACTGGCTTTTTCGCAAGTGAATTTATTGATAATTACAACCAAATTATGCTAACACTTAATAGAAAACTACGAAATCAAGAAGTTGAGTGGTTAGTTGGCGACCTTCCTCCCTTTGGAAATACTGATACCAACCCTTGGTGTGACTGCCAAGACGTTCCTTTTGACAATCCAAACCCTTGGGATTATGTAAAAATTGAAATAATTGAACTTAAAAATGGTAATGCACAATTAATTTGGAAATGGGGAAGCCCTAACTTAAACACACATCCCGTTTGGGAAGAGTTCTCGTATAGATTTAAAGCCGTAAAAGAAAACAGCAAGTGGAAAATCGCATATTTGCAGGGATTTGACTTTGACGAAAGCACAAAATGACTACAAGAAAATACACTGCACCCAACCAGCGGTTTGGCAAAATGGCGTTCGCACTCTGCCAAAATGTAACGGAGAGAAAAGTCATCACGCCGACAATTTTGGGTTCGCTACTTCGCCAATCCGTCGGGGCGTAAAGTATCAAGGGTTTCAGAAGCAGAAAAAAGAGAACAGGGAACAACAGATGGGAGTCTTTTAAACAATTTTACTGGTGATTCGGTCCGAATTAACACATTCTGCACAAAATTCTCCTTCCACTCAACTTCTACACAGGTTCTTTCCGGAACAATTTCAACAACCCGAAACTCACCAGGAAAACAAGCACAAAAGCCGCTACAGCAAAAACACAAGCTCCAACAACATACTGGTAAACATTGGATTTGATGGCATCCAGGCTTAAGTCAGCTAACTGCGCCATTTTTGTTTCCCCGGTCAGGAACAATTGCCCGCTCAGAAAACTTCCGTAGATAATAAACGGAATCATTGGCGGAATGGAAATATTGGCTGCGGCAACAAACAAGACCTTATTCATCCGAAACAGAACGGCCAGAGGAATTCCGATCAGCAACTGGAATCCCCAGATCGGGACAATGCCCATAAAAACGCCGAAAGCAATAGAAAGCGCTTTTTTAAAATTCGATTCCTCCGGTTTAATCGCTTCATGTTTGATCGCGTTCCAGGTCCGGATGGAAAACAATTTCCGCGGATAATACCAGATCAATGCTGTAAGTACCAAAAACGCATTCAGAATGCTGATCCGTGTAAAATCGCGTGCCGGACGAAAATGTGAAACCCGCTCATCCGGGTCATACTTCACCCGGACCGGAACAGCAATGAAAGGAACAAAACGCCAGGCTAGTTTCACAATTACCTCGATTTCCAATTCAAACTTATCGGTAAACAGCCAGATTTTTTTCATCGGTTTCATCGGATAAATCCGAAAACCGGTTTGAGTATCCGGCAAAGTAATCCACGTTTCCACCTTGAACCAGAAATTGGAAAACTTATTCCCAAAAGAACTTTTCTGCGGCACTCCTTTCTGGTTCATGTTCCGCGAACCCATAATGACCGCTTCCGGATTCAGAACAGCTTGTTCCATCAACAAAGGAATATCACCCGGATAATGCTGACCATCAGAATCAATCGTCAAAGCATGTTCATAACCTTTCTTCTGTGCAAACCCGAACGCTTTCCGGAGCGAATACCCTTTCCCCCTGTTAGATTCATTTATCAGGATCGTCACCTGGTCTTCAAACTGTTTCAGAATTTCCTGTGTGGAATCAGTTGAACCGTCATTGACAATAATTACGTGTTCGGCTGGCACCTGTTTCAAAACTCCACGAACAATACGCTCCAAAGTATGCTCGTTGTTGTAGGTGGGAATAATGACGCAACCGGAAATACGATTTATTGTTATCTGACTGGATTCCATGATTGGCAAAGCTAATGATAACTTTAAAGAACTGAATAGTAAAATGGAACGATTCTTGCTTCAAAAGGCCACAAAAAGTGATTTGAAAACAAAACCTTACTAAATTTGTATTGGTGAAATACTTTTTACCCTTACCCCAATGAACTATGGCACAAAACATCTTAGTCATATATTATTCCCAATCAGGACAGCTTACAGAAATTCTGGAAAGTTTCTGCAAACCGTTTAATAACAGCATAATAGAATGGGTGAAAGTAGAACCTGTTACACCTTTTCCCTTTCCCTGGAACGGGCCTGCATTTTTTGATGCCATGCCTGAAACAGTGCTTGAAAAACCGATTCCGATCAAGGAACCACGGTTTTCCTGCGATCGCTATGATTTGATTGTTTTCGGCTATCAGCCCTGGTTTCTTTCACCTTCATTACCAGCTTCTTCCATTTTGCAACATGAAAATTTCCGGAAACTGATGAAAGACACCCCGGTCGTTTCTGTTTTGGGATGCCGGAATATGTGGATCAATTCCCAGGAAGCTGTTAAAAAACAGATTGCTTCTGCAGGAGGAAAACTGATCGGGAATGTCCCGTTAATTGATAAAACAAGCAACCTGGTAAGTGTTGTCACTATTCTGCACTGGATGCTGACCGGCCAGAAAACCAAAAAATGGGGCATTTTTCCGAAACCGGGTGTTTCTGATGAAGACATTGCAGGCACGAGCCAATTTGGAGAGTTACTGAAAGAGAAATTAGCAAGCGGCCAGGCAGACAGCTTCCAAGAAGCATTGATTGCAAAAGGCGGTGTCATTATTCCAATATCCATTTTATTCATTGAATCCAGGGCTAAGAAGCTTTTTTTAATC
This sequence comes from Fluviicola sp., assembly GCA_031260455.1. Lineage (GTDB taxonomy): Bacteria > Bacteroidota > Bacteroidia > Flavobacteriales_D > Crocinitomicaceae > Fluviicola. The sequence goes on from JAIRJW010000012.1 coordinate 71,054, forward strand.
TGGGCGAATCTAATCATCAAAAAAACAGAAAAAGGTGGAAACCGCAAATTCTGGGTCAACTTCTTTAAGTACTACCTGATTTTTGCTTTATTTATTGTTTCACCCATTGTTTTAACGATATATCATATCTTTGTACGCCCCTTTACAGGAAAACATATTAAACGCGAATTAGCTTATTACAGAGGCACTCAATTGAGATAAAGAATGAGTTTGAAAGAAGTATATATCACACGTACGGCATCTTTTTTACCGAATAATCCCGTTTCAAATGATGAAATGGAAGAATATCTGGGCCTGATCAACGATCGTGCATCCAAATCGCGGAGAATCGTTCTGCGCAATAACGGGATTAAAAACCGTTATTATGCTATTGACAAAAACGGCCAGGCAACACACACCAACTCCCAAATGGTGGCACTTGCTATCCGAAAATTGTTTGAAAACAAACCGGAAGAGCTGAAAGAAATAGATCTGATCAGTTGCGGAACTTCTTCACCAGAACAAATGATGCCTTCGCACGGTGTGATGGTTCACGGGTGGTTGCCGGAATCTGGCAATATCGAAGTAGTTTCTCCTTCAGGTGTCTGCTGTTCCGGAATGCATGCCATGAAATATGCGTATATGTCTATCCTTTCCGGAATGAGTAAAAAAGCTGTTTCATCCGGTTCTGAGCGTTTATCACGCGTTTTGCGTTCCGACCAGTTCGAACTGGAAATCCAGAAGCTCATTGAACTGGAAGAAAACCCGTTCCTGTCTTTCGACAAAGACTTCTTACGCTGGATGCTGTCCGACGGAGCCGGAGTTTTCATGCTGGAAGACCGGAAAAGCAAAGACGGAATCTCCTTGCGCATCGAATGGATGGAAGGAATTTCCTTTGCCAATCAAACCGAAGCATGTATGTACATGGCTTCCGAAAAAAGAAGTGATGGCACACTGAAGAGTTATATGGATTTCGAACCGCAGGAAATGATTCAAAAGTCCATCATGAGCATCAAACAGGATGTGAAACTACTGGATCAACATATCGTGAAGCTTGGGTTTAAGCGCATGCATGAAATTCTATTAGAAAAAAACATAGGGAAAGACGATATTACCTGGTTCCTGCCACACATGTCAAGTTATTTCTTCGCTGATAAAATCTACGATGAGCTACTGGCGTACGATTTTGAAATTCCGAAAGAGCGCTGGTTTACGAACCTGGACACACGCGGAAATGTGGGTGCCGGATCCATTTACCTGATGGTGGACGAATTGTTCAACAGCGGTAAACTGAAAACCGGTGATACCATTCTGCTTGCAGTTCCGGAAAGTTCCCGGTTCTCCTATGTTTTTGCATATTTAACTGTTTGCTAAATGAAAAAGTCTGAAGTTCCACAAGATAAAAGTGCCCTTGAATATTTTACAAGAGAGGTTTGTTATGTGAAGAACGAAGACGGTCATTATGATACGGAACTGAGCACTGGCTGGGAGGCCAAGAAGGTTGCTCTAGATGAAGCCTGGAAGGAAATCAAACAAAGAACTTTTGATGCAAGGGAAAAAATAAAACGCGGTGAATCAAGCCCAATTTTATTCTTCATGGAAGAGAAATTGATGGATTTTACTGTTTTGGCAAGTTATACCGGGATTTGGAAATTCAGGATCAAAAGGCATTTAAAACCGGGTGTTTTCCAAAAATTAAATGATTCTGTGCTTAAACGCTATGCTGACGCGTTTGAGGTTTCTGTTAACGAACTCAAAAACTTCAAAGCTTAGTGTCAGAATTTATTCATCACCAGACAGCACATTGTGAAAATGGCGTAACAGTGAGTCTTCTAAAGCATCATGGCGTTGATTTCATCTCAGAGCCTCTGGCTTTCGGAATAGGTTCAGGATTATTTTACATCCACATTCCGTTCATGACTGTGAACAACGGCCCAGCAATTTCATTCAGAACCATGCCTGGAGCTATTTTTAAACGCACTTGCAAAGCTTTGGATGTCAAAGTTGAGCGCAAAAAGTTCAAAAATTCCAAAGATGCGATGACATTCCTCGATGCAAAACTGGCTCAGGGAATCCCGGTTGGATGCCAGGTAGGTGTATTTCACTTACCTTATTTCCCGAAGGAGTATCGTTTTCATTTCAACGCACACAACCTGATCGTTTTCGGAAAAGAGGGCAACCGCTACTTGGTGAGTGACCCGGTGATGGAGGTCACAACTTCAATCAGCTCAGAAGAATTGGAAAAAGTGCGTTTCGCAAAAGGAGCACTTGCTCCGAGAGGACATTTGTATTACCCGGTTCGGATACATGAAATTACAACCGAACAAATCCGGAACGGAATCAAAAAAGGGATCAAACGTAACTGCAGAGACATGTTGAATATTCCGGGGTCGGTTGCCGGAGTAAAAGGAATTGTACATACCTCTAAAAAAATCAGGGGTTGGAGAGAAAAACTCGGCCCGCGACAAGCTGGTCTATACCTGGGACAAATTGTCCGCATGCAGGAAGAGATCGGAACAGGAGGTGGAGGATTCCGTTTTCTCTATGCTGCATTCCTCGAAGAAGCGGCTGCCATTATGCAGAACGATGAATTGCTGCGCGTTTCCGAAAAAATGACCAAAGCAGGTGATTTGTGGAGAGACAGCGCGCTGCAAATGTCGGGAATCTACAAAGGCCGTTTAACTGAGCAAAAAGATTTTGAAGCATGTGCTGACCTGCTGGTTGAAATCAGTGCGGTTGAAAAAGATGCTTTTCGGGACCTGGCAAAAATTAAACTCTGAATAGAATGCAGGAGCCGCTTTTGCATGTTTCGAAGGTTTACAAATCCTACCATAAAAGCACTTCCCCCAGTTTGGATGGCGTGGACTTTACCATTGCCCGTGGTGAAATCACAGGAATTTTCGGGCCGAACGGAGCGGGAAAAACAACACTCATTTCTATTCTTTGCAGCATCCTAAACCCCACTCTGGGATCCGTAATCTATTATCTTGGCGGAGAAAAAAGTCCGCGGGAAATCCGGAGCAAACTGGGTTTTGTACCTCAGGATTTTTCCTTTTTTCCGGAACTCACAGCCAAACAAAACCTCGAATATTTTGGAAGTCTATATGATATCAAACGATCTGATTTAGCACAAAAAATAGATAATCTGTTGCAAAAAATGGGGCTTTCACATGTGAAAAACAGCAAAGTATCTGCTTTTTCCGGTGGAATGAAGAGACGTTTGAACCTCATTATTTCACTGCTCCATGATCCGGCAGTTCTGTTCCTGGACGAACCAACCGTTGGTGTTGACGTTCAGAGTAAAATTGCCATCATGAATCTGTTACAGGAACTCAATCAACAAGGAACTACGATCATTTATACTTCACATCATTTAAAGGAAGCCGAGGAATTCTGTAACCAGATTATCCTGATCGATCATGGGAAAATCATTGCCTGCAATACCTTGACGAGCCTGCTTACAATATACGAAGTAGCTAATCTGGAAAATTTAATTCTCAAGCTGACGGGAACCATTTTACGCGACTAATGAGAAAACTGAGAGCATCCGTATGGAAAGAGATTCTTTTGGTACTTCACGACAAAGTGGGGCTACTCCTGATGTATCTGATGCCCTTATTGCTGGTTTTCATTATTACTATTGTACAAAATAGTGCTTTCCAGATTGTGAATGAAAATAAGCTCGCCATTCTCGTTTCCAACCAGGATGAAGGAACTTTGGGAGATTCACTTGTGAAAGCTTTGATTTATTCGGGTAGTTTTGATCTCAAGCGTAACAATACATTATCGGAGGCAGCACTCAAACGCCGCACAATTGACGAAGACGCCATGTTGGGGATTTACATCCCGGAGAACTTCAGCAAACGATTAAGCGACAATGCAAATAACATTTCCAAGCTGATGCTGGAACAAATGGGAGTGATTGAAAAAGCTCCGAAAATAAGCCCGAAAAAGCAGGAAATCGCCATTTATTTTGATCCGGTGGTTCAGGAGAACTTCCGCATTTCGGTACTGAATGGAATCCAGGCAATCACCAACGGGATTGAAAACGAAGAAATGGTTTCCAAGCTATTCCAGGAAATGGGTTACGATTCCATTCCGTCCAATATCCGGCAAGCGATTATTAACCGCGAAACAAAATTAAAAACGGCAAATGCGAGCCTGAGTTCAGTCGTGGAACTAATCCCGAATTCGAGCCAGCACAACGTTCCGGCCTGGTCCATTTTTGCCATGTTCTTCATGGTCGTTTCACTGGGAGGAAATATTGTAAAAGAGCGTCTTTCCGGAAGTTTTTTACGCTTGCAAACTATTCCGGGGGCTTTTGCGCTGACACTAATCTCCAAATTCCTGGTGTACCTCTTCGTGGCACTTTCACAACTCCTGTTATTATTCCTGATGGGAATCTGCATTTTCCCGCACATTGGGCTGCCACAACTGGCCATGCCGAATGCATTTTTACCTTTTCTGGTCGTTACGCTGCTTTCAGCCGTTTCAGCTATTTCTTATGCTGTTTTAGTGGGAACTTATGCCAAAACACAAGAGCAAGCCAACGGTTTCGGAGCCATTTCGATCATCATTTTTGCAGCGATCGGGGGAATCTGGGTTCCGAATTTCATCCTGCCGGATTACATGCAAACCATTGGAAATATTTCACCTTTAAAATGGTGTCTGGAAGGTTATTACACCCTTTTTCTGAAAAATGGTGCCTGGAGTGAACTAACCGGAACCATATCTTTTTTATTTTTGTTTACTGCAATTTGTCAGCTATTGATATTCATCCGGTTGAGAATTCAAAATTATATTTAAGTATGACTACAAACAGAGAAGAATTAATCACAGAATTCAAAGAACATTTGATTAAGTATTTGAATTTATTGGATTTAACTCCTTCAGATATTAAAAATGACGAGGTATTATTTGGCGGAGAGCTTGGACTGGACTCCATTGATTCCGTTGAATTAATCGTTTTGCTGGACCGCGAATACGGTATCAGGATCAAGAACCCGACTGAGGGAAGACAGATTTTAGTGGATGTAAATACCATCACAGACTATATCATCGCGAACCGTACAAAATAATGCTATGGGCGAAATTGTTGTAACAGGAATGGGTGCAATCACATCAATTGGCTTAACAATTGCTGAAAACCTCCGTTCTTTACAACAAGAAAACTCAGGAATCAAAAAGGCGAAACATTTCAAATCCCGTTACGCGGAATCGCTTTTTTTCGGGGAAATAGACCAGAATGACGAAGCATTGCTCTCGGAACTGGGACTTGAACAAGGACAGGGTTATACCCGAACCACACTTATTGCCATCAAAGCATTCCGCGAAGCCATTGCCCATGCACAGTTAAGTCCGGAAGAGATTGCTTCCGGCAGAACCGCGTTTATCAGCTCCAGTACTGTAGGCGGAATGTGCTACACGGATGATTTGTACAATGATGCCAACCTCCGGGGAGTGCCTTCCGAATACATCAAAAGCTACGAAGGTTCCGATCATGCATTGCGAATTGTGCGGTTGCATAACATGAAGGGAATTACGGATGTAATCAATACAGCCTGTTCTTCTTCTGCAAATGCCATTGCATTGGGGGCCCGCTTGCTGGAAACCGGAAAAGCAGACCGCGTAATTGCAGGTGGAAGTGATTGCCTGGCAAAATTTACCGTTAATGGCTTCAATTCACTCCGGATTCTGAGCGAAGAGCCCTGTAAACCTTTTGATACCAACCGGGAAGGACTCAGTCTGGGTGAAGCTGCTGCTTATATTGTCCTGGAAAGAAGGGAGGATGTAAAAGATTTGAGGAAAATCCAAGCTATATTTGCCGGATTCGGAATTTGTAATGATGCTTTTCATCCGTCTGCCACTTCCAATGACGCCAGGGGTCCCAGAATGGCCATGGAGCTGGCTTTGAAACGCGCAGCTCTGAAACCTTCAGATATCGGCTACATCAATGCACACGGAACCGGAACTCCCAACAACGATATCACGGAATCCTATGCTTTTTCGAAACTTTTTGACAAAGTTCCACCATTCAGCTCAACTAAATCTTACGTCGGACACACCCTGGCAGCCGCAGGCGCAATTGAAGCCATTTACAGTATTCTCACCATCCGTAACCAGGAAATCTACCCAAGTTTACGGGTACAGGAACCAATCGCGGATTTTCCATTCAAACCGGTATTACACTATACGCCTGAAACAGAAATAAAACACGTTCTCTCCAATTCCTTTGGTTTCGGAGGAAATTGCACTTCCTTAATCTTTTCTGCATGTATATAAAAGATTTGTATGCTATTTCACCACAGAAAACCCACGATTTGTCATTTGAACAGGGCGATTGGCAAGTCTTGAATCAATACGCTTACACAGCCATTGAGCCTTCCTACCAGGATTTGATCCCAAATGCGCAACTGCGCCGTATGGGAAAAGCGGTACGCATGGGAATCGGGGTTTCATTACCACTTTTGGCCAGGAATCCTAAACCGGATGGAATTATCTTCGGAACAGCAAATGGCGGCCTGGAAGACTGCATCAAGTTTCTAAACCAGATTGTTGAATACAACGAAGGGACACTTACTCCAACCAACTTTGTACAAAGTACTCCAAATGCACTTGCAGGACAGGTAGCACTGCTTTCCGAAAACCAGGGCTACAATATGACTCACGTAAACGGTTCGCTTGCTTTTGAATCCGCATTGCTGGATGCTGCTTTGTACTTCGACGAGCATTCCCCAACGGAAAAAAGCATTTTGCTGGGAGCAGTTGAAGAAATTTCTGATTACAATTACAATATTGATTATCTTGGAAACCGCTTCAAGGAAGAACTGGTTCCCAACAACGATCTTCTGAACTCCCGAACAAACGGTTCATACTGCGGCGAAGGTTCCACACAATTTATCCTGAGTAATAACCCGGAAAACAGTCTTGCCCGGTTCAGCGCATTGAAACAATCTTCAACCCTTTCCGAAGAAGAGATTACAGACTTCGTACAATCCTTTCTTGCAGAGCAAAACCTCTCTCCTGCTGGCATTGATTGCCTTTTACTGGGTAAAAACGGGGATGTTTCAACTGATCTCTGGTATGACAAGGTACAAAATTCTTTCCCGGGCACACCGGTTGCATTTTTCAAAAAAGCTGTCGGGGAATATCGTACCGTAAGCGCTTTTGCTTCCTATCTTGCAGTCCGTCTGTTGAACAGGCAAGCAGGTTATTTAATAGAAAATGGCGCAACGGAAAATCCGCGCACCATTCTCATTTATAATCATTTTGATGCCGTGAGGCACAGTCTGATTCTTATTCAGAAGTGATTTTTACTTCTTGAGGATTGTTATGGTTTTTCTTCCTTTTACCGGCATTGTTCCAAATACAATATCCCAGATCGGAGTAGAAACCCCAAATGCTTTATCGTGTTGCTGATAGTGGTGAACGTTGTGATGTTTCCACCAGAAATTGAAACGGGACGGAGCCGGTTTACTGTGAACCATCCAGTGAATACTAATATACACCAGGTAGCCGATCAAAAATCCTGCACCAAAGGTAAACGCTGTACTTCCCATCATCAGATAGAAAACACCCAGAAACACACTTGCAATCACCAGCCCCGGAATCGGAGGGAGGATGATTCGATCCTCATCACTTGGATATTGGTGGTGGATTCCGTGGAATACATACTGCATTCCCGTATCATAGGAAGCATCCTTAATTTTGTGATAGACAAAGCGGTGCAACACATACTCGCCAAGGGTCCATGTAAAAAATCCAAGAAAGAACAATGATATCAAATTGATTGCTGTTCCTTGAAAATAGTACATATAAACCCAAAGCCAGAAAATGGCAACGGCACTATACAAAACAATAATGATCCACAGTTTTGTTTTGGTTAATACCTCCAGAATAGGAGATTTGAACAATTTAGGTGATTTTTCATCAGGATAAACGCGGAATTCATAATTTTTCTTAGAAGTTGATTCCATAAAAATAGAAATTAGTGAATATTACTTTTTGAATTTTTCATGTCAATTCAGCACTTGTTATTCCATTAACAACACTACAAAGTTAATCAACTTTAATAGCAATTGGTTCTAAAACATAACTAAATTTACTTCTTTTAGCAAAAAAAATCTAATTTTTACACGTTAATTTCTTGCAGAATTTCCAACAATTCAGAATAAGTGGCAGTCTTTAAAACATAATCCGATTTACCTCCCTGATTAACAATTCGTTGCCTTGTCATCTCACCCCAGGAAATCACTACAGATTCTTCCGGAATGATGTTTTCCATATTGAAACTATCATAATTTGAGGGGCTTGTGAAGACATAAACAGAAAATTCTTCCTTCAAATGAACCGGGATTTCGATGGTTTGGTAACTATACAGGGGAATACGTTGCTGGGGTGAAAGAACCTTCTCGATCGATTTATTTGATTGTGTCGATTGTGGAAAAAGTGCAATCCGGGTTCCAAGCCATTCTTTAAATAAGGCAGCAATTTCTTCCGGGTTTCCTGCATTTTCGCCTGTAAAGGAAACTTGAAATCCGGCGGATTCGATGTGTTTTCGGGTTTCGTTTCCAATGCAGGCCAGTTCCTGCCCGGGTTTCCAATCAATTCCTTTCGAAAGGAAAAAATCGAAAGACCGGGGAGACGAAAAAAATACGACATCCCATTCAGAAGGCAGGTCGAATGCAACACGTTTAAATGAAATACAAGATTTTCGCAGGATGGAAATACCGTTTTCCTCACAAAAAGAAACTAAAGGAAGAGAAGAATCACCTTCCGAACTAAGAAATATATTCCTGATCTTCATCTTCATCTGCCAGCAATGCTTCCAGCACCACATCAACCATATCCAAATCGTGTGGACCTTCAAATTCATACCACTGCGCCCCCTGCTCCCATTCACAGGCAAAAGCTACCAGCAATCTTCCCTCTTCCGGACAATACGCACCCAAAGGAAGCTGACAACCTCCCTGAAGACGGTTCAAAACGGTTCTTTCGAGTGCAATCTGTGACTGAATATCAATATGATTCATGGGTTGCATAAAATCAAACAATTCATTATCCTTTTCACGAATCTGCAAAGCCAGAACACCTTGTGCGGGTGCCGGAATAAACTGCTCCGGATCCAAAATTACTTCATGCATCCCTTTTAAGTCCAGCTTCATACGATCCAGGCCCGCTTTTGCCAGTAAGATTGCGTCATATTCACCACTCACCAATTTTTGAAGCCTGGTTGGAACATTTCCTCTTAAATCTTTGATTTTAACGTCTGAGCGGAAACCAATCAATTGTGCCTTTCTTCTCGCAGAAGAAGTTCCCACAACGGCTCCTTCTTTCAGGCTCCAGAAAGCATCCGGATCAAAGGCATCCGGATGAATTAATAATACATCCGCAGGATTTTCCCGTTCGGAAACAGCTGCAATGATCAATCCTTCGGGAGTGCTTGTTTCGAGATCCTTATGAGAATGTACCGCCAGATCAATTGATCCATCCAGCAAAGCCTGTTCGATCTCCTTGGTAAAGAACCCTTTTCCCTCCAGTTTATCAAAACTCAAATGCTGAATCTGGTCGCCCTGAGTTTTGATGACAGTAATACTTACCTCAGCACCCAGGTTTTCCAATTGCTTCTTAACGTGATTTGCCTGCCAAAGTGCCAGATCACTTCCGCGCGAGCCGATGCGAATTTTTCTCATGAAATAAAATTACGATTTAAACATGATTTCTTTAGCCATAATCATCGGCATACTCATATATTTTTTCTCCATGTAACCCACCACTTTCTCCAGAATCTCCATGGAAGAAGGATCCAACTGATCCAATTCGCTTTTGAAAATTTCATTGAATGCTGTAGTACGGATATCCTTAACCATTTGCGGAACTGGTCTCATCGCGATTTCAATTGCACGCAATTTCGCAATATTGCGAAATTCATTGTTTGCTTCCGCCAAGATTTGTTCCACATGTATAACTTCCTGTGAACGTTCTTCCAAGTGACTATCAGAAATGCGCTGAAGGACCTCAATGGAAATACTCCTGGTTGGGAATTTCGCGTGAACTTCTTTAGAAATATCATTCGGAAGCGCCAGATCAATAGTAATTTTAGGACTTATATCACCGTTGAGCAGTTGTTGATACAATTTTTCGTTCACAATCACTTCTTCCGAACCCGTACAGGAAACCAGAATATCAAAACCTCCGCTATAAGCTGAAAGTCCGGAAAGCGGGTAAGCCTTTCCTCCGAGTTCTTCAGCCAAAACCTCTGCTTTTTCCAGAGTGCGGTTGAAGATTACAAAATCCGACATGCCGTGCTTTTTGAGGAAGCGCAGCATCGCAATATTCGTCACTCCCGCTCCGATTGCCAGCACACGCGCATTTTTCGGAACATCCATTCCGACCAGGCGCTGATAGGCAATGGAAACCACAGAAACTGGTTTTTGGGAGATTTTCGTTTCGGTATAAACGCGTTTTGCCGTTTCGATTGTGTGGCGGAACAGAATCCGGAGCGTGTCTCCCGAAAGCCCCAGATCGCGCGATTGCTCATAAGCCTGACGAACCTGCGTAATGATCTCCCGCTCCCCAATTACCAGGGAATCAATGGATGCAGCAACACGGAGTGCGTGATTTACCACTTCCATTTTTGTATAAACCAATGCATTTTCCGCAAAAAAATGCACCTTATCTGTTTCAAATGCCGGGTAAAGCGCTGAAAAAAAATCGATTAAAAAGGCTTTTGAAACCAATTCATTGGTCACCAGAAAGTATTCGACCCGATTACACGTCGACAGGAACATAATTTCGTCGATGTGTAAACGTTCCTTCACTACTTGAAAACGTTGTTGAACAGCATCCTGTTCAATATGCAAGTGTCCGATTTTGGAAACCTCCAGGTTTCGATGCGTAAATGCGATTGTGTGCAGTTGCTTAATCACGAAGATAACTTTCTGGTGTTATTTCCGCAAAAATGGGAAACAGGACGTTCTGAATTGTCAGAAAACTGTCAGGGTTTTTAATTTAGAACGGTTATAAACAGCAGTCAAGTAAAAATTGAAAAGGTAAATAAGCGTTATTCTATTTGTAGATTTAAAATAGAAAGCAACTAAGATCGTATTTTCCAAATCAGTAAAACAAGAAGCAAACTGAAATAAATCAAGCAACTATAGCAAATTAGTAGTTTCGTCAGAAATAATTGCCAACAAATTGATTATCAGTTAAAAACAATCAGTAATTAACACGAAAAATTTTGTTTTTTCCCAATGAATGTATTGTTGCACTGTTGCGAAAAACCGATTTCTGTCCCGAAAGTGTATCTTTGGCACTCACAAACCCTTTTTCATGAAAGAAAAGAATGCTGAACTGATTCAAAAACGGGAAGTTGCTCAACTGGGCGGCGGACAAACCCGAATTGATAAACAACATGCTCAGGGAAAACTGAGCGCACGTGAGCGAATCACTTTATTATTGGACGAAGGTTCATTCCAGGAAATTGGGATGTTTGTGGAACACCGGGCAATTTCTTTCGGACTGGAAAAAACAAAAAGCCCGGGAGATGGTGTTGTAACCGGATTCGGAACGATCCACGGAAGAATTGTTTATGTTTTCTCACAGGATTTTACCGTCCTGGGAGGTTCTCTTTCCGAAACACATGCACAAAAAATCTGTAAAGTGTTGGACCTGGCCATGAAAAACGGTACTCCGGTTATCGGGTTGAACGACTCCGGTGGTGCCCGTATCCAGGAGGGAGTTGTTTCTCTGGCAGGTTATGCCGATATTTTCTACCGCAACACACGTGCCTCCGGAGCAATTCCCCAGATTTCAGTAATCATGGGACCATGCGCTGGCGGAGCAGTTTACTCACCAGCTTTAACAGATTTCGTTTTCATGGTGGAAGATACTTCCTATATGTTCGTAACGGGACCAAATGTGGTGAAAACCGTTACACACGAAGAAGTTAGCTCAGAAGACCTGGGAGGAGCGAAAGCACATGCGGAAAAATCTGGGGTCACTCATTTCACCGCCGCAAACGATGTGGAATGCTTACGTAAAGTTCGCGAATTACTAACTTATATGCCCCAAAATGCGATGGAGCTGGCTCCTCAATCCGAAACGGCTGTGTTTGCAAAAGAAAAACAAAATCGCATTCAGCACATAATTCCCAACAACTCAAACCTGCCGTACGATATCCGCGAAGTAATTGATTGTTTGATTGATGATGATACTTTTCGGGAAGTACAACCAGATTTTGCAACGAACATTGTAGTTGGTTTTGCACGCCTCGATGGCAGATCGATTGGTATTGTTGCCAACCAGCCTTCTTCTATGGCTGGAGTTCTGGACATCGATTCTTCGCGCAAAGGAGCGCGTTTCGTCCGTTTCTGCGATTCATTCAATATTCCGTTACTGGTACTGGAAGACGTACCGGGATTCCTTCCGGGAACAGACCAGGAATGGCGTGGAATTATTACACACGGGGCAAAATTACTTTATGCATTCTCCGAAGCAACCGTTCCGAGAATTACAGTAATTACACGTAAGGCATACGGTGGTGCATTCGATGTCATGAACTCCAAGAATATCGGAGCAGACCTGAACTATGCCTGGCCGACAGCTGAAATTGCGGTAATGGGAGCGAAAGGAGCTGCCGAGATTATTTTCAAAGCCGAAATTGCTGCTGCAGAAGACAAGGAAACAAAATGGAAAGAAAAAGAAGCAGAATACGCTGACATGTTTGCAAATCCATACCGTGCAGCAGAAAGAGGGTTCATTGATGCAGTGATTCTTCCGGAGGAAACGCGCGCAACATTAATTGCAGCATTCAAATCACTGGAGAAAAAATCAGAAACACTTCCAAAGAAAAAACATGGAAATATTCCGTTGTAAATAGTATTATTTTATATCGTTTCTCTTATATCCCGCACCTGAATTTGTAAGGTAGTTTTGTCATTCCAGGTATTGGTTTCCAGTGTAAAAGCACAATCAAAAGCACAACCTGACATAATCAGATCTGCTTTATCAGCCATGTTAAAACCAATGGCGGAAAGCCGGATTTCACTTCCCGGATCCACCAGGTCAAATTTCAGATGCGCTTCTTTTAGAATCCGCTGCTTGTCTGCATAGACATTCCGAACACAAAAAACAGGTTTATCATTCCCTGGCCCAAAAGGTTCCATTTGTTCCAGCATCCGGTAAAGCCTCGGAACCTGGAAAGCCGATTCTCCCGCTAAAAACAAATCGAAAGGAACAATTTCCAGGTCAATAACCAATTCCTCCAGTTCATCCAAAAGCTGGATATGCTTTTGCACATACGCATCGAAGTGCTCTTTAAAGGGGACAATATTTTCTAAAGGCATGGAAAGTCCGGCTGCGTGCTGATGTCCTCCAAATTGCGTCAATAAATGTTCACAGGAAGTAATCGCTTCGTATACGTTGAACCCTGAAACGGAACGAGCAGATCCCGTTGCTTCGCCTTTGCTTTCCGTCAGCACAATTGTTGGGCGATAATGATGTTCAATCAATCTGGAAGCCACGATTCCAACCACTCCTTTGTGCCAGTCAGACTGGAAAACCACTGTTGATTTGCGGCTTGAAAAAAGTTCATCCTGTACAATTAATTCCAGTGCTTCTTCAGTTGTTTGCGCATCGAGCATCCGGCGTTCCGAGTTATATTCATCGATTTCGGCAGCAATTTTCTTCGCTTCCTGTTTTGATTCTGCCAATAAAAGCTCAACCGCCCGGGAGCCACTTTTCAAACGACCAGCAGCATTAATCCTCGGGGCAATCGTAAAAACCACATTCGACAAATCCAGCGGAAAAGAACGCTGTGCCTGTTCCACCAAAGCAGCTATACCAATCCTCGGTTGTTCATTCATACGCTGAATTCCGTATTTGCATAAAATTCGGTTTTCACCTGTTACTAAAACAATATCCGCCCCGATCGCAATGGCCACTAAATCCAGGTATTCAAATAATTCCTCCCGGTTTCTTCCGGTTTTTAAAGACCAGGCCTGCAATAATTTGAATCCGACACCACAGCCACACAGTTCCTTGAACGGATAAGCACATCCTTCCTGCTTGGGATCCAGCACAATGCAATCCGGAATTTCCGAACCGGGAGTATGGTGATCACAAACAATGATATCCAATCCTTTTTCTTTGGCATATCGGACTTTCTCCACTTCTTTGATTCCACAGTCGAGTGCAATCAACAAGCTGCAATCGTTTTCCAGTGCATAATCTATTCCCTGGTATGATAAACCGTAACCTTCGTCATAGCGATCCGGAATATAAAAATCAACCGGAGCAAGATCTTTTAACACACTGTAAACAAGTGCTACAGAAGTCGTACCATCCACATCATAATCCCCGAAAATCAGAATTCGCTGTTCTTCGCGAAGCGCTCTGTCCAGTCTTTCAACAGCCGCGTCCATATTCAGCATCAGAAACGGATCATGCAGGTTGTTTAGTTTCGGGGTAAAAAATGAACGAATCAGAGGAAGGGCTGTAAGATTTCTTTGAATAAGCAAGGAAGCCATAATCGGACTCACTTTCAGGTCATTCACCACGGCCTGGATTTTGTCAGTAGTTGGCCTTTGTTTGATAAACCAGCGTTTTTGCATAAATTTCCGTTTTTCTTATAATAAGTTATGAAAAAAATTCTTCTTGTTTTTACTCTTTTTATTCATTTATCTGGATTTTCTCAAAAAACTGTTCAGTTTTCAGACCCACTTCCATTCGGAAGCCCTTCCCAAACCAGCACTGATAAAATTCACTTTGGAAAATACAAAAGTAGCGATTCACAAACGACTTATGTGATCGATGAAAAAGGGATTTCCATCATTACAGTAGCTATTGCCAGCATCAGCCGGGAGCAGATTCGCGAGTCTTCCAAACTACAGGTCAAAGGAGATTACCTGTTCGGCATCAAAGCCAATGATTCGGTTCCCTGTGTGCTGGAAGGAGAAAATTACTATTACGGCATTGAGTCGAAACTGATGATTGCCGGGGAAGGCTCCCTGAATACACTTACAAAACTCAGTACAAATAAGTACGTGATTAATTTTCATGAAGGGTTCTATTTTGAGCCGAGTCTGGTCACTTTTGCCAGCGGAACAATGACAATTATCCACAGCGAATTAAAGTATCAGTCTCTTTTTGAATCCATTCTGCAGGTCAATACCATTACGCGCTATGGTTCGGAAGTGGCTATCCTGGCTCCTACCTTCGAGCAATGGGAGCGCTTGGAAAAAGTATTATTTACCGGCACAAAACTAGTTTACCGGAAAGAATAGACAGCTTGTTTTATTTTGCTAAAAAACCTTAAGAATTTAAACCAAAACAGAGACCCCTGCATTTTTAACAGAAAACATATCCGATATTTCCTTAATTTTGCCCTAAATTAGGAAGTTATGAAATTAGGTGCAACAGAAATTATTTTAATCCTTGCTGTAGTTCTTTTATTGTTCGGTGGGAAAAAAATTCCTGAACTGATGAAAGGTCTTGGAAAAGGAATTAAGGAATTTAAAGATGCCAGCAAGGGCGAAGATAGTTCTACCCCAACTACAGAAGAGGAAAAATAGTTCAATCCATTTTACATGTATAAAACATTTTCGGAAGTTAAAGTTGCACTCTCCGGCGGAAAGACTGTGGAGAGTATTGTCCGTTCATACCTGGATCAGATTGAAAAGCACAAAGATTTAAATGCTTTTCTGGAGGTTTTTGCTGAAAGTGCAGTAAATCAGGCGCAAGTGGTGGATCAGAAACTGGCATCCGGAAATGCAGGCAGACTGGCTGGAATGGTTATCGGGTTAAAAGATAACATCTGTTATAAAGACCATGCTGTGAGCGCAAGCTCTAAAATACTTAAAGGGTTCGAATCATTGTATTCGGCTACAGCCGTTGAAAAACTGCTGGCTGAAGATGCAATAATCATCGGTCGCTTAAACTGTGATGAATTTGCGATGGGAAGTTCCAACGAAAATTCCGCATTCGGGCCAGTGAAGAACAATCTGCGTCCGACACATGTTCCGGGAGGTTCTTCCGGAGGTTCGGCGGTTGCTGTTTCAGCAGGATTATGTACTGTTACTTTGGGATCCGATACAGGAGGTTCAATCAGACAGCCAGCTTCATTTACCGGAACGGTCGGGTTAAAACCGACGTATGGTCGGGTCAGCCGTTACGGATTGATTGCTTATGCTTCTTCTTTCGACCAGATCGGGCCTTTTGCCAATAACCTCGAAGACGTGGTGATGGTGATGGAAATTATGGCAGGAAAAGATCCGAAAGATGCTACAAGCTCCTCCAGACCACTTGGTTTTTCTACAGAGATTCCTGCTATCGGAAAAAAGAAGATCGCTTATCTGAATGAGGCGCTCGAAAACAAAAATGTGGACCCCGAAGTACGCAGCATGATGGAAAAAACTATCGAAGACCTGCGTGCAAAAGGACATATTGTAGAAAGTGTCAGTTTTCCGTACCTGGAATACCTGGTTCCTACCTATTACGTTCTGACAACCGCAGAAGCATCTTCCAATCTTTCCCGGTTTGATGGTGTTCATTATGGCTACCAATCACCAGAAGCCAAAGGCGTGGAAGAAACATATACCCTTTCCCGTTCCGAAGGTTTCGGAACAGAAGTAAAAAGACGTATTATGGCTGGTACTTTCGTACTATCTCACGGCTATTACGATGCATACTACACGAAAGGAATGAAAGTGAGACGCGTTTTGAAAAATAAAACAAAAGAAATTTTCAACAAATACGATTTGCTGATTTTGCCAACAACTCCATCTACCGCATTTGAGTTTGGTTCAATCAATGACCCGATTCAAATGTATCTCCAGGATATTTTTACCGTTCACGCAAACTTAACCGGAAATCCAGCGATTGCTATTCCAAACGGAACACACAGCAACGGACTCCCGCTGAGTTTGCAGATCATGGCTGACGATTTCAATGAAGAAGCACTTTTCTCACTGGCTGATCAGATCATGTATCATTAAATCCTTTATTTGCCTATGAAACGATTCGGATCAATCCTTCTGTTACTTTTTATTTGTTTGAATTCCGGTGCCTTACTTGCGCAACACAAGCAAAAACCACCGGTAAAAGACACCGTATCAGGAGATGCATTCATCCGGATTGTGGACCAGAGTCTGAATCTTTACTATACGGATTTCGCAAAGGGTTTAAATTACGATTCCATCATTGATGCTTTGGATTACGAAGCTGGAACCGTTCCGGTTTTCACGGATGAAGATTACTGTAAACGACTGGCAAAACTAAACCAGACTTCTTCCTTCGGATTTGACTGTAATGATGTTGCTCTGGCAACCATTAAATTCTTTGCTCAGAACCGGCGAAATTTTGCCCGTATAGTACTCGGCCGCTCACGTTTGTATTTTGATCTGTATGAGGAGAAACTGGCAGAATATGGTCTTCCCCTGGAACTAAAATACCTTTCCGTAATTGAAAGCGGTTTGAGACCACAGGTGAAATCCCGCACAGGAGCACTTGGTCTGTGGCAGTTTATGTACGCAACCGGAAAACAATACGGGCTGAAAGAAGATTCCTACATTGACGAGCGCATGGACCCGGTAAAAGCAACTGATGCCGCTTGTCGTTACCTGAAAAAACTCTACGATATTTATGGCGACTGGAATCTCGCTCTGGCTGCTTACAATGCAGGACCGGGAAATATCAACAAGGCAATCCGCCGTTCAGGAGGGAAAAGAACTTACTGGGAAATAAGATCTTATCTTCCGAGAGAAACCCAGGGATATGTTCCGAATTTTATTGCTGCAACCTATTTGCTGACTTATCATGCAGAACACAATTTGCTTCCGGTAGAACCCAAGATCCACTTTTACCAGCTGGATACCTTGTGTCTGAACCGCGGTATTCATATGCAAACTATTGAGAAAATTGTTTCGTGGCCAGTAGAAGACATTCAGGGTTTAAACCCGGTTTATAAAACGTCCTACATTCCTCCTACGCTTCCAAGACAGTGTTTAACTGGTCCACTGGAAAAAATCGGTTTGCTGGTAAGCCTGGAAGATTCGCTTTATGCCCTGGAGCAGTTTATTTACGGTTCCGGAGGGATCAAAAGCCCGCTTCCAACCGATATTGCTGTAGATTCGGAGAACAATCAGCTGGTTATTTCCAACCCGGTAAACAACGCAATTGATGTTCCCAAAACTAAGGTTGTAACAACAATCAATTATACTTATCACAAAGTGAAATCGGGAGAAAGTCTCGGAAGCATTGCTGCACAGTATAATGTGGCTATTCAGGACCTGATGAATTGGAACAACCTGACCAGCGCCCGTATCATGGTGGGTAATCTATTGAAAATACAGACCAGGGTTAGTACGACTGTGGAAAATGAGGAATACATTAAAGCAGTGAAGGATAGTATGGAAAATACAAATCCTGTCAAAACACCAGCTCCGGCTCCTGCCCCGGGTGTTGTGAAAAAATACTATACTATTCGCAGTGGTGATACTTTCTCGCGCATCGCATCCAAACACGGAATAACTATAGGACAACTACAACGTCTGAACCCGGAAATTTCTCCAAACCGTATTCGCATCGGGCAGCATTTACGCGTTAAATAAAATTCACTATGAACTCGCTTGCGGTTGTCATTATCACCCTCAATGAAGAGCGAAACATTGAACGTTGCCTGAAGTCTATTCGGGACCTGGCAGATGAAATCATTGTTCTGGATGCTTTTTCAACAGATAAAACTCCCGAAATTTGTGCAAACTACGGC
Source organism: Fluviicola sp. (assembly GCA_031260455.1). Lineage (GTDB taxonomy): Bacteria > Bacteroidota > Bacteroidia > Flavobacteriales_D > Crocinitomicaceae > Fluviicola. The sequence continues at coordinate 89,799 of JAIRJW010000012.1, forward strand.
GTTCATTTCGAGCAACGCGCCTGGAAAGGATATGCAGCCAGCAAGAATTATCTGAACGGCCTCGCAACTTCCAATTACGTTCTTTCACTGGATGCAGACGAAGCATTGAGCCAGGAACTTTATGAAGAAATCCGGAGGGAAAAGACTCAAGGTTTCAACGGAACGTATTGCGTCAATCGCATGTCCAATTATATGGGAAAATGGATCCGCCACAGCGGCTGGTTTCCCGATATCAAACCCCGCTTGTTTCCAAGAGCAGATTCATACTGGTCGGGAGAATACGTACACGAGGAATTGATTTATCCTCCATGTAAACCGAAAATTTTCAAAGGCATTCTTGAGCATTATTCTTATTATTCTTACGAGGATCACCGCGCCCGCGCCGACAAATATTCCATACTGACTGCGAAGAAATTTCATGCAAGAGGAAAAAAAGTTGGCTCACTGAAACCATATATTAGCGCTTTGGGTCGTTTTATTGCCATGTATTTTATTAAATTCGGCTTTCTGGATGGCTGGAAAGGATTTAAGATTGCTCAAATCAGTGCGCAATCCAATATTTTAAAATACCAGGAACTGAGAAGATTGAATCGTGAAGGAAAATAAAGATTGGAACGGAAAACACATTGTAATCAGCCGTGCTGACAGTATCGGGGATGTATTACTTACACTTCCGGTAACAGCCTGGTTGAAAGAGCAGTTTCCTTCTTGCAGGATTACCTTCTTTTGTAGAGGTTATACCGCACCGATCGTAAAGCATTACGAAGATGTTGATGATATCGTAAAAACAGATGATCTGTTCACACTTTCTAAAAAAGAACAAGCCGATACAATCGAAAACCTCGGAATTGATGCAGTAATTCACATCTTTCCGAAAAAGGAACTGGCCAAATTATTCAAGAAAGCGTTGGTTCCTGTTCGCATTGGGACATCTCACAGGCTTTTTCATTTGAGTACCTGCACGGTCCGGCTGGATTTTACCCGAAAAAAATCACCACTTCACGAAGCGCAGCTAAATTTTGAATTGCTGCATCCTTTCGGTTTAACGGAAATTCCGTCCCTGGAAGAGATTAATCGGTACACCTCTGAGTTTGTGATTGAAAAACAGGAGTTACCAAAAGAGTTTGAAGCACTTTTAGCAGAAAAATACATCATTTTACATCCGAAATCCCAGGGAAGTGCCCGTGAATGGCCGATTGAAAAATACATTGATTTAGCAGAAAAGTTAATCGTAAACGGATACGAAGTGGTTTTTACTGGAACTGAGGCCGAAGGAGAACTCTTCCGCAAGAAACTTCCCGATCATGACAAATGCCACGATTCAACAGGAAAATTAAGCATTGACCAATTAATCTGGCTGATTAAAAACGCCATGGGATTAGTAGCCTGCAGTACCGGTCCTTTGCACATTGCCGGTTTCCTGAACATCAAAGCTGTTGGTTTATTTTCCCCAAGAATTCCAATTCATCCCGGAAGATGGAAACCGCTGGGCACTCATTCAACCACCCTTGTTTTTGATCCCAAGTGCCCGAAATGCAAAGCAAAAAAAGACTGTGGCTGTATTTCCGACATTTCTGTAGAAACCGTATTACAGGAAATTTTGAAATAATATGAGGCTGACTCTCAGTATATTGATCTATACCAATAGCTGGGTTGCTTTGTGTGTAACAAGCCTGGTTTACGGAATAAGTTCTCACTTCGGGTTACAGAAGACCGAATTATTTGCGCTCTGGAGTTTTACCGGAACCGTAAGTGCTTACCAACTGCATCGTTTGTTTCGCTTAAAGCAACTGCATTATACCGTTCGTTCTAACAGGCGCCTGCTTTGGATGCAGAATACTTATACCTTTCAGATTATCTGGTTTACAATCAATCTCCTAGGTTGTTTAATCTGTACACTTTACATTCCCATGAACAGAGAAAGTGCCTTTCTGATCGGGTTGAACGGGGTAATCGTTTTATTGTATGCATTGCCGCTCCCACTGATCGGCAACGGAATTCGGAATTTTCCTTTTGCAAAGAATATCCTTATTTCGTTGAGCTGGATGATTATCATCCTGATTCCTTTTGCTGCCTCAGGTTCTTTCATTCCGCGTGAAATTCTGCCGATTGTTTTCACAGCTGTTTTTGCCCAGATTATTCCATTCGACAGCCGTGATCTGATTTATGATCCGAAGCTATTATTTACCGTTCCGCAATTATTTGGCATTCAGGCATCCAAATATATCGGCCTGGGGTTGTTGATCCTTGCTCTTTCGTTTCAAACCTTTTTGCTGGGATTTCACTGGATGCTTCCCTTTACAATCTTCTGCGGAGCTGTGGGACACCTCATTTCGTTCAAAATAAGTTATCAATTACGTCAGGAATTCATCTGGGAACTACCATTGGGACTGATGGGTCTTTGGTTTTTTCTGGCGTGAATTTCAATTTGCCGTTTTGAATCTTTAACCTAACTTTGCCCCCAAATTAAGATTCCATTAATGGCAACAATAGCAACTTACGACTTTCACAATAAACGCGCTTTAGTGCGTGTAGATTTCAATGTTCCCCTGAATAAAGAAATACTGGAAGTAACTGATGACACACGGATTCGCGCAGCATTGCCCACCATCAAGCATATCCTGGAAAATGGCGGAAGTGTCGTTCTGATGTCTCACCTTGGAAGACCAAAAGAAGGTCCTGAAGACAAGTACTCGTTGAGACATATTGTTGGAAGAATTGAAAGTTTACTGGGGAAACCTATCAAATTCGCTTCTGACTGCATCGGTGCAAGTGCTTTTGAAATGAGTGCAAACCTGAAACCGGGAGAGGTTTTATTATTGGAAAATGTTCGTTTCTACAAGCAGGAAACTGCCGGAACCGAATCGTTTGCCGCTGATCTGGCAAAACACGGAGATTGTTATGTAAATGATGCTTTCGGAACGGCTCACCGGGCACATGTTTCCACTACCGTTGTGGCGAAGTATTTCCCGAACGACAAGATGTTCGGTTACCTGCTGGAAGCGGAAATTAAAAGTGTGGATCGCGTACTGAACAGCAACGAAAAACCCCTTACAGCTATTGTCGGAGGGGCGAAAGTTTCTTCCAAAATCACCATCATCGAGCGTTTGCTGGAAAAAGCAGATAACCTTATCGTAGGCGGAGGAATGGCTTATACCTTCGTAAAAGCACAGGGAGGAACCGTAGGAGGCTCTCTAGCAGAAGACGATTTCCTGGCTGTTGCCAATGGTATCCTGGCAAAAGCGAAAGAAAAAAGAGTGAATTTATATATCCCGACAGACACAATTGTTGCAGATAAGTTTGACAATAATGCAAGTACGCAGCTAGTTCCGATTGGTGCTATTCCTTCCGGATGGATGGGATTAGACATTGGCCCGGAATCTATTAAGGCTTGTGCTGAAATCATTGAGAATTCGCGATTGATTCTGTGGAACGGCCCAATGGGAGTATTCGAAATGAGTAATTTCCAGAGAGGAACGGTTGAAGTCGCTCGATCCATTGTGAAAGCAACTGAAAAAGGAGCATTTTCGCTGGTCGGAGGAGGCGATTCCGTTGCCGCCATCAATCAATTCGGATTAGCAGATAAAGTAAGTTATGTTTCTACAGGCGGAGGCGCTATGCTCGAATATCTGGAAGGAATTAAGCTGCCGGGAATTAAGGCTATTGAAGAATAGAAAAATTAACGGATTTAAAACTTTTACAATCTTTGTTGATAGAGCTACTCCATTTTTAAGAATCTTCGAGGTTAATCAAAAGAACAATTATGCATTATTCTGAAAATAATCATATAATTAAGGCCATTCAGCTCCTTTAATCAAGGTGCCAGAGATGCTCTTAGAGAATGTAGGTTTCCCTTCCTTCCTTTAGAGCAACTTCCATCTAACTATTTATCCAACACCTTCGCAATGCGGAAATAATCCGAATCCTTTTTTGGAGCGTTTTTCAAAGCTTCAGCTTGCGTGATGGTCACTTCCGGTTCATCGTCACGAAGTACATTTACTTCATCACTCATGAAAATCAGCGGCTCCACATTATCCGTCGAAATTTCAGACAATTTACTCATGAACCCAATAATCTTATTCAGATCTTCGCGGATAGCTATTTTCGCATCACCTTCAAAACGAAGCCTCGAAAGATGTGCAATATGATCAATTGTTTCTTCTGAAATTTTTTCCATACCGCAAAATTACAAAATTTGTGCAAATTGCTCTTTCCCTCACTTCATTAAACCTCTTTCTCTCAAAGGGCCAGCCAGGGTATTGAACACGTAATCAGACAATCCGGATTCCGACAGTTCATTCTGCTGTTTCACGGAAATAATGTTGTGCATATAAATCCGTGAAATTCCCGGATGAGCATATCCCAAAACCTGACCAGGATCAGAGAACATGTGGTAGTGGTCCAGAAACGTAATCGGAATAATCGGAATCTGTACATGCTTCGACAATTTGAAAGCACCATCCTTGAAAGGAGCCATTTGTGGCAGGTCGTAATCGGGAATCCCTCCTTCCGGGAAAATCACAATCGACCAGCCGTCTCCGATCGCATTTTTCGCCTGGATAAATGATTTCGCAGCTTTCATGCGATCTTTGCGATAAACCGGGATGTTTAAGCGTTTGAAAAAGGTTTTCACCAGCGGATAACTCAGAATCTCGCTTTTCCCCATAAACAAAAACCGGTGTCGTGGCAACAGCGAATACATGATAAAAATATCAAAATAGGATGTATGATTGGAAACGATCAGATAAGGTCCTTTCGGAAGTTTCACTTTTCTTATGCGATGCACCCAGATCAGACATAAGATCCGCATAGTAAAACTCCACACCACATTGATTGGGAAACTCCATTTTCTCCAGGAAATGCGGCTCAGGGTAATGAAAATGAACGGGTAGAAAAAAAGTAGTGTTGCAACAAAGACCAGTCCAATGTACAACTTATAACATAAACTTAAGACTCCTAAGATCTGCTTCACTTCTCAAAAATAACGCTTCCGGTGAAAAATCCGCAACAAAAAATGGGGCAATCCCGAAATTCCAGACAATTCATTCGATTAAGCAAACAGAAACAAGTAAATTCGCGAAAAAACAATTCAAATGGCAAGAGTTCTGACAGGTATTCAAAGTACGGGCACTCCTCACCTGGGGAATCTGCTCGGTGCTATTTTACCTGCTATTGAAATGTCGAAAGATCCGCAAAATGATTCTTTCCTTTTCATAGCGAATTTACACTCTTTGACTCAAATCAAAGATTCTGGGGTAATGCGTGAAAACACGTACTCTACGGCTGCTGCATGGTTGGCATGTGGTGTAGATCCCGAAAAAACGACCTTCTACAGACAAAGTGATGTAGCCGAAGTTTCGGAATTAATGTGGCATTTATTGTGTTTTTACCCCTACCAGCGATTGACACTTGCAACAAGTTTCAAAGACAAGGCAGATTATTTAAATGATGTAAACTCTGGTTTGTTTACTTACCCAATCCTCATGGCTGCAGATATCCTCTTGTATGATGCCGAGCTGGTTCCCGTAGGCAAAGACCAGTCACAGCACCTCGAAATTACACGGGATGTGGCTTCCAAGTTCAATAACCAGATGGGGGAAACCTTTATCTTGCCGGAAGCACGTATCAATGAAGAGACCAAGATTGTTCCGGGAACGGACGGAGAGAAAATGAGTAAATCACGCAATAACATCATTGATATTTTCCTGCCGGAAAAACAGCTGAAAAAGCAGGTGATGTCAATCCTGACGGACAGCAAGGGACTGGAAGATGTGAAAGATCCGAATACCTGCCATATTTTCAGGTTGTATGAGTTATTGGCTTCCACAGAAGAAATCGAAACCATGCAGGCGAATTATCTCGCAGGGGGATATGGGTATGGAAATGCCAAAACGGCATTGCTGGAACTGATCCTGAATAAATTTTCAGCCGAAAGACAAAAATACAACGAATTGATGGCTGATAAATCTCAAATTGATAAAGCATTAGAAATCGGGGCTTCCAGAGCAAGATTGATTGCCCGGGAAACACTAAAACGAGTTAGGAACAAAATTGGCTATTAAAAAATACTTTTAACATTTGGCATCATTTAATTTTAATTAAAAAATAGTACATTCGGATCAATTTATGTTTTTACCAACATAAACTACTCTTATTAAACCAGTTCGCTGAAGCTCCTTCCGGGAGCTTTTGCCTTTTTTAAGGATTCATCCCAACCCGGGAGCAGATTTCTGATATCTTTCTTTCAATTAGCAAATTAATATAAATATCAGCCTGAGACTTTAATTTTTTTTCTATCCTTATCAAAGAACCAAGAAGTTCAGAAATAAAGTTAATTTTTAACTAACTCTCATGCGGTCCGGGGCGGGTTGTCTTTTTTTATTCTGTTAACGCAATTTCAAAATTTTAGTAACTTAGAATCAAAAAGCTTCGTACTAAACTTTAGTTACCATATCGTAAAAATGGTACGAAATCACAGAACAAACACATCAAAAAATAAATCTCTTTCGATGAAATACTTTAACCGCGAATTAAGTTGGCTGGCATTCAACGACCGTGTTTTACAAGAAGCTCTGGACGATGATGTTCCTCTTGTAGAGCGTTTGAGATTCCTGGGAATTTACTCCAATAACCTCGATGAATTTTACCGTGTTCGCGTAGCAAATGTCAAGCGCATGATTCAGCTGGGGGACCAAAAAGCGGACGGTTACAAGGGAACTTCGGAAGAATTGTTTGAAGAGATCCGGAATGTAGTGATCAAACAACAGCGCAAGTTTGAGCACGCCTATGCCTCTATTTTGCATAAACTGAAAATACACGGAATTCGTCATTACGACGAAACAACTGTTAACGACAATCAGAAAACGGAATTAAAATGCTATTTTTTCTCCTCCGTTATTCACGATATTGTTCCGGTGTTACTGGACAAAAAAATGCCTTTCCCCCGTTTGCGGGATAAAGCCATTTACCTGGCTGTGCGCATGGAATGGGACAATAAAAGAAAAGCCCGCTTCGCTCTGATTGAAGTTCCCAATCACGTCTCCAGGTTCTATATCCTCGAATCTGAGAAAGGAAAAGGAGTGATCCTGATTGATGACATCATTCGTCTTCACCTGGCAGATATCTTCCCTATTTTCTCGTTCGATACCATCGAGGCATTTACCTTTAAGTTCACGCGTGATGCCGAATTGAATCTTGATGATGACGTTTCGCTTTCTTTTATTGAGAAGATGGAAAAAAGCATCAAACAGCGGAAAAAAGGAGAACCAGTGCGCATGGTGTACGATCACCGCATGCCACAGGATTTGCTGGAAATGCTCATTAAAAGCCTTAATCTGACTTTTGGGATCAATACCATTGCAGGTGGAAAATATCACAACTTCAAGGATTTCATGAAATTCCCGGATTTCGGGAACAAAGATTTCATTTATCCTGCCTATATCCCAGCTGACCACCCGAGTTTTTATAAACAGAACAGCCTCATCAAGGTGGTCCTGGAAAAAGATGTCCTGTTGCACTATCCATATCATCGTTTCGATCACATAGTAGATTTATTACGTGAGGCAGCTATCGACCCGAAAGTAGTTTCGATCAAAATCAATATTTATCGTGTGGCACAAAACTCACAAATAATGAACGCCCTGGTAAATGCCGTTCGAAATGGGAAAGATGTAACCGTTGTACTGGAATTACAGGCCCGTTTTGACGAGGAAAATAACCTTTTCTGGTCCGAACGGATGAAGGAAGAAGGAGCAAAGGTATTATTTGGCCCGGAGCACCTGAAAATTCATTCCAAACTTATCCAGATTAAACGTCATTCGGACAAGAAGGAACAACTGATTACTTATGTGGGAACCGGGAACTTCAACGAACGTTCCGCACAGGTTTACACTGATCTGGGGCTTTTAACCGTGAACAAGAAAATTGCACAGGAAGTGCATCACGTGTTCTACATCATGGAACATGCCCTTCACAGCTACCAGTTTAAAACGCTGATCGTTTCACCGGTAAATGCACGGAAAAAGTACCTGCACCTAATCAATAACGAAACAAAGAATGCGAAAAACGGGCTTCCAGCATTCATCTATATCAAGATTAATAACCTGGTTGATTCACAATTGATCGATAAGCTTTATGAAGCATCTCAATGCGGTGTCAAAATCAAGCTGATCGTTCGTGGAATCTGTTGCCTTGTTCCGGGAATCAAGGGATTGAGCCAGAATATTGAGATCATCAGCATCGTGGACCGTTTTTTGGAACATACACGAATCCTGGTTTTCGGAAATAACGAAAACCCGCTTTATTTCATCACTTCCGCAGACTGGATGGAACGAAACCTGGACAAACGGATCGAGGTCGGGGCACCAATTTATGATCATGCGATCCAGGAGCAGATTGAGCTTCTGTTTGCCATCCAATGGAGTGATCGCGAAAAAGCACGGATCATTGACAAATTCCAAAGAAACCACTACAAGGAAGCAAACGAACACGAAGCAATTATTCATTCGCAGGTGGAGCTACAGCATTACTATCACCATTTAATTGAACAGAAAAAGGAAGCAGAAGCAGCGGCAAAAAATCAAAGTCAGCCGGTTTAATTACATTAAAACCCTTCTTTCTTCAATTCATCCGCATACGCCTTGGTAATCAGCGGTATGAAAATTTCTACGGAAACACCACCGCCTGATCGTTCCCGAATAAGGTAGGAAGAACTCGTTTTGTTGAGTTTGTTCAGCAGGTAAAGTCGATCGTTGATGATTTCCGAAGCCCTGGAAGAGTCGATAGCTTTCAAGCCTTTTCCATTATCTTCAATCACAATGGCCAGTTCGTTCAAACCCCTCAGGGAAAAACGAATCTTCAGTTCTCCCCGCCGGTTCAGGTTCGAGAATCCTTCGAGTACCGTACTTTCAACAAAGGGCTGCAAGATCATGGTTGGCAAACATACATTGGTCGGATCCAGTTGTTCGTCTATCTGAAAAGAAAAATCAAAGGCATGCTTCAAGCGGTCGCACTGTAGCGTCAGATAGAAAGTTAAAAATTCAATCTCGCGATCGAGCGTCATAAAGTCGTCGTGTGTGCTGTCCAGAACTTGTTTCAGCAACTTGGAAAATGATTGAATCTGCTTTTTGTAATCCGTGCCCTGATTCGTGCTTTCATTCTGAAGCTGATGCAAAGCATTGTAAATGAAATCCGGGTTGATCCGTGCCCGATTCAGGCGTTGCTGAATTTCCAGGCGTTTTTGCTTCTGCTTAATAGATTTCTGCCTGAAAACCATCAGCACATAAGCAGCCAACAAAGCAAAAATGATGCTTCCCACCAAGATCAACCGCCACTTCAGGTTCCCGATCTGTTGCTGTTGTTGTAACAAGCGTTTATCCTGCTCATATTCTGCATCGGATTTCTCTTTTCTTACCCGGTGATACTTCTCTTCCAACTGGCTCAACGCACGCGCATTCTGCATCTTCACAACGCTATCTCTCATTTTGGATAAGTCTTCAAAAACCTGTAGCGCTCTTTCGTATTCTCCGCTCAGTTTTGCGCAGTTGTAAAGTAATTCCAGTGCATTTGTCACATCATACGGATCACCGATCTTTTGTGCATACACCAGATTTGAATCTGCAAACTGGTATGCTTTGTCGTATTTTTTGAGTTCCAGGTAAATATCCGACATGTCGCCGTAAATTGTGCTGCGTTCTTTCCAATGGTACTTCGGATTGGTTTGCAGCAATGCACTGTCCAGATAATTCAACGCCAGGCGAAAATTGCGGTTGTAGTACGCATGATCCTCAAGCAGGTTGTAAATTTGCAGATAACTTTCGGTGTATTCCATTTTCCTTGCCAGGGTATATGAAAATGAAACCACACTCAGAGCCGAATCCAGGTAATTTTTATCCTTGCTCAGATGATACAGCTTGTAATATATTGCTGAAAGTTGTGAAAGCAGGTTGATTTTCGATTCGTTATCCGCCAGGACGGTCACAATCGGATGAGCCAGGTTAGTGTAATATTTCGTTTTATCTTTGTCTTTAAGTCTTCCATAAGCTCCAGCCAGACCAAGGTAGGCTCTCGACAGCATGGCACCGTTTCCGCCTTTCTGGAGAATACGTATTGTTTTGGAATAAGCAGTCACGGATTCTTCAAAATCTCCCTGGAGCAAAAGTAAATCTCCTGATGTCAGGTTGTTTTCTATATAACTCACGGACTTGCATCGGATACTGTCCAGGATAAATTTTTCCCGATCCAGGCTTTTCCGCGTACCTTCCAACTGGCCGTTTTTCATCTGAACCTGTGCTTTCAGTTGAAACGAAAAGGCCAGGCATCTCGGATTCTTATCCTTTTCCAGCATTTTTGAGAACTCCCATAAGTTATTCGGCTTGTGCTTTGCAGTACTGTCAAAATCCCGCTGTATGATATAATCCTGCATGGATTCACACGTGCATTTGGATTGTGCCTGAAGCACTTCAGCCAAACTGATAAATAACAGCCAAAAGAATAAACGCATCATATAGTTCTCGCTCAAAGTTAGCAAAAAACGATTGAAACTCATTTTAGACCAAAAAGAAAAGGAGGTTAAATTCAACCCCCTCTCCCGTGCTTTATTACTTATGTTACAAAACCGCTAAATATTGATGGTTAATCCAAAAGTCAGCGGGTAAACTCCAACTGTTTGACCGGTATTAAACAAAGGCAGCAAATTGTAGTTTGCAAAAACCCCGATGTCTTTATAACCAAATTTCACAGCTGCATCCAGGCGGAAGGCATTCAATCCATAAACACCTCTTGTTTTATTTTTAATCTTGGTTTTATCATCTTCTATGACTTGTTTAGTACCGGAACCGATTCTCACACCACCGATCACACCGGCAGCCAGGTAAAATCCTTTATTGGAATGCCCGTTCGAACAAAACTCTATCATGATCGGAGCAGTCAGATAAATGGCTCTCAGCTTATTCTTTTTAAAATCGTTTACCGTATCTTTTACTACCCACAGGGAATCCGGGTTTGCATACAGCAAGTTATTTTTCAAGCCGATTTGTGTCCAGTTTAAACCTAAACCTGTCGTGATTCCGATGTAGTTTTTGTAAATTTTGAATTTATACTCGGCAAAATTCAGGTTCCAGCTAAAGGATTTTCCCGGATCATTTTCCCATTGCTTGTCGTTCGGGAAACTACTTTTCATACCGCTGTTCAGCAAAATAGTCGGTCCGAATTCCAATCCTGCCCAGTGAGCTTCGAAATGTTTCAATTCTTTTTTATCCGGAGCGGCATCAACCGTATCTGTTTCTGCATTCCTGATGATCAGAATCAGTTTTTCTTTCAACTGGATTCGTGTTGTATCCGGGTCTTTCTGACCGAAACTGTATCCAAATACAAAAAATATAAATGTGATAAATAAACCTGTCTTCATATTGCTAAATTTTATGTTCTGTTTCCATTTAAGTCCTTCTGGCTTTTCGATCATTATGACTATTTCGTTTCGGAATTTGTTACAGTCAATTTAAAAAAATCAGATTAAAAAAATAAAAATTATTGATAATCAATGAATTAAAATTCAGCTATCTTAAGTAGATTTTGAAAGAGCAACAAATTTTCGTGATTTCCTGCTGATTATCAAGAATCACATTCTTATAAAAACCGCCCGATTTGTTGATTAATTCAGAATTGCCCGTTTCGACTCTTTTGCTTTGTCAGCTATAGAATGCGTTACTTTGTACTATTCAAGCAAACCTTTTTGATTCAACAGGCTCCAAAATGATACGCCACGGAAAGATATTGTAGCCGATCCGGATATTGTCTGTCAATTCCGTTACTTACAAAGAGTTTCTCCGATCCGGGAAACGATGCTTCTTAAAAAAATCATCCTAACGGCTTCAAAGCTATCCGACATTCGTTAATTTTGCTTCTGGATAAGTTATCCGGATAAATTTCAGGCACATGTACAGATCACACACGAATGGCGAATTGCGCGCCTCACACATCGGACAGGAAGTAACATTAGCAGGTTGGGTACAAAAGTCCCGCGACTTGGGAGGAATGACTTTTGTCGATTTGCGTGATCGTTACGGAATTACACAACTGGCTTTCAACATGGAAGAAAACAGTGAGTTGTGCTCGCAAGCCCGAAAGCTGGGCCGCGAATTTGTGGTTCAGGCAAAGGGAACCGTGATTGAAAGAAGCAGTAAAAATGCGAATCTCCCAACCGGGGAAATTGAGATCAGGGTTTCGGAACTGACGCTTTTGAACATTGCAAAAACACCTCCTTTTACCATTGAAGACGAAACAGATGGTGGTGAAGAACTGCGTGCACAATTCCGCTACCTGGATCTGAGAAGAAATCCGGTTCAGCATAAATTGCGTCTGCGTAACCAGGTTGCTCTTGAAACACGCAAATACCTGGATTCAAAAGGATTCCTGGATATCGAGACACCGTATTTGATTAAGTCTACTCCGGAAGGAGCCCGCGATTTCGTGGTTCCGAGCAGAATGAACCAGGGTGAGTTTTATGCTTTGCCACAATCTCCACAAACATTCAAACAGTTATTGATGGTTTCCGGTTTCGACCGTTACTATCAAATTGTGAAGTGTTTCCGCGACGAAGACTTACGCGCTGACCGCCAGCCGGAGTTTACCCAAATCGACTGCGAAATGGCTTTCGTGGAGCAGGAAGATATCCTGAACATGTTTGAAGGATTAATCAGACATTTGTTTCAAACCGTTCGCGGAATTGTGTTTGAAGGAAGTTTCCCGCGCATGACGTATGCTGAAGCAATGGAGAAATATGGTTCTGACAAACCGGATATTCGTTTCGGAATGGAATTTACGGATCTGAAAGTACTTTCTGCAGGGAAAAACTTCCAGATTTTTGATAATGCAGAAGCAGTAATTGGAATCGCTGTTCCGGGAGCAGGTGAATATACCCGCAAGCAGATTGATGAGATCACGGAATGGGTAAAACGTCCGCAAATCGGAGCTTCGGGGTTGGTTTATGTGAAATGCAATTCAGATGGAACATTTAAAAGTTCAGCAGATAAATTTTACGATGAAACAGCATTGAAATCCTGGGCTGAGGCAACAGGTGCAAAGGCCGGGGATCTGATCTTTGTTCTGAGCGGAACTCTGGATAAAACGCGAAAACAAATGAATGAGCTGCGTTTGCGCATGGGAACTGAGCTGGGGCTTCGTAAGCCAAATGATTTCAAACCGCTTTGGGTTCTTGACTTCCCGCTGTTGGAGTGGGATGAAGAAAGTAGTCGCTATCACGCGATGCACCACCCTTTCACTTCTCCGAAACCGGAAGATCTTGCATTAATCGATATTAATCCCGGAAAAGTAAGAGCAAATGCATACGATTTGGCGATGAACGGTGTTGAATTGGGTGGAGGATCGATTCGTATCCACGACCGTGCACTGCAATCGCGCATGTTTGAATTGCTTGGATTCACCCCGGAGCAGGCCCAGGCACAATTCGGATTCCTACTGAATGCATTTGAATACGGAGCTCCTCCGCATGGTGGCCTGGCATTCGGATTGGACCGTTTGGTTGCAACCATGGGCGGTTCCGACTCTATCCGCGATTACATTGCATTCCCGAAAAACAACAGTGGACGCGATGTGATGATTGACGCTCCTTCAGTTATTGATGAAGCACAATTGAAAGAATTGGGAATCAAATTATGAGATATAAAACCCTTCAATGAATGAGTTTCCCGTAGGAAACTGCCGAAATGATGGCAGGCAAATACGCTTTCCATCTCGTGCCTTTTCTTTCATCATGCATACAAAATTAAAGGAAGAATGAATCCGGCAAAGTGGTTTTTATTCCAAAGAACCGGATTTCCGGACTAGTTTCAGGTGATACAAACCCAGGTTCTTGAAATACTCCCCGTCCAATGATCTTTGAACCAATTCCCCAAGATGAAACTCATATTCCATTCTGCGTGCAGAGTCTTTCAACGTTCCCTGGGATAAAATGAGCCAATCCCCGTTCTTTTGTCTGATTTTTTTCCATTGACCACTGCAAACGATGGTCGCATCGCCATCTTCTGTTGCATTTTTATACGTTTCGGTTAAACGGAAAATACCTGTGGTATCTCCTTTTACGACCAGGCGCTGCTCAATTCCGCCACAATCTTCACATGGAATATTTCCTTCATAAATCAGGAAGGTATTGTAATCTTTGTCATGCAGGTACTTTTCTTCCTCCTGATTTATTAAATCAATTTTTTGAAGATGTTTTTCATCTGACCTGTGTTCGATACAGGACATGTTCAACAACAAAATTGAACTTACTACAAGACTCCAATAATTAATCCGGTTTTTCATTCCATTCAATCATTAACTTACCAACAATTTTGCCTCCTTTCAGCAAATGATGAGCTTTTGTACTATCATTTCACTCAGGCATTAATAAGTCACCTGTGGTTTAAATTGGCAATCTTAAGATAATCAACTTAAAACGCATCATTAACCCAATTGGTACAACAAAACTCATCTTTCCAGCAAAATTAATCGCTGAAAGGACTCTAACTTACTATTTGATAATTCAGAACTACCAAAATAATACCAACTTTCCACCAGTTCCCAGCAAGGTCCAATCTTTTTTTAAAGCTGATTCGGCACTGCCCTTTTTCACCAGATGGAATGCTTTAGTTTGCTTCATTGTGCAAATTTACAAGTAAAAAGTTAGCGAGATTGTTTTGATTTCTACACGGGAAAAGGAAAAAGTATTACTTTTAATCAAACTTAAAATTGATGCTATGGCAGCAACATTTCACTATTTGGTTCCAATCGATTTTACTCCTGTAACTGAAAATGCTTTGGTTTTTGCTTTAGACGCAGCCAAATGCAACTCTGGGGACATTGTTTTACTGCACATTATTTCTCATGCAGAAGAACGCATCACGGCAGAAAAAAACCTGCGTGACCTGGCTGCCAAATATCAAAATCAGGAAGTGGAAATTTCCACACGTGTGGTTATCGGAAAGGTATTACGGGATATCGGATTGATTGCAGAATCAATTGGTGTTCAACTGATCATCATGGGGACGCACGGTATTTCCATTTGGCAAAAAATCTTCGGAAGCCCCGCTTTGTCAGTTGTTTCAAACAGCAATGTTCCAATTATCCTGACGCAAAAAGATACTTCTTTCCACAAAATCAAATCCATCGTCATGACGGTTGACCTGGCGCGGGAAAGTGTTCAGGTTATCAGATATGCTTCCAGAATGGCTCATATCTTCAACTCTAAGATATACTTGGTTGGCAAACGCTATTCGGATGAAATTTTCATGAAAAAAATCGAGGTGAATCTAAAGGTGGCAAATAATTACCTGCAGGAACATGGCCTGGAAACAAACATTCAGTTACTAGACGAAAATAATTTCGAGAAGAACCTGATTGAATATTGCCGTGAGGTAAAAGCAAATTTGCTGGCCGCAACTTATTATCAGGATATGTTCACGATTTTCTCTACCAGCCTGATTCAGTCACTGGTTCAAAATGAGCTTTCTATTCCCGTTATGACTTTTGACGGTACAGATACCTCATCAGGAGCACAGTTCGGGTTCATTACACAATAGGATTTAAGATGTTAGGACAAAAAGTCCTTATCACATGATGCCTTGCATGCGAATTCAGATAATGATTCTGAAAATTCTCCGAAAATCTGGGGCATGTTTTTGCGGTTTTTATAGAATTTGAATTTAACTGTAAAGAAAAAGCAAAATATTTGAAGACGAGGCATAATCTGAAAAGATGTTATGAAGTACGGAGAGTACAAAGCCTTGAAACAGCCCATTTTGAGAAAATACAGGCGATTATTTTCATACACAATATTACTTAAATAACAAGCTTATCCTTTTTCCTTTTATCAGAAGGACAATTTCTCCTTTGGGAGCATGTTGTTGAAAATGTTTCAACACATCTTCCGCTCTTCCGCGGACGAACTGTTCGAATAGTTTGCTGATTTCACGCGCAACACAGATTTCTCTGTCCGGACCAAGGAAATTGACACACTCTTCCAGTGCTTTGATAATCCGGTGAGGCGATTCGTAAAGAACAACCGTGCGTTTTTCTTCCTTATAAGAAAGCCACTTGGTTTGACGGCCTTTCTTGTGCGGTAAAAACCCTTCGTAAACAAAGCAGTCACAAGGAAATCCGCTGGCAACCAGTGCCGGAACAAAGGCTGTAGGACCCGGAAGACAGGAAACTTCCAAACCAGCTTCCACACAAGCTCTCACCAACAAAAATCCCGGATCGGAAATAGCTGGCGTGCCCGCATCCGAAACCAGAACGGTAATCTGGTTTTCCCGTACAGTTTGCACGGAGCGCTCCAATTGCTTGTGTTCGTTATGTGCGTGAAACGGGATAATCTGTTTTCCTGTAATTTCCAGGTGAGAGAGTAATTTTTTCGTCACACGGGTATCTTCGGAATAGATTACTTCCGTTTCCTTCAGTAACCGGATCGCTCTTAAAGTAATATCTTCCAGATTCCCGACCGGAGTCGGAACGATAAACAATACACCCATTCCCTTTTTTGATTTAACGTGTTAACACCACATAGTCCTGCAGGACTGTTTTTAAAAACTCCATACGTTTCCGGGGAGTTTCGGCAAGTCCTATCAAACGAGCCGTTTCATTTGCCAGTTCGACCGCAAAATCCTTATTTGCCTGGTTCGGATAGCGCTGTACTCTCAGGATCGTATTCTTGATTAGCAGCATGTCTTCATCGGAGAAACGGATCACGTTGGGATAAGTTGGTATGTGCGTATCCGAACTCTTGATTGATAAAACGTCTTTCAACCCATAAAGCTGTGTGTCTTTTACTTTGATAACTACTGTATCCGCCATGATATCTCCGATTCGCTGTCTCTTTTCTGTGGTTCCCGAAACGAGTAAGGCCAAAAATCCAAAACCGCCTACCCAGATATCCACAATCCGAAAGATCCAACGGGTAAAATACTCGCGCAATCCGGCTGTTTCACCATTGCTTTTCACCACACGGATCCCCATGATAAGTTTTCCCAGCGACCGTCCGTTAGTTAAGTATTCAATAACCGGGGAATATAAAAGCCAAGGCAAACGAATGAAAAAAGCTGTCAGAAAGGAACCTCTGTTCATTCGGGAATTCCAATCAAGATTAAACAGGTTTTGATCTATAAGATAGCTTGCCAGAAGGAAATAAATGCACAGGAAAATCAGATCCAAAAACGCTGCAACTGCCCTATAAAACGGGCTTGCCAGTTCATAATCAATGGTAACGAATTGCGATGTTGTAAAAGAAATCGTTTTCATATAACTTCAGACTTCCCCCGAAAATACGGATTAAAAGAACAAATGCTGCTATTTCAAAATTAAGCGGATCGGAAGGTGATCGGAATATCCTCCGTAGTAATTGCTTCCTCCGTAGGTTGCGGATGGTTTTTTTGTTCCGTCTTTCTGCGTGAACAGCAATTTCTCTTCGTACACGATAATTCCGTCATTCGGTTCCAGTCTGATCCCGTTCGATCCTTTATAAATTGCTCTTGAAATAATGAAATGATCCAGTACCCCCCATTGTCCTTTGAAGTTGTGAGTTCCTTTTCCTGCTTTATGATCGTCTGCAAACAAATCCAGCAAATCAGCGCTTTGATCTGTTACTTCTTTTGCCTTCAATATATCCTGAACGGACTTATTATCCGGGTGATCATTGAAATCTCCCATCAACACGATATTTGCTTTCGGATCTGCTTTTAAAATAGCATCCACTTTCGACCGGACAACCAGTGCAGCCTGGATTCTCCTAATTTCGGATTCTTCCTCTCCACCTCTCCTGGAAGGCCAGTGATTTACGAACAGATGAATGATTTTTCCACCCTGCAATTCACCCTTTATGTATAAAATATCACGCGTTTTAAAATCCGGAATCGAATCAATGGCCACTGGCAGGTTTTCCATGGAGATTAATTTGAAACAATCCTGATCGTATAGTAACCCGCAGTCGATTCCACGTGCATCCGGGGAATCTTTGTGTGCAATCCCGTAGTTGGTTTTCGCCAGTCTTCCGTGATTTTTCAAATCGTTCAGAACGCCTTCATTTTCGATTTCAACCAATCCGATAATAATTGGGTTTTTTGTCAGGTTCAAGGTAATTGCTTCCACCAGATGATCCAGCTTTACATAATATCTTTCCGATGTCCATTTCAGTTTTCCGGCTGGAAGAAATTCTTCATCGATCACATTCGGATCATCAATTGTGTCAAACAGGTTTTCTACATTATAAGAAACGATTGCCCGTTTGTGGAAAGGCTTCAGTGAAACTTTAGATTCTTTCTGTGCATATACTCCTACCGAGGAGATGAACAATGCCAGTGAGAAAAAAATAATCTTTTTCATGGAAATTTTATCTACGTGTTTAATATAAGTATGCTGATTTAAACTGATCCAGCTCAAGCAAACATGAGGCCAATAAATCAATGCTCGCCCGGATATCGTCTTTATGCGCCATTTCAATGACTTGATGCAGGTGCCTTGTCGGGATGGAAACTGCCCCGGCGATAGATCCACCTGGCGACATGCGTTGAATTCCCGCTGTGTCGGTTCCTCCGGCTGTGAGAATTTCCGGTTGCCATTTGATGTTATTGCGCCCGGCTACTTCTTTCATGTAACGAACCATGCGTGGATCACAAATGGTTGAAGCATCCATGATTTTGATGGCTGTTCCTTCTCCCAGTTTTGTAATTTGTTCATGAGCCGCCGCACCCGGCAGGTCAAAAGCGATTGTTGTGTCCAAACCGAATCCGAAGAAAGGTTTGATATTCAAACTTGCGGCATTTGCTCCGCGGATTCCTACTTCTTCCTGAACGGTGAAAACCATGTACACGTCATGCGGCAATTCTTTTCCTTTCAGCAATTTCAGGACTTCAATAGCAATAAAGACCGCCAGACGGTTATCCAGCGATTTGCAATTGAAGCAATCACCCATTTCGATGAATTCTCTTTCGCGCGTGATGGCATTACCGATCGAAACCAGTTCTCTCACTTTTTCCGCAGGCAATCCGGTATCTACAAAATAATCGGAAAGTTTCGCTACTTTGTTTCGTTCGTCAGGTGTCATCACATGGATTGGCTTAGAGGCCATTACCCCGATCACATCTTTTTTTCCGTGAATGATGACCCTTTGAGCAGTTAAGGTTTTCGGATCAAAACCACCCAAAGTTGTGAAACGAATAAATCCTCTGTCATCAATATGCGTCACCATAAATCCGATTTCATCCATGTGTGCACCAACCATCACAGACTGGTTTGATTTCCCTTTGCGAATAGCGTACACATTCCCCATGTTGTCAACCATAATTTCATCGCAAAGCGTTTCAATTTCACGCAGCACAACTTTTCTTACGCGGTCTTCATGCCCCGGAGCGCCCGGTGTTTTGCATATTTCTGCCAGGAGTTTTTTGTTCATTTCTTTTGAGCTTGTTAAACCTTTTTTCATATTGGAAAGCTGTGCTTTCTCTATATCTGCTTCAAAAATAACAGAATTCCAGGTGCCGGTAACTATTCTCCAATTTAAAGAATTTGGAAATCCCCGTTAAATTTTCATTTGCTTGTATTTTAACAGTATTCTGTAGCTTTTTAACTAAATATTATGCACGCTTGGTAATTCGATCCTATTAAATAAACAGTCATAGATATCATTTAAAAAACCATTTGGAACTTCATTTTTAATTCTACCCTTGCCAAAGTACTCAAAGGGATCGTTTACACAGTTCTGTACACTTTACCTGCTTTTTAGAAAATCGGGATTGCTAATTAATAAAATCACTAAATTTGCCCCATTAATCTGATTCTAGATAATAGAATCATAAAATATAAATTATGAAGAGAATTTTACTTGGTTTATCCTTGTTAATATCCACCTCTTATGTCAACTCACAGACCCAGATTGGGAACAGTGATTTTGAGCTGTGGGAAACATCTACACAGGAAACCAACGAACCGATTAACTGGAATGCTTTTATGACTGCGGATGGGTCTGCTGCCAGCCTGGGAAAAGGCAAAAATTTAGATCGTTCTACTATAGTAAGACCAGGGTCAACCGGAACATACTCCGCTAGGATCTGGACTCGTAATGTTATTTTTGCTAAAGCAAATGGCAATATGACACTAGGCAGAGTTCACATGGGAAGTACAAGTGCTTCCAATATAGAAAATTACAATTATTCGGATACACCAAATGCTGATTTCTCTGAAGCCTTCACAGATACTCCTGATTCGATAGTTGTATGGGTAAGATACACCCTGGGAGGCTCCACTCAGGAAAATGCAAGAGTAAGTGTTGTGATTCATAAGGACATCTCATTTAGAGATGCAAAAGATTTCAATCCTACTTATAATAACGTGGACAAAGTGATTGCACAGGCACAAACATCAGCTATTTCACCCAATGGGGGGGCCTGGCAACGCCTTTCAATTCCATTTGTTTATACCGGACAACCAACTTCTGAAACGGCTTATATTTTAGCAACTTTCACGTCTTGTAAAACACCAAGTGGTGGAAATGTAAATGATGAGCTACTAGTAGATGACATCGAATTGATTTATGTCCCTAAAGCGTCCTTTACGGCTTCCGTATCCAGTGTTTGTGCGGGAAGTTCACTAAATTTCACCAATACTTCGACAAACTACCCGACTTCTTATTCCTGGAATTTCGGTGACGGGACAGCAAATTCCACACAGGAAAATCCTTCCCACACTTTTGCAACTGCGGGAACTTATAATGTTACATTAACCGTGACTAACCAGTGGGGATCAACAACATCTACTACAACAGCTATTACAGTAAATGCTCTTCCTAATGCATCTTTGAGTTATACACAGTCTGCTTACTGCCCGGCTGATGCAAATCCTGCTCCTGCAGTTACAAATGCGGGAACTTTTACATCAACAACCGGTTTGTCTATCAATGCCACAACCGGTCAGATCGATTTATCTGCAAGTACTCCGGGAACGTATACTGTAACCAACACTTATACGGGAATTTGTGTAAATACCGGAACAACAACCATTACAATTAATCCTCCGGCAAACTCTACATTCTCTTATCCTTCCAATACTATTTGTTCTACAGATGATAATCAAACTCCAACCATTGCTGATGCAGGGACATTTTCTTCCACACCAGCAGGATTGGTTTTTGTTAGTACAACTACAGGAGAGATCGATGTTGCAGGAAGTGCAGAAGGAACTTATACGATTACTTACACGGCTTCCGGATCAAGTATATGTCCTACTTCACCATCTGCGTCAAATTCAAATATTACAATCACTTCAAATCCTGACGCAAGCTTTACCTATTCTGCCGAAGCTTACTGTTCGGACGCAACAAATCCTGCACCGATTTTCGGTACAGGGGCGAATGGTGGAGCATTTTCTGCTTCTCCAAGTGGTTTGAGTATTAATTCTAACTCAGGAATTATTGATTTATCCGCTTCCACTCCAGGAACATATATTGTTACAAACAATATTGCTGCAGCAGGATCTTGTCCTGAGGCTTTTGAAACATTTACAGTGGAAGTAAAAGCATTGCCAAACGTAACACTGGGTACATTCACGGATGTATGTGTTTACAACAATTCATTCACACTTACCGGTGGTGCTCCAACAGGAGGAATATATTCCGGAACAGGCATTAATGCAGGTTCTTTTGACCCGACTGACGCGGGATTGGGAACAAAAACGATCACTTATTCCTATACGGATACAAATGGCTGTTCAAATACTGCTACCAATACCATTTTGGTTGATGAATGTCTGGGATTAGAAAATAATACACTTTCTGCTGTTTCCGTTTATCCGAATCCTACCGATGGTAAACTGATCATTTCGAACGTTGCTCAGGAAACTTCTTTTAAAGTCATTTCAACTTCCGGACAGGTGGTTTTGGCGGGAATCATTTCAAATACAGCAAATACAATTGATTTGTCTGCTGTTGAGAATGGTGTTTACATGCTTCAATTAACTCAGGAACAAGCAATTCAAACAATTCGTATCGTTAAGAAATAATAATTTCATACCTTTGCCGTGCAACCACCATTCTTTCTTAGAGTGGTGGTTCGCTTTTTAAACTGAATTTATGAAATACTTGCTATCCATCTTATTACTTGCAACTTCTTCTTTTGTTTTTGCACAAACCGGTAGAATCACCGGAAAAGTTCGCGATTTACAGGGAGAAGCGATTGTCGGAGCATCTGTGTTTGTAAAGACTAGTCAATTATATGGGGCGAATTCAGATGAGAACGGTCAATTCTCGCTGGAGCTTCCGGTTGGGATCTACAACCTGATCTGCAGAATGGACGGAATGAATACCGATACCATTCAGATCAATGTGACAGAAAACGGGTTGATCGAACTGGATATTCCGATGGAAGAGATTTCAACAGTATTGGATGTGGTAGAAATCAAGGTGGGAAAATTTGATAAACCACTGGAGGATCAAACCGTTTCAATGGAAGTATTGAAGCCCCGTTTGATCGAAAGCAAAAACACGCGTAGTATTGAAACTGTTTTGGATCAAACACCAGGACTGAATATTCTGGATGGTGAACCCCAAATACGCGGCGGAAGTGGATTTACCTTCGGAGTTGGTTCGAAAGTAGCTGTCATGGTTGATGACATGCCTATGCTTTCCGGAGATGCGGGAAAGCCTGAATGGGGATTCATCCCGGTAGAAAATATCAGCCAGGTAGAAGTAATTAAAGGAGCCGCTTCTGTTTTGTCAGGAAGTTCCGCATTATCCGGCTCCATAAATATCCGCACAGCTTATCCAACTGCCACACCGCTTACCAAAGTCATTTTATACAGTGGTTTATACAGTACTCCTTCACAAGAAGGGGCTAAATGGTATGACGACACTCCATTAATCACCGGAGCTACTTTTTTACATTCCCGAAAGTACAAGCAATGGGATCTGGTTTTAGGGGGCAATTTTAATTATGATCATGGTTACATTGGCCCTCCGGTTGTTGATCCCGGAGTTTTGGCAGACACGATTACCAATTTTACCAACAAACAGATGGTAAGCAAACGTGCCCGTCTGAATTTCAATTTATCGCGCAGAGACAAGAAAATCAAAGGGCTTCAATATGGGATCAATGGGAATTTTATGTTGCAGGAAACCAATATGCCACTGGCCTGGTTAAATGATAGCAGTGGTCTTTACAGAGCTTACCCGGGAGCCATTTTTCTACAAAAACAGTTGATTTTTAATATCGATCCCTACATTACTTATTCCAGCAAGCATGGTGCAAAACACAGTTTGAGAACGCGGGTCCTCAGAACCGTTAATGATATGTCTGCCAATCAAAGCAATCAGGCAACTGTGCTTTATGGCGATTATCAATTCCGAAACACATTTAAACAAATCATTTCTGTCGATTTCGTTGGTGGAATCACCGCCCAGCACACCTATTCTTATGCAAATATTTATGCCGGATCCGGAAGGCCAGTGAACCAATTGCTAAATCTTTCCGCTTATGCCCAGGCTGAAAAAAAATTCTGGAAACGATTAACTATTTCAGTTGGGGGGCGCCTGGAATATTTTCAATTAAATGATACGGTTACAGCTTTAAAACCTATTTTCAGGGCGGGATCCAGCTTCAAAATCCACAAAGCCACATTTTTAAGAGCTTCCTACGGGCAAGGGTACCGTTTTCCAACCATTACAGAACGTTTTATCAAAACAGGTGTAGGAAACTTCGGTGTATTCCCTAATCCGGAACTGAAGCCTGAAACAAGCTGGAATGCTGAGTTTGGTATCAAACAAGGATTTAAACTCGGACCCGTAATGAGCTTTCTGGATATTGCAGGCTTCTGGCAGGAATACCAAAACACCATTGAATACATGTTTGGAATATGGCATAGTTTTACCTCCGTTGAGGATATGTCAACAGGTGCCGGATTCAAATTTTTAAATACAGGAAACTCCCGTGTAAGGGGTATTGACGCATCTTTGGCAGGAACAGTTGCTATTGGTAAAAAAAGTGATTTAACTTTTCTATGCGGATATACCTACATTCTGCCGCAAACATTAAATCCTGATTATCTTTATGCAACGGATTCTCTGGACCGCAAATTCACCTACAATACTACCTCTCTGAATCCCGGTTCAAAAATTTTAAAATATCGTTTCTTACATAACTTAAAAATTGACATGGAATACACTGCTCTAAAAAAGCTGTCCATCGGCTTCAGTGCGAAGTATTATTCCAAAATTGTCAACATGGATGCCATCATCAAAGATTTTGAAGATTTAACAAATATGATTGATATACTTCAAAATTTACGATATATGGACTATTACTACTCCCACCATCACGGAAACTGGATTTTTGATGCACGCATTTCTTATTTGCTGAAAGACAAACACCGTTTTGCATTGATCGGCAGTAATATTCTGAACACAACGTATTCCCTGAGACCATTGAAAATCGAGCCTCCGAGAACCGTTATGCTGCAATACACCCTGAAATTAGGCGGGGATTAATGTTTATCGAAGCAATTTAGGATGTAATTTTGTAAAAAACAGTATGCGTGTCCTAATTGTCGGTTTGATTTTTGTTGTCGGGGTTGGAGTTTCCTATTTCATCACAAAACCAAAAGATGAACCTTTGAAGGTCTATAATCCCATTGATGTAGAATCTGAAATGGTGGAGGAAGATCTGGCTCGAAAAGGTTTCGGACATACTATCCAAGAATTTTCATTTACCGATCAAGACGGAAAACCATATGGATCCAAAGATCTGAAAGGGAAAGTATACGTTGCGGAGTACTTCTTTACAACCTGCGGAACCATTTGTCCAAGAATGAATGCGGAAATGCAGCGCATCCAGGCAGTTTATAAGGGAGAGAGTCGATTCAAAATCGTGAGTTTCACCGTTGATCCCGAGACAGACTCTGTTGCTCAAATGAAGTTGTATGCCGAAGGACATGGAGCAGACCCAAAGCAGTGGCATTTTCTGACCGGAGAAAAAACAGACCTGTACAAACTGGCCAGACGCAGCTTCTTTGTCTTAAAACCTGCCGAAGCAGCTAACCAGGGAGATGTCGGTTCCGATTTCATTCACACGAATTACTTTGTCCTGGTAGATCCTCAAAAACGCATCCGCGGATATTACGACGGAACTGACCCCAAAGAAGTGGATAAATTGATTGGTGATATCCGGAAATTATTGAATGGGGCAGACTAAAATTCTTTTTACCCAAATATCAGTTAACTGACCTGTTACAAATTTTCGAAACTACTATACATTAAGCGAATTCTGCTTATTTTCGAGCACGTATATCGAAAAAGCAATCCATGCAAACTACAAAAACAAACTACGGAGCACTAACCATACTCACCACTGTTTTTTTCTTTTGGGGGTTCATCGCCGCAGGAAACAGCGTGTTCATTCCCTTTTGTAAACACTACTTTGGGCTGGATCAATTTCAGAGCCAGCTAATCGACTTTGCTTTTTACGGAGCTTATTACCTGGGAGCACTCAGTTTGTTTGTTTTTAGTACGGTATCCGGAAGGGATCTCGTATCCAACTGGGGATACAAAAAAGGTATTGTCTACGGACTGCTGTTTTCAGCTCTGGGAGCCATAACTATGATTATTTCCGTTTACCTGAATGTATTTACAGCCATGTTATTCGGATTGTTTATTGTTGCCCTGGGCTTTTCCCTGCAACAAACGGCAGCCAATCCGTTTATGATTGCAATCGGAGATGAAAAAACCGGGAGTAACCGCATCAATTTTGGTGGGGGAATTAATAGTTTCGGAACTACACTCGGACCTTTAATTGTTGCTTTTGCCCTTTTCGGAACATCTGCTGCGATCAGTGACAAAATGATTGCCAGTTTGAGTTTGAACAAAGTCATCATTTTATACGCTGGCGTTGGCTGTCTCTTTCTGGGAGTTGCTGCCCTATTCGGCTTTTCCAAAAGCCTTCCGAGCGGAAAGTTGGAAACAACGGAAGATTCCTCAACGAATTCAACTATTCGCCCGAAAAAAACAATGGTTACCATGCTGGTTATAACCGGTCTCCTGATTGTTTGTTTTTCACCGGTGTTCAGCAGCTACCGGTCAACTGAAGCGAAACAATTGACCGAATTAAAAAATGACCTGGAACAGTTAACGATTGACAACAATAACAAACCGATTCTAAACCTGACTCAAACACAGGCAGAGACCAAGACAACAATTGAAAAGGAAATTAAAAAAATTCAGGTACCGCTGGAGAAAAAGCGCATAATCTGGCTTTCAACCGGAATTCTCGTAGTATTTGGGGGAATCCTGTTTGCAAACCGTTCTGCCAAAAAGAATGAAGCTGCATGGGGTGCTATGAAATATCCGCAATTGAGTTTAGGTATGCTCGCAATTTTCGTATATGTAGGCGTTGAAGTCGCGATTGGAAGCAATCTGGGAGAACTGTTAAAAATGAAAGCATTCGGAGCCTATGAATCTTCTGAAATAACTCCGTTCATTTCCATGTACTGGGGAAGCCTGATGATTGGCCGCTGGTCAGGCTCCATCAATGTTTTCAATCTCTCCAACCGAGCAAAGCTAACCCTGAAATTCATTGTTCCGCTTGTTGCTTTTGGAATCATTCTTGCCTTGACCAGTGCGGCAGGGTATCATGTCAAGATGCTTTACTGGTATATCGGATGTGTTCTGATTCAGGTTGCCGCATTTTATCTGACCAACGACAAGCCTGCAAGATCACTGGCCGTATTCGGAGGGCTTGGATTACTTTGTATACTGACAGGACTGAATACTTCCGGAATCATTTCCATCTACTCATTTCTGAGCGCAGGCCTTTTCTGTTCCATCATGTGGCCGTGTATTTTCTCCTTATCCCTGGCTGGACTCGGAAAATACCAGGCTCAAGGTTCCGGATTCCTGGTCATGATGATTTTGGGAGGAGCTTTGATTCCACCCCTTCAGGGTAAATTATCCGACATCATTGGAATCCAGCCATCGTTCATTGTAGGTGCCGTGTGTTTTGGATACATTACTTTCTTCGCTGTTTTTGTAAACAAATTGCTCAAAAAACAAGGAATTTCACTGGATAGTGAGACTGTAAGCCATTAATTTTTAATTTTCTTTCAAAAAGAAGATGACAGAAATGTCGCCTTTTTTGATTTTATCCCAGGTAAACACTCAGTTTTTCAAAGTAATCTATATTGTTTCTAAATAAGGTTAAATATTAATTCGGGTTGTTCTAGCGATTAAATTTGTAACGTTTGAAACATTTTAAAACACTATGAGTAAATCTGGAATATTTACGTCCTCATTAGCAAAGAAGTATTGGATGGCCCTCACGGGGCTTTTTCTGATCACCTTTCTTATCGGACACTTATTGGGGAATCTTCAACTAATTACAAAAACTGGTGAAGAAGGTCGGCGTGCGTTTAACGAGTACGCTTACTTCATGGGCCATAACATCTTCATCAAGATTCTGGCCTATGCAACTTACATTTCCATCCTGGCACACGCTTGCCTTGGGTTGTATCTGGCCGTGAAAAATAAACAGGCTCGTCCGCAAAAATATGCGCACAACAGGCCTGGCGCCAATTCCGGAACAGCTTCCCGCTACATGGCAATTTTGGGTACGGCGATTTTGATCTTTATCTGTACACACATGGCAAACTTCTGGTACAAACAAAAAGTTGCCGAAACAGTTCCGTTACACTATGTTGAAGTGAAAAAAGTACAACAGGGACAAGATCCGATGACTGGTCAGCAGATCACACAAGAGTATACGGAAATCCAGGCTCTGACAACAATGGGTGTTTATTTCCCGATCGGGTACATCAATCCTCAGACACATGAAAAAGAAATTCAGATCAAACCGGAGGGAACAAAATTCAAAGATCCTCAAAGTGGTTTGGTTGCAGCTGAAGGCTACAAAGATTTACATACAGTGGTGATGAATTTCTTCGGTCAGTCACAGCAAGGACAACCAACAAACCAACTTGCTGTCTGGGCAGTAATTGGTTATGTGATCTCCATGTTCGTACTCATGTTCCACTTGTGGCACGGATTTGTTTCCGCATTCCAGTCTTTGGGATTGAATCACAGAAAATACAACAAACTGATTTCCGTTGTTGGAAAAGCATTTGCTGTCGTGGTTCCTTTGTTATTCGCAATTATTCCAGTGATCATTTATTTAAATAGATAACATTCAAAAAAGTACTTTATGTCTATTCTAGATTCAAAAATACCTGAAGGTCATATTTCAAAAAAATGGACCGACTATAAAGACCACTTGCGCCTGGTTGCACCGAATAATCGTCCGAAAATTGACGTGATTGTCGTTGGAACAGGTTTGGCGGGAGCTTCTGCAGCAGCCTCACTCGGAGAGATGGGATACAACGTAAAAGCATTCTGCTTCCAGGATTCTCCCCGCCGTGCACACTCCATTGCAGCTCAGGGAGGAATTAATGCAGCAAAAAATTACCAGAATGATGGTGATTCCGTTTACCGTTTGTTCTACGATACAATTAAAGGAGGTGACTACCGTGCCCGTGAGGCTAACGTTTACCGTCTGGCTGAAGTATCCGGAAATATCATTGACCAGTGTGTGGCTCAGGGAGTTCCTTTTGCACGCGAATACGGAGGTTCGCTGGATAATCGCTCTTTCGGCGGCACCCAGGTGCAACGAACATTCTACGCTGCTGGACAAACCGGGCAACAGTTATTGTTGGGGGCTTATTCGGTGCTTTCACGTCAGATCGGACTGGGACGTATACAAATGTACAACCGCCACGAAATGCTGGACTTGGTGAAAGTGGACGGAAAAGCACGCGGAATTATTGCCCGCAACCTGATCACGGGAGAAATTGAGCGTCATTCTGCTCATGCAGTTATTCTTTGTACTGGTGGTTACGGAAACGTTTACTTCCTTTCCACTAACGCGATGGGATCAAACGTAACCGCAGCCTGGAAAGCACACAAACGCGGAGCTCTCTTTGCAAATCCTTGTTATGTACAGATTCACCCAACATGTATTCCGGTACATGGAACAAATCAATCGAAACTGACTTTGATGTCCGAGTCACTGCGTAACTCCGGTCGTATCTGGGTTCCAAAGAAAAAAGAAGATGCAGAGGCGATTCGTGCGGGAAAATTGAAACCAACACAAATTGCGGAAGAAGACAGAGATTACTACCTGGAGCGCCGTTACCCGGCATTTGGTAACCTCGTTCCCCGTGACGTGGCTTCCCGTGCGGCAAAAGAGCGTTGCGATGCCGGATACGGAATTGAAGCAAACGATACAATGGAAGGGGTTTACCTCGATTTTTCTTCAGAAATCACTGCAAAAGGAAAGCAAACTGCATACGCATCCGGAAATCACAACCCAAATGAAGAAGATATTATCAGATTGGGTAAAAAATGGGTAGAAGAAAAATACGGAAACCTGTTCCAGATGTATGAAAAAATTACGGATGAAAATCCGTATGAAACACCCATGAAAATTTATCCAGCTGTTCACTATACCATGGGTGGAGTTTGGGTTGATTACAACTTACAATCAACAATTCCGGGATGCTTTGTAGCTGGTGAAGCAAACTTCTCCGACCATGGAGCAAACCGCCTGGGAGCTTCGGCTTTGATGCAGGGATTGGCAGACGGGTACTTCGTTATTCCTTACACTGTTTCGGACTATCTGGCAGGTGAAATCCGTACCGGAAAAATTCCTACCAATTCACCCGAATTCGATGAGGCAGAAAACAATGTAAAAGAATTAATTACAAAATTCCTGAATAATAACGGAACAAAATCTGTAGATCATTTCCACAAACGTTTGGGTCACATTATGTGGAATAAAGTAGGAATGGGCCGCAATGCCCAGGGATTAACGGAAGCTATTTCCGAAATCGCCGCTTTGCGTGAAGAATTCTATAAAGATATTTATGTTCCGGGTGATGCAAATGAATTGAACCCGGAATTGGAAAAAGTACTTCGCGTTGCTGACTTCATGGAACTGGGTCAACTAATGGCTAGAGATGCCTTGCAGCGCAATGAATCCTGCGGGGGGCACTTCCGTGAAGAATATCAGGATTCTGAAGGGGAAACTTTACGTGATGACCAGAATTTCAACTTTGTTGGAGCTTGGGAATACAAAGGAATGGATATCAATCAGTCCGAGTTACATAAAGAAGTACTGAACTACGAATACATTCAAATCGCAGCCAGAAACTACAAGTAAACAGACAACATTTTGGGTGGGACGGCATTATTGCCTGTGCCTGTTCACTAATAACTAAAAATATGGCATCAAAAACAATCAATATAAACCTGAAGATCTGGCGTCAAAAGAACGCTAACTCCAAAGGAAGTATGGAAACATACAAACTGGACAATGTTTCAACAGACAGTTCATTCCTGGAAATGCTGGATCAATTAAATGAGCAGCTGGTAAATGAGCACAAAGAACCTGTCGCATTTGACCATGATTGTCGTGAGGGAATCTGTGGAATGTGTTCTTTGTATATCAATGGAGAAGCCCACGGACCAGACCGTGGTGTAACGACTTGTCAGTTGCACATGCGTAAATTCAAGGACGGTGAAACGATTTATGTAGAACCATGGAGAGCAAAAGCATTTCCGGTAATCAAAGATTTGGTTGTAGACCGTTCGGCATTTGACCGTATCCAGCAAGCAGGGGGTTTTGTTTCCGTAAATACTTCAGGACGTACGATAGATGCGAATACCATTCCGGTCGGAAAAGCAGAAGCTGATAAAGCATTTGAAGCAGCAACCTGTATCGGTTGCGGAGCATGTGTTGCAACTTGTAAAAATGCTTCCGCCATGCTATTTGTTTCCGCAAAAGTTTCTCAGCTGGCATTACTACCGCAAGGACAGGTTGAAGCAAAACAACGCGTTCTGAACATGGTAAAACAAATGGATGAAGAGGGATTCGGAAATTGTACGAATACCGGAGCATGCGAAGTGGAATGTCCAAAAGGAATTTCTTTGGAAAATATTGCACGTATGAACCGTGAATACTTAAAGGCAATAGTTGCTGCGGATTAAATACTCCCAAACAACGATATATAAACAAAATACCCCGGGTTTTTAAAAACCCGGGGTATTTTACTGTTTTTACTTTATTAACCCCGTCACGTCTTCCCTTCAGGATAATCAAATCTGGAACTTCTTGAAAATCACCGTTGCAATGTGCCCTCCGAAACCAAAGGTATTGCTCATAGCATAAGTCATCTTCTTTACCTTTCCTTTCCGTAATGGAAAATCAAACAAACCTTTAAAATCCGGTTCGATATCTGTTGTGTTGATAGTCGGAGGAACCACGGAGTCCTGGAGCGCCTTGATACAGGCAATGGCTTCTACTGCTCCGGCCGCTCCCAGCAAATGTCCGGTCATGGATTTCGTTCCGGAAACACTCAGTGATTGCCTTTCACCAAATACGCGTTTCAAAGCGATCAATTCACTGTTGTCGCCCTGCGGAGTAGAAGTTGCGTGCATATTCACGTAATCGATCTGATCAGCTGTAATCCCCGCATCGTGCAGAGCCTCTTCCATTCCAAGAACAGCTCCGTCTCCTTCTGGATGAGTTCCCGTCAGATGATAAGCATCCGCAGCCATTCCGCCACCGACTACCTCTGCGTAAATTTTCGCTCCCCGTGCTATTGCGTGTTCGTATTCTTCCAGGATGATCGCTCCGGCACCTTCTCCCATTACGAAACCATCTCGTGTTACATCAAACGGACGCGAAGCAGTTTCGCAGGAATCATTGCGTTTCGACAACGCCTGGGCAGAAGAGAATCCTCCGATTGCGGCTTCGTTAATTGCGGCTTCTGAGCCTCCGGAAATGATCATATTTGCTTTCCCCCATTTGATGTAGTTGAAAGCATCAATCATAGCTGTATTGGACGTTGCACAGGCAGAAACTGCGCAGTAATTGATTCCTCTAAGACCATATTCCATGGAAATGATCCCGGAAGCAATATCGACCAGGATACGCGGAATAAAAAAAGGCGTAAAACGTGGTGTCCCATCTCCGGCACAGTATTCCTTCATCTGATCCTGGAATGTCTGGATTCCTCCGTTTCCGGATCCCCAGATCACCCCGATGCGGTCTCTGTTCAGCTCTTCAAAATTGATCCCGGCATCCGAAACTGCCTCTCTCACCGCAACAAGCGCATATTGAGAGAACGGATCATATTTTCGGATTTCCTTCACGTCAAAATGATCGGCAGAATTATAGCCCTTTACTTCACAGGCAAACGTTGTCTTGAATTTCGACGTATCGAATTTTGTGATCGGGGCCGCACCACTTTCCCCCGCTTTCATGTTGTTCCAGAAGTCAGGAACGTTGTTCCCGATTGGTGTAAGGGCTCCCAATCCGGTAATTACAACTCTTTTTGTCATAATACTAGTTTCGTTTTTTCGATTAATTTAAAAAATCTGCCTGTTTTCAGCACAGATTCTTAACAAAGATTACAGGAATCCGAGTTCCAGTTTTGCTTCTTCACTCATCATGTCTTTATCCCATGGCGGGTCAAAGACAATGTTAATATGGGCTTCGGAAATGCCATCAATATGCTCCACTTTCTCCTTAACATCTTTCGGTAAAGATTCAGCTACCGGACAATTCGGAGAAGTGAGCGTCATGTCAATTTCTACAACACCTTCCCCGGAGATCCGCACCTCATAGATCAATCCCAATTCGTAAATATCTACAGGAATTTCCGGGTCGAAAATGGTTTTCAGAACTGCTACTATTCTATCTTCCAGATGTTCCATCTTACTTTGCTAATGCAGATAATGCCATTAATTTAATTTTCTTCACCATACTTGCCAGACCATTCGACCGGGTTGGTGAAAGATGTTCCTGAAGCCCGATTTCGGAAATGAAATGCAGATCGCTTTTCACGATGTCTTCCGGGCTTTCGTTGTCGTAAACGCGAACCAGCAGACCGATAATTCCTTTAGTAATAATCGCGTCCGAATCTGCCGTTAAGCGTAGTTTACCCTGATTGACAGCGGCATCCAGCCAAACTCTGCTCTGACATCCTTCAATCAGGCGATCGTCTGTTTTTTTGGACGAGTCAATCAATGGTAAGTCTTTTCCAAGCTCAATGATGTATTCGTATTTTTCCATCCAGTCATCGTAGATGGCAAATTCATCAATGATTTCTCGTTGTTTTTCTTCGATACTCATGTTGTTCCCCTATCCCAGCATGGAAATACTTTTCTCTACTGCTGCTATAAATTTGTCAATTTCTTCCCGTGTATTATAAAAAGCAAAAGATGCTCTGATTGTTCCCGGAATCTGGTAAAAATCCATCAGGGGTTGTGTACAATGGTGCCCCGTACGAACAGCTATTCCCTGTTTGTCGAGCAATGTCCCGATGTCGAAAGGATGAATTCCCTGAACGGTAAATGAAACAACTGAGGTTTTGTTTCTTGCCGTTCCAATCAACGCAATATTTTCAAATGTTTCCAGCATTTCCTGAGCATATTCGGTCAGATCGCGTTCGTATTCCTCGAGTTCTTTCGAATCAAACTGATTGAGGTAATTCAAAGCTGTTCCCAGGCAGATTCCTCCAGCAATATGAGGAGTTCCCGCCTCAAATTTGAATGGTAAGTCATTGTATGTTGTGCGCTCAAAAGTAACTTTCGAAATCATGTCGCCACCACCCTGATATGGAGGCATTTCATCCAGCAAGGTCTCTTTTCCGTAAAGCACCCCGATTCCGGTAGGACCGAAAACTTTGTGTCCGGAGAAAACAAAAAAATCGCAGTTCATAACTTGTACATCCACTTTGGTGTGCTGAATGCTCTGAGCACCGTCTACCAGTACTTTTGCGCCGACCGCGTGCGCTGCTTCAATAATCTGATCCAGCGGATTGATAGTCCCCAGGCTGTTTGAAATATGTGCAACTGCCACCAGTTTTGTTTTCGGCGACAGCATATTTCGGTATTCTTCCAGAAGCAACTCTCCGCGTTTATTGATCGGAATAACCTTCAGCACCAGTCTCTTGCGATTCGCCAACATTTGCCACGGAACAATATTGGAATGATGCTCCATAGCTGAAATTATGATTTCATCGCCTGGTTGCAACAATTCTCCGAAAGAAGTTGCTACGAGGTTGATCCCGTCTGTGGTACCTTTGGTGAAAATAATTTCTTCTTTTTTCGGAGCATTGATAAAACGACGGATCGTTTCACGTGCTTCTTCGTATTCAGAAGTTGCTTTTTGGCTCAGATGGTGAACTCCACGATGAATGTTCGCATTGTCCATACTGTAATATTGGTTAATGGCATCCAGAACCATCTGTGGTTTTTGTGAGGTTGCTCCGTTATCAAAGTAAATCAGCTCCTTTCCATATACCTGTTGGCGCAGAGCTGGGAAATCCTGTCGAATCTCACGCACACTGAATTTTCTTGTTGCTCCATTTTCCATGGTACAAAGATAATGTAAATGCTATTTGTATTGTTTCTAAATAAGTTTAAATTCCAACCTTTTTATTTTAGTCGTATCTTAGCTTAAAATAAATTGCAAATGAGAGGTTTATACCTATTGTTAATAGTGATTCTGATCGGATCAGGTGGTTGTGAAAAATGGCGATTGAAGCAGCCAGCCACCTTGAACTTGAGCTGGAAGTTTTATTCGACAACTTCGAATCAGGGAAATGCGGTTATCAGTAAAGGATATTTCTATTCCAAGCAATTTATTGTTTCCGGAACGCGCGTAAAAGGTGATCCGGTTCAGATTACACAGGATATATTGCTTGATAAGATCCAATTTTCCACTCAGAATGACCTGGGAATCGGATTGGATATTCCGATGGGAGACTATACCAAATTCGAAATTAAAACACTGATTGACAAGACAAATCATCCGTGTATCCGCCTGGAAGGATATTGTTTTAAAGGAGCAGAACAGATTCCGATGATTATAGAATGGTCTGATTATGAGGATCTTTCTTTCAAGGTACAGAATCCGTTCTACCTTGAACGGAAAAAAAGCTATAAAGTATATATTGGGTTTGATGTCAATCAGCTTTTATCATCCATTCCGAGCAGTGTCTGGAACAACCCTTCCTATGTCAATCAAGATGGCGTGCCGACATTGATCATCAGCAAAGATTACAACATCCAGATGTTCAATAAAATCACGGATCAAATCCCGAATGCCCTGATATTAACTGTTGAGTAGTGTCTGCCGGATACAAAGATATTATCAATGGTTGCGTGAACTGGGAACGACCTGCCCAGGAAAGGCTATATCGCCTTTTCTCAAAGGATTTGTTCAAAGTTTGCAAGCTGTATGGCTCAGACACACAGGATGCGGAAGATATGCTGCATGATGCATTTATGCACATTTATAAGAATATCGGATCATATAATTTTACAGGCTCTTTTGAAGGCTGGCTGCACAGGGTAACAGTGAACTGTTGCCTGCAGGCACTCAGAAAACGCAAAAACTTTACACAACTGGCGGAAATTCCGGTCCTGGATCAGGAAGAATTAGACCTGGAAACAGGTATTTCGTTTGCAAAGGTATTGGAAGAGATCAACTTACTGCCTACAAAGGCCGGATTGGTATTGAAATTGTATGCGCTGGAAGGCTGGTCGCACTCTGAAATTGCCGAAGAACTCGAAATTTCCGTGGGAACTTCCAAATCCCAGTTAAATTATGCCCGGTCGGTGTTAAAGCAAAAATTAATTTCCTAAATGAGTCAATCACATTCAAATAATCCAAACAGGGAATTCAAATCCTTTCAGAAATCCTACCAGAACTGGGATGCCGGTACACCGTCTCCTGATTTATGGGGAGATCTGGAGGCTGATCTGGCTGTTTCCGCTGTTTGGAACCGTTTGGATGAAACGCTGGAATTAAACGGAAGTTCCGCTGATAAAGTGATGGTTGAGTCATACGAAAACTGGTCTCCGAATGCTTCCGGTAATGGCTGGACGAAACTGGAAGAACAACTTTCACGAGAACGTGTTTGGAACCGGTTGAATGTAAGTTTGAACGATCCGGTTACAACCCGCATGCCGTGGTTGAAAATGGCTGCTGCTTCCGTTCTGTTTGTTTTCCTTTCTTTTTATACGGATTATGTCATAGAATCCGACAGTTATCAGCCGCAGGCAGTTTCCGGAACGAGTGGATCTGAGCAAATGTCTTCAAATGCTTTAAATAACCGCAAACAGGCTTCAGTTGCTTCTGAGAATACTATAGGAGTTTACCATGTTCGAAATGCGACTACGAAACAAGATACCGGTAAAACCAATCTGAAAAATAGGATTCTGGCGCAAAACGAGGTGAATAATGATTTGAATGGACCGTTTGCAGTGAATCCGAACCCAGGAAATGTTTCAATTCCAAATCCGGTTGAAAATCATTCCGCTTCAAAGGCAACGGCTTCCAATACCGTAACAACATTCGATGATCTGACTGCGCTGAATGAATTGGGCAGAAAGGAAATTGCTTACGAGCCGACTAACGGCCAGATCGGTGATTTCACATTCATTCCGTCCAAAGTGCCGTTTAAACCAAGATTCAGTGTACAGTTCGGAGGACAGTTCTCACTCATCAATGAAAAGAACAGAAGTGCTTTCTCCAGTTCGCTCCCTTCCATGGGGATCGCGGCAGATTTGCAATACCATTATTATATCAGGAATATCCGCTTGACACAGGATTTAGGTTTCAGTCAATATGCGCAATCAAACGGAAGTTATATTAACGGGCATTATATTAGCTCAAATCAACGATTGAATACGATTTTCCTGATGTCTTCCGTCGGATATAGTTACCGGGGAGCAACGATTTACGGTGGGATTTCCATCAACCGCTTGCTGGGCGGATACGAAGCAAACCATTCAATGATTACGAATGTGTATAACTCCGATAAATTTCAGCTTGGAGCAACTGTAGGAATCGACTACCACATCGTACCGTTTAAAAATAAAACAGCTCTGGGTGTTGGTATGCAATATCAGTTTGTATCCAGGCTTAAAAGTGGCAATGCAGTTTTCAACGATATCCAGGGTATAAAGCTTCAGATAAAATATTCATTTTGATTCCAACCTTTGAAAAATGAATGTATCTCTTTACCAAGAAAGATATTCATTTCGTTGTCTGCTTCTCCGGAGAGTCTAAAAATTACCTCTAAATGATAACGAAATAGTCGAGGCAAGGTAGAACTGGCTTGATTGGAAAGGGCTCGTCGATTGGCGAGCTCTTTTTGTTAGAATTTAAAACTTGTTCAAGAATTTAGGTGATTTTCCAAAGTCCCGCTGATTAATACAGACTTCGAGTCCGTCTATCTGCGAAATCCGCGCGATCTGTATGAAAAATGAATATATCATCTATATTCATACTCCATTTCAATAAAATAAAAACGTATTAGTTCGTAAAAAACATAAGTAAACCACATCTGTAATTTATATTTATTTTAAGATTATTGAGTGAAAGTTTTTTATTTTTTAATTTTTCCTTAATTTGGATCATCTTTAAAATAATTATGTTATGAAAAAACTATTACTTTCCCTTGGATTAATAATGGTTGGTTCAACAGCGATGTCACAAGTGATTTTCTCTGTTGAAGAACCTGCTTCTATCCAGGGATTTTATGATTTCTCCAGTAACGGCGACGGTAGTAACTGGGGTTTATCAACCTTGATTGGTTATGGCCCGATTCTGGACACCGTTGTAATTCCAAATGATGGTACATCCGGAACCAATGCTCAGGGAAATCCTGCATCTGCTACCGGATGTAATGCTTTAGCTCCGGGGAGTTTGGCAGGAAAAGTGGCAATGGTTTATCGTGGTGACGGAGGAAACCCGGGAATCGGGGCATGCGGTTTTGGTATAAAAGCTAAAATGTGCCAGGACGCAGGAGCAATTGCCGTTATCATTGTTAACCGCGAAGATCAATTGCTAAACATGGATGGTGGTACAACAGCGAGTGAAGGCCCTTCGGTGACCATTCCGGTTGTGTTTGTTACCCTTTCAACCGGGACACTGATCAAACAACGCATCGACAACAGCGAAACAGTTGTTGTATTGATCGGGGATAAAACCGGGTATTTTAATGATGATATCACAGTCCTGGACAACAGTTCCGTTAGAGCGAACTTTGGTTCCAAACCAGTTGCTTTAGCACAGAATGCATCTGAATTTTCTCTCAGTCCGGGTAGCTGGGTTTACAACTTCGGTATTAATAACCAAACAGGAGTTCTATTAAATACCATTATCAAAAGAGATGGTACGGAGATCTACAATCAAATTTCTCCTGCAGGGACTATTCCATCCGGAGATTCTCTGTTTATGACAACACCTGTTTATTCTGCATCTTCCTACACTGTCGGGCAATATGAGGTAACATACATAGTTAAGATGGGAGCAATAGACGAATTCCTTGGTGACAATACCAGCAAAAATTATTTCAGTATCAGTGATTCTCTTTGGTCCCTGGCTCGTTTGGATCCTGCGGGAGATATCATCGCAAAAGATGGTTTCTATCGTCCTTCTGCATTGCCGAACAACCAATTCGAAACCTGTATTGCATTCAAAGATCCAAACGCAAACAGAGTTGCCGTGGATGGAATCTACTATGGAGGATTCAATATCAGTAATGATGATACAGCAACTGTTACTTTGGATGGTGCTGAATTTACCTGGTCGCTGTACACCTGGGATGATCCGGATCAGACAATCAGTGCCGGAACTTTCTCTCTGATCAGTGAAGTAGCTGCAGGTTCTTACATCTATCCAGAGCCAGCAAGCAACATGTTTGAAAAAACAATTTTCATGCCTATCACAAGTGATCCATACTACAGGCTTAGTAATTCTCAATCTTACCTGCTATGTATTACCAGCTATATTCCTAAGGCATACATGGCCTATAGTACAACAGATCATTATGACCTCGCTGTAGATCAGGATAATTTGATCCGCTTCCCTATTCGTAATGATGCTACAACATGGTATAATGCAGGTTTTACAGGCTTACCAGTCCCTTCAATCGCTGTGAGAACAGGAGCAACGCTGAATGTAGCTGAGAACATTGTTGAAGCTGCTGCCTTCCCAATTCCTGCTAAAGAAGTAATCACCATTAAAGTAAAAGCTGCAGGTGACGCAATCTTGCGTATTGTTGATATGGCGGGTCGCCAGGTTTCCACTCAAAACGTAAAAATCGAAAACGGACAATTCCAAACTTCTGTTGATGGATTAAATACAGGCACTTATATATTCACTCTGGATTATTCTAACGGAACTACAAGTCGTTTCAACGTTGTAGTATCGAAATAATTTGTTTTTTAATAACTACGAAGAAAACCAAGGGTTATTAAATTAATCCTTGGTTTTTTATTTGTATAACAAGGGAATGGAGAAAAGAACCGTTGTACCGGAAGCAGATGTCTTTTCAATGTCAACCGAGCCGCCATGATTTTCAACGATTTGCTTCACCATTGCCAGGCCGAGGCCTGTTCCGGTAGATTTTGTTGTAAAATACGGTTCAAAAATGGTGTGAATCTGCGATTCCGGAATTCCCGAACCGTTATCGGAAATCCGTATGTAAGCATATTTCTGATCACCATTAATTGAAATAACGATCACTGGTTTCAGATTTAAACCTGCTGCCTGGATCCCATTTGATATCAGATTATTCAAAACCCGCAAAATCATTTCCCTGTCAGCATTCACATAAATAGCCTCTGACGCATTCAATTCCAGCCTGATGTTTACATGATCATCATTATCAAATAAAGCCACCGCAGTCTTTGTGAGCTCCGTCAAATTGATTTCAGCCATCACTGGTTGCGGCAACTTGGCAAAATTTGAAAATTCATTCGCAATATGAGTCAAAGCATCGATTTGTTCAATCAGAGAGTTCGTAACACGTTTTATCTGTTCTTTTACATTTGGATCATTCGGATCAAAAACCCGTTGCAGATGCTGAACACTCAGTTTCATCGGCGTGAGCGGGTTTTTGATTTCGTGCGCTACCTGCTTGGCCATTTCCCTCCAGGCACTTTCGCGCTCTGATTGTGCCAGCTTCGCAGCAGCTTCAGCAAGTTCATTTAATTTCAGGTTGTACTCCGCAACTAAAGAGCCAATTTCATCTTTCGATTTGTAGTTGATCTGAGAACTGTTTTTCCCCAGTTCAAACTGCGAAAAACTTTTTCTCAGAAGCAGTAAAGGTCCTGTGAGCCAGGAAGAAACCAAAAGAGCAATCAGGATAGAAAGTACCAGCAAAAGCATAAAGACATTCAGAATGGCAACAAAAAATTGGCGGAGCTGGTCTTCAAACATGTTGCGCTGGTCGAAATGGAGAATATTCAGGTAACCAAGCTGTTCATTATCATGGTTATATACCGGAACATAGCCCGACAAATACACTAGTGAACCAATATTTTCCTCGTGAATGAACTCTGACCGCTTGTTGAACATCAGCTCATAAAGTGCTTTTGGGTTCATTTGTTCACTTAACAAGCCCATATTATAGATTTTCGTCCGCGAAGTCCCGGCCAGAATCCCATCGGATTGATACAGGTTGATATCTGCCAGGAAAACCTTCGACCACCTGCGCAACTGATAATCCAGTTCATCCTGGTTCTTATCGCTGAATTTTTCCGAAATGAACCGCTGCCTTGAATTAATCTCGTTGATGACCGATATTACTTTTTCACGGATCTGATCTGTTGAA
This sequence comes from Fluviicola sp., assembly GCA_031260455.1. Taxonomy (GTDB): domain Bacteria; phylum Bacteroidota; class Bacteroidia; order Flavobacteriales_D; family Crocinitomicaceae; genus Fluviicola. The sequence goes on from JAIRJW010000012.1 coordinate 130,509, forward strand.
TAAGACCGGTATTGTCCGCTCAGCATACTTGTACTTGCAATGCTGAATCCGGCCAGTGAAACGACGATCAGCCCAATCAGAACGAGCTGGATTTTGGTGATCATGGAAATCCCGTCGGATACTCGTACCTGGTCGATTTGTTTCAGTAATAAAACCAAAACAAGAATCGCTCCGAAACACACGAGGAGCATAGCCGTTGTAGTCAGATATGAAAGCAGAGAGGGAACCGTTTTGCTCAGAACAATGGCATCCGTTTTGGATTTTTTGAAAATCAGATGTTCTGTTCCGGCTCTTTCCAGCCATTCATGTCCTCCCTCACTTTCGAACCCGAACATTTTCAGACTGGTCGGATAGCTGTACGTGCCATAATTCAACACCAGTTGATTATCATAATATTTTGCGATCGAATACCGTTCCAATGATTCAAATACAGCGGTTTGTTTGGAAATTAAAAGTCGTGGAAATCCAATCTTTTCCGGAATCCGCTTCGACTTCATCGTGCCGTAAAATTCCACTTTTACACCATTTCTTTCCAGCGGAATATGAAACACATAGTTAAACTGGCTGGTATAATCTTTTATGTAGTACAGATTGCTGTCTATTTCAGACCGGATTCCATGCCGTTCGATCAACTCATCGAGCTGTCGCTTGTACATTCCGTTCAAACGCACATTCAGACTGTCTTCCAGGTAATAATAGCAATCCACGTCATATCGCTCCCAATATCCCTTGAAAACCTGGTATTCCATTACTTCTTTCAACTCCGAAAAACTCGGCTTCATATCGTGCCGGAATAAGCGCCGGATAAAAGGCACAGAAATCAATTTTTCCTTCGCCTTCGCAAAATCCACTTCCGTATTGATATCCCGGTCATCGGCCAGTTGATTGGCAAAAAGCAGGCGTTCTTCCCGCTCCTTTTTCCTGGCCTCCATTTCCAGGTTCATGGTTATTCCGAAGGAAACCAAGAAAGTGGTTAGCAAGTAAATTGTAAAACTCCAGTTTTCCTGAAAACGAAATACCACTAAAACAGAAACTATCAGCAGTGAAAACATCCAGATGATCCAGAATCCGTGCAACCTGAAAATCCACTCATTACTGATGATTACGAAAGAAAAAATTCCCATAAGAACCAAAATCACCAAACTGGGGGAAGGATTCGTTTCTTTCCATTTGCTGATTACTGCCTGGTAGAATTGCAACAGAAACAGTGTTCCCAAACCAATAATCAGAATAAACAAAGCGGAAAAAATGTTTAGTTTCAAGAGCTCGCTCAGATGAATCGGGATAGTTGAATTGACGATGGTTAATTTAATCAGCTTCGGGAAGACCATGATTAAAACCGGGATCAGGCACAACAGTATATAAACCGATCCTTTCTTTTTTATGCCGGAAACCAGGTTAAGTATCGAAGGAAAAATAATTCCCAACATCACGGACCAGATCAAAAACTCTCCAAAATTGGGAATCCAGTTATTCAGGGCCATCAGCCCCGGATCAAAAAGTGCCGTATTGCCCATCCAGGAAAACCACCCGAACCGAAGTTCCAGAAATCGCAGTGTCAGTATTCCCAGAATGAAAAGTACCTGAATTGTTCTTGTTTGAACAAATTTTTGACGCACCCGGTACCCAATCAGGGAAAAAATCAGGAGCACATCTCCGAAAATCACCGTCAGCAAGACATCGTCATAGGAACTGTGTTCCATATCCCGGATGCTGAAAACAGCTTGTTTGCCGGAATCAAAAATAGTTGAATACGGCTCCGGAATCAACGAAACTGTTCCTTGAATTTTCGGAAAGGGGTAAAAAAAATAATCTCTTAACTGTTCATTGTTGATCGGAAAAGTCCGTTTGATCCCGAACGTTACGACATAGGTTGTTTCTTCCTGCTTTCTAAACTGAGAATAATACCAGCCATTTTGCAATTGTACTATTCCGTTTACAGGAAAATGCAGATCGGCAAAGCGGTTAACAGGACATTTGTTCGTATTCCAGAAAATCATGGAATCACCCTGGTAAACGTGTACAAATAAGGTGTTTTCTAAATAATTGTATTTTCGGGAAAAATCTTTCTTACTGAGTGTGCTCCAATCATTTGGAAGTGCTGCAAGTTGCTTGTCCGCAGCATTGATTTGAGATAAAAAAACTTGCTGAAAGCGTTCCAGTTCATCCCTGTCCGACCGATTAAATTTGAACAATAAAACAATTAATAGCAAAACGGAAGCACTCAGAACCAGTGCGTATCCCCGTTGTGCAAAAAATTGAATTATTCCTTTAAACATAATAATTTCGGCGTCAATACCTGAATGAGTCGTTCAAATTCCAAATCCGGATCCTGATCGTTTGCAAACACAAAATCCGACAAATGGATATAAGGAGCCAGATATTGCTCATAGCATGGAACCACATGATTGTTCCATTGATACAAAATGGCTTCTCTCGAATATCCTCTCGTTTCCTGATCCCTGTACAATCTCCGGTCCAACTGCACTGTCGGATCAACATTCATAAAAATAGAAAAATCAAGAAGATTATTTACTTCCTGATAGTGAAACAAAAACAATCCTTCCACAACGATAATCGGAGAAGGTTCAAGCGTAATCAACACGTTTTTATTTGGTGGGGTATTGAAATGGTACTCCTTCACCTCGATGGGCTGTCCATTCTTCAAATCCTGCAGATCACTGATCAGGCGCCTTTTATCCAAGGCTGTCGGCAGGTCGAAATTTACTTCTCCGTTTTCATCCCGCAATTGTTGGTCTATAGGAAGATAGTAATTATCCATTGAAAAAACTGTCGGTTGTAGCTCCCCGTAAAATGCTGCCAAACGTTTTAAAAGTGTCGTTTTTCCCGATCCGCTACCACCACAAATTCCAATTATCATTTTTGCTTGTATTCAAAGGTTATATTTCCTTTAGCCGGTAGTTGCTTTGTGTCAAAAATCAACCACTTGGTATCTAATTCTGCAACAAATTTACTTGGAAATTCCGCAGTAAGCAAACGACTCGGATTGGAAGTTGCCTGATCAATTGACCCAGACATGATTCCAACACTGGAAGTGAAGCTGTGAAAATGCCCTTCAGAATCAGCAGAATTGACATACCAGCCAATTCCTTCGCTCATTCTTAAGCAACCAACTTCCAGGGGGTTTTTCGGATTAAAAACTGTACAAACCGATTCACAAGCTTTCACCCATTTTTTATCTTCAAGGCGGTAACTCACCACGTTTACGGCCGTTCCGTTTTGTTCGATTCCACCCACAAAATAAAATCCGTTGGCAAAAATCAGGGTTCCTCTTTCATCCGGCTCACTTCTTTTCAACAAAGCACTTCCTCTTCTCCCGAAACCAACACGGGTATGAGCCATAAAATTTATTCCTTTCTGATCAAGTGATTGTTCCGAAACCATCACTCCTTTAGGGTTGAATTCTTTCACCTTCCATCCCGCTTCTTTTCCGGCATGCATCCTGGCAGCAAACACAATATTCTCCCCTTTTTCACCAGCAATATACCACGAAATCTGATCCTCCACTTTAGAAGAACCAGTCACATTTTCAGAAACGATAAATGCATACAGGTTAAAATTGTGGTGCGTCATGGAAACAGCAATAGTTGTCAACTTATCTTTGTCCTTGTACCGGAACATCCATATAAGTGCCTTTTCGGTTGTAATAATATCCGTAAGATACAAATCCGAAGGGCTGAAATTTCCCAATCGTTTCAAGGGTGCGAGGAAACTTACGTTCATGACCTTGATATTTCCGGCAAAACTCAACTGATGCAGGAAAACCTTCCCATCACTTAACTCCAGATTTTCAAGAAAATAAGCATATTTTCCGCCGTCTTCTGAAATGAAATATGTTTGCTTTATCGGGTTGTAAACCTGCTGCCAGGTACTCTTTGCATCTCCTGAAACCATTGTCAGCTCCACTTGTCTCTGTGTTAAGGTCAGATCACGGCTCAGAACAATACTCCCCATTCCTTCCATTCCAGGATATCGTAAAATAAAAGGGTTGTTTCAGAGCCGGAATCTCAAAGCTTTGAGCAAAGACAGAAATGCTAAAAAGCAGAAAAAGAATGCTTAAAGATTTTTTCATATTGGGAATAAAGCGTAAATTGGCAGATAAATGTAAACTATATTCTCCAATAATTATGTCATTCCCCGGTACAATAAAAACTCCGAACTGGCAGATACTTTCAAAGCAAGAACAACTCCTCACGTATTTCTGCTGAATGACAACATGGAGTTGATTTTATACCGGAGCAATTGACAATAAAGTAGATGGAAAGCGCTCTTCGGATGAAAATTATCTGAATAATCTATCAAAGCCAGAGTGAATGATCAAGAAATCAAAACCAATTCCACGCCACCAAGAGATTGTAGTATTATAAAGAATAAAAAGTAAACTCTTGCAAAACAAACATAAAATGAAAAAAAAGCTACTGGTATGTGCCTTACTAACTCTCTCCTTTTCGTTAGTTGCACAACAGGGTGACGGAGGTATTCCTAAAAGTACAAAAGCGTCATATTCCCTGAAACAGATTGATAAAAAGTCATTTTCAGAACCCGATATTGCCGCGCTGAGAGTTGAAGATGAAATAACGGATAAAGCAGGAAATGCTCCGTGGCGTTTCGGATTTAACAACTATACTTCGCTTAACATGAGCAACTCCGGTACCTGGAACACTCTTCCAAACGGAGATCGGATCTGGCAGCTGGTCATTACTTGTGAAAATGCACTAACCGTAAACCTGACATTGGATCAGGTGGTTCTTCCGGAAGGAAACGAGTTGTATGTTTACAACCCGGATAAATCATTTATTCTGGGGAAATTTACCGCATATCACCTGTACGAAGGAAACCTTGGAACAGAATTAATCCCGGGAAATACGGCGATTATTGAGTACTACATTCCTGCAAAAAACATGGGGGAGATTGCTTCCCTGAATGTAAACACAGTTACACATGGTTACCGTACAGCAGGAGAATTTGCAGAAAAAGCATTCAACAGCTCCGGCTCCTGTAATATGAACGTTAACTGTACGGACGGAACTCCATGGGCAAACCAGCGAAACGGAGCCCTTATGCTGGTATCCGGAAGTAACGGATTTTGTTCCGGATCTTTGATTAACAATACGCAGAACGACGGAAAACCATATGTCTTAACTGCAAACCATTGCTACAGCAGCCCTGCAAGCTGGATTTTTCGCTTTAACTGGCAGGCAGCAGGATGTACAACTCCGGGAAGTTCTCCTATATTCTCATCACTTTCAGGAGCTGTTTTGCGCGCGCGCAGAACTCCTTCCGATTTCTGCCTGGTGGAAATTACAGGAGGGCTCGTAAACAATACGGTTCCGGCAAGTTATAACCCTTATTTCTCCGGATGGGATAATACTGGCGCTATTCCAAGCTCTGCTGTATGTATTCACCACCCGGCGGGAGACATCAAGAAAATTTCCTTCGACGATAATCCGTTGGTTATCTCCCAGGCAATGGGCTCAACGGAAGCAAACTCTACATGGACACTTCACTGGGACCGAAATACTACAACGGAGGGTGGTTCATCCGGTTCTCCACTGTTTGATCAGAATCACCGCATCGTCGGGCAGCTTTGGGGAGGAGGAGCTTCCTGTTCCAGCCTGAACTCTGCTGATTACTACGGCCGCCTGGCAAACTCCTGGAATCCTGCCGGAAGTGACAGCACCAACCACCTGAAATCATGGCTGGATCCAAATAACAACGGCGCAACCATTGTTGACGGGTACGATCCGGCAGGACCTGCTGTTGCATTGGATGCAACCATGTCCAATCCGCTGGGAGTGTCAGGAATCATCTGTACAGGAACTATTTTACCAATCATAACGATTGTGAACTTCGGAACGTCCACACTGACTTCCGCAACAATCAACTATGGATTTGACGGAACAACCGGCCTGGTTTACAACTGGACAGGTTCACTGTCACAATATGCATCCAGCGTGATTACTTTGCCAACTGCAACCCTGAACAGCGGAAACCACTCTTTTAAAGCAATCATTTCCAATCCGAATGCTTTGACAGACCAAAACCAATCGAACGATACTGTTACTTCGAGCTTCAATGTGGTGGTGAACGGAGACGTGGTTAATCTAAATCTGACACTGGATTGTTATGGTGATGAGATTTCCTGGGTATTACAAGATAATACCGGTACAACAACCTTGTTCAGCGGAGGAACATATACACAAACGCCTGCAACAACAACCATAAATGTTCCCTTCTGTCTGAATGACGGATGCTACAAATTCACTATCAATGACTCTTACGGAGACGGATTGCAAGGCGGGAGTTGTACTAACGGATCCTACACAATTACAACTCAGGACGGAACTACATTGGCTGAATTGAGTTCAGCCAACGCAAATTTTGGGTATACACACAGTGATTCATTCTGTATTTCTACTACCGGATTAAAAGAGTACACTGCTTCCTGGAAATTATATCCAAATCCTGTAAGTGATTATCTGACGATTGAAACGCCTGCTTCAGGATTAAAAATAATCATAATCACCAATGCAACCGGACAAATGGTACAAACGTTTCAATCGGAGCTGAACACCATTACCCTTCCTGCAAATGCTTTGGCAAAAGGAATGTATTTCATTCAATTGACAAGCAATGAAGGAACTTCTCAGAAGAACTTTATCGTGAAATAAGAAAAACTGACAAAAAGCCATCAGTCGATTAACTGATGGCTTTATAATTAGAAACTTGTGTCCTGTTTTCTGCGGATATCTGCAGGAGAAAAATACTACCCGCTTACACTTTCGTAAACGGCATTGTTTTATCTTCGAAGGAAAATTGATGAATGGCAAAGGTTAAAACAGCATTTTTCTGTCAGAATTGCGGTTACGAAACTCCGAAATGGCTGGGGAAATGCCCGTCTTGCGGCGAATGGAACACCTTTGTCGAAGAATTGGTTGAAAAGCAATTGCCCCAGGTTATTGCATTCTCCACCTCATCCGGACGAACAGCAAAAGCACAGGTTTTACAGGAAATCATTTCAAACGGACAGCGCAGAATTGTCTTACCTGACAGTGAAATCAATCGTGTTCTGGGAGATGGTTTAGTGCCGGGATCCCTGATTCTTTTCGGTGGAGAGCCGGGAATCGGAAAATCGACGCTTTTACTTCAGCTGGCAGTTCAGACCTCCATGCGCGTACTCTATGTTTCAGGCGAAGAAAGTGAGCAGCAGATCAAAATGCGGGCAGAACGCATTGGGCAGAAGAATAAATCCTGCTTCATTCTCACTGAAACTAATATTCAGAACATTTTTAAGCAAGCCGAAGAAACAAGCCCGGAACTGCTGATCGTTGATTCAATCCAGACGCTCTTCAGTTCACAAATTGAAAGCGCTCCGGGAAGCATTTCTCAAATCAGAGAATGTACTGCACAATTGCTGCGCTACGCAAAAATGACTGAAGTTCCGGTATTCCTGATCGGACACATTACCAAAGAAGGTTCTTTGGCTGGTCCAAAAGTGCTTGAACACATGGTAGATGCTGTTTTGCAATTTGAAGGAGACCAGCACCATGTTTACCGCCTGCTTCGCGGAATCAAAAATCGCTTTGGAAGTACCAATGAACTGGGAATATATGAAATGAGTGGTTCGGGGCTGAGAACAGTCGAAAACCCCTCGGAAATCCTAATTTCTTCTGGAGACAACGGTCTGAGCGGAGTTGCTATTGCAGCCACATTGGAAGGATTAAGACCCTTGCTGATCGAAGTGCAGGCTTTAGTGAGTACGGCAGCTTACGGAACACCTCAGCGCTCTTCTACCGGTTTTGACCTGAGAAGGCTGAACATGTTGCTGGCAGTAATGGAAAAACGCTGTGGATTCAAACTGGGAGCGAAAGACGTATTCCTGAATATTGCAGGTGGAATCCGCGTGGACGATCCGGCAATTGATCTGGCTGTTGTAGCTGCGGTTCTGTCGAGCAACGCAGATCTGGCCATTGACCGTTCGGTCTGTTGCTCTGCCGAAGTCGGTTTATCCGGGGAAATCCGACCCGTGAACCGCATGGAACAACGTATCCGTGAAGCGGAAAAACTCGGTTTTGAGAAAATCATCATCTCTAAATATAACAAGGGAATCGATCAATCAAACTTCAAAATCGAACTGATTCCGTGCACACGGATCGATGAAGTGCTGAAGACTTTGTTTGCATAAGATAATCTCTAATTTGTCAGTCACACACTCCGCCTAGAATTTATTTCTGTATGATCCCAGGTACTGCGGTTTTGGGAGGAGCGGTTGAAGCAGCACTTCTACAGGCAACGGATTCCACTTGTTTCTGGAGTAACTAAAATTGATTGTGGAAAACTGTTTGTCAGAATGTATCAGCTCAAATTACAATCTAAATGTTGAAAAGTTTATAAATAGAAAAATAAGCAGAGAATTAAAAGCCTTTTTTGCCACATTTCGTTGTCAATAAGTTTGAATCTGAAAGCGTGTAACGAAACACTTAAAAAAGTACTTTAATACAAATACTTCAGCATGGCAAAAAAGAACAAATTATTTGTATTAGACACTTCGGTTCTGCTACATGATCACGATGCGATTATGAACTTTGAGATTCATGATGTGGCGATCCCGATTACCGTATTGGAAGAACTGGATAAATTTAAGATTGGTAATGATACCAAGAATTTTTCAGCACGGGAAGTAATTCGTTTTATTGACAAAATTTCCGCTACCGGAAACTTACAGCAATGGATCTCTTTGGGGCCGAACCTGGGAAAATTCCGGGTGCTTCTGGATACCAGTCCGAAGGGAGAAAATGCAGAAGATATTTACGGTTCGGGAAAAAACGACCATAAAATTATCAATGCAACCTTAGCTGTTAAAGAACAAGAGACGAAAAAAGAAGTCATACTGGTCACCAAAGACATCAACCTGCGTATCAAAGCGAAAGCACTGGGGATTCTGGCAGAAGATTATGAAACCGGGAAAGTTCATTCCAATACACTGGAGCAAACTTCCAGCTCAACAATTGAGGGAATTGAGTCCGAAACAATCAAGCAACTCTTTTTGAAAGGAACCATTGAAGAAGCTGGCATCCTGGGAAATCAAAAGCTGGCAAACGGGTATTACATCCTGAAAAACGGTAAAAGCTCCGGATTGGCTTACTTTGATCCACTGACAGATACCTTACAGCGCGTTGAAAAGGAATACACTTCCGGAATCAAGCCGAAAAATGCGGAACAGGCCTTTGCGATCAATGCTTTGATGAACAATAATATTAAACTGGTGGCACTGCAGGGAGTTGCAGGAACAGGAAAGACCTTACTCGCCCTGGCTGCCGCCCTGGAACAACACAAACTCTTCCAGCAAATCATCCTGGCCCGCCCGCTGGTTCCACTTTCCAATAAAGAAATCGGGTTCTTACCAGGGGATGCAAACGACAAGATCGGGCCATACATGGAACCTTTGTGGGACAATCTGAAATTCATTAAATCACAGTTTGGTGAAAATGAAAAACGACATAAACACATTGTCGAAATGCAAGAAAGCGGCCGGATCCTGATCACTCCGCTTGCCTTTATCCGAGGGAGAAGTTTATCCAATATTCTTTTCATCGTAGACGAAGCACAGAACTTGACACCGCATGAAGTGAAAACAATTATTACACGTGCCGGAGAAGGAACCAAAATCGTCTTCACGGGAGATGTTCACCAGATTGATACACCCTACCTGGATGAAAACAGTAACGGATTGGCTTATCTCATTGATCGTTTGAAAGGACAAAATCTGTTTGCACACATCCGGCTGGAAAAAGGAGAGCGTTCCGAGCTTGCCAACCTGGCGAATGAGTTACTGTAACAAGTTTCCGCATATTATCTGAGGGATTTTTACTGAGTTGCATTCTTTCCAGGTAAATTTGATACCAATGATTTCACACATGAACACCTTTTGCAGCGATTTATCAAACAAGCAGTTTCCGTTGGCAGAACGAATTTCGGCTAAAACCATTCGCAAAAGCATTTTAACGCTGATTCAGAAAGAACACCCGAAATTCTCGGAAAATCACTTCCTGGCTATCGATGAACTCAATGACTACCGTCAAAAATACTTGTCCAATATAATGGAAGAACAGTTAGGCGAACTTTCTTCTCTCGACAAAACTGTTCTGGATTCTCTCAGTAACAAAAGGATACTCTCTGATCAGCTGGAAGATACTCCAAGCACAGATACATTCGGCCAGCGGGTTGCCGATAAAGTTGCTTCTTTCGGTGGAAGCTGGACTTTCATCATTTCATTTGTGGCCTTCCTGCTTTTTTGGATCTGTTTGAATGCATTTATTTTGTTGAACAAAGGTTTCGACCCCTACCCCTTCATTCTGCTGAATCTAATTTTGTCCTGTCTGGCAGCGCTCCAGGCTCCAGTCATCATGATGAGTCAGAACCGGCAGGAAGAAAAAGACCGGGAACGCGCCAAAAAAGATTACATGATCAATCTGAAATCAGAGGTTGAAATCCGCTTGTTGCATGAAAAAATAGATCATCTTATCATCCATCAGCAACAGGAATTACTGGAAATGCAAAAAATCCAGATAGATACAATGAAAGATTTACTTCTGAAAAATAAGAGACACAAAGAATGATTCTGACACGGTTTTTGTGCACATCTGCGGGAATAAATTCCCCCACGGTTTTTCCACAAAAATCAAGGCAAAAACATGACAAATAAAAACCCAGATCTAATTCAGGATATATGTCATAAGATTAAATTTCTACCGGATCTCTCCACCGGTTTCAAAGTTTTTTTCAGGAATCATAAAGCTCAGTTTCCCTTCTTTGTTTTCAGCCATCAGGATCATTCCCTGTGATTCTATTCCGCGAATTTTTCTTGGTGACAGATTCATCAGAACAGCAACCGTCTTTCCGATTACTTCTTCCGGAACGTAATGCTCCGAGATTCCGGAAACAATCGTACGGGTATCAACTCCCGTATTGACAGTCAATTGCAGTAATTTATCAGCCTTCGGAACGCGGATTGCATCCACAATTGTTCCCAATCGGATATCCATCTTCGAAAAATCATCAAAGGATATTTCAACTTTCTGAGGTGAGAAATCAGTCGCAGCAACCGGTTGTGAAGCATGCAATAATCCAACTTCTTTCGCTACAAATTCATCATCTATTTTTTGGAACAAAATCGAAGGAATATTGGTCTGATCTCCAGCATGCAATAAGGTACTTCCAGCCTTGTCCCAGCTTTGTGCTTCAATTCCCACAAATGCACGAATTTTCGCCGCCGTTTCCGGCAGGAATGGATCCAGTACCAGACCCAGGTTTGCGGTAATTTGTAACGCCACATTCATAATTGTTTCCACGCGCTTCGGATCGGTTTTTATCAGTTTCCACGGTTCATTATCTGCCAGGTATCTATTCCCAATACGCGCCAGTAACATAGCCTCTGCCTGAGCATCGCGCAGTTTGTACTGGTAAATCAGACCCGCAATGCGCTGCGGAATAGCTTTCATTTCGTTCAAAACCTGCTGGTCTTCTGCCGTCAGTTCCCCACAAGCGGAAACTTTTCCTCCATAATACTTCTGCGTCAACACTAAGGCACGATTCACAAAATTTCCCAGGATGTCCGCCAACTCATTATTCACACGAGCCTGGTACTCTTTCCAGGTAAACTCCGCATCTTTCGTTTCAGGAGCAGTTGCCGTCAGGGTATATTTCAATTCGTCGGTCTTGTCCGGATGTCTTTCCAGGTATTCGTGCAGCCAAACCGCCCAGTTGCGGGATGTGGAAAATTTACCTCCTTCCAGGTTGAGGAATTCGTAAGCAGGTACGTTATCCGGTAAAATGAATCCCCCATGGTCTTTGAGCAAAATCGGGAAAATAATCGCGTGAAACACGATATTGTCCTTCCCGATAAAATGTACAAGCTTCCGTTCTTCGTTGCACCAATAATCCTTCCAGTCTTTCCCGTTATCAAGTGCCCATTGTTTTGTTGCTGAAATGTATCCGATCGGAGCATCCAGCCACACATACAAGACTTTTCCTTCTGCATTCGGAAGCGGAACGGGAACTCCCCAATCCAGGTCGCGGGTCATAGCGCGCGGCCGCAAACCACCATCGATCCACGACAAGCATTGTCCGATTACCTGGTTTCTCCATGCTTTCGGGTCGTGCTGTTGTTTTCCGTCCAGTATTCCTTCTTTAATCCACGTACGCAACCACTCTTCGTGACGATCCATCGGCAAAAACCAGTGAGAAGTGCTTCTCAAAACCGGAGTTTTTCCGCTCAGCGCAGAAACCGGGTTCAACAAATCTGTCGGGCTCAATGCAGAACCACATTTTTCACATTGGTCTCCATAAGCACCACTGTTTCCACAGTTTGGACAATCTCCGGTAATATATCTGTCAGCCAGAAACTGCTGAAATTCTTCGTCGAAATACTGTTCGGTTGTTTCTTTGATAAACTTTCCGTTTTTTTCCAATACTTTGAAAAATTCCTGTGCTGTTTCGATATGAATCGGTGTGGAGGTACGATGGAAAATATCGAATGAAATCCCGAACTGCATGAATGAATCACCAATAATCTTATTGTATTTGTCCACAATCTCGCGGGGTGTGATTCCTTCTTTTTTCGCGCGCAAAGTAATCGCGGCTCCGTGCTCATCCGATCCACAAATGAAGACAACATCATGTCCATTCGAACGCAGGAAACGCACAAAAATGTCAGCAGGTAAATACACACCAGCCACATGCCCTAAATGAAGGGGGCCATTTGCATATGGTAAAGCAGCTGTTACAGTAAATTTCGATTTATTCATAGTGCAAAAGTAGAAAAAATTAATTCTCTCCTTTTGGAGAAGCGTGGCTAAAATCTTCGCAATCCTTTAGAATCACTCGAAAAGGAGTTGCAATAAAACGGAAGCAAAACGCTCAAATTCTTAAGCAAACTTTAAGAATCGACTGACGGATGACCGGTATATTTTTTCAATCTTTGCATCATGAGGTTATTAGTCGTTGAAGATGAGGTCGGTATCGCCAATTTCCTGAAGCAGGGATTGGAAGAAGAGTCCTTTACCGTCGATGTATGCCACACGGGAAATCAGGGTCTTGAACTGGCACTGTCGGGAGAATATGACCTGTTATTGTTGGATTGGATGCTTCCCGGAAAAAGCGGCATTGAAATTTGTACGGAATTCCGGAAACAATTTAAAACAACACCCATCATCTTTTTAACGGCTAAAGATACCCTTCAGGAAATCATTTTCAGTTTGCAGAACGGCGCGAATGATTACATTAAAAAACCCTTTCATTTTGAAGAATTGTTAGAGCGTGTCAGGGTACAGCTACGCCCGAAATCCGGAGAAACAAATCTACTGACGCTTGGTCCGATAACCATTGATCTTTCAGCTCATACGGTATTCAAGAACAAAGCCGAAATCACACTCACTCAAAAGGAATTTGCCTTGCTTGAAATGCTGATCCGTAATAAAGGAATCGTTTGTACAAGAACCCGGATCATTGAAAGCGTCTGGGATATCCATTTTGATTACAATACGGGGATCATTGATGTGTATATCAATGCACTGCGTAAAAAACTGCATCTCGGAGAAGATGAAAACTATATTCAAACCATTCGGGGAGTCGGATACATCGCCAAAGAAGTATGAACTTCAGTTTCAGAAAAAGAATAGCAACCCGTTTTATGCTGGCCACAGCTCTGATCATTCTACTCGTATTCGGAACCGTTTACTTTATTGTCCGACAAACAATCTATGCGAATCTGGACAAAGATTTATTATTTGAATCATATAAACACCTGACGGAGGTTAAATTAACAACGAATTCGATCCGGTTTGTCAACGCGAAGGAAATGGAAGAGATCGAACACCTGGAAGTTCAGGTGAATCCGGTTTTTATCCAAATTGTTGACCGACATGGGAAACTGCTTGCTAAGTCCCCCAACTTAAAGGGGCAGCACCTGATCTTTCAAAAAGAACAACCGAACGAAGTACCTTTTAATACACATTTGAATCAGCGGAATATCCGCCAGGTACAAGTACCCATTAAGAGAAATGGGATACTAAAAGGTTACGTAGCAGCAGCAATGTCGATAGACGCATCTTTAACAGTGCTCAGTAACCTGGGAATGATTCTTGTTATTCTGTTTCCGATCATTTTAATCGGGTTATTCTTTATCACTTCTTTTTTAGCCGGAAAAAGTATTATTCCGGTGGTAACAATCGGTGAAACGACTAATCGGATTACGCGGAATAATTTGAATGAACGGGTTATGCTTCCCACAAGTAAGGACGAACTATATGATTTGTCCGATTCGATCAACAGTTTACTGGAGCGTATCCAGGATGCCATGCAACGGGAACAACAATTTACTTCAGATGCTTCGCATGAGTTGAGAACTCCGCTTTCAGTTTTGAGAGGAACGCTGGAGGTACTCATCCGGAAACCACGCAGCCAGGAAGAGTATAAATCCAAAATTCAGTGCTGCCTGAAGGAAATAGACCGGATGACCCTCATTATCGATCAATTGTTGGAAATTGCACGTTTCGATACCAATCCGGAACTCAATGCCACTTCATCTGTTGAGATTGATTTACTGCTCACAGAAATTTTGACACACAGGCATCCGGACATCGTTACCAAAGAATTACATGTAATTAAGAATAATTACAATGATCAATCCGTTGCGATCCATCGTTTTTACGGGCGTCTGATCCTGGATAATATTTTGGGGAATGCAATTAAGTATTCAAGAAACGGAGGCCAGATTATCATCCGCAGTTTTTTAGACAAGGATGGACTTAATTGTGAAATAACCGATTCGGGAATCGGTATTCGCCCGGAAGATGTCCCGCAACTATTCAATCCGTTCTTTCGCTCCGATGCTCTCGATCACAAAGACATCAAAGGAACCGGATTAGGCCTTTCCATTGCTCAGAAAGCAGCGTCAGCTATCGGGGCAATAATTACTATTTCAAGTGAACTGGGTAAAGGAACTTCAGTAAACATACATTTTAAGGAGATCTTAAGAAAGTCCTAAGGAAACCCTTAGATACCTATTTTACTTTTGATAACAGGTTTAAAACAATCATTATGTTAGAGAAAAGCAGTTAAGACAGGAGAAATCACCATGGATTTTATTGAAATTCTAAATGCAGATGATTTTGGTTCCAGCACACCCTTCTTAATAAATGGAGCATTCAATTTAATCAAAAACAGATCATAAAAACTAAAAACAAATGCCATGAGTAAAATGAAGAAAAACAGTCATTATTATTTTGCAGGAATCCTGCTTGCAGCTTGCTTAAGCACCGGATTAGGGGCAGTCGGTTGTAAAAAAACAAAAAAGAAAATTACTCCGGTTTGTGATGGAACCAATGCCACTTATAACAATACGGTTAAATCCATCGTCAACAGCAGCTGTGCGAGTTGTCATTCCAATTATTCCAGTTATTCAGGATTAAGTACGATCACAAGCAACGGTCAATTTGCTCAGCATGTTTTAACCAATCAGGATATGCCAAAAGGTAGTTCATTGACCAGCGATCAATTAAATAAGATTCAATGCTGGGCAAACAATGGGTATCCGCAGTAATTGATCGCGTGAAGTTACCTTGTGAGGATAAGAGGGAATGGTGGGATATGTTCCTTATCCGATCTGAATTCTCTATTAATAAGTCAAATAGGCTGTCTCAAAGGGCAGCCTATTCAAGTGATTATTTTCCTGCAAAAGAAATTCCATGATCCATTGAGTTTCACCGTCGCCTGTTCATTGTCAGACGCATCAATAATGACAGCTGTTTTTCTACCTATAAGGGTTTCGTACCGAACCTTATCACCAATTATCCACTCTATTTGGGATTCTGTTTATGGCAGATCAGAATCCTGGGAAAAACAGATTCGAACTGTCATCTATAATTGACAAAAATTAAATTCGGATCTCTTGTAATTTAATTTGAGCAATTAAGATCGTAATCATTTACGATCAAAAATCGGGGAACGATTCCTGGAAAACTGTCTTTATGAATTTACCAGAAGAACCTTATCGGGTATGGTTAAGTACCTGATTTTACACCTATTTATCCATAGATAACAGAAATCGGAAGTTGCAGAATTTTCCTTATCTTTAGATAATGGAAGCCCCACAGCATTTTACTCTCAAACAAGTTGCCGAATCAATCCGCAGAACGATCACCGAACGCTATTCGCGCACCTATTGGGTAATGGCCGAAATGCACAAACTCAATGCTACCCGCAAAGGACATTGCTATCCGGAACTGGTTCAAAAAGAGGAAGATTCGATCGTGGTAGAAATGCGGGGAATGATCTGGAAGCAACAGTTTGAGCGCATTCAGCAAAAATTCCACGAAGTGGTGAAGGAGCCTTTGCACGACGGAATGGAGTTATTGTTTCATGTGAAAATCACCTATCATCCACTCTACAACATCGGGCTGGAGATTATTGATATTGACCCGAATTATACCTTAGGGGCCCTCCAAAAAGAGCGGCAGCAAACATTTGAACGCCTGAACAGGGAAGGAATCCTGAATGCCAATCAGCAACGGGAAATGACCCTGCTGCCGAAACGGCTTGCGGTAATTTCCCAGGCAGACAGCAAAGGCTATTCCGACTTTATAACCCTGTTAAACGGGCATCCGAAACATTATCATTTCAACACCTTTCTGTTTGAGGCAACCCTTCAGGGAGATGCAGCTATTCTATCAATACAAAACCAACTGAAGCGCATTGAACAAATCAAACAGCATTTTGATGCTGTAGTCATTATTCGTGGCGGAGGCGGTGAGATCGGGATGCACTGCTACAACAATTACGAACTGGCAAAAGCCATTGCTACTTTTCCGCTACCGGTTCTGACAGGAATCGGGCATTCCACGAATCTGACCGTTTGTGAGATGATCGCTTTCCGGAACGGCATCACCCCTTCTGACATGGCCTATTTTCTACTAAGTATTTTGGAGGACCTGGATGCCCCACTGGATAAATTGCTCCTGAAACTTCCGCAGCAAATCCGGCGCATTTTCCAGGATATCAACAATCAATTTACTCAACTTACCCGCTCTTTTCAACAAAAAGTCCAAACAGCTTTATCGGAAGAAAAAAATGATTTTTTCAATACAGTCAAGGATTTCGAATTCCAGACAAAACACCAGATAGTTTATTCCAATCAAAAACTTTCAGAGCTTCGTAATCAAATACGTTCTTCTTTCGGATACCTGTTTGAAACACAGAAAAACAAACAGCAAAATCTGGTTCATTTACTTCAGATTCATTCAAAAACAGTTCTTAATTCCTCCATACAGAAAATAAATGCCGGAGAAGAAGTTATGCTGCGGGCCCTTCCCCGTAAAATTCAACAGGAATCTGCGAAATTACAGCAAGCAGAACTTCATCTGAAATTACTGGATCCGATTACCGTTTTACATCGTGGTTATGCCATTGTTACGAATGAAAAAGGTGTGCTTTCTGTAAAAAACCAGGCTCAAAACGGAGAAAATCTGAAAATTGTAACAGAAGCACAGGAATTGAAGGCAAAAATTACTTCTTCTTAGCCTTCCATCAAAGAGAGAAGCAAATTTTCCCTCATTCATTATCTATATTTTTCCGTAAATTTGTATTGTGAAAGAAGAGCAGCTGACATATGAACAGGCATACGAAGAATTGCAGCAGATTATTGCAGATATTGAATCCGGAGAAATCTCCGTGGACCTGCTTTCGGAGAAAGTAAAACGCGCTACAGCACTGATCCAGCTTTGTAAAAGCAAACTCACTTCGACGGAAAATGATGTGCAAAAGATTCTGGATGACCTAAAATCGGCCAACTAACTAAGGATATACCTTAAACCCGGTATTTGGCGAATCACCTGCTTCCCTTAATTTTGTAGCTTTCAGAATTTCAACATCAATTTGTTCCTCATGAAAACGCTTGTACAAGTTCCGTTGCATCAAAAGATAACCATTGCAGGTATTGTGGAAAGTGAGCTGAAACCCAAATTACTGGAAATGGGCCTTTATGCAGGAAAGGAAGTTGAAATTCTGTTCAGGGCTCCGTTCGGAGACCCGATCGCTGTGGATATTTCAGGATATACACTATCCATGAGGCTTTCCGAAGCGGCTTTGATTCAAGTAGAATAAATGAAGAAAATTGCTCTTTTTGGAAATCCGAATACCGGGAAAAGTTCACTTTTCAACCGGTTGACAGGTTTAAGACAACATATCGGAAATTTTCCGGGCGTAACTGTTGATAAGCACTCCGGTTTTTTGACTGTCTCCGGAACAGAACTGGAAATCATCGATTTTCCGGGAACTTACAGCATTTATCCGCGCAGTAAAGACGAAGAAGTGGTTTATGCTGCTATTTCCAACCCTGAAAACAAAAACTTTCCGGATAAAGTAGCTGTTATTCTTGACAGTGCAAACCTGGAGCGTAATCTTCTGTTGTTTACGCAGATTTATGATTTGGGACTGCCTATTGCGCTGGTTTTAAACATGACGGATGTTGCTTCCCGTAACGGTTTTGAGATCAACATATCCCTTTTGCAGGAAGCTTTCCCAAAAGCAAAAATCATCCGCACCAATGCACGGATTGGCACGGGGATCCCGGAACTGAAAGAATGGATGGCTGCAGAGCATGCCCTGCGCGGAACATTCCAGCCAAAAACACTGAAATCCCAGAATGATATCGCGGGCCAGTCGCAGGATACTCATGAGCGCTTCGAACGAATTAGAACATTGGTCAGCAAAGTGGTCAGCAAGCAGAAACACGAAAAATCCTTCTCGAATAAGATCGACAAATGGCTGGTTCACCCGGTTTTTGGTTATCTTATTTTCCTAGCCTTGCTACTGACCATTTTCCAGGTTGTTTTCTCACTGGCTTCCTACCCGATGGACTGGATTGACATCGAAACCTCATCACTGGCATCCTGGCTGGGAAAAATTATGCCTAAAGGCATTTTCACGTCATTGGTCGTAGATGGAATTATTCCGGGAATTGGTGGAGTGCTAATTTTCATCCCGCAAATTGCACTGCTTTTCCTGATGCTTTCGATCCTGGAAGAAACCGGTTATATGGCACGAGTGGTGTTCATTACAGATAAACTGATGCGTCCTTTCGGACTAAACGGAAAAAGCGTTGTTCCGCTTCTTTCCAGTGCCGCCTGTGCTATTCCCGGAATTATGGCTACCCGCACTATCAGTTCGTGGCAGGAACGACTCACAACGATTCTAGTTGCTCCATTGATCAGCTGCTCTGCACGTCTTCCGGTTTATACACTTTTGATTGCACTCGTAATTCCGAACAAACTGGTTTTCGGATTTTTAAATTTACAGGGGTTAGTACTCTTTGGGTTATATCTGTTGGGCGTTACTTCCGCCCTGTTCGTGGCATTCGCGATCAAACAATTCTTACGGCGGAAAAAGGACTTGAGTGTATTTTTGCTGGAAATGCCAGAGTACAAAACCCCACGCTGGGGGAATGTGGGAATCGAAGTACTTGAAAAAGTGAAGATTTTCGTACTGGATGCCGGAAAGATCATTCTGGCCATTTCCATTATCCTCTGGGCTCTTGCCAGTTTCGGACCAGGAGATGAAATAGAACAATTTGCGCGAAAAGTTCCTGTTCCTGCTGCAAAAACCGAAGAAACCATAACGGATTATGAAACCCGCGTGGCTTCTGTAAAATTGGAGCATTCCTACATGGGATACATGGGTAAATTTATTGAACCGGTAATCAAACCTTTGGGTTACGACTGGAAAATGGGAATTTCTCTGCTTACCTCTTTTGCTGCACGTGAAGTATTTGTAGGGTCTCTGGCAACGATTTATTCCGTTCACAATGCGGATGATAGCCCGACACAGCTTATTGACAAGCTCAAAATCCAGAAACGCGATGACGGCACGCCAACTTACACCCTGGCGAACGGACTTTCACTATTGGTATTTTATGTCTTCGCCATGCAATGCATGGCTACATTAGCCGTTGTAAAACGTGAAACAAAATCCTGGAAATGGCCCTTGATTCAACTAGGATATATGGGCTTTTTAGCGTACTTTGGAGCATTCATTACATACAATCTTCTCAGCTGATGCAAGCAGTCCTGGTCATACTAACAATTCTTGGGGCAGGTTTCTACCTGGTTCGCCGTTTCGTACTGCCTCCCGGACGAAAAAAACAAACCGGCTGCGAAAAATGTGGGATGAATCCTAATGAAAACCGGTCCGTTTCCGATTGAATGTTTCTGTCTTTTTGTATGAAGCAAGATCCATTCAGGATATAAATACTGGTTTTATAGTTTGTTAATCTTCACCTTCCAGCCATTCAAAGAATGATTCAAGATTATCGCGATCTTTGCGAGATGGTCGGCCGGTTCCATGTTCACGATATACACTTTGTGCTGCCTGATAGGTTTTGTATTTTTCCAGTTCCAGTGGATCTGTGATATCAATCAGATAGTCGGTAACGAGCTTTGCCCCGACTCTTCTATCAAGCAGATTTTTGATTTTGTAACTAAATGTAGCGTTATTTTTCACTATCGAAAGCGTATCTCCGATTTTAACTTCCCTGGAAGGTTTCACAGGAGCATCGTTTAGTTTGATTTTATTTCTCTGGACTAATTCGGTAGCCAGTGTGCGGGTTTTTGCCAATCGCACAAACCAGGCGTATTTATCAATCCGCAAGCTCATCACGCAATTTTTTCGGTAAGGAAGAAACGATCTGATCGTAAGAATGTACGATTAACTCTTTGATCAAAGAATCATCTATTTGCCCGAGCAGTGAAACAGTATTCCAGTGTTTTTTGTTCATGTGGTATCCAGGTTGGATTCCATCACAACGCTCCCGGAGTTCAACAGCTCTTTCGGGATCACATTTAAGGTTGATTCCCGTAGGTTCATCCACGTCAACCAATGCATACATTTTTCCC
The DNA here is from genome assembly GCA_031260455.1 of Fluviicola sp. Lineage (GTDB taxonomy): Bacteria > Bacteroidota > Bacteroidia > Flavobacteriales_D > Crocinitomicaceae > Fluviicola. The sequence continues at coordinate 151,475 of JAIRJW010000012.1, forward strand.
TGAACCTTGAGTACTAGTGTGCGCTCATCAAAAGGAAAGTGTTCGGTTGTTCCTTTCAACGCGAAACAAAATTGAAGCAATTCATCCAAATGCATGCCGAAAGGTACGAAAAACCGCAAAGAAGTAAATGCTTAATAAATCTTAAAACTATTTATTTATTTTTATTTGTACCCAAAACAGAAACCATCTAAATCAACAACATGGAACATTTAATTCTTTTCTGATTAATCCCAGATGCTGGCTTATCCTTATTCTTTTGATATACCTGGGCCTGATCTCCCATTTTCAATGGAATCATTGCTGTATTTCGGAGGTATGCGTCATCAGTTTAATCAAACTCCGAAAAGAAACTACATGCGCATTTTCTCTCCAAAATGTAGAGAATCGCTCTTCTGATTAAGTTTATTTTGCTAACCGGATTCAATTATGTCAACGTTCCTTTTTGATTACAATTATTTTCGGCTTAATTTCACCCCTGAACAGGATTTTAATTGCCCTGATTTTGAAAATCTGAATATATAATTCCTATAATACTGAGAAATAACAGGAAAATCAAACAAAATAAATTATTGAATTAAAGTAATATATGGTCATCATTGGATTTATCCTGGTTATCTCATTGGTTGGATTTGGCTGGATTTCCTACTGGAAAGTCGCTCATCCCAAGTGGAAAATTCCCGTGAAACCTTTTCCGGTGGAATGGCGCTCTTTGCTGAAACAGAACGTATTGTTCTATGATTCCCTCGACGAATCAGAAAAGAGGCGTTTTGAGTACAAAATACAAGAGTTTTTGCTTAATTGTCAGGTCACCGGAATTCAAACAGAGGTTGATCTGTGTGATAAATTGCTGGTTGCTTCAAGTGCTATCATCCCTATTTTCAGCTTCGACTCCTGGCGTTACAACAACATCCGTGAGGTATTGCTCTATCCTACGACGTTCAACAAAAACTACGATTTCGAAGGCTCTGACCGGAATATTCTGGGAATGGTTGGCAATCAAAACATGGAGGGAGTCATGATCCTGTCAAAAGAAGCCTTGCACATGGGTTTCAGCAATGAATCAGACAAACAAAACACTGCGATCCATGAATTTGTTCACCTGATTGATAAGTCGGATGGAGAAATTGACGGAATTCCAAAACTGCTGATGGAACGACAATACGCCATTCCCTGGATCAACCTGATAAGCACTGAAATTGAACGGATTTACGAAAGAAAATCGGATATCAATCCTTATGGTACAACAAATAAGGCTGAATTCTTTTCGGTGATCAGCGAATATTTTTTTGAACGTCCGACATTATTGGAAGAAAAACACCCGGAATTGTATGCCATCCTGGAGAAAATATTCCATCAGGATATGGCCGACAGGAAGCTGACCAGAAAATAATCTGGTATCGTCTGCAACAGCGATGAAAAATTCAAACATTGTTGCAGAAAAGTTTAGTGTGGAAAAACACTCTGTTTAATTTTCATACTGAAGAATCCTGACTTCAAGCCGGAGAAGCTGGGAACTTGGTTACTACAAAATGTGGTAGTTATTGAATCCTTCATGGCGTTTTGTGGTTAGACTGATTATGGGTTACCCGATTTTTTCCGATTCACATACATCAAAAGTAAATTCACACAATATTTCAATATCGCAATATTGCGAACCAGCCGAAAACAGGGCGATTCAGAGCGTAAAGAATAATCATTCGTGCTAAAAACAATCCATTTTTACGAAATACTCCTTTTATCAAATGAACTTTTTTCTTAAATTAAATAGAAAAGTAATCATTATGGGCATAACAAAAATCTATCCGTATCCGGACCAAACATTACAACTGGCAAAAATCGCCAAAGCACTCGGACATCCGGCAAGAATCACGATGATGAAATACCTCTTTGAAAATCGTCAGGCGACCAACAACGCATTCCAGTCAATTACCACGCTGGCACAGTCAACAATTTCCCGACATATCAAAGAATTGATTGCAGCAGATCTTGTGTATTCGGATCACCTGGAATTTGAAGGAAATTATTACTTGAAAAGCGAAGCAGACCTCTTAATTCAAATGCTGATGGATGACGTGAAACACTGAGATTCATTCCTTACCTTTGCCGGGAACAATTTCTTTAAGGATGTCGGAAAAAATCCATTTCTGCAACGATTTATTCAATCGTGAGCGTTTTGAAACGCGTGAAGTAAAAGTCGGAATTACCGCAATCGGGGGGGGAAATCCTATCCGGATTCAATCGATGACCACTACCGATACCATGGATACTACCGGTTCTGTGGAACAATCCATTCGAATGATTGAAGCTGGTTGTGAACTGGTACGACTGACTGCTCCGTCAAAGAAAGAAGCCGAAAACCTCAAAGAAATCAAAAAAAAGCTCATTAAACGCGGTTATGGCACTCCGCTAGTAGCAGACATCCATTTTACACCTAACGCAGCGGAAATCGCCGCAAAACTCATCGAAAAGGTGCGTGTGAACCCCGGAAACTATGCCGATAAAAAGAAATTCGAAGAAATCGACTATACCCAGGAAAGCTACCAGGCCGAATTAGACCGCATTGAAGAAAAGTTTACCCCACTGGTTTTATTGTGTAAAGAGCAGGGAACAGCCATGCGGATCGGAACCAATCACGGTTCATTATCAGACAGAATCTTGAGCAGGTATGGCGATACTCCGGAAGGAATGGTTCAATCAGCGATGGAGTTTATTCATATTTGTCGCAAAAATAATTACCACGATCTGGTAATTTCCATGAAAGCCAGCAATACACTAGTAATGGTTCAAGCTTACCGCTTATTGGTTCAGACGATGAAAGAGCAGGGGATGAACTACCCACTGCACCTTGGAGTGACTGAAGCAGGGGACGGAGAAGATGGCCGCATTAAATCAGCTGTCGGAATCGGAGCCTTGTTGGAAGATGGTTTAGGAGATACAATTCGCGTTTCTCTGACCGAAGATCCCGAATTTGAAATTCCGGTAGCACAAAAACTGGTTCATAAATTCGAAAAATCAAGTAGTAAAAAACTAAATTATTCGTCCGAAATTAATTTTGACTTTTTTCATTATAACAAACGCTTTACGAAATCATTATTAAATATTGGAGGAAGTAATACTTCAATTATATTTGCAGATCTTTCAAATAAAAAAGAAATAGTTAAAACTAATTTTTTTGGATTTGGATATACCTATTCCAAACCATTAGATAAATGGAGCATTTCCGACCAAGCGGCTGATTACGTGTATTTGGGTGACCAAACTATTGATTTTGAAATTCCTGGAACTATCCGCCTGATACAGAACTATGAAGCATGGAAAAAGCATAAAAGGCATGATGCCTATCCGCTGTGTACATGGAGCGAGTACCAGCAAAACAAACCGGAAAGAACCGTATTCCTGCTCCTGGATCTTGACACAGATTTCGATGTTTCCACACTTCCGACAGAAAATATTAGTTACATTATCGAAAGCAAGGAGCAGCAAAAAACACAATTAATCCGCAAATTTCAGCATGAATTAGCGAAAAACGATAACAAAACACCTGTTATTATTCGTCTGAACTATGATATTCCAGATCTGGAAACACTGCAATTATACGCCAGCTCTGATGCAGGAATTCATTTCATTGACGGGTTTGGGGACGGGTTATGGATTACAGCCCCGCAGCCCATCAAAGATTTGAACAGCTTATCATTCGGAATACTCCAGGCTACGAGAACACGCATTTCAAAAACCGAGTATATTTCCTGCCCTTCCTGTGGAAGAACGCTATTCGATCTTCAGGAAACAACGGCAAAAATCCGCGAACGGACTTCTCACCTAAAGGGAATCAAGATCGGAATTATGGGCTGCATTGTAAATGGTCCGGGAGAAATGGCTGATGCTGATTACGGGTACGTTGGAACCGGACCAGGAAAGATCAATCTGTACAAAGAAAAAACAGTTGTAAAGAAAAATGTTTCCGAAGAAGAAGCCGTAGATGCATTAATCGAACTAATTCGTGAAAACGGAGATTGGATTGAACCAAATAAATCGCTCTGACAAAAATAGGAAATCTCTTTTGAACCCCTCAAAAAGTTAAAAATTTCACTTGATTTAAGAGCAGATCTCCTAACAAGCAAGGCATTCTCTTTCAAAACACCCAAAAACACTCTCAAAAGAGCTAAAAACGCTATCTTTTTCGAAAAATATAGATCTGAGAACTTGATTGTCCTTTCTTTGCCTTCCAGTTTGACAAAAATCCAATATGCATTGCTTTCAGTAAGGATCCACCCCTATATTTTTCACTAAGCATTGACACATAATAGCTATCGAATTTCATTGGAAGCATTTTCTCAAATTTCAGTCCTTTAGATTCAACTAAAGGAATCAATGATTTTGGAGAGAAGTGATAGAGGTGGCGTGGAACATCGTAAGCCGCCCAATACTCTCTGTAATACTGTGCATCATAAGAAGTGTAATTCGGAACAGCAATAATCAGAACTCCATTTTGGCTGACTAAGGAAACGATCTTCCGCAAATCATCTTGTAAGTAATAAACATGTTCCAGAACGTGCCACATGGTAATAACATCAAAGTGCTGATCCAGATTGTGAAGCAAGTTCAAGTCCTTCAATTCAATCTCATTTTCAGACAAGGCAACTCTTCGGGCATCTTCATCCGGTTCCAATCCCAGCGTTTCAAATCCGGACTTTTTCGCCTGTGCCAGGAAATGTCCGGTCCCGGAACCAATATCCAGCAATTGTTTCCCGGAAGTTAATTCCCGCAATAACGAAACCTTCTGTTTCAGCGTGTAAGAACGAACCCACGAGTAAACGCGATTAATAAGCCCTTTCTTCGTGGAACTATGAGAAACGTATTCCTCCGATTTATAATAATCCCCGATGTGTTCCAAAGATGGTCGTGGGTTTGTAAACAGCAAATGACAGGAATCACACAATTCTAAACGAAAGTCTTCTTTCGAGAGAAAATAATCCTTGACTGTTAAATAAGTACTTAAAGAAGTTGCCCCACAAGCGGGACAAGCTGATTGGTTTAATTGTTCCACGTGAAACTATCTTCCTAAATGAATTAATAAAACTGAAATATCGCTTGGAGAAACACCACTCACACGAGATGCTTGCCCAATAGTTACAGGGCGAATCTTACTTAATTTCTCTTTTGCTTCTGAAGAAAGAGATTTCATCGCACTGTAATCCATAGATGCAGGAATTGCAACTTCCTCCAGACGGGAAAGTTTCAAAGCAACTTCTTCCTCACGGGCAATGTATCCTTCATACTTCAAAAGGATTTCGGCCTGCTCAACCGCATCTTCATGTTCCACGTGTAACTTTTCAGCCAACTCACGAATGCTTTGACTCATTTCCAACACATGTTCCATCATAATATGTGGCCTTGTAAGGACAGAAGCCAACTTTACCTGTTGAGAAAGGGGAGAGCTGCCAACAGTTTCTAGTACCGGATTTGCGATATCCGGACTAACTCCTTCTTTACGCAAAGCACTTATTAACTCTTTTGCTGCATTCACCTTTTTGTTTACCCGGTCCATTGCCTCCTGATCCTGCATACCCAACTCGAAAGCCATCGGAGTCAAACGAACATCTGCATTATCCTGACGAAGCAGAATACGATATTCTGCCCTGGAAGTAAACATGCGATACGGTTCCCGAGTTCCTTTTGTAATCAAATCATCGATCAACACTCCAATATAAGCTTCACTTCGGGATAAAATCACCGGTTCCCGTTCCTGAACTTTTAGTGCCGCATTTATTCCGGCCATCAATCCCTGGCAGGCTGCTTCTTCATATCCTGTCGTTCCGTTAATTTGTCCTGCGAAATACAATCCTTCCACCAACTTTGTTTCTAAAGTATGTTTCAATTGAGTAGGAGGAAAGTAGTCGTATTCGATCGCATAGCCAGGGCGGAACATTTTTGCCTGCTCAAAACCGGAAATCGAATGCAATGCCCGCAGCTGAACATCTTCCGGCAAACTGGTAGAAAATCCGTTTACATAGACTTCAATCGTATTCCAACCTTCCGGTTCCACGAAAATTTGGTGGCGATCCCGATCCGCAAAACGATTGATTTTATCTTCAATACTTGGACAATACCTTGGTCCACTACTTTTAATTGCGCCATTAAACATCGGTGAACGATCAAATCCTTCACGCAACAATTCATGCGTTAAGGTAGAAGTGTAGGTAATATAACAAGCTCGCTGAACTTTTAATGCCTCCGTGTTTCCATAAGAAAACTTGCCCGGATTCTCATCTCCATCCTGAAGCTCCATTTTGGAATAATCCAAAGATCGGCCATCAATTCGTGGAGGGGTTCCCGTTTTCATTCTTCCTGCTTCAAAACCAAAAGAGGTCAGATCCTCTGTAATTCCGGTTGCACCTTTTTCACCAATCCGACCCCCGCCCAAT
>JAIRJW010000032.1 GCA_031260455.1 Fluviicola sp.
ACAGTTGTGCCATCCAGCTTCTGCACCAGGATCTGCACCGGGGTGTCCTGACTGGCAGTGATACCGAATCTCAGCACCGAGCCGACTATGACATTGGGAGAAATGGAAACATCAACCACCCGCCGGGTTTCCGGAATACCCAATACCCGGTACACCGGGATGATTCTTTCACCTTCAAAAAACAGGTTGATCCGGTATAAACCAGGTGTAAATTTCCCGCTTGTTCCGGTAGGAGTGAGCGTTCCATTATCGTTGGAAACACACAAAGAATATCCCCCTTCTTTTTGATCCACAGACTCAAAAGTGAAACCGTGAAAACCATTCCCGGGGTCACCACCTTCAATACAATCAATCATTTGTAAAGGTTCCTCGCTTGTTTCAAAACAGTCAACCATAAAATCCATCAGGGAGCCATATTCCGTGTTGAACCCGTCTCCGGATGAGCCTCCCTGCATAGTGGAGCAGGACAATTTATCCGGAACCACATAGATGGGATTGCCCTGGGAATCTGTTCCCGTTTGGGGTAAAAACCAGCCCAGGTCGGAAGTAAGTGGGTTAGCCGGAGCAACGGTTGCCTGATCTACATGACCGTTGAAAATGCTTGTGCCCGTCCCGATGTTTGCCTCGCACCAGTCGTTAGATGATTCATAAGCTCCCGTATTGGCATGATTGAAATGCATAAACTTATCCATTTTCTTTTCTACTAAAACCCCATTCGTCACCGGATTGTGCTGCGCATCGTAAAACGGACCTGCACCTGTTGGAATCTGGCCTGACGCAATTGGAATGCGGTCTCTTCCCGGCTCCAGATAAGGATGCTGAGGATCAAGCTGACTATAATTTATCGAATCAATGGCCTGGTAATACGGTTCAAATGCCCCTGTCACTGCATTATACGTGGCCTCGGAGGCCATTAAAAAGTGAGCTCCGGTATTGTTGTTTATCATCCAGTGAAGCCGGTACGATTCGCGCAGGCCATTGCAATCCATGGAACAAACGGATGAAGGAGGAAGCAGGTCCGGATTGATGGCCGCAGGCTCGCCTTCGCTTACCAAAACGCCCGTTGGATCATACACCGCAATGGTGTAAAACAAATCGGAAGACAGCAGCTGTGCGCTGTTAAACCGGAAGTAATGGTTTTTCGTTCCATCGGAAGAAATCAGCTGATAGCGGCCATTTACTAAGCGGTACACGTTGACTTTAAAGTTCACTCCGGATACTTCTTCCCAATAGATGTAACCACTGGATCTTGATGGTCGGAGGATGGATGACACACCCGGGCTTTGAGCATTCAGCCCGAAGGACAAGCCGCAGGCTGCGAAAAATAAAAGTTTTTTCATCATTTTAATAGCATTAAATAATACACAATACTGCCGACTTTTAATCTGTTTTTTTGCATTGGTATTTGTCGGCATTAGCAATACAAAACGTGTATTCCAACAGCCTGCAATTTGTCGGAACATTCACAAACGGAGTCTCACAGGGATTTCGTTTTTTTGATTCATGAATCATGTTCGCTGAATGCGCATTCAGTGAACGAGTTATCAGAGTTATAAAAGTATCTGATATGCAGCAATACTAGGTATTTAGATTTTAATCCACAAATTTTCGCCGGTTGTATTTTACAACCAAACCGGCCCTTTTTGGTTGTTTCTGGTTGTATTTGGTTGTATTTTACAACCTGGAATCAAAAAATCCTTATTTTTAAGGTATTGTAGAGGTTGTAAAATACAACCAACTTTTTTCAAAAAAGACGCTATGAATGAAGAAATTGTTGTTTCTCATGCTAAGAAACTGAGATTTTTAAGAAAAAAAGGAGACCGGACCCAGGTAGAGGTTGCGTCTCATCTGGGGCTTAGCCAGCAGGCTTACAGCAAGCTTGAACAAGGTGAAACCGCTTTTTCGGATGAAACTATTGAAAAAATAGCTGAATATTTCAAAATTACTCCCGCTGAATTTGAGAATCCCTCAGAATCTGTCATAGTTGGCAGTAATAATTCGAATAATTCAAATACTTCTGCTGGATATAATATCTATAATCTAGACCCAGCTTTGATTGATACAATGAAAAGATTATACGAGCAAAATTCGATACTTATTGAGCGTAATAAAGAAATGGTTGACCATTTAATGAAAGAAAAAGACGAAAGAATCAAATTGCTTGAATCGTTATTAAAGTAATATCTTGTGGGGAGGCATCGGGAAATAATGGTTGGTATTGGGAAAAATTAGTGAAATATGAAGTGAGAAGTAAAAGGATGAATGGTTGTTCTTCTTCATTTTGAACGATTTATTTTCAATGACCAATCACACATAAATCAGGCCGGAACAGTAGTAAAAACAGAGATTTCACATAATTTTATAAATTTGTGTGGGTTTTGTATTCAGGCTAAATTTACCTCCACAATCTCAATTTTCCAATTCGTCACTTCTCCTACTGTCAGCCCCCATTTGCCCACCGTGATTTCTTCTTCGCCCTGTGGAACTGTTCCAAATGATAGATTATCAGGCCTCCAAGGGTTTCATCTGATTTCGACTCTGGCGGTTTTAGTCTATCGAAGTTCAGACAGGAAATTTTCACACAGGTTGAAAAATGATTACAGTCAAATACCGGAAGAATAAAACCAGCCCAGCTTAAACAGGCCCTCAAACCACATCAAAACCGATATCCTTTCTGTAATAAGCTTTGTCGAATGAGATTTTTTCAATACTGGCGTAAGACCGCTCCAATGCCGCATCCAGGTTTCTGCCATATGAAGTTACCGCCAGAACACGACCGCCATTGGATAATACCACAGGTCCGTCACCGGAAGTCCCCGCATGAAAAACCAGACTATTGGTTACACTATTGATCCCGTTGATGACTTTTCCTTTTTCGTAAGCATCCGGATAACCTCCCGAAACCATCATCACCGTGCATACACTTCGTTCCTCAAACTGGATATCGCATTCGGAAAGTGTATTGGTTGCAACTCCTTCGAGTAAATCGATCAGGTCGGATTTCAGGCGCGGCATCACCACTTCTGTTTCCGGATCCCCCATACGGCAGTTGTATTCAATCACATAGGGCTCACCTTTTACGTTAATCAACCCAAAGAAAATAAATCCTTTATACGTGATTCCGTCCAGCTTAAGTCCTTTTACCGTTGGTATAATGATTTGATTCTCAATTTTATCCATAAAGGTTTTATCACAGAAAGGAACCGGGGAAACTGCCCCCATTCCACCTGTATTCAACCCGGTATCACCTTCACCGATGCGTTTGTAATCTTTTGCTTCCGGGAGAATTTTATATGATTCCCCATCTGTTAAAACGAAAACAGAACATTCTGTTCCTTTCAAAAACTGCTCAATTACTACACGGGAAGAGGCATCACCGAATTTTGCACCGGCAAGCATATTCTTCAGTTCTTCTTTGGCATCTTTCAGCGTTTCCGGAATCAGTACTCCCTTTCCGGCTGCCAGACCATCGGCCTTCAGCACATAAGGCGCTTTCATGTTTTCCAGGAAAGTGTATCCCTGTTCCAGGGTATCTTTGGTAAATGTAGCGTATTTCGCCGTCGGGATATTGTGGCGTGTCATGAATGCCTTGGCAAAATCCTTGCTTCCCTCTAATTGGGCCGCTTCCTTATTCGGACCGATTACCGGCACTTTCTTCAGTTGGTTATCTGCCAGGAAGAAATCATGAATTCCCTGAACCAGTGGATCTTCAGGTCCCACGATGACCATGTTAATGTTTTCAGCGATCACAAAATCTCTGATTGCAGGAAAATCCGTTGCAGACATTTCCACGTTGATTCCATGGAGCCGGGTTCCGGCATTTCCCGGGGCAATGAATAATTGTTCCAAATGAGAACTTTGGGAAATTTTCCACGCTATTGCATGTTCCCTTCCTCCCGAACCCAGCAATAAAATACGCATACTAACAGAATTTCAAAATTGATTCAAAGAAACGTTTTCCGTCCTCGTTTGCCAGTGCAGCATCTGCAGCACGTTCCGGGTGAGGCATCATTCCGAATACATTTCTTCCCCGGTTGCAGATTCCCGCAATATTGTGTAAAGATCCGTTCGGATTACTCGCTTCAGACACGGTTCCTCCTTCATCCGAATAATGAAACAGTACCTGGTCGTTATCCAGGATAGATTTCAGGGTGTCTTCTGCTGCATAGAACCTCCCTTCCCCGTGAGCGATCGGAATTTTGTAGGCACGGTTCGCATCCAATCCCTTGGTGATAGCCGTATTCGGTGTTGCTGGCTTCAGGTACACATTCTTACAGATAAATCGTTGATTGTTGTTGTGAAGCAATGCTCCCTCCAGCAAACCGCTTTCCGTTAAAATCTGAAATCCGTTGCAGATTCCCATTACGTAACCGCCTTTAGCAGCATGATTTACGATCTCTCCCATAATTGGAGACAATTTTGCAATTGCACCAGAGCGCAGGTAATCCCCATAGGAAAACCCGCCTGGAAGCACAATAAAATCCACTCCTTTCAGGTCTGTATCCTTATGCCATAAATGTTCTACTTGCTGGCCCATAATTGTTTCAAGGACATATCCCATATCTTCATCACAATTGGAACCCGGAAAGGTAACAACGCCAAATTTCATTGATCTATTTTTACGACGGAAGCCCGCCAATTCATGAATTCCACAAAGTTAGTCAATCTACTAGACAACCATATATGAAATGAGGAAAAATTTAGCAACAGCAATCAGCAGGGTCAGGTAAAAAAAGATGCTCGCCACCCGCTGCCAGATACGATGAATAAAGGCAAATGTGAAGAAAAAACTCAACGGAATAAACAGCAGACTGATCCATTCCGACTGTTGATAAATTACCATTTCCGTTACTCCCAGCAGTAAGGTTCCAATCAAAATCCAAACCAGCGCCCGGTTTAATTTTTTAAAACGAATATTGCTCACCCGAACCCGGATCCGGATTCCGATGATACTTAAAAGGAATAAAATAACAATCGCTGCTGAAGTTCCGTAAAAGAAGGCCTCTCCGTACGGGATCATCGGTGAGTGCTTCAAAATACGAATTGAAATGGTATGCCCCGAAATCCACCAGTAAACCAGCCCGTTCCCGATCGGAATTAAAAAGGCAATAATCATCAGCAACCACTGCCTGAAACTGAAGGGGTGCAAAGCCCAGGCTGAAAACCAGACAGAAACGATCAATCCGGCACTTGGCGGAAGAAAAGTTGCCGACATTCCGATAAAAAAAGCGCTGTTGAACGAAGCCTTCAGGTTTGTTTCGTTTCCTTTCAGGTGAAAGAGCAAACGCAGGGACTGTAACAAAAACAAGTGGCAAATCAACACCGCATCGACCTGGTAAAAGGAGTGCGAAAAGCTCATCAGAACGACATAGAATAACGAAGGTCCGTAGTTGTTTTTATCGAGAAACTCGTGCTGGTTGAAGAGAAAATTCAGCTGTATGGCATTTGCCAGAATGGTCGCAGATGCCAGGATGGATGTCCACCAATAACTCAGATAAGTGGTTTTTCCCCACAATCCGAGATCTACGGCATCTATGATCGTATGAAACTGAAAATGTGCATTCAGGAATTGAAAACCAATGACCAATGGAAGCAGCAAAAGCAATACCATCGGACGATTACTCAAAAAGGGACGCAATATCATGCAGCGAATTTACTCGGAAATTTTAGAATCTAGAAAAAGAAACGTCCGTTAATCCATTCTCCGTCCAGGATTGCCCCATGCTTCCTGTAAAAGGCAATTGCTGGCTCATTCCAGTCCAACACCTGCCAGTCCATGCGTTTTACTCCCCATTCTCTGGCGGTTTCCACAACCCGCAAAAACAATTCGGAGCCAATTCCTCCTCTGTGGAATTCCGGCTGGATGTAAAAATCTTCCAGGTAAAGGCAACGTCCTTTCCAGGTAGAATAGGAGAGATAGAACAGGGCAAAACCCACGATTTTCTGCTCGTCATTTTCAACGACAAATGCTCCACAGACATTGTCTGCAAACAAATCCGTCCGCAATTGATCTGCGGTATTAATCACTTCATCCGGCGCTTTTTCATACAGGGCCAGTTCACAGATCAAACGGTGAATTGCTGCTTCATCTCCTGGTTGAGCCTGGCGAATATTCATCCTACAATCCGCCCAGGTTATAGCGGAAACGAATACCGGTACTCATGTTACCTGTTGGGTAAGACGTTGCAATCTTCGGATTCGTAATCACCTGATCGTAGTAAAACGCCACCATCAGGTTTGCTCCGATGTTGTAATCGATGGAAGACTTGATCGAAATCACCCGCTGCCCTGCAGTTGCTTGTTCCGTAGATTCAACCACCTTGCGAATAACTGTCAGGTTATCGCGGAATGTAAAGTCAAAACGAATATTCAACGGGTTTTCCGGCTTGTTTTTACCGATTTTAAACGGTAAACGCACTTTCGGGAACTTATATCCTGCTCCGACTACGATCTCATTCCCCAGGACTTCCGTCACCTGGTTGTTACTCAAAGACAAGGTTGAAGAACGGTCTTTCTTGATCTCAAACTTAGTAATCAGCCCCTGTTTTTTGATGTTCCAGGTTGCATCGAAACCGATTAACGGCGAGAAACGTTCAGAAATCGTAATCGTCTGAATATTTCGTTCACTGATAAAGTTGCCATTCAGGTCACGCGCAGTAGCAGAACCATTCTGATCGAAGGTTGCATTGAGGTTCGACTGAACCTGACCCAGTGTTACCGTTGATGAATATCCGTGACGAATCACAAAGTTTTTCACGTACTTTTTCATTTTTTCGAATTTCGCCAGACCGTTGTAGTTCACCGTCCAGTTCGGCAATGGCATTGCAGCAAACGGATTCACCGAACGGTTGTTTAGTTTCCCGTTCGTATAGGATGACAAGAAAGCCCCGATGACAACTTCCTGCTGAGAAATTCCATATCCGTCGCGATAATCTCCAGAACTTCCGGAAGAGTTCGCATTCGAGCTTCCGAGCAATCCGGATACGGTTTTCGTAGTCTCTCTCATTTGTTTGAAGTTCCCGGACTCATACCCTGCCGACAGCTTTTCAAATGCACTTCCGATGGAAATCGTCGAGTAGGTCAGCGTAGCTGTCCGGAAGCGGCTTTGAGATTCAAACTGCTGCGACAAATCATTGTAACGGAAGAAATCATTCGTGTTTTCCGTCATATTTCTGTTCAATGACAAATCAATTGTCAGGTCCTTGATCGGTTCCAGCGTTGCCCGGCCGGTAAAGGTCTGGCTGTGTGTAATTGAATGCTGGCGGTTCAGCGCAGGATTATCTACCAGCCAGCCATTATTGGCTACTGTTTGGGCAATATTATATCCCGTTTCTCTACCCGCTACGGAATAAGATTGCTGTCCGAAGATAAATCCTCCCAGTCCCTTATCAAAAGCAGGGTTGAATCCTAAAATCCGGGATTCCTGGTTGTATCCCGGCAGCAGGGTTCCATCTGTTTGATTATATGTTCCGGATACGTTTCTCACACTCATCAACAGACGTGCTCCGAAACCGAGAACCGGGTTCACTTTTTTATCTTTATTATCTTTTTTCTTTTGCTCCTTTTTCTGCTTTTTTTCCCACTTGCGCTTTTTACGCTCCCACTGACGTCTTTCCTTTTTGGTCATTTCTTCCAATGGTTTCGGCGGCTTCAATTCAGCAGGTGCTGCCGTTTCCTTTCCTGTGGTTTCTTTGCTTTTGCTGTCTTCGTCCGTCCCCCCGGCTCTTTGTCTCACCGGCATGCGCCCTCCCGGAGCTCCGCCACTTGTGTTAACCTTTTTAAAGAATGGAATCTTGTTATACAAAGTTGTCATATTGGCCTGAAGCTGGGCATTGATCGTACGACTGTTCTGAACAATATTTCCATAGCTTTCCTGACCCAAAGGTGCTCTCTGCCAGTTGTAAGCACCTGCATATTTCGCGTTTCCATTCAACCAATCCAATGCCGGAATCAAATTAAACGGAACATTGTAAGAGAAATTATAGTCGTGGGAATAATCCATGGTTTTCCCAAACGTTCCCATCTGTTTCCAGACCGTGTCTTTAAACTCACGATACAATTGCTGATTTCCTTTACGGTTCACCTCTCCGTCTCCTTCATCAAAAATTGCACGGTTTGTGGCATTGAACGTGAGTTTCAGGTTCTTCGTCAAATCCCAGCCAAGACGATACCCCCTGCTCCACTGGAAATTCTTCACGTAAACCGGCTTGAACTGGAATGCACTGGCAGAAGTATCAATTGTATTCCGAATCTGGCGTTCGTTGTAATTCCGCTGAATATCGTTCGTAAATCCAAGTGTTTTCGGTAAGTAACCGATGCTTGTTTCCTTAAGCAATCCCCACCATTTCGACTTTTGCATGAACTTCGTCTTTTTGAATGGTTCCCATGGCTTGTTGTCGAAGGAATAACCATAAACAAGGCTTCCCTTCCATTGCTTCGTACGGTCGTAATTTGTATTGAAATCACGGTGGAAATTCTCACTGTAACCATATCCCAGCGTCCAGTTGGAAATGTCATAGAAATGCGCTTTTTTACCTGCTCCACGCTCCTTTCTCACCCCCTGGAAGTTATACGATTTTCTCTCTGTATAATCTTGCGCAACTTTCGCGATTTCTCTTCGCTGTCCAGCTTCGTATGAGCTCAGTTTGATATCCGGGTTGAACGGATCGTATTCCGGATTAATAACTCCCACCGAATAACCATAGAAAAACGGAACGGAAAGTTTGATCCGGTTTCCGAAGAACTGCCCCAGCTGCAGGTTGGTCTGGAAATCCATTCCAAGTTTCTGGTTTCGCTGGCGTTCCTGTACACGGGAATCGACCGCTCCCCAGTTCACTCCCGAATAATTTCCGGACAGAGAGAAACTTCCGAAGTCGGCTGCCTGCACCTGCATCTGGGCAATTGCTGCAGAACCTCCGTCATCCACGAAATCACTTAAGCGCAACTCGTTAACCCAAACCTGAACACATTTCGCCAATCCGTCATCCGGCCAAGGTTTCGGATCGTTTTTCCTCGGATTGCGGACACCAATCATGATGGTTTTGATCCCTTGTAAGTTCGGGCTGCCTTTTACCTTGATTCTGCGATCCGGATTCTCAGGATCCAGGATCACATATTCCACATTGGCTGCCACTCCCGATCCTGGAGATCCAAGCAAGTCATTTCTGCGCTTTTTCAGGTTCAAAAGGTCATCGAAAACAATCTCCATATTATTGGATTCCGGCCACACATAGTCTGCATTGTTTGTTCCCCATGCAGTCAGGTATAGCGGAAGTTCGTATTCGTAATAGTTGTCAACGAAATCTGTTCCCAAACGAACAAACAGTGTCAAATCTTTATCGTGCAATGAATTTGCAGTCACTTCTTCTGCGTGCACAAACATTTTCAGTTTCTTATATGTACGCACATCGAACTGAACATTCTTGTATGCTGCCCGCGCATCACCATCCTGCAGGTTGCACACATCCAGGGTTAATGCCTGTTCGTTCATTTGTCGCTGCTGTGGCTGAGACGGATCTATTTCACGTTGAATTCCAGGAGGAATCTGGTAGCCGATCGGTTGTTTCTCATTGTTTTCTTCGAAGTTCAATGCTCCGATGTTAAACACTGTAAGGTTCGGGTCGACCTGGATGACTTCCCCCGGAGTAGTTAAATCCAGCAAATATTTTCTCCATTCACCTCTTACCAGTTCCAGCTTCGCAAAACGCACAATCACTTCTTCATCAAAGCCTTTAAGGAACATGCGCATGAAACGGATCGATCTGAAATCCCGGATTCCATTAATAGATCTTTCCGGTTCTTTGACCGGAATTTTAAACTGATACCACTTTTCAATTTTATTCGAATTGGAAGGTTGATACGTGACCATGCTGGTAATGTAATTCTTCCCAACGACCATATCGGAAGGTCTTAAACTCACCTTATACTGAAAATATGCTTCTGATTCCGACAGGTTGTTATCCTGGTTAATATCTTCCAGGTCCGGTGTATTTCTTGCCTGAGTCGGGTAACCACCACCATTCGGATTCATCGCAGCCGACATTGCAGTTGTAGGAGAGTTTCCTTCCATCCCGTTATAGCGCTTGTAGCGTTGCAGGATATTCAGTTTCTGCTCGTCGTAGTGATCGTCACGGTAAAAATTATAATCATCGGTAGAAGGGTCTGCAATCATTTTTGCTTTCGCATCCGGAGTCAAAGAACCGTTAGACTGAACCCAGTTCACGTAACTCGTATAGGATGTCTGTTCTTCATCAGAACGATACCCGTCAAGTCCCACATCCTGATTAGCTCTTGAATTCGGGTCATTATCGAAAGCGTTTACAACAACTTGCTGAGTAGACACTTTCGCCCACGGAGTAATGACCACCGGATAGTTTGCTCCGGCATAAGGCGGAATCCCGTTTTCAAAACTTTTCCGTGAATCCGTAAGTATATCTTCCGAAACGTTTCCTAAGTTAAAATACAAATCGCCACCGCTCAGGTTTGGTGTTGCAGTCATCGCATCCTGGTTGAACGGATCCAGGATCCAGAATTGGATATATTCCACATTTGCCTGTTCGAAATCATTGGTTGTCAGCGAACGCATAATTCCACCCCAGCGGTCTTTCGGATTGGAGAAAGTTCCATCCTGATCAACCGAAGAAGTATCGTAGTTATACATCCCACGTTCTTTCGGGTAGTATCCTAATTCCAAAATCTGGATTGTCGGGATGGACCCGTAAGTCAACTGCTGGTTCGGAAAGATTTCATCCTGCTTTACCTGGCGCATCCGGCTGTCGAACAACTGGCTCGGATCATCCTTAATATGCTGAGGGGTCAGGTTATTGGACGCATAGAACAACGGGTCAATCAGGTACCATGCTATGAGTGATCTGTTGAATCCGTTTGCCAGTGTTTTCAGAGATCCTTCCGGGAATAAGTCCGACTGCCCCTGAGGAGTGGATGCAATGCGCCATGCACTTTGTGTTCTCAGGTCAATCGTACTCTGGCTTCCTTCAAAATCATCTACATACGAAATTCCGGCTTTTGAAATAGCCTTTGGCGTTCCGGGAATCAGATGGGCAAATTCACCCTTGAAGGTCATGAACGATTTTTCTTTCGTCGAAATAATCGGCAATAAGTCAATCAGTTTTGTCAGGAAAGGCAATTCTGTCCGGTAATTGATGTTGAACCCGATGACATTATTCTTATAGGGTTCACTTCCCATATCGACCTTCTGGGTCACCGGACGCTCCATCATCCGGAGCCACGTGGCCCCGATATTAAAGTCTTTATTAAAGCGGTAATTCAAGTGGGTTCCAACCATGGACTTCGACTGAAAGCCAAAAACCGAATTACTTTCGACGGAAATCTTGATCGGTGTATTGGATTCCAGGATTCCCGTATTCAGGATCTTTACACGCCCCAAGTTGTAATCTACAGTATAATCCGTTCCTTCTGTCAACTGAATTCCTCCTGCAGTCACTTTTACAGCTCCTTCCGGAACATTCAGCGCATTCAATGAAATATCCGATGTGACTGACGACTGGTATTCTCCTTTGAAGGTAAAACGGTTTTTACTCGGGATCTGCTGAGCAGCCGTTTTCGTAGAATCATACAATTCATTATAAGCGATTGTACTTGCAATGACATCAGACATTCCATTCTGGATCAATTTGGTTTTCAACACCTGGCCGAATGGTTCTGTTGTGGTAAACATTACCCGGCCATTCCGCGTATTAATCGTACCTCCGGTTTCGGCCTTCTGTCCGTTATAAACAATCGGAACAAAGTCAAATAATCCATCCGAGAATTGCTGGTTATTGACATTCATACGGTCCATTTCCACCAGGGTGATGATTTGTTTGTCATCCAGGCCCGGATATGGGAAAATTGGTGCCAGAACGGAAGTCTCTGGGTTGTTATAATAAATGTTCAGCTTAAACCCGGTCTGATCAACCTGGAACGCTCCAATCGAATAAACATTCTTCATCATTAAATCCCACAGTTTCAGCGTAGGATTTGTGATTGTAGGCTTCAACAATTTCAGGATCAATGCATTCTGCCCGGCAATTCCATCCGTTGAGAATTCACCAACCTGGAAAGTCTGACCTCTGTAGGTATATTCATAAGCAACAGCCAATACCTCATCATTGTTCAGCGGCTGGCTCAGGGAAATAAACCCGAGCAATGCATTATACGTATATTCGGATTCACTTAGTTTTCGCGCATTTTCTACCTTTTCATAGTGAATTGCCTGAAGGAACGGTCCCGGTGCCACCACCTGAGATGATAATTCCGAAACAGCTCCATTAAATCCACGGATATTCGGGTCATTGGAAAGATAGTTGTACAGATTATTCGCATTATTATCCGGGTAAGGATTTGCCGGGTTCACAGGCAGCACACCTCCCTGGATGTTACTATTTGTTCCTTCCCCCAGATCCGAAAAAGCAAGGATGTTTCGCGAGTTTTCGGTATTGTTGATCCGGTTAGTAACCCAAACTTCCATCCGCGTAATGTATGTTTCAGCACCAACATTCGGCAACTGCGCCATAGAGCTATTGTACTGGTCGTGGAAGAACAGATTCAGGAAGTAGTGCCGGTTTGCTTCGTAATTATCTGCTGTTACTTCGAAAGGCTGAATCTGGGCTTTTCCGGTGATATTGATTTCTGTTCTCTTTCCTTTGGAAGAAGCTCCGATTGCATCAACCGTCAAATCTCCAAAACGCAGTTTTGCGTATGCTCCGAAGAGTGTCTGAGATCCCGGAATCAATGATCCGAATGAAGGGAAACTCACATTCCCCAATTCCAGGCGCTGAATAATCTGGTCTTCATCTCCCGAATACCCTAATTTTGTTACATTGTCAAAATCAAAAGCCGCCTGCGTATTGTAGCTTGCGCTCAACTTCAGTTTCGTACCGATCTGCCCCACCAGGTTCATCTGAATTTGCTGCTGGAAGTCAAAACGGGTAATTTTTCGCTGTTTAACTGGCAGGATCGGGTTATCATAACGGGAAGAGTTTACCCCGAATGCCAACTCAATAGATCCCTGCGGACGAATCGTAATTTCATCCGACCCGAAGAAACTGGTAAACACCTTGGAAGGAATCTTGATCGGGAATTCCAGCGCTCTGGCTTCCTGCGTCTGCGCATCGATTTTGTCTTTCCAGTTCTCCTTCAACGCTTTCTGACGCTCGTATTCCAGGTATTCTTCCAGCGTCATCATCGATGGATTCCGGTAATTCAGGTTGGAATTTCCCATGGTCTCAGAAAAGATGTATTTTCCGGTAACCGGGTCAAACACGATATTTTTCTTAACCCCGGAAGGATCTCCCAGATCAAATGTCTGCGGATTATTCTGAGTAGGATCCAGTGGATTGGTAATCGGGAATGGCAATTGATTCGTCGTATCCGGCTTTTGGGCCTGGAGTAAAAACGATACAAAACAGAAAACAACCGCGGTCAACAGTTGTATCATTTTTGTAATGTAGTTAGCGTTCAATTTTTTTTCCAAGTTATTTATAATATTTTCAATGCCCCCTTAATCAATTCCTCAACTGATTCATTTCCTGATGCAATTTTATCAATTGCTTTTTCTGCGGTCTTCTTATCAAAACCTAATGAAATTAATGCAGTTAACGCATCAAATCGATTTGTATTGTTTCCGGCAAAAATATTTGTTGTTTCGCCCCACTCTACTTTCAACATTTTATCTTTCAAATCAATAATCACCCGCTGGGCGGTCTTGGTACCAATTCCCTTAATGGCTTGTATCGAACGGACATCCTCCGTCTGTATTGCGTTTGCAATCTCGTTGGGTGTCATGGAAGAGAGCATCAGGATAGCTGTGTTGGGGCCTATTCCCGAAACAGACAGCAGAAAGTTGAATATATCACGTTCTTCTATGGTAGCAAAACCAAACAGCAAATGTGCATCTTCACGGATAATTTGCTGCGTCAGCACTTTCACGGACTCTGAATCACCAATTGCAGAAAAGGTGTTCAACGAAATTTTGACAAAATACCCCACACCACCACATTCAATAATCAGGTTAGTAGGATTTTTTTCTATCAGACGTCCGTTCAGATGTGCTATCATGTTACTGCTTTTTTATTTTGTCTGAGCGTCCACAACGGCCACTTTTACCATATTTACAATTTCGCGGACAGATGATCCCATCTGTAAAACATGAACAGATTTGTTCAATCCGACCAGAATCGGTCCGATTGCATCACCTTCCGTGATTTCCTGCAACAATTTGTAGGCAATATTCCCCGAAGAAAGATTCGGGAAAATCAGTGTGTTGACTTCCTTGTTAGCTAAAATCGAGAAGGAGAATTTCTCATTCATCAAATCGTTGTTCAAAGCGAAATTTGCCTGTACTTCTCCATCAACAATCAGATTCGGGTAGTTTTCGTGCAAAATTTTCACTGCTTCCGACATTTTAACGGAATCCTCTCCGGGTGAAGAACCGAAATTGGAGTAGCTCAACAGCGCAATTTTTGGCATTACCTTGAATTTACGCAATGTTTTCGCCACGTTAAAGGTAATTTCGGCAATCTGTTCAGCAGTCGGGTTCCTGTTAATAGTCGTGTCAGCTAAAAACATCGGTCCTCTTTTCGTGTTCAGGATATATACCCCTGCAACAGTCTTCACATCTTTCTGAAGTCCGATCACCTGAATTGCCGGACGCACCACATCGCGGTAATTCCGGGTCAGACCTGAAATCATCGCGTCAGCGTCTCCCATCTCGACCATCATAGCACCGAAATGGTTTCGTTCGCGCATCAATTGAATAGCCTCGAACTCTGTTACCCCCTTGCGTTTACGCTTTTCAAAAAAGGCCTTTCCATAAACCTGTCTGCGCACTTTTTCCACATCCGATTTCGGATCAATAATAGTAATTCCCGGTATTTCGATGGAATATTCTGCAATCAGGGATTCGATCACCCGTCTTTTCCCTAACAGGACCGGTGCGCAAATTCCTTCTTCGGAAGCTGTTTGGGCAGCCTTTAATGTTTTGATATTATCTGCCTCGGCAAAAACAACACGTTTCGGATTGCTCTGTGCTTTAGCTGTTAAATTTCTGACCAGTTTATTGTCAAGTCCCAAACGTTTCTTGAGAATCATTTCGTATTGCTCCCAATTGGTAATCGGATTTTGAGCAATTCCCGAATCCATTGCCGCCTTTGCAACGGCTGGAGCCACATGGTAGATCAAACGCGGATCCAGGGGTTTCGGAATAATCTGTTCGCGTCCAAATGCAATATGCTTCTCTCCGTATGCCTGAATCACCTCTTCCGGGATAGTTTCCTTTGCCAGGTTTGCAATTGCTTTCACAGCCGCCAGTTTCATTTCTTCATTGATTCCTGTTGCTCTCACATCCAAAGCCCCTCTGAAAATAAACGGGAATCCAAGTACGTTATTTACCTGGTTAGGATGATCCGAACGCCCCGTCGCCATAATAATATCATCACGGGTTTCCATTGCATCTTTGTAAGAAATTTCCGGATCCGGGTTGGCCAGGGCGAAAACGATCGGGTTTTTAGCCATCGACGCAACCATTTCTTTGGAAACCAGATTTCCTTTCGAAAGCCCCACAAATACATCTGCACCTTTGAAGGCTTCCTCCAGCGACAAATCCTTTTTGTGTGTCGCAAATTGCTGCTTCATATCATCCAGGTCCGTTCTTCCCGCATGAATCAATCCTTTGCTGTCAAACATATAAATATTATTGAGCGAAGCGCCCAAAGCCATATACAAATGAACACAGGAAATAGCTGCAGCTCCGGCTCCCGAAATCACAATTTTTACTCTTCCGATTTTCTTTTTAGCCAACTCCAGGGCATTCAATAATGCTGCAGCAGAAATAATTGCCGTTCCGTGCTGGTCGTCGTGCATTAATGGAATATCCAGCTCTTCCTTCAGGCGGCGCTCAATTTCAAAAGCCTCCGGGGCCTTGATATCTTCCAGATTGATTCCTCCGAAAGTCGGGGCAATTGCTTTTACCGTCTGGATAAACAATTCCGGGTCTTTTGCATCGATTTCAATGTCAAACACATCGATATCCGCAAAAATCTTGAACAGCAATCCTTTCCCTTCCATAACCGGCTTGGATGCCAGCGGGCCGATATCTCCCAGACCAAGTACAGCCGTTCCGTTTGAAATCACTGCTACCAGATTTGCTTTACTCGTATACTTATAGACGTCTGCGGGATTTTCTGCAATTTTCAGACAAGGTTCAGCCACTCCCGGCGAATAAGCTAACGATAAATCACGCTGAGACACATAGGGTTTTGTAGGAACGACCTCTATTTTCCCTGGTCTTCCCGAAGCATGGTAATCCAATGCGTCTTGTTTGCGAACTTTTGGCATATAATGAGATTATAAGGGGCGATAAAGTTAATAAAACAAAGCGAGCTGAATGTCTAAGTCCAAAGAAATAAAAAGAGTCTACAACCCCAATGAAGATCATAGACTCTCTTTTTAGAATATTACAGCTTGTTTACAATGTACCCGATATATAAAATATAACACCGGTAGCACTATTTTCACCAACAATGAGATCAGATGTATTGATACCCAAACATCTGTTTGTTGAAGAAAAATAATACTGATCTGCTGAGTTTGTACCTGATATAATATATGTTTCCATAGAATCATCTCCGGCAAAATGAAACAGCAATCTCTTTGAGGTAGATACTATTTCACAATCAATTTTTGAGTGTATGAACCTGTTTCGTTTGCTACGGAAATCAGGTAATTTCCGGCAACCAAACCAGCAACCGGAACTGCGATTTCCGTAGAACCGGAAGCAGTAACTGCTTGTGTTGCAACTGTGCGTCCTGACAAGTCAATGATTGAAATGGTATAATCTCCTCCTTTTCCGTCAAACTTCACGTTTACAACATCTGAAGCCGGGTTAGGAAAGATTTCCATATTGATTGTGCTCGCTTCAGCCAATCCTAAAGTTTCCAAAGAAATTTCTTTTGCATTCAATACTTCACCCGTTGCCTGATCTATCAATACCGCAACTGCATGCATGTTTGCACGGTTACTTGAAGCAGGAACAGTGTAATTGAACGAGTAAGTCACAACCTGACCATCAGTGATTACAGCAGGAACAGAACCAGTCTGACCTGAATAACCTCCCAATAATGCTCTGCCAACATGGTCATACTTCATGTTCGCAGCAAGAACAGGGTCTGGTTCTGCTTTCCAGTCATGTCCGGCTCCGTTTAACGCAAGGTTATTTGACTCATAACTGTAATAGTTTGTCTGGTTGTATCCTGAAGCTGTTCCTTTCACGTTATCTTCAGAAATAATCACACCTAATCTGTAATTTGCGGCAGTAAATACCGTACGGAAAGTTGCGTTTACATCAATTGTTACATTGCTTCCTGAACCTCCGGTTGTCATAGCAATACCAACAGGCGTAATCAAATCTTTACGCTGGTTGTAATAGCTATCAAAAAGCTGGGAAGAAACATCTACTCCTAAAAGCGCTCTGTCTACGTTCGCTCCGGGAAATCCGGAGAAAGCAGCACCATTATCATAAGCGGCAACAGTCATCGGATCACCGTTGTGAACTGCTACACCCGCAAAGGTATTCGGATATGTGTTATCCATATATTCCATTGCAACGGCTCCCCGCGGACACCATCCACACCATGTTCCTGTCCCTTCTTCAAACAAAACCACTTTTTGCGAATTGGAACTTATCGTGTTGAACCATTTGCTTCCGGTATTGTTTGCAGGATTCGGATCTGTGTTACCATTCACATTCGTAATATTGACACTCAAATTCTTCTCAACAACTGAAGCGTAATTAACCGCAACAGGATGAGTAATTGTTGCTGTTGCTCCCGGAGCGATGTTTGTATTAATCACACTGCTGTGAGCAGTTCCGTCATTCCAGTCAACAGTCACATTGGTAATTGCGTTTGCTCCGTCGTTTTTCACAACCATAGACAACACATTGTTGGTATTTGTCAATGAATAACGATTCAATGATGACGAAACTAGGATTGCATCATCGTTTAGCGGTTTACGTACCACAAAATTATCTACAAACAACAGGAATTGGTCATTTGAATTGTTTCGGATAGCAATGTAAATATTCTGCCCCTGGTATGCATCCAGACTGAATGATTGTTGTGTATACGTTGATGGTGCTGCTGCTACAGTTAATACAGCAGGGTTTGTGAAATCTGCAACTGTGTTACCGGTTGTAGAAACATACACTTTAAATCCATCAGGATACTGGGGATCCTGAGCTTTCGCATCAAACTGGCAAACGAAACCGGTTGCACTCGGAACAGCAATTGACGGACTAACCAACCAATCGTCAGAAGTTCCGGCAGGAGTATAATAAGAAGTAGAAACAGCATGGTTTCCAACACCAGTAGCAATATTGGCTCTTATCACCCAACCATTCGCTCCAAAGTTATAAGAACTTAAGGCAGATGCCACTGTCAAACCATCAACGTTGTATTGTGCCCAACCAGCAGGCAAAGTTGTTGCAGCATCAAAATTTTCAGATAGCACTACCTGTGAAAAAGCAGAGCCTATCGAAAAAAGAGCTGATAAAACAAGTACACTTTTTTTCATAATCTTAACATTTTTAGAATCCCAAATCTAATATTATGACAATAACTTAACAAGTATTTAACACCTTATACTTGCTTCAATTAACTCTTAACTATTGGAAAGCTAATCCATATAATATGAAAGATAATCTCTTTATTCTATCGGGGCGGGTATTAGTATAGCGATGCGGCAATCTGCCCAGATATTACACCATTAATGTATTTCGGTCTCCATAAAAAACAGAAAAACCTGGAAGCATTCAACACGGATATAATTATAAGAAAAAAGGGGAATATTAGAACCCAATCGATTTAGTAACAAAGCATTTGATTGATACGGTAACAATATTTCGGATAAAGATTTACACCGATGAGTTTTATTTTCCCGTCTTCCACCCATTTTTGTTCAGCAATGGCATGTTCATAGATTTTTTTCTGAATTGATCCATTTTTTAATGATTGAGAATAACCTCCTTCATTTTCAATTTCAAGAAAAAATTTCCATGATTTTTCGGCAAATTGTTGCGTGATATTTTCGATGTAATAACTCCC
The DNA here is from genome assembly GCA_031260455.1 of Fluviicola sp. GTDB lineage: Bacteria > Bacteroidota > Bacteroidia > Flavobacteriales_D > Crocinitomicaceae > Fluviicola. The sequence continues at coordinate 19,122 of JAIRJW010000032.1, forward strand.
GTTTCCCGCATCATCAAAGACATTGATGATACTTTCATAAGCCAATACGATCTGTTGTTTGAAAGCTATTTCTTCGGAAAGTAACTCGGAATTTTCTATTTTGAAATTATTGGAAAAAACCGCATCAGCTCCGCCGATCATTGCAGCAGAAAGTTCCAGTGTCGAACGAATGAGATTATTTTCTTCATCAAATTTTGATTTATTTCTGAATGAAGTTTCCGCAAAAATGTACGGAATTTCATTCATTCCGAATTCTTTTGAAAATTGATTAAAAAGCAGTTTAAATGCCCTGATTTTAGCCATTTCAAAAAAATAATTTCCGCCGATCGAAAACCGGAAAATGAGCTTTTTTAGAATTTCAGCACCGAAAATTTCAGTCAGATCTTTTGTTTTTGCCAAAGCAATTCCGAGTTGCTGATAAATTGCAGCTCCCGAATTCTGGTGAAGTGAAATATTAATACAGATATTTTTTTCAAAATTTTTGGACAAAAGTTCTTTTCCGAGTTGTTCATTAATTTCACCGGAAATATGATCAGAAAAAATATCGATCAATGAAAAATATCGGTTATTTTCATTGATGGAAATGAGTTTCGCTAATTCTTCATTGTTCACAAAAATCACTTTATCATCAAGATTTTCTACATTTTCATCCAACAAAAAAGCAAAAATACCTTCCGCGATATTCCCATGATATTTTGCTACCAAATGAGTGGATTTTTCTACTTTCGGAAGATTTTTCAATGGTTTTGAAAAAAAGTCGTAATAAGGTTTTACGGAAATTTCTTCTAAATTTTCTTTGGAAAGAACCGAATAAATATCATCGGTTTTGAGTTGTTTTTTTACGAGATTTTCCCAGTCTGAAATCATTTTAAAATTTATTTTTTTATAACCTTTAATTTGAAATTTATAATTCTTTCAGTTTTTGAATTTCTTCTTTTTGCATTCAGATGATTTCTTTTAAAGAGTTATTATGTTCTTTAAGTTCTGTTACAAGTTGATCAGACATATTGATAATATAGGTGAAATTTGGGGAAGAGTACAATTTGAAAACCCATGTTATTTAATAAACTTCATTGATTTTTTCACTTCATTATTTATTTTCAATTCGCACAGATAATTTCCTTTTGGAAGTTTCAGATGTTCAATATCAATTTTTTGGATGTATTTTCCGTAACCTTGATTTTCATTCAAAATCTGTTCAATTTTTTTTCCGCTTATATCATAAATGTTGATTTCCACTGATGATTGATCATGAAGTTTATAGGAAATAAATACTTCATTTACCACAGGATTTGGATAAAAGCTAATGTCGTTATTGATGGCTGTTTCTGCGGTTTGCAAAATTTGATTATCATTGATTGTTGCAGTAATGATGCGGCTGTTTCCATTCAGTTGATCTCCCCAAATAGGATGAATGATTCCATTTTTCACGGCAATATTCGTATAATCGCCGAAGAAAATACCTGCGTTGGGAGTAAAAGTAGTATCATTTATTTTCATATTAATGAAAGTTTCGCCACCGTCCGTAGATTTTGCAAGGTAAACATCGGTGCGATTGTCATTATAACTTCTTCTATCGTAAAAAACAAAATAAAGATTTCCATTGTCTTGATCAATCGTCATCCACGTTAAAAACTGATGTTTCCCCGAATTATCATTATTTACTTTTACCGGAGAAGACCACGTATTTCCTCCATCGGTAGATTTGCTGAGAAAAACATCGGTATTGTTCGTGCCGTTTCGCTGGTCGCACCAATTTACATAAATCGTTCCGCGATTTGCGCCATTACTGACATCGCAAGCAGTGATCGGCAAACCATTGCTACGATCGAGTCCGGGAATAGGAAAATCCCAACCTCCGGGAATATCATCAATTTTAATATCATTCGTAAGCCATGTATTTCCGCCGTTCAAAGAACGATTGAAAACCAAACCTGCAGGTCCTGCCCAAGAAACATAAATTTCATCATTGGGACCGATTGCCGGAACAGCGCCTTCCACCGTATTGTCACTATCAACACAGTCGCCGTCAACCGAATTAATTTTCAAAGGATTGCTCCACGAAACTCCGCCATCAATGGATTTAGAAAACATAATCACAGATTTATCATTCGGATTAAAACTTCCGTAAACATCAAACTGAGTCCAGGTTACATAAAGGTTGTTGTTGCTATCCGCAGCGAGCCAAGCTTTGTCTTGTGCTTTTGTCCCATTCAGTCCTGTAAAACTTCCGTTGTTATAAGTAGAACCTCCGTCAATTGATTTCTGCACTACAATTCTATCAATCCAGTTTCCGGGAGCAGGAGGATTAGATAAATGCACGAAAAATAGATTTCCGGTCTTATCAAAAACCATCACTGGATCTCCCCAAACACCGTAAGTAGAAGATAAAGTTTTTTTTGTCCAATTCAACCCGCCATTAGTAGAATAATAATAATTATCAATATTGGATGCTGCCACCACAATATTTGGATTTATCGGACTAATCGCGATAGTCGGCTCGGTTGGTGTGCCGGTTTGAATGACGACATTTTGCTGCGCCGAAATAAAAATACTTACAAATACGGATAAAAAACTGATTGCTTTCACAATTTGATATAAAAAAATTTCTCAAAAATAAACAATCTTTTGAAAATTGAAACTTTTTTGCTGCCAGATACGGTCTGAACCCATACAAATCCTGAAAAACAGACAGACATGGAAAAAATAAGGGCATTCCTAGGAATGCCCTTATTTTTGTATTATATTTTTATGATTATGCGATAAACTGTCAGTGCTTAACAACAATTCGTTTCGTTTGAAGAATCTTATTCTTATCTGTGATCGCAACCAGGTAAACTCCATTCTTAAAGTTACTGACATCGATTTTAGCAAAAGGACTCTGTATCTCATCATACACCACTTTTCCTAAAACATCCGTAATGCGAATACTAAGATCTGTATCATAGCCAGCTGCATTGATTGTCAACAATGAATTTACCGGGTTCGGATATACTGATATTTCTTTATTCTCATTTTTATTAACTCCCAAAACAGAAGTAATAATGACATCAACAGAATCTACACGTGTAGACTGTCCTTCTATTAAATAGAATCTGTATCTTTCAGTACCCGATCCGTCGGTATCCGTATCAGCAATCAGGTTCGCAGATTCTCCCGGCGCAATATCCAGGCTATACTGAGCAGGACTCGTCCACGGGTTTGTACTCATAATGGGTGCAGTATAGCATTGTCCGAATGGATCTCCCGGAGCTCCCCAGCATAAATAATCAGTCCAGCTGGCAACGTCCGTAATTCTGTAACGTTCCATCTTCCAGGTCTTATTCGTTGCAGATACGTTCTTAAAATTGATCGTAACCCCATGAGTTCCATCCGATGAAACGGCATAAGTGTAATCTGTGCCATTTAGCATGTTTCCTATTCCGGACTGGGAGCCAGCATCCCAAAGCTTAATTTCCGTCTGACCAAAACCAGCAGACCAGGTAACTAAAGCGACAATAACCAGAGAGTATATTTTTTTCATGTTTTAATTTTCCAATTTTCACAAATATATAAATAGTAAGCTTTTGAAAACAACTTATCCAGCAAGCTATTAATTTGTAAGATTACAATTTTTTTTATAAAAAAACAATGCCAGCAATATCAATCTCCTTTCTTTTTTGATTTAAATGCCTGTTTTTTTAATTAAACGGTTTAGTTTTAGCCGAAATGCTTCTTTTTAGGAATGCAATTCTTTCTGTGACCTTAACATTTTTTAGGAATACAAGAGTACCGGAGAACACATGTTTAAATTTGTGTTAAGGAAAAGGTATCTTTGGTATCCGGCACAGATCTTGAACGTGTATGCTAAAATTTAAACTATGAAAAAAATTGCGTTTTTATTATTGGGACTGGTGGTTTCTACTTTGTCAATGGCTCAGGAAGACCACCAACTGATTGTAAAACAACTCCCTTCCGTGAAATTGGTCGATATGAACGGAAAAGCGGTGAATACGGCCGAGCTTGGATTTAAAGGTCCTGTTGTTATTTCTTTTTGGGCAACCTGGTGTTCTCCCTGCAAGCGCGAGCTGAATACCATTCATGAATTGTATCCCGACTGGCAGGAGGAAACAGGCGTAACACTGGTTGCCGTGAGCATTGACGATGAAAAAACAAAAGCACAGGTTCCGGTTTATGTAGACGGAAAAGGATGGGAATATCTGGTCCTGATGGATCCGAACGGAGATTTTAAACGTGCCATGGGCGTAAACAACGTTCCTCACACGTTCCTGGTAGACCAGAAAGGAAATATCGTGTATTCACACAACAACTACGCTCCCGGAGATGAGGAAAACTTATATGATGAAATCAAAAAATTAGCCCACAAATAGCCATTTACACATAGATGAAAAACTGGATTTTAGGAATCTGCGCATTGTCTGGGTCGCTCACGGTACTCGGGCAATCGAATTTACTAGGAAGCATCACCGGTAACATGGAAGCTACTTTCCAATACTTAAAAGCCGATCCGCTAATCAGTGCGCTCCAGCCTGCCGAACGCGGCCTGCTTAACTCTTACATGAATATATTTTATTCCGGATCTCACTTCAAAGCAGGTGGCCGGTTCGAATCCTATTTACCTCGAATCAACGGTTATCCGAATAGGTTTGACGGTACTGGCCTGGGAATGCGTTACGTGGGCTGGTCAAACGATTACATCGACATCACCATCGGGAACTTCTACGAGCAATTTGGAGCAGGAACTGCTTTTCGTGCGTATGAAGACCGCAATCTCGGTTATGACAACGCCATGGACGGAGCCCGCGTAATTCTGCGACCATATAAGGGAGTTCAGCTAAAAGGAGTGTACGGAAACCAACGCTATTCGTTCCAGGGAGGCCGGGTGGAAAAATCTGCTGGCATTACACGTGGTGTGGACTTACAGCTTCATCTGAACGAATTGTTCACCCGCTTAGATTCAACCGGACTGGATGTAACGATTGGCGGGTCCTTCATGAGCAAATACCAGAAAGATGATAACGAAGTTTATGTACTTCCGGAGAATGTTGCTGCATATAGCGGACGGATTGGCTTGCGTTACAAGAAATTCAGCTTGAATGGGGAATACACACATAAAGACAATGATCCGAGCGACGACAATGGTTACATTTACAATCCTGGTCACGCGGCTTTGATTAATCTCGGGTATTCCCGCAAGGGGCTGGGAATTTCAGTATCCGCAAAATCCGTTGATAATATGAGCTATCGTTCCGACCGCACAAAAGGCCTGGCGGATTTGTTTATCAACTACCTTCCTGCAATGAACAAGACGCATACTTATAACCTGGTTGCCACGCTTTACCCTTATGCTACTCAGCCTTTGGGAGAAGTTGCATTCCAGGCAGAAGTGTTGTATACCATTCCCAAAGGAAAAGGCGGTGGAAAGTATGGGATTCCAATTAATGTAAATTATTCCACTGCTTATCTTCCGATCAGGCATACAGCAGGCTACGGATTGCCAGGAGATTCCTCCCGTGTTATGTACAAGGGAAACCCATTTGACAAATCGGATAGCTTACTCTGGCAAGACTTCAACGTTAACATCACTTACAAATTCAACAAGAGCTTCTACCTGATCGGGTCTTATTTTAATATCGTGATCAACAATGATGTTTCCAAAATTACGGAAGATGCTCATGGGATTATCAATGCCCATATCGGTGTCCTGGAAGCTGGATGGAAGATCAACAAAAAACACAATCTCCGTGCTGAATTTCAAGCCCTGTTCACTACAAATAAAAAAATGGCTGGATTTGGTTATCAAACCGATAAAGACAAAGGAGATTGGGTGACCCTGGTTTTGGAATACACCATCTCGCCTAACTGGTTCTTTGGATTCATGGATCAGTATAATTATGGAAATTCCAGCAAAGACCTGCGTGTGCATTATGCAATCGGATCTTTCGGCTGGATTAAAGATGCAACCCGCGTAACTTTGAACTACGGCAGACAACGTGCAGGATTATTCTGTGTAGGCGGAATTTGTCGGTTCGTCCCGGCATCAAATGGTTTAACGGTGTCACTGACGCAAAGTTTTTAATGTATTAATTTTTCAGAACATGAAAAAGATCCTTTTTATTACAGCAGTTACTGCAACAATTCTGGCTTCCTGTGATAAGGTGAAAAATGCTTACCCTGCAAAAGCACCTGGAAATACCACTCTTGACTGGTCACTTTATCCGGATGGGGATTCGGCACACTATGTTGCCCAGGGATTATGGCCTGCGTTTTCTGAAAATACCAACACTCTGACCAATGTATTGATCGAAGATTTCACGGGACACCGTTGTTACAATTGCCCGAATGCAGCAGTTATCCTGCACAGCCTGGAACTGGCAAACCCGGGAAGAGTCTTCGGGGCAGGAATTCATACGAGCCCGGTTGGGATATCCAGTTTCCAGGAAACGAATTCCGACTATCCGACCATCCTGTATAATGATCTCGCTTTTGAAATAGGAACACATTTTGGTTCCAAACCGGGAACCGGATTCCTCGGGAATCCGAACGGAGCGGTGAATCGCCAGCTGAATGGTACAGACAATACTGCTTCTCCGGGAACATGGTCAAGTAAAACTGCTATAGCATTGAATGCGACCCTGAAAGTCAATCTGCAATCTCACTGTAATTATTTTCCAAGTACACGGGGAGCTTTCCTGCATATAGAAGCAGACAAAATCGACAATAACTTGTCCAATCCCCTTGCATTGGCTGTATATGTTTTGGAGGATTCTTTAGTAGCTCCTCAACTAATGCCCGATGTAACGAGAAATGTGAACTATGTGCATAGAGATATTTTAAGAGATTGTATTGACGGGAAAGCTTTCGGGCGCGTTCTGGGAACCGGTGATCAGGGATCGAACGGGAAATATTATGTGAATTATTCTTACAAATTACCGGATCAGTATTATGTCGATAACATGCATTTCCTGATTTATGTATATGATAAAACAACTGAAGAAATTTACCAGGTGATCGAACAACACCTTCATTAAAATTTAACATTCGCTGTAACGAAACGTAAGCCCGTTTATCAGGAAATCACACTTTTTGCAAACAACTTTTAACATTTTCCACATACCAAATCCTGAAAGGGATCGTTATATTTAAATCAAAATTTTAAACAGAACCCTATGTTTGAACTGACGAAAAAAATTCTGGTTCGGGTAAGTTTCGACCCACTATTATTCCAAAAAGAATTGTCCAAATCCATTAAATGGATGTCCGACTCTGAGGAAATTCAGCGTTTAAGGGAATGGTGTCTTAAAGAATTTGGAGCAATATACCCTTCGATTATCCAAAAGGCTTTTTCACCTCAAAAGGTTAAATAACATATTTTTACAATAAAGACTAACGGCTCCCAAAAGGAGCCGTTTTTAGTTTCAAATCTTTCTATACTAAAGATGCCTGACGGAAATACCTGTGCGTTCTGACGTTATATTCCGTTAGCACCAAACACGGGAACATTTATCCACCGACCGAAAGCTACGCTTTCTCTTACTCGAATTCAATCAGTAAGCCTCCTTTGTCTACCACGTCTTGAGGGTTAACGGCAATAACTTTCACCACACCGGTTCCTTCTGCTTTAAGTATGTTTTCCATTTTCATCGCTTCCAGCGTCAGCAAAGGATCTCCGACTTCTATGGCCTGACCGACAATAACGGCTACACTAATTACTCTTCCCGGCATCGGAGCTTTCAACTGTTTTAATTTGCGCAGTTTCGGCTTGTCCATTCCCAAAGAAGCTATCAGTTCATCCAGAGGACCTCTCTTCTTTATTTCAAATATGCGGTGATTCAATTTCAGGGTCAGTAATCCCTCTTCCATACGGTTCGACATCACCTCTCCGCGAAACTTTTTTCCCTTGTATGTGATCGTAAAAAATTGCTGGTTTTCCCAATGGATATGAACTCCATCTCTGTTAGCATGAAGGATTTCTCCATCTGATGTCCAGTTAGCCATTTCCATCTGTAAGAATTTTGCGGCAATAATACGAACTATTTATCCATTCATCTAGAAAAAGATTGCAAAAAAACCATAGTTTTCTATATTTGCTCTTCAAAATATTTTAAGAATCATATTCGCCCCGAAATGAAGAAAATATCTTACCTGGTTGCTCTGGTTTTAGTGGCTTGTCAACCGAAAAAATCTGGTGCTGAGCATGCGGCAAGCCAAAGCAATGATGCTTCATCCGGTACAACAACTGTCATTAAAGACTCCAAAGAAGACCGGCCAAAAGTATATCATGCTTCCAGAACGATCCTGACCGATCTGATCAATACCAAACTGGAAGTCTCTTTTGACTGGGACAAGTCCTGGCTGATCGGCAAAGAGACCCTGCAGGCAAAACCACATTACCATCCGTCCGACAAATTGATTCTGGACGCAAAAGGAATGGAAATAAAAAGTATCTCCATAGCCGGGAAAACGTGTACATTCGATTACAAAGACGATGTGCTGACTGTTACTCTGGATAAAACCTATGCGCGTGATGAGCAATTTACAGTGGTGATTGATTACATCGCCAAACCGGATGAGCGGGAAGCAGGTGGTTCGAATGCCATTACCAGCGACAAAGGGCTTTATTTTATCAATCCACGTGGAGAAGAAGTGAATAAAATGCCCCAGATCTGGACGCAGGGAGAAACGGAATCTAACTCGGTGTGGTTCCCTACAATCGACTCCCCGAACTCTAAATCAAAACAGGAAACTTATATCACTGTCCAGGATAAATATGTAACGCTTTCCAACGGAAAACTGATCAGCTCCACAAAAAATGCAGATGGGACACGGACAGATTACTGGAAGCAGGAATTACCTCACGCTCCTTATCTGTTCATGATAGGAGTCGGTGAGTTCAAAGTTATCAAAGACTGGTACACACATCCTGACGGAACAAAAATGGAGGTTAACTACTACGTGGAACCTCAATGGGAGAAAGACGCAAAGGCAATCTTCGGTGAAACTCCTGCCATGATCGGTTTCTTCTCTCAACTGCTTGGAGTGGAATACCAGTGGGATAAATATTCCCAGATCGTGGTGCGTGACTATGTTTCAGGAGCGATGGAAAATACCGGGGCAGTTGTTTTCGGTGAATTTGCCTATAAAACACAACGCGAATTACTGGATGAAAACGATAATTCGACTATTGCTCACGAGTTATTCCACCACTGGTTCGGCGATCTGGTAACCTGCGAATCCTGGTCCAACCTGACTGTGAACGAGTCTTTCGCAAATTATTCCCAGTTTCTGTGGGACGAACACCGTTATGGACTGGATGAAGCGGAGTTCCAGGCATTGCAGGAAGCAGCAGGTTATTTTGCATCTGCTGATCAGGGAGGATACCACAACCTGGTTTGGTTCGATTACAAATCCCGAGAAGATATGTTCGACGGGCATTCTTACAACAAAGGAGGGCGCATTCTGCACATGCTCAGAAAGTATGTCGGAGAAGACGCATTTTTCCGCGGACTGAAAAATTATTTGCAGCAAAATCAGTTCAAAACGGCAGAATTTCACAATTTGCGACTCGCTCTGGAAGAAACAAGCGGCGAAGACCTGAACTGGTTCTTCAACCAATGGTATTTAGGAAAAGGGCACCCGATCCTGGACGTTTCTTATGCAGCTAATGCAGCTGAAAATACGGTTTCCGTGACCGTTAATCAAAAACAAAAAGCAGACTTCGGCCTGTTCAGGATACCGGTTGATGTTACTGTTTACGACGACCGCGGGGCTACCACGGCACGTTATTGGTTTAATGACGAAAGTACAACTGTTTCCATTCCGACACAGGGAGCCGTTAAAAATGTGATTTTTGATGCGGAAGCAGCGTTGCTGTGCAAAATGGAGGAGAAAAAAGATGCTTCCTGGTATGTTTATCAATGGAACAACTCCAGGCATTACATCCACAGAAAATATGCTTTGCAAAAAACTCCGGTAAGTTCTCCTGAAGCGAGCCGAATCGTAATGGAAGCTCTGAATGATCCTTTCTGGGATATCCGTTCGGCTGCTATTGAGAAGATCGGGAAAATGAACAGTGATGCCAAAACCACAGCTACTGCACGTTTGAAGCAAATGGCAAGTAATGACTCCGTTTCTGCGGTACGTGTTTCTGCAATTACGACCCTGGCAGGATTGCTTTCTGCCCCGGAACTGGAACAATTGTGTACGGAAATTCTTCAGAAAGACCAGTCTTATTCTGTCATAAGTGCTGCCTTGATACAACTTTCCAAGGTAAACAATAAAACTGCCCTGGAATTTTGTAAGAAACTGGAAAGCGAGCCTTCCGGAAAAATGCAGACAGGAGTGGCAATGATTTATGCAAAATACGGAGACGCAGATCAAATTACTTATTATGAAAACCTGTTCAAATCAAACATCATCAGTGGATTTGACAGACTGGGTGCTTTGAATTCATTGAGGTTCTTTGCCTCACGCCAGGAGCCAAAAATACAGAAACAAGCTTTACCGATTTTCCAGAGCGAATACAAAACCGGAGGAATGTACACACAGATGTTTATGCCTCAGTATATCGGTTATCTGAAAGACAACCTGCAAAATTCGATTGAAAAGTACAAGGGAGAAGAAGAAAAGGCGAAAAAAGACGGAAATGCAAATGCTGCGGATATTGCCCGTGAAAAACGCACGGAAGCTGAAGCATTAATGGTTGATTACGATAAAATGATCGCAAGATTCCCAAAAGAAACAAAAGATTAATCCACATTCTTTCAAAAAGAGGCCTTTCATTTTGGAGGGCCTTTTTTGTTGCGTATGAGAAATTCAAATACAAAATCATTGAATTTTTTGAACCTTTTATAGCTCCTGAAGCTTCTTAAAAGAATGCTTTCACTTCCATTCCACCTGCATGAATCACCTTGTTTCCTTCACTTTTACGTCCGTTGTACTGAATGGAAATTTGGAGGTTTTTAGACAAGGATCTTTGGTATCCCAGGTTCCAGACATAGTTTACTCCCGGTTTCAGTGCTTCCAGCAGTTCAAACCCAAGCGGCGTATTCGAATCTCCGCGAAAAGCAATCCGGATCACGTTAAACTGACCCTGCAAGCTTCCCTTTTGCGTTTGATTGAATTTTCCCGTCATCCCGATATCGTAAATGTCAGCCGCTTCTCCACCCAGGTTTTGTTCATTCTTTTTACGGATAATCCGCCCATCCACACTGAAGCGCAAAGCAGTAGCAGGTTGATAGATAAATGAAGGTTTCAGCTGCCAGTAATGCAGACGGTAATTCCGTCCCGTGGTGTAATCCACCGAAGAAGTTTTTAAACCGGTTTCAAACTGCGACTGGAAACTGAATTTTTTCAGTATCGTGATCCGGACATTAAATTCATGTGATTCTTTTGTCCTTCCATCAAAACCGGTAGCCAGAAGCGTTTTTGTTTTCGTATTTTCATAACTGTAGTCCCCACCCCCAACATTGTTTGTCCGGTTGAAATACAAAGTCGTTTTGATCGTATTTGCAGTACTGATCAGGGAATTGTCATCGATATTCCCAACAAAAGGATTGTATGCCCTTGCTCCGCCAAACACGTTGGTTTTACGCTGCAGGCGGAAACGTGTCTGCGATGAAAAACGTGCTATCATTTTCCGGACTCCCGTTTTATTTCCCCACACACGCTCCGGGCGCAGCATCAGCGATTGATTGTATTCATTCGAATAGGTCTTGATGTAATCATTAGAAGGCGTGAACACACGAATATAGCTCGCCTGGTCTGCATAAGCCGCAATTTCAAACTCGTTCAGATCCTTGATTCCGTCGTTGTTGTAATCGATCCAGGTGTACACTCCCTGCCCATCGTTCACTTTGATGTAAATGAATTCCTTTTTCTGCTCCAGCCCTGCTCCGACTTCGTAGAAGGTAGTCAGGTTTACAGCTCCTTTCCAGAATTTAATGTCGTGATCAATCCGGCCGTTCGTAGTATTTTCCGGAGCCTGGTTGATCAGAAGCGTATCAAAAATTTTCAGCTCCCGGTAGTTTGCCACCACATACAAGCGTTGGTTTTTCCAGTTGTTTTTTGTCCATTCTACCCGAAATGTTCGTGCTTTTGCGGCATTTTTCAAGCGTACACTATCCGATTTCCCATCAATTCGTTCACGGTAACTCAACTGCAATTCTCCTGAAGAGGTATCTCCGATTGCCACATATCCCTGGTAATCGAAAAAACGATAAGATTGCGTACTCAGCAAGGAATCTCCCTGCACAAAACTGTTCCATTCCTGGTCATCTTTGTACCCGATCCGTACCTTTTTAATTTGTTTCGAAATATCGGCTTTATGTCTGATAAACTGGTTTGAATTTGCGTTTTTTGAATTCAGGTAACTTGCATCAATATTGATACTAAATCCATTTTGCCTCCAGTTCGTCATCAATTGAGTGCGCAATCCGGAGAAATCCGACCCAATCTTGTATTGCTGTGCATTGACTCCGATCTTCCCATAGCGTTTATTTTCAATGCTTGTCCCCAAAGTTGTCAGAACCTGGTTTCCCTTGTAATTCATATTCCGGGTGTTCCAGTCGCGGTCAAATTCCACCGTCCGGTATTGTTCAATTGGCTTGAAATACGGATCCAGCATTTCTATTTCCGCTTGTTTTTGCCAGGTCCAGGCCGGAACCGAATCCTTCCCGAAAAGATTACTGTGCTCGATCCTCGTCCGCATGGAGAATCCCCGGTCATCAAAACGATCCAGATTCGAAAAGGTATTCAGATCGTAGCCGCTCATTCCCAGTTCGGAAGTCACTTTCAATTTGTTATTGAGGCGATAAGTCGCCCCGGCCGTAAACAATTGCTGGCGTTTCGGCGTAATGATCAGTGAAACCGGGGCATAATTTCCAACCGAAACACCTCCCACCGGTTCTACCCATTTGTATACACGACCAATTGCGTTGAATTTTTCAAACACGTAATCTCCTTTTCCCGGTCCGACATAGGAAAACTGCACTTTGTAATAAGCCAGTCCCGGCTGGACGGATGCTACCAGAATGCTGTCAAATCCCAGGGAATCGATCATTTTGTACATGACCAGATTTTCCGAATATCCTACCGAATCAATTACCGAATAACGTGCCAGTTGCAAACTATCCCCGATCTCAGACAGGAGTTTTTTCTGCGAATCAGTGAGATTCTGTTGAAGTGGTTGATTTTTAGCATCCTGCTCTGAATAAGCATTCACCCACCAATCCAGGTTTTTGCTTTGCGCAGTGGTCGAAAACTGGAAGAGCGAACGGGCATAGTTCTGATCGGAATACTGGAATTCAACAACGATACGAATGTCTTTGGTAATGAGGTTTCGGGCAGTAAACGTCAGTTCCGACGTGTTGTAATCGATAATGTAGTCGAATTCCTGCCCGCGGGTCATCAGTTTTCCATCAATGTAAACGCGTTCCGTTCCCGAAAGGATAATAATGTACGGTTCGTTTTCGTTTCCTGTCAAGCGATATGGGCCCTGGTTTCCTTCTACTCCCTGGATAATCTGCCGGTTAAATTTTCCTTTTGAAAGCGCTCCGCTGGCCTGTGTTCTGATTGTTCCGGTCTTATCTTTTTTCCAGAAATATTCTCCCGTTAACCCCTGCCCGCGCTTTTTGTAAGTCAGAAAATAGCCATCCGGTTTACTAATCCAGAAATCCCCTGCCGTAAGTTTGAACTGGTTATTGAACAGCTGGATGAAAACCTGGTCAAATTCCTGTAGTTTATTCGTATTCCCCTCCGGTTGAATGGGCAGATTATTGTCGGTAACGGAAGCCAATACCTGCAGGTTCGGTGCAAGATAACCGGAAAGTTCCAGATTCAGTGAAGAGTTGACCGATAAATCCTGCCGGTTTCCAAAAGTGACTCCACGAGAAATACTTCCTGATTTCCGAAGGCCGTTTGCCCCCATTAAATCAAGCGGCTCAATCGCAGGAGTAATGAGAAATTTGTCCCGGTCTCCTTTATTCTCCGTATAAATGATATTTGTATCCCGAAGCTGGTAGCTTTTCCCGAAGGAAAACGGAAGTACGCGATAAGAAACCCGAAGCTCACCGGAGCACGGCTCGTATAACTGAAAAGTTCCTTTTGCATAATCCACGCGGTATTGATACGGAAGCACGATCCGGTTTCCACAGTGCACAATGAGTGAATTCGGTGCAATGCTAAGCGAATCAAGCTGCACAAGAGTGCTTGTAGCCGAAATCGTTTTTTCACGGTACGCGTTTTCCTGCGTCCAGCTATGAACCCAACAAAAGAATATGCTGCTCAGCAATAGAAGTCCGACCCGTATAGCGTGCATCATGCTAAGGTACTAACGTTTTAAGTTATCTAATAGTATGGGCTTCTGAAAATGACAAATGTCCCGTCCTAAAAAGTTTACAGTTTTTTAGGACGGGACATCGTGTTCAAGTAATTAGTTGATATGTGTTAGGAACACGCTTAAAAGCAAAAGGCCTCCTAACTTTGAATAGGCGACCTTTTGAGTACATTTGTTTTCAGCAAAAATCAGCTAACAATTTTTTCAGAGTTCTCCATTCTCCCGGAAATGGAACAGAACTTGAAAAATTCTATCCCGAACACATTTCACATCCATCCGGATTATCCAGCGAACATGCAATGGCTGCCTGTTGTTCTTCAATAGTTGCTTGTGAAGGTTCTTCAGTTACTGCCTTATCTACTGTGAACTTGATCGCATCTGTTGCTGCTTTTGTTCTCAGGTAATACATTCCTGTTTTCAATCCTTTTTTCCATCCGTAGAAGTGCATAGAAGTCAATTTCCCGAAGTTTGCATTCTCCATGAAAATATTCAATGACTGCGACTGACAGATGTAAGCTCCACGGTCTGCAGACTGGTCGATAATTGTTTTCTGAGAAATTTCCCAGGCTGTTTTATACAGATCTTTGATATATTGCGGAATCTCGTTGATATTTTGCACGGATCCGTTTGATACCATCAGTTTCTGGCGCATTTCTTTATTCCACAGCCCTTCTTTCACCAGATCCTTCAGCAAGTGCTTGTTCACGATGATGAATTCTCCGGATAATACACGACGGGTGTAAATGTTAGAAGTATATGGTTCGAAACATTCGTTGTTTCCAAGAATCTGAGCTGTAGAAGCCGTTGGCATCGGAGCCAACAACAGGGAGTTGCGCACACCGTGTTTCTGCACTTCTTCTCTGAGTACATCCCATTCCCACCGGGCTGTCGGAGTTACTCCCCACATATCGAACTGGAAGATTCCTTTTGACACCGGAGATCCTGCAATTGTTTCGTAAGGTCCTTCTGCAATTGCCAGGTCTTTCGAAGCAGTCATTGCTGCATAGTAGATTGTTTCAAAAATCTCACGGTTCAGTGCTTTCGCTTCTTCTGATTCAAACGGGAAACGCATCATAATGAACGCATCGGCCAACCCCTGAACTCCCAATCCGATCGGACGGTGACGCATATTTGATTTGCGCGCTTCTTCTACCGGGTAGAAGTTTCCATCAATGATACGGTTCAGGTTAACCGTTGCCTGGTAAGTAACTTCGAACAGCTTATTGTGATCGAATGTTCCTTCTTCCGTAACAAATTTCGGTAAAGCCAGCGAAGCCAGGTTACATACCGCGATTTCATCCGGTGCGGTATACTCGATGATTTCCGTACACAAGTTGGAAGATTTAATGACCCCCAGGTTTTGTTGATTGGATTTCGAGTTTGCCGCATCTTTGTACAACATATATGGCGTTCCCGTTTCAATTTGTGATTCTAATACTTTGAACCACAAATCCTGAGCCTTAATCGTTTTACGGCCTTTTCCTTCTGCTTCATATTGTGTATATAATGCTTCGAATTCAGCTCCGAATGTTTCGGAAAGTCCTGGGCATTCATGCGGACACATCAAAGTCCAGTCTCCGTTCTCTTCCACGCGTTTCATGAACAAGTCCGGAATCCACAATGCGTAGAACAAGTCACGTGCACGCATTTCTTCTTTTCCGGTATTCTTTTTCAAGTCTAAGAAATCGAATATATCTGCATGCCACGGTTCGATATACATTGCGAAAGATCCTTTGCGTTTTCCTCCACCCTGGTCTACATAGCGGGCTGTATCATTGAATACACGCAGCATCGGAACAATTCCGTTGGACGTACCGTTTGTTCCTTTGATGTAAGATCCGGTAGCACGGATATCGTGGATAGCCAAACCAATACCTCCGGCAGACTGTGAAATCTGAGCGCAAGATTTCAAAGTCTCGTAAATTCCTTCAATACTGTCTTCTTTCATGGTCAGCAAGAAGCAGGAAGACATCTGAGGTTTCGGCGTACCAGCATTAAACAGGGTTGGTGTGGCATGCGTGAACCATCCTTCAGACATCAGGTTGTACGTCTTGATTGCCTGCGTCAGATCGTTTTTATGGATTCCCACCGCTACACGCATCAGCATTTGCTGTGGTCTCTCAGCGATCTCACCGTTGATGCGCAGCAAATAGCTTCGGGTCAAAGTTTTAAATCCAAAGTAATCGTAACGGAAATCACGATCGTAAATAATACTTGAATCCAGCAACTCTTTGTTATTCTGAATAACTTCATACACATCATCTGCAATCAATGACGCACGCTGACCTGTTTTAGGGTCGATATACTTGTACAGGTCTTCCATCACATCGGAGAACGATTTTTTCGTTTCCTTGTGGAGATTCGATACCGCGATACGGGACGCCAGCAAGGCATAGTCCGGGTGATCAATTGTTTTAGCCGCTGCAACTTCAGCCGCTAAGTTATCCAAAGCAGTCGTAGTTACTCCATCATAGATTCCTTCGATCACTTTCATGGCAACAGCCTCAGGCGAAACTAAAGGGTCCAGCCCATAGCACATCTTCATGATGCGTGCAGTGATTTTATCAAATTTCACCGCTTCTTTTCTTCCGTCTCTTTTAATTACGTACATAGCGCTCTATTTGGGTCGTTGTTATTGGTAATATAATGAATTAAAAATCTTCGTCCAAACTAAATGTCTGGTTTTCCTTGTTCGACATAACACCTGCTTTCTGGTATTCAGCAACACGTTTTTCGAAAAAGTTTGTTTTCCCCTGAATGGAAATCATATCCATGAAATCAAACGGGTTGGATGTATTGAATACTTTCGGGTTTCCTAATTCTACTAACAACCGATCAGCCACGAACTCGATGTATTGTGACATCAGCTCTGCATTCATCCCGATTAACTTCACCGGCAATGCATCTGTTACAAATTCTTTCTCGATTTCTACTGCATTCAGGATAATTTCCCGCACTTTTTCCTTCGGAAGCTGGTTTACCAGGTGCTTGGTGTATAACAAACACGCAAAGTCACAGTGCAGTCCCTCATCACGGGAAATCAATTCGTTGGAGAACGATAATCCCGGCATCAAACCGCGCTTTTTCAACCAGAAAATCGAACAGAACGACCCGGAGAAGAAGATCCCTTCCACCGCTGCGAACGCAACTAACCGCTCGGCAAAAGATCCGTTGTCGATCCAGCGTAAAGCCCAGTCTGCCTTTTTACGTACACAATCAATGGTTTCAAGGGCATTGAACAAGTAATTTTTATCATTCGTATCCTTGATGTACGTGTCAATCAGCAGAGAGTAAGTCTCAGAGTGGATATTTTCAATCGCAACCTGGAACCCGTAAAAAAACTTCGCTTCCGTATATTGCACCTCAGCCAGAAAATGCTCTGCCAAATTCTCGTTTACAATTCCGTCAGATGCTGCAAAGAATGCCAAAACATGCTTGATAAAATGGCGTTCGTCATCGTTCAGTTTTGTTTCCCAATCAATTAAATCCGGTGACAAATCGATCTCTTCTGCGGTCCAAAAACTCGCCTCTGCTTTCTTGTAAAAAGACCAGATATCATCGTGCTGAATTGGGAATAA
Organism: Fluviicola sp.; assembly: GCA_031260455.1. GTDB lineage: Bacteria > Bacteroidota > Bacteroidia > Flavobacteriales_D > Crocinitomicaceae > Fluviicola. Next base: position 37,035 of record JAIRJW010000032.1, read on the forward strand.
TACAAATCGATTTTTGTTTTCTGCTAAGATTGGCTCTACTTGTCCCATTACTATTTTGTTTTTTAATAAGTCAATAATTCCTATGCCATGGTCATTTTACAACCACGGATCAGTTTGTACCGGTTTCAAATTTTAGCAAGTTTCCCCTTCAGTTTAGTTGTGTGTATTCAACTGTTGTTTGCTTAAAGGGGCTTACAAAAATTGTCAAAATTCTTTCCTTTCGCAATTAAAGAAATTCACAATTGTTTGAGGTTTTCAACACCACTACTTTGAAAGCCTTTAACATGAACACTTAGCGAGTTTATCAACATGACCTCTAAAGATATTCACAGCCCCTAACCTGCAATTCATCGATGAATTCTTCAGATTCGTCCAACATCAAGTGTATGAATACTTTCAGTTGCCTTTTCTATAAAATTAGGTGAAAAATATATCTTATTTTCTTTATATTTATTCCTCTATCAACACCTCAATGTTGATAGTTGAGCAAAGTCAAACAAACACTGTTACACTAATGAAACCTGCTTCAAAATTTAACAAATGGACCCGCGATCTGCTTCATGTGCTCTACCCTCAGAACTGCCTGATTTGTCAATATGAATTCAACCAGTCCAGACTGGCCATCTGCCCGGTTTGCATCAGTGAATTATCCTACACGAATTTCGAGGATTATTCCGAAGCAACCAACCTGGATAAACTTTTCTGGGGACGTGTGAATTTATCCGGAACTTATGCCCTGCTGCGCTTCAAACAGCAAAGTTCCACCCAACGCATTCTTCATGAGCTCAAATACAATAACAACCCTGAAATCGGGCTATACTTCGGAAGAGAAATGGGAGCTATTCTCAAGCAACTGCCAGTCTTTTCAGATATGGATGCACTTATTCCTGTTCCGCTCCACCCCAAAAAGGAATTCATCCGCGGATACAACCAGGCGGAGGTCATCTGCAAAGGAATTTCCGAAACAACTCAGGTTTCCTTGCGAAAGGATTTGTTGAAGAGGACCTCTTTTACAGAAAGTCAGACCAAAAAAAGCCGGACTTCCCGTTGGGACAATATGCAAAACCGGTTCGCCATCCGAGGTCGGAAAGAATACGGGCTGAGGCATTTGGTTGTCGTGGATGATGTGGCAACCACCGGATCAACGCTGGAAACCTGTGTCAGAATTTTGCAGGACCGGTTTCCCAAAACCCAAATCAGTATTGTCGTCTTGGCGGTAGCGGAATGAGCCTGGAAATGCAAAATTTAAAAACCCATTCTGAAATTTTATTTCTGCCGGAAAAATACCCGGATTATACCGAATATCAACACACAACTCTTTGTTTCATGCCATTCACCAAATTCAAAAGCCAAACATCAAAGTTCAATGATTTAGATATTTAAATCCTTTGATTTTTTCTTCTTTTTGAACAACTTTGCTTCATGAAGGTATTAATCGTTGGGGGAGGTGTAGCAGGAATCTGCCTGACTCATGAATTGCTGAAAAAGGGGAATAATGTTCGCTTACTGGACAATAACCGGAATGTATCTTCTGCAGTTGCCGCCGGACTGATCAATCCCCTGGTATTTCGCAGAATGACTCTGAGTTGGCGCGTTTCCGAGCTGCTTCCTTATGCTTACCGGACTTACCGGGAGATCGAAGAACTTACCGGTGTTTCGTTTCTGCATCCATTAGTGATCCGTCGTTTGTTTGCTTCTCAGCAGGAACTGGAATTCTGGCAAAAGAAACAACTGCTTCCGGAATTTGAACCGTATATGGAATTACTCACGGAAGCCGATCTTTCATTCCCATTAGAACAAAATACTTTCGGAACCGGAAGAGTGAAACAGGCTTCCTATATTGATACCACACCTTTTCTTAAAGGAAACCGGGATTATTTCAAAACAATGGGAATTCTGCAGGAAGAGACTTTTGAACAGGAACACCTGAATCCTCAAACAGCCATTTACAAAGGAGAAACTTACGATTACATTCTTTTCGCAGAAGGAAAAAACGGGAAATACAACCCGTTTTTCAGCTACCTGCCTTTGCAGCAAACCAAAGGAGAATTGCTGACTATTCAATCCGACAAGATTTATTCCGAAGAATCCCTGAATCGCAAATGTTTCCTGCTTCCGCTCGGAAACGGCAAGTTCAAAGCAGGTTCGACCTACATTTGGGACACAGACAACACTAATCCGACCGAAGAAGGAGCGCAAACGATTGCGGAGAACCTGCAGTCGATTACTTCTGAAACGTACGAAATCCTGGAGCACCGCGCTGGTGTGAGACCAACTGTGCCGGACAGAAGGCCTTTAATCGGAAAGCACCCGGAATTCCCTCAACTGATTTTTGCCAACGGATTGGGAACAAAAGGATACATGCTGGCCCCGTTGATAGCACATGAATTGATCAATCACCTGCTTCACGGAAATCCACTGAACCCAGAATGCGATATTCAGCGGTACAAAAAAGATTAAATGAGGTTTGAGAGTCCTGTTTTTTCTTTGGCGGATAACCCCATTTTTGATTAAAACGAAAAGTATAAAAAATACTATTTTATAAATTTATAATATTATGTAAAAAGTCTGATTTCACTGCTATTCCGGACGAATTTCACCAAAATCTGCACTTTAAAACGTGCCACCAGTTTAACTGATCCCTTGATGAATTCCTGGAAAAAGAGCTTCTCCCAATGATTACATTACCTTTCCGCGAAAAGCAGCTCCCATCAGGTTCGGAGAATATCTTTCAAGTAAATGTGGATCCGCTTGTTCAACCCCACAATCCAGATTACATCGTCTGCCTGGAACATAATATCCGGATCCGGGTTAACGATTCGATTTTCATCCCGTTCCAGCCCTACAATAATTCCTTTACACCTTTCGCGCATTTGGGAATCCCGCATTGATTGTCCGATGAGATTTGAACCTTCCGGAATGGAAAAAGAATGCAGGCCAACCTGGGAAATTTCGGATCTCAGATCTTCTTTGGATTCTTTTACCTCAATATAGTCCGTAAACAGGGAAAGCTGTTCGTCCGTCCCAATCACGGAAATCACATCATTAGGATAAAGCACATCTTCCTGCCGTGGAATATTGACCATCAGATCTCCCCGCTCAATGATCACGATATTCACACCGTAAGTTTCTCTGAGTTTCATGGCACCCAAAGACCGTCCGATAATCGGTGAACGTGCTTCCAAAGTAAACGTTGTCAAGTGAGAATCCCATGGTGCAAGCACATTTCGATTCTTTTCCTCCTCTGCACGTTCGCGCTCGTGCAGGTTCAGAAGAAAACGAGATTCGATCTTCCCGTAGAAACGCTTGATCCGATGACGTTGTTTAATGAAAAACATAGCCGCTACAAGCACCCCGATAAATGCTGTGAGCGGAGAATAGTATTTTGCAAAAACGAATCCCACGAAAAAAATCGCCAGGGCAATCCGCGAAATGATTAATGCCAGCAACGGTCCACGATACAAGGGTTTCAGCCAAATATTTGCATATATCCGGGAAGGGCCTCTTCTGAAAGCCAATGCATACAGAAAAGGCGCAATTATGAGTAAAGTAAGTGAAACAACGAACAGGTTCTTCCACTTACTTGCTTCAAAAAACGGTGCCAGAAACTGGTTTGCAAGCAGAATAATACTGATAATGACCACTGAAAAAATAAGTGTGTTGATGACGTAAAAACGAATCAGTTTTTTCCAGTCACTTGCTTCCGTAACCTGCTGGGTTCCCAAACTGTATTTATACAGGCGGTTCTTCCATCTTTCAGGAGTTTTCAGCGTAACCCAATCCGATACTTTTCCCGAAAAGCCAATCATATACGGAGTAGTAAACGTAGTGATGACCGATACTGCAACAGCCACCGGGTAGAGAAAATCGCTTGTCACATTCAGTGTAATACCCAGCGTTGCAATAATAAACGAGAATTCCCCGATCTGGGATAAACTCATTCCGGTTTGAACTGCTACTTTGATCGGCTGACCTGCAAATAAAGCTCCAACCGAAGCAAAAACGGGTTTCCCAAACAAAAGCACCAGGGTCGAAATTCCGATCGGAAGCGCATATTCCACCAGCATACCCGGATTGAGCAGCATTCCGACTGATACGAAGAAAATGGCCCCAAACAGGTCTTTCACCGACTGCACCAAATGCTCAATCCGTTCCACTTTCGGCGTTTCTGCCAGGATCGACCCCATGATAAATGCACCCAAAGCTGGCGAAAATCCTGCCTGGGAAGAAAGAACAACCATCAGGAAACAAAGTGCCAGGGAAACCACCAGAAGCGTTTCATCATTCAGGTATTTTTTAAGCTTTTTGAATAAGGTGGGCAGGAAAAAGATTCCGGAAACGAACCACAAGACAAGAAAAAACACCAGTTTTCCAATGGAATAGATCATTTCCATTCCTTCAAAGGAACGACTGATCGAAACGGTTGACAAAACAACCATCAGGAGAACAGCTACCAAGTCTTCGATGACGAGTGCCCCAAGTACAATCCCAGCAAATTTCTGGCTCTTCACACTCAATTCATCAAAAGCACGGAAGATAATCGTAGTGGATGCAATACTGAGAATTCCTCCCATGAACAAACTATCCATCATGTTCCAGCCGAGAATCACACCGGCGTTGTAGCCGACTAGGAAAGTCATCCCAACTCCCATCAGGGATGTAATCACAGCAACGTTGCCAACTTTGAGTAATTTTTTGAAACTGAACTCCAGTCCGAGACCGAAAAGCAGGAAAATCACCCCGATATCCGCCCAGATTTTGATTCCCTCCGATTCCACAACCGTCGGGAAGAAATTGAAATAGGGTCCTACGGCAACTCCCGCAATAATGTATCCCAATACGACCGGCTGGTGCAACATTTTAAAAATGATCGTCATTACTGCTGCTGCGCCTAAAATTAATGCAAGATCTATAATTAACTCCGGAACGTGACCCATTAAAAAGCGTTTATGTTTCTAAAAAGAAACTTATTTGTGATTTTTCTAAAATTAGGAAAAATGACCTGGTTTCGGCTTAAAAACAGGTTAAAACTCTGAAAAACTTGTGAAAAATGATTAAAAACGGTAACGAACGGGTCGTATAATCTCAAAAGCTGTTATCTAACTCTCTCGAATCATAATGCGTGACTTTGATACATCACGCTTTTTTCTTTGTAGACTATAGTCGAATTTATCAGGATTTAATGGCAATAATTAATTTGTAATTCGCAATCAAACACGCTCTCACTCTCAATTCTCACACTAGAAAAAAGCAAGGTGTCCAAAAGTGTGAGTGCGAGTTTTGGAGGAAAAGAAAAAAGCGCAATGTTTACACATCACGCTTTTTTCTTTGTAGCGGGGACACGACTCGAACGTGCGACCTTCGGGTTATGAGCCCGACGAGCTACCAACTGCTCCACCCCGCAATATATCTTTTGATTGATTCTTGCTGTTTCTGCTTACTAACTATCGCTTCTGTTAGTGGAGTGCAAAGATACATACTTTTTGTCAATAAACAAGGGTTTCTGAAAAAACTTTTGATCATTTTCATTTCAGGACAAAATCTAATACTTAAATTAACACGCAGAATGTCTCTAAAGGACCTCCACGGGAAACTTCAAAAAGTTGCGTTTATGATCGGAAGCTTTTAGAACAAAGTGGATACTTTAACAAGCGTTTTCATTTGTCCCCGCACTATTCAGAGCCACCGCCATTCAAAAGAATGCCTGCAATTCCTTACCCAAAGAGAAACCATTTTAATCCGTAACTCAGTCTTCAAAAGCCATCGCTTTTTCTTATCTTTGCACCAAAATTTCTGAATTATGTCTCACAAATCAGCTTTCGTAAACATCGTTGGCAGCCCGAATGTGGGTAAATCAACACTTATGAACGGGTTAGTGGGCGAAAAGCTTTCCATCGTTACCTCCAAAGCACAAACAACGCGGCACCGGATTCACGGGCTGGTGAACGGAGACGATTATCAGATTGTTTTCTCGGACACTCCCGGAGTGGTGAACGCTTCCTACAAATTGCACGAGGCGATGATGAGCTATGTGGAAAGTTCATTCAAAGATGCAGATATCCTGTTGTTTATCACGGACATGACCGAATCGGAAATGAACCACAAGGAAACGCTGGAGCGCATCATTAAACTGAAAATTCCGGTTTTGCTGATCATCAATAAGATTGATCTGGGAGACCAGGAAAAAGTAGTTGAACGCCGCCAGTACTGGCAGGAACGTGTTCCGAATGCAGAAATTATCCCGATTTCGGCACTTCACAAATTCAACATTGAACGGATCTGGGAACGCATCCTGGAACTCGCTCCGGAAGGTCCGGCTTACTTTGATAAAGACGAATTGTCTGACCGTCCGATGCGTTTCTTCATTTCGGAAATGATCCGCGAAAAAATCTTTCTGCACTGTGACAAGGAAGTTCCCTATGCGTGTCAGGTAGAGATCGAATCTTACAAGGAGTCGGAAAGTATCGTTCACATCCGGGCATTGATCATTGTGGAGCGCGACTCTCAGAAAGGAATTATCATCGGGAAAAAAGGCGATATGCTGAAACGAATCGGTCGTGATGCGCGCTTCGACATGGAGGCTTTCCTGGGTCAGAAGGTCTTCCTGGAAACTTTTGTGAAAGTGGATAAAGACTGGAGAACCAGTGAACAAAAATTAAAAAAGTACGGGTATTAAAACCTGGGATTATCTATAACGCAGTGCTGTGAAGTACGTCTAAAACAACAAAGAATGGGAAATATTATTGCCATCGTAGGACGACCGAATGTCGGGAAGTCTACTCTTTTTAACCGCTTAACAGAAAGTTCCCACGCTATCGTAAAAGAAGTCAGTGGTGTGACACGTGACCGCATCTACGGTCGTGGCGAATGGAACGGAATTCCTTTTTCCGTTATTGATACCGGCGGTTATGTAAAAGGTTCGGAAGATATTTTCGAAGGAGAAATCCGCAAACAGGTTGAAATCGCTATTGAAGAGGCAAACGTGATTTTGTTTGTTGTGGATGCAACCACCGGGATCGTGGACCTGGATGAGAAAGTGGCGAACCTGTTGCGCAAAACGAAGAAGAAAATTTTGGTTATCGCCAATAAAGTGGATAATAACGACCGCATCGGAATGTCGGCTGAATTCTGGTCCTTCGGATTAGGGGACGTTTATGATCTTTCTGCTGCAAACGGTTCGGGAACGGGAGAAATCCTGGATGAAGTGGTAAAATACTTTGACAAAGAAGATCCACGTGGAGAAGAAGAAGCCGGTTTGCCGCGGATTGCTGTTGTTGGAAAACCGAATGTCGGAAAATCTTCCATGATCAACGCTTTAACTGGAGAAGAGCGAAATATTGTAACCAATATTTCCGGCACAACGCGGGATTCTATTGATACGCGTTATAAGGCTTTCGGTTTCGATTTCATGTTGATCGACACGGCTGGAATCCGCAAGAAAGCAAAGGTAACGGAAGATATTGAGTATTATTCGGTATTGCGCTCTGTCCGCACAATCGAAAATTCGGATGTCTGCATCTTCATGATCGATGCAACGGAAGGAATTCAGAAACAGGATCTGACTATTTATTACATGATTGAGAAAAACCACAAAGGGGTAGTTGTTCTGGTTAATAAATGGGATTTGGTAGAGAAAGACACTATGACGGCTGTGGAATATGAGAAGAAATTGCGAAGCGAGCTGGCTCCTTTCAACGATGTTCCGATCATTTTCACTTCTGCCATTACTAAACAGCGTATTCACAAAGCTTTGGAAATGGCCATGGAGGTTTATGAAAACAGAACCCGAAAAATCTCTACTTCCGAATTAAATGATGTGTTATTGCCAATTATTGACAGCAATCCGCCACCGTCTTTAAAAGGAAAATATGTGAAGATTAAATACGTGCAGCAGTTGCCTACTCATGCGCCAGCTTTTGCTTTCTTCTGTAATTTGCCCCAGTATATCCCAGATTCGTATAAGCGCTTTCTGGAAAACAGGCTTCGTGAGATGTATAACTTCAATGGAGTTCCGGTTCGGATTTACTTCAGAAAGAAATAACGCAGTTTATTTAATTACCCTGGAACTAGTGGATAAGTACACTTATCCCAAAAAGTAAAAAACCTCGCTGTAGCGAGGTTTTTTGTTTAAAACTGTAAAATATAATTGGTTCTTTTTTCTTCTCCGATAGTTGTTATCGGACCATGACCCGGATAAACAACTGTATTTTCCGGCAAAGTAAAAATCCGTTCATGAATTGTTTTTTTCAATACTTCCATTGATCCGCCAGGCAAATCAACCCGGCCAAAACTTCCTTTGAAAAGAATATCTCCACCAATCAAAATTCCACTGGCAGCATGATAAAAAGCCACATGGCCTACAGAATGTCCAGGACCAAAAATAACCTCCAGTTCCAGTTCTCCAAAGCGAAGAATTTCCTTGTCTTCAACAAAAACCGTTGGTTCCGGCGAAGGAACATAAGCCGATAATCCATACATCTGGGCCGACCGCTCTGCAAAACTGAGTGTAAACAACTCTTCTTTATGAACCATCAAAGGAACCCGGAAAGTCTCCACACAAAATGCATTTCCCATAATATGATCGATGTGGCAATGTGTATTCAACACCGCATGCACCTTTAAGTTATTGTCCTTAATAAAATCCATCCATTCCTGCTGTTCATAACGATCATAACAGCTCGGATCTATAATCACTGCATCTCTTTGGTCATTGTAAACCACCGAGCCATTTTGCTGAACAGGATTTCCCGTAAAAATTTGAACTTTCATTTAACGAATAACATTAATTAACTCAACTACTCCAAAAGAAGAATCCGATTCCCAGAACAAGGCTTATAAAGCCGATGGCAAAACCTGCCAATAACTGGGGCAAGCTGTGAAGTTTCAGGTACATTCTCGCAGACATGACAATTCCGCTGGTGATGAAAGCAAGAACCAGAATCCACATTGGGAAAATGAGCATTTCGCTGTAATAAGTGAATAAAAATCCTGTCAGAATCCCCATTCCGGTAGCGTGAAGGGAAACTTTCCAGCGAAATGTGAGTACCGTGCAAACAATGACCGCAATTAATGAACCCAGGGACAATCCGAAGACAAAACGCGCTCCGGGAAGCCATCCGGGAACTTTATAAAGTAAAATTGCCAGTAAAGAAATTCCGAACAAAACAACCATAATTGACGGAATAATGCGTTCTGTGCGTTTCTCCATCATTACCGAACTCACCGAGCCGCGCGTTTGAAGGAACAAAACAGTCAATGCAGGAGCAAGAAAGGAAAAGGAAGTGAACAAGTACAGGAAAACCTCTTTCGCTCTTACATCCAGTATGTACAAATTGTTATCCTGGGAGAAAGAATGCAAGTCTTCCCAATTCTCGATATACATGGCAATGGCTATAGCATAAACCGGGGCCAGTAACGGAAGAAAGATCCACGAAAGAATTTTAGAAACAGCTTTCATTTATAATTCTTTACGCAAACGTGCCACCGGAATATTGAGTTGTTCCCGATATTTGGCAATCGTTCTTCTTGCGATATTATATCCTTTATCGTTCAGTAATTTCGCCAGATGTTCATCCGTTAACGGTTTCTTTTTATTCTCGGATTCAATAGCATCCGTCAAAATCTTCTTTACCTCCCTGGTCGAAACTTCTTCGCCGTTATCCGTAGAAAGTGATTCGGAGAAAAAGTATTTCAGAGAATACACACCGTAAGCTGTTTGAACATATTTCGAGTTGGCAACACGCGAAACCGTTGAAATATCCAGGTTGACAATTTCCGCAATATCTTTCAGGATCATCGGTTTCATGTTTGTTTCGTCGCCAGTCAGGAAGAAATCATACTGGTACATCATAATGGCATGCATTGTAGTATACAACGTTTGCTGTCGCTGACGAATCGCATCTATAAACCATTTTGCACCTTCCAGCTTTGACTTCACAAAAGTCAGTGCATCTTTATCTGCTTTGGATGTTTTTGCACCTTCCGCGTAGCTTCTGAGCAACTGTTCATATTCCTTCGAAACTTTTAAATCCGGTGTATTTCTTCCGTTGATCGTCAATTCCAGTTTCCCGTCGAATTCCGTAATCATAAAATCCGGGATCACCTGCTGCACACTTTTCGAATTGTCTTTCAGCGAACCGCCCGGTTTCGGATTCAAACGGATAATTGCGTCAATAGCTTCTTTCAGATCTTCATCCCCGATCTCCAGTTTTTTCTGGATCTTGTCATAATGTTTCCTGGTAAACTCCCCGAAGTAATCTTCCAGGATTTTTTTCGCTGTAAAAAGCGTGATATTTCCTTCCTGAACCCGTTCGATTTGTAATAAGAGGCATTCTCTCAGATCACGTGCGCCAATTCCCGCAGGATCAAGTTCCTGCACGATTTTCAAAACCTGCTCCACTTCCTCTTCTGTGACCATTACGTTAGAAGAAAAAGCCAGATCATCTACGATAGCATCAAGTTCGCGATTCAGATATCCCGATTCATCCAGGTTCCCAATAATGGTATCCGCAATCTGAAACTGGGTATCATCCAGATCCAGCAGGTGCAATTGTTCTGTTAATTTATCCTGGAATGACGAATCTACTGAAAGAGGAACACCACGTTCTTCATCATCTTTGCTTTTGTTATTTACCTGGGTCTTGTAATCGGGTGTATCGTCGTCAAAATAATCACTGATGTCGAAATCGGTATCGAATTCGTTTTCATCGTCATTGTAATCATCATCCGGATCTTTATCAAACTCATCCACTTCTTCCATACCTTCATCCAACGCTGGATTTTCTTCCAGTTCCTGCTTGATGCGCTGATCCAATTCCATAGTAGGGACCTGCAATAACTTCATCAATTGAATTTGCTGTGGAGAAAGCCTTTGCTCCAGTTTCTGGGTGAGCTGTTGCCTTAGTGCCATGTAGGGTTTTTATTCTTATTCTAATATTATGGTTAAATCATCAAAAAAGTTCAAAAGTTCAAAAGTTCAAAAGTTCAAAAGTTCATTTTAGCAAAACTTTTGGCCTTTATGCTCAGATTTCCTGATTTGAACAATCAATCCGTAGATTCCAACTGATAACATTTCTGCCCTGGTCTTTAAAATCAAGAACTCATTTTCCTGAATCATTCCAAAATCCAAAGCCCGGTATAATCGGGATCTACTTTTTCCGGCGCTTGCTTTCGAAATCCAAAGATACTGTAAAAATTCTTTATTGCCTCCACGTTCAAAGCCTTCAGCAATATTATCCATAAACTGCTACCTGAACGGATAATCTGGTTGCTTAGCGCACGTTCTTCCAGTTGTTTCTTTGTTCTGAAAATTGAATGTGTCTTGAAAACTCTCTGCTTTTTTGTCAGATGACTTGTTGAAAAAGGAAAAATTCATACGGTTCAAAGAATTCATTTTGTTACATCAGATAAACCTTTAAACTTTTTCAATCTTTTACTTTTTTAGAATTCTGCATTCAACGGCGTTCTCGGGAATGGAATTACATCACGGATATTGGTCATTCCCGTTACGAACATCACCATGCGCTCAAAGCCCAATCCGAAACCGGAATGAGGAACTGATCCGAAACGACGGGTATCCAGATACCACCACAATTCTTCTTCACGAATTCCGAAATCAGCACATTTTTTCTTCAGAACCTCCAAACGCTCTTCGCGCTCAGAACCTCCAACCATTTCACCGATTCCAGGAAATAAAATATCCATTGCCGCAACTGTTTCCTTACCTGGTTCGCAACCATCGTTTGCCCGCATATAAAACGCTTTGAATGAAGCAGGATAATCTGTAATGATTACCGGACGCTTGAACTCCTTTTCCACCAGATAGCGCTCGTGCTCCGACTGCAAATCGGTTCCCCAGCTTACATCATACCTGAATTTTTTCTTTTTGTAATGATTTGAATTCATCAATACGCCGACTGCTTCCGTGTAAGTAAGTCGTTTGAAATCATTTTGAACCACAAACTGTAAACGCTCAATCAAGCTCATTTCATTTCGCTCATTCTGCGGTTTGGACTGCTGTTCCTGCACATCGCGTTCGTTCAGGAATTTCAAATCGTCCGTACAATGATCCATCACGTACTGGCAGATATATTTCAGCATACTTTCCGCCAGGTCCATGTTTTCAGGTAATTTGTTGAATGCTACTTCTGGTTCAATCATCCAGAACTCTGCCAGGTGACGTGAGGTATTGGAGTTTTCTGCACGGAATGTTGGTCCGAAGGTATAAATCTGACCCAAAGCCAATGCCGCTAACTCTCCTTCCAGCTGACCAGAAACGGTTAAGTTTACCTGCTTTCCGAAAAAATCTTCCGCAAAGTTTACCGATCCGTCTTCGTTCAATGGTGGGTTTTTCGCATCCAGCATTGTTACACGGAACATTTCACCTGCTCCTTCCGCATCGGAACCTGTGATGACCGGCGTGTGGATATAGAAGAATCCCTGATCGTTAAAGAATTTGTGAACAGCATAACTCACCGCGTGACGTACTCTGAATACAGCTCCAAACACGTTGGTTCTGAAACGCAGGTGCGCCTGTTCCCGCAGAAATTCCAAACTGTGCTTCTTCGGCTGCATGACAGTTTTCTGAACGTCATCCGGATTCGCTTCCCCGATGATTTCAATTTCAGAAACCTGTAATTCGTATGCCTGACCACTTCCCTGTGACTCCACCAAAATTCCGGTCAGTCCTACAGCAGCTGCGGTTGTTATCTTCTTTAAAATTGCCTCATCAAAATTCTCAAAGTCAACTACTGCCTGTATATTATTAATAGTTGATCCGTCATTCAATTGAATAAAACGGTTGCTGCGAAATGCACGCACCCAGCCTTTCACAAGATAATGTTCATTGACTTTCGGTTGACTAAATAAATCAGCAATTTTAGTTCGTTTCATGTTATTTTTCTATGAATACAAAAATAGGAAAGAAATTTGAAAGGGTATGATGCCGTAAATTGATAAGGAATCAATTGTTATCGACATATGATTTAAAAGTAAAATCGCAATATCGCAATATTGCGAACCCCCCGGATTATAAGGGATTCGGGGCAGGTATTACAAAGAAATTAGAGAATCCATGCAAAGTTCCCCCAATAACCAGGTAGTCATCCTTATCATATCACTATAAACAAAACATATCTACATCACCCCACATGGAAAGCAAAACTCAGGCCCCAGATAATCGAAATCAAAGGAAGAAGAACCGGTTTGTAAACCGAAGCTGTCAAAATCAGCTTTAGGGTATCTTTCATTTTTCCCAGCCCAAATTGCAATACCGCAAAAAGAGTATCAATATCCCAAAAAATGAAGGAAACCGGCAAGATTATAACCTTATATTATATATTATGGATTTCACCATCCTTAATGAAAAGGAGGATATTAACCTGGTACAATAAAACAGCAGACGATGAACAAAAAATGTTCTAATGAGCTAACCGACCTCACTTTGAACAACTTGCTCCCCGGAAGCAGAAAGATTTAACAACTCCCGTACCTTCGCAGCGATGGATTTTGAGTCAAATCCGCAATCTTTATGCAATTGCTCCGGTGTTCCATGATGGATGTATTTATCGGGAATTCCCAAACGAACCACTTTCGAACGGTAGTTGTTATCGACCATGAATTCAATGACTGCTGACCCGAATCCGCCCATGATACAACCGTCTTCAATCGTAATGACCTGATCGAACTTCGTGAAGATTTCATGCAATAACGTTTCGTCCAAAGGTTTCACAAAACGCATATCGTAATGAGCTACGGATGCACCGCTTTCTTTCAGCGATTGAATGGCTTCCTGTGCAAAATTGCCTACATGACCAATTGTCACCAGAGCGATGTCTTCCCCGTTTGTCACTTTTCGGCCTGTTCCGACCGGAATCGCTTTCATCGGAGTTTTCCACCCGGTCATGACTCCGTTTCCACGTGGATAACGAATGGAGAAAGGTCCATGGTTTTCAGCCTGAGCAGTAAACATCAGATTGCGCAATTCAGCTTCATTCATCGGAGCAGAAACAATCATGCCCGGAATACTGCGCATGTAAGCAATATCGTAAGCGCCGTGGTGTGTTGCACCATCAGCGCCAACCAGACCTCCACGGTCTAAGCAAAATACAACATGCAGATTCTGCAGGGCCACATCGTGCAATACCTGGTCGTAAGCACGCTGCATAAACGAGGAATAAATATTACAAAAAGGAATCAATCCCTGTGTTGCCAGTCCAGCGGAAAAAGTGACTGCATGCTGCTCGGCAATTCCTACGTCGAAAGCGCGATCCGGCATGGCTTCCATCATGAAAGTCAAAGAACAGCCCGTAGGCATAGCTGGGGTAATTCCCATGATTTTTTCATTTCGTTCGGCCAGTTCCACAATCGTATGACCGAATACGTCCTGATATTTTGGTGGTTGCGGAGATTTTGGAATGATTTTGACAATTTCTCCCGTTTCCTTATTAAAAACTCCCGGAGCATGCCACTTGGTCGGGTTTCCTTCTTCCGAAAATTTGTATCCTGCACCCTTACGCGTAATACAGTGCAGAATTTTCGGGCCGGGAATATCTTTCAGATCTTCCATCACTTTTGCCAGGCCAATTACGTCGTGTCCGTCAACTGGTCCAAAATAACGGAAGTTCAATGATTCAAACATATTACTTTGCTTCAGGATCGACCCTTTCAAAGCAGAAGAAATTTTCGACACTACTGATTGTGCATCCGGTCCGAATTTACTGATCTTCCCAAGCAGTCTCCAGACCTCATCCTTTACCTTGTTATAAGTATGGGAAGTCGTAATATCCGTCAGGTATTCCTTCAATGCACCTACGTTCGGATCGATTGACATACAATTATCGTTCAGAACAACCAGCAGATTTGCATCCTTTTCAAAACCAGCGTGGTTCATTCCTTCGAAGGCCAAACCGGCAGTCATCGCTCCATCGCCGATTACCGCGATGTGCTGACGCCCTCTTTCTCCTTTGTACCGACTCGCAACAGCCATTCCCAAAACCGCAGAAATGGAAGTGGATGAGTGTCCGACACCGAAAGTATCATACTCACTTTCAGATCTTTTCGGGAAGCCGGAAATTCCACCTTTGGCTCTGTTGGTATGAAAAACGTCCCGGCGCCCGGTCAGAATTTTATGCCCGTAAGCCTGATGCCCGACATCCCAAACCAATTGATCGTAAGGCGTATTGAATACATAATGCAATGCGATCGTCAACTCAACGACTCCCAGACTGGCTCCGAAATGGGAATTCCCGATTTCAGAAATCACATCAACGATATACTGGCGCAATTCATCAGCTACCTGAGGCAATTGTTCTACTGTCATTTTATCCCTCAGATCCTGCGGGATAGTGATTTGTTCCAATAAAGGGCCTGCTTTGTATGGATGCATAAAAAGAGTGTTCAGCATGCAAATTTACGAGTTCAATTTGTGCATAACAAAGAAAAACACCGATTATTTTGAGTTTATCCCGATTTAACAAATTCTACCTGAAAAAGCAGGCTAAACCATATCCCAACCTGCTACGAAGATCGGCTTGGAGCGTAGTTCGTCCATCTTCAGCGGATTTTTTCGCAGAACAACCACATCCACGATCGGTTGTGGCGTCATTCTGTGGAACAGGCCCCAATCGATGTAATGACGAGCTTCTCTCCAAAGCGATTCCCTCCTGTCCACAAACCAAAGCATCATATTACGGTTTTCATGAGCCAGGATTCCTTCTAAAAGTACCGATAAAATATCCGGATCGTTATCCTGAACCCAAATAGATTCCGGGACCAGGAACTGGTGATTTTTGGGCTTTACGATTCGGCGGATTCCCGGAGTAACAGTGATCAAATGGGTAAAAAGTCCTCCCAAAAAGCCCGGCAAGCGCTCGATTACCCAATTCGCACGGGTAACTTTCGCAAAACCAACCACCTTTCCGAGGTCGTCATAATAAGCGTAGAATGGGCCGCGTTCCGCATGTTTTCGCACAAAATAAGCATGCTCTTTTTCAACCTTATCGAGCTGTTCCGAAATCAACTGCTCGTCCTTCAGCAAATGAACCTGACTTTGAATACGCGGCTTCGTGCGGCTGAAAGACTGAGAGATCAACTGAGCTTCAGTACGAAATCCGAATTGTTCCGACATCCACTTACTGCGTTCATTTGCCGGATCAATATAGGCATAAAAAGCATCCGGTGAGTCTCCCAGTTTTCCATCAAATATCTCATCGAAAAAACTGGCCATTTCCATTTTCAGGCGTGAGTTGCTCTTGTGCACGCGATTCACATTTTTGGAAGCCTGTTTTTGATTGGAAAAAGCAAAATAACGCACATACCATTGCCGCCCCCTGTCACAAAGAGTCAGGTTTCCCTGCACTTTTCCATCTCTTTCCAGCGAAATAAACAAGGGATTGTCTGCTTCGTGGATACACGTTGCCGTATCCAGATGTTTGTACCTCGCGCCGTTAGTCCCCAAAGTCGTTTGGATCAATAACTCAATCAAAGCGGGCGTTGCTTCCTTACGAATCGTATATCTGCTTGAAAGTCCCATTATATTGCCTGATTAACAATATATTCTGCTTCTTTCGGGGTCAGATCCTTGTTTTCTCCAAGTCCGGTCCAGCCACGCGCAACGAAACGGTCATGTACTGTCCTTCCTGTATCGTAATAGTCTTTCGTATATTCCGAAATGCGTGTTTTCACACTTAAGGAATGGAAAAATGCTTCTGTCTGAGCAATTGCTTTTCGGGCAACCTGTTCTTCCGAACCTTCCAGTCCCCAAACGCGTTTTCCATATTGAGCCAGTTTAGCCTTCTTGCTTTCAAATTTCACTTCATAAAGTCTCGGAGCAATGATTGCCAAGGTTTGCGCATGATCAATTCCATGCAAAGCCGTTAACTCATGCCCAATCATGTGTGTTGCCCAATCGGTTGCGACACCGCAGCGCAGCACTCCGTTCAAAGCCTGGTTTGCGCACCACATCAGGTTGGCCGCCAAATCGTAATCTTCCGGATTTTTCAGCACTTTTTCACCGATTTCGATCAGAGTGGACAAAATTCCTTCCGCATAACGTTCCTGCAAGAGGTTTTCTCCTTTGAAAGAAGTCAGGTACTGTTCCATCGTATGTGTATATGCATCGATCACACCATTTGCAATCTGGCGCTTCGGCAAAGTTGCCACAAACGTCGGATCCAGCAAAGCAAATTCAGGGAAGAACAGAGGCCCTCCCATCGTTCTTTTTTCTTTCAGTTCGGAACGACTGATCACTGCTCCCGAGTTCGACTCGGAACCCGTAGCCGGAATCGTCAGGATACATCCGAAAGGAACCGCAGACGTAAAAGTACACCCCGGAACCTGTGTCAGCACATCCCACGGATCGCCATCATAATGTACCGCGCCGGAAATAAATTTTGCTCCGTCGATAACAGAGCCTCCACCCACAGCCAGCATATATCCGATCTGATGCTCGCGGATGTACTCCACTGCTTTCATCAGGGTTGTATACTCCGGATTTGCACCAATTCCCTGAAAGAAATGCAGTTCCAGGTCACTCAATTCAGCCTTTAGCTTATCCAGGAAACCGGATCTTTCGATGGAGCTTCCTCCATATAAAACAATCACTTTCCCGTCAACAGCCTGCGTTTTCAGCAGCTGGGAAATTCTTTCCAATTGATCTTTTCCAAAAACAATAGTAGTTGGAGTTGTAATTTCAAAATTGTTCATGGCGTACCAAAGTTGCAAATTTAAGGATTGTAAAGATACGAAAACAAGATAGGATTTAACATAAAAAATATGCTGCTGTTTCTGAAAAATCCTTAACGAATTGAACCATTTTAACTTAACTGATTATCAACCAAATGCAAACCGACATTTTTTCAAAAATTTACCAGATTTTTGATTGCGGATCCTTGGTAAAGAACGATCTCATTTTCTGCGAATATCTGTTTTTCTGTGGGAAAAAGAATGTATCATGTTTCCGCACAAAAGAATATCCAGTATTACGGAAAAAATTAAGACATAATAACATTTTTTTACACTCCAATGAACCAGATATCGAAATAAGTCTCTACCTTTGCAAAAAAGTTTAACCATTTAGTTAAACTCAATAATTAAACCATGGGATTAAAAGATTCAACTACGGAAGAAAAAATCCTGGAAGCTGCGAAAAATGTTTTCATGAAGTACGGCCTCTATGGTGCCCGCATGCAGGATATAGCTAACATTGCGGGAATCAATAAGGCTCTGCTCCATTATTACTTCCGAAGCAAGGAAAAATTATTTGATTCGGTTTTTGAGAAAGCATTGGAGAAGTATTTTGACCAAATGACTGTAATCGGCGACAAATCACTCCCAATCAAGGATCGCTTAAATGTGTATGTGGACAATCTTTTCGACTTTTTCCGAGAATATCCGCAGATGTCAATGTTCATTATTAAGGAAATTTCGATAAACCCTCAAATGTTCCATGAGAAAGTAGCAAAGCTCAAGTATCAGAAATCTATGCTGATTCCGACACTTCAGGAAGCAATGGAAAAAGGCGAGATTCATTCGTTCGATCCGGAGATATTCATGATCAACCTGCATTCACTCTGCGCCTATCCATTCCTGGCTTCTCCGCTCTATAAGGCAATACTGCAGAAAAACGGGTACAACTGGGATGAAGATGCTCAAAACAGAATCAAAGAATCCGTAAAAGAATTTATCTCCTTCAAATTTCAATAATACAAACAATTATGCGCAAATTACTGACAGTACTATGCTTTGCTCCCGTCGGAACAGGGTTTTCTCAAGCCCCGATTTCATTGGATTCCTGCATTGCCTGGTCGAAAAACAACTATCCTCTTATCAAACAAAACGAAGTTACGCTCCAGCAAACGGAACAAAATGAAAAATCAATCCGCGAAAACTGGCTGCCAAAGCTTTCATTCATGGGGCAGGCTACCTATAACACGGAGGTTGTGCAGTTTGATTTCCCGGGAATGAATCTGAAATTCCCCCATGACGCGTATTTGACTTCGCTGAGTCTGGAGCAAAATATCTATGACGGAGGACAAACCAAATCTCAACATAGTGTTGAGAAACTGAATACGGAATTAACCGTTCAGCAAAACGAAGCAGAACTCTACAAACTGGTAGAACGCGTCAATCAATTATATGTCAACATTTTGCTCGGGCGTGAAAATCTGCACATCCTGGAGTTATACAAAGAAGACCTCGAAAACAGTGCTAAAAATATGAGGGCTGGTGTTAATAACGGGTTGGTGCTGGCAAGCTCTCTGGATGAACTGGAAGCTGAAATCCTGAAAACGGATCAGAATATCATCGAATCGAAATTCCAGTTGGAAGGCTTGTACAAAACACTGACCTTGTTTACCGGAAAAACAATCGATGAAAAGACCGAATTTTCAGAAATACCGATCGGAGGTTCCGCTGCGCGTATCGAGATTCAACGTCCAGAGATGAAAATCTTTGATCTGCAAAGCAAATTACTGGATGCACACTACAAACAGATCAATGTAAATGCCATTCCGAAAGTAACCGTCGGAGCAGCAGGAAACTATGGTCGCCCGGGCCCGAATTTCATCAACCAGAATCTTCGTTTCTTCGGAAGTGCAAACCTGACAATCCGCTGGAACATAAGCTCGCTCTACGGTCTGAAAAGAGAAAAAACAAAAGTAGAATTGAATAAGAACCTGATCGACATTCAGAAAGAAGTATTCCTGTTCAACATCGAATCTTCCCTGAATACGCAAACCGCTCAACTGAACGCACTGGCTCAGATGATCGAAAAAGACGATATCATTATCGGAAAGAGACAAAACGTAACCGCAACCGCTACATCACAAATGGAAAATGGTAAGATTACCGTTGTTGATTACTTGTCGCAATTAAACGCAGAGCTTCAGGCGAAACTCAACAAGAAAGTGCACGAGATCAAACGCATGAATGCCATTTCAACAATCAACGCAACATCAGGTTCAATCAAATTTTAAGAAACACACATGGAAAAGTCAAAACAAGAGAAAGCATCGCTTTCGAAAAAAGAAAAAGGTTCCTCTAAAAGAACGAAAATTATCATCATAGGAATTATCGTTGCCGTTATCGCAGGAATTGTTGTCTTCATGATGGGTGGAAACATCGAATCAACAGATAATGCACAACTGGATGCAGACATCATTCCCGTACGCACATCCATTACCGGATATGTAAAAGAAGTCTTGTTCGAAGACAACCAGGAAGTGAAAAAAGGTCAGTTGCTTGTTACCATCGACGATACAGAATACAAAGCAAAAGTAGCTCAGGCAGAAGCTGCACTGGAAAACGCGAAAGCAAACCTGAATGCTGTAAAAAATAACGCCACCGCTTCCAACCAGAATGCCAGTGCAGCAGTTTTCTCTACTGAAACAACGCAGGAAAGCATCAACTCTGCAAAAGCAAAGCTGAACAAAGCAAAAGAAGACAACAAACGCACTAAAAACATGTTTGCTGCAAAAGCAGCTACTCAGTCCGAACTGGACAACAGCAATGCGGAACTGGAAGTAGCACAGGCACAATATGATTCTGCTTTGAAGCAACTGAAAGTTTCCCAGTCACAATCTGAAGGAGTAAAATCTCAGGCTTTGGGACAACAATCCATGGTCTCCCTAGCGGAAGCAATGATCCGTCAGCGCGAAGCTGAACTGAAACTGGCATTGACGCAATTGGATTATACTACGATTGAAGCTCCGTGTGACGGAATCGTTTCCAAAAGAAGTGTGGAAGTAGGACAATACATTTCTACTGGCCAGGCTGTTTGTTCTGCAATCAATAACAACAACCTTTGGGTAACTGCAAACTTCAAGGAAACCCAGTTAGAGCACATGAGAATCGGTCAGTCAGTTGAAATTCGCATAGATGCATATCCAAACATCGAACTGAACGGAAAACTGAATTCATTTATCGGGGCAACCGGAGCAAAATTCTCCCTGCTTCCTCCTGATAATGCGACCGGAAACTTCGTGAAAATCGTTCAGCGTGTCCCTGTGAAAATCACAATCGATCATTTGACCAAAGAACAGACCAAAATCCTGTTCCCTGGATTAAGCGCATACGTATCCGTAAAAATTAAATAATTGTGGGAACTTCTGCTTTAAAAACACCCATCGTATATCCGGAGGGAGCAGAAAGATGGATCTTAGTCATTACGGCAATCAGTTGTGCCATTCTCGAACTGCTCGATACAACCATTGTAAACGTTTCCTTACGGGAAATCAGTGGTAACGTAGGTGCAACAACAACGGAAATTGCCTGGGTTGTTACGGCTTATGCCATTTCAAACGTGATTATTATTCCACTTACAAGTATGCTCAGCGATCTTTTCGGTCGCCGGAATTACTTCACCGGCTCCGTTGTGATCTTTACGGTTGCGTCCCTGATGTGTGGTTTATCCACCAATCTCTGGACACTCGTTTTCTGGCGCTTCGTGCAAGGTTTAGGTGGTGGCGGTTTGCTTTCAACAGCACAATCCATTATCATCGGAGCTTTCCCACCGGAAAAAATTTCTGTAGCAAATGCTATTTTCGGGATGGGGCTCATCCTGGGTCCTACTTTTGGTCCGACATTGGGCGGATACATTACCGATAACTTCTCCTGGCACTGGATTTTCTTCGTGAATATTCCGGTTGGTATCGTAGCAACAATTTTAAGTTATACGTACGTCACCAACCGACCCGGGGCCACGAAGCCCAAGAAAATTGACTGGTGGGGAATCCTGTTCCTGGTCGTTTCCATCGGTTCGATTCAATATGTGCTCGAAGAAGGGACTACTGACGACTGGTTTGAGAGTCACGAAATCACGGCCATGACCATTATCGGACTTGCTTCCCTGGTTGCATTTATTATTCGCGAGGTCAGTATCGACTATCCAGCAGTAAACATCAAATTGTACAAGAACTACAACATGGTAATGGGTTCGATCATGAACTTTCTCCTTGGATTAATGCTCTTCGGAACAGTATTCATTTTTCCGCTGTTCGTACAAATTTCACTGGGATGGACAGCTACACAAACGGGAATGTTCATGATTCCGGGGGCGCTCTGTACAGCTATCGCCATGCCTTTGGTTGCACGATTGCTCGGTTCGGGAATAAACCCGAAAGCAGTCATTCTGATGGGAATTGCCATGACTTTCACATTCGTGATGATGCTGGCATTCTCGTCTCCTGATTCTTCTGAAAAGAATTTCTACCTTCCGTTCGTATTGCGTGGTTTCGGAATGGCATTCATGATGTCTCCTATTTTGACTCTGGCGGTCTCCGGGCTGAATCCGAAAGATATGCCACAAGCAATCGGTTTGGCGAATATGATTCGTCAGCTGGGAGGGTCCGTTGGTATTGCTTTAATCAACGTATATCTTAGCAATACCAATGCACTTGTACGTGGAAACATGATCGGTTACATCAACCAGTACAGCGATGCTGCAAATGAACGCATCCAGCTATTTACCCAGAACTTTTTATCGAAAGGATTTTCTTCAACTGAAGCACAGGAAATGGCTAACAGAACAATGGATAATCTGATGACCAGACAGCAGATGATCGTAAGTTACAACCATGGGTTCTTTATGGTTGCCAGCCTGATCTTAATCTGTGTTCCGGTTGTTTTCCTTATCCGCTATAAAAAAGGAAGTAAAGCCGTGGTTGCAGACCATTAAAACTTTTTGAGTTACCCCTACAAAAACCTTCTTTTTCGGAGCAATAAATTGTTTGGAGAAAGAAGGTTTTTTATTCGAAAAGCGTTTTCAGCACTCCCAAACGTCACTAAATTTTCTCTACGCACCATGGAATTACTTTTCATTACCTTTACACCTCCTGATTGAAACAATCAAACAAACCCGGGATTTAATATTCAGACAATTCATTCATCAGGAAAAAATAGCATTTTTACAGTTACATGAAAATTCTCGCATCCTATCTGAAACGTTACAAAGGACTAGTGTTCCTTTCCATGATCCTGGCAAGCATTAACCAGGTTTTTTCTCTTCTTGATCCGTATATTTTCGGGAAATTGCTCGATATCTATGCTACCCGCAAAGGTGATTATGCCGAATACCAATTTCTGACCGGAGTTGCCGGACTGATCGGGCTGGCAATCGGTGCTGCCATGGTAAGCCGGATTGCAAAAGCTTTCCAGGATTATACTGTCAACCTGACTATTCAAAAAGTCGGTGCGGATATATACACTGACGGACTGAAGCACACACTCCAGATTCCGTTCAGTGAATTTGAAGACAAACGCAGCGGGGAAACACTAAATATTTTGCAGAAAGTACGCCTCGACAATGAAAAGTTCATCATGAACTTCGTCAACATCCTGTTCACTTCCCTGGTTGGCCTGGTGTTCGTTATTATATACGCCTTGAGTGTTCATCCGGGATTGATTGTGGTTTACCTGGGTTCGGCTTTGTTATTAAGCTACATCACCAACAAATTATCGAAACGCATCAAAAAAGTGCAGACCACCATCGTAAAAGAAACCAATCAACTGGCAGGAAGTACAACCGAAAGTTTGCGCAATATCGAACTGGTAAAAAGCTTGGGGCTTGCCACCCAGGAAACAGAACGACTAAATGACACCACGCGCCGCATTCTTCAGCTGGAATTAAAAAAGGTGCGCCAGGTCAGAAGTATTTCTTTTATCCAGGGAACTTTCGTGAACTTCATGCGTCAGTCCATCATGTTTTTTTTGATGTACCTCCTTTTTAAGGATGTACTGACTGTTGGTCAAATCATGACTTTACAGTTCTATTCATTCTTCATTTTCGGGCCTTTGCAGGAAGTCGGGAACGTGATTATTTCATACCGCGAAGCTGAAGCTTCCCTAAACAATTTTGAGCAGATCATCAACACACCAATCGAAGAGAAACCGGCTCACCCGCGCAAACTGAACGCGATCGAAAAACTGGCTTTCAACAACGTAGGTTTCCGTCACAAAACTGCTTCCTACGATGCTTTGAGCAATATTTCCTTTGAAGTAAACAAGGGAGAAACCATCGCATTCGTTGGTCCGAGCGGTTCCGGGAAAAGTACGCTGGTGAAACTGCTGGTTGGTTTATATACAGCACCAAGCGGGGAAATTACCTACAACGGTGTAAGCAGCCCGGAAATCGATAAAGAAGAATTACAGCAACAGCTTGGTTTTGTGACCCAGGATACACAACTTTTTTCAGGGACAATCCGCGAAAATCTGCTCTTTGTAAAACCAGATGCAACGGCAGAAGAAATCAATGCTGCACTAGATAAAGCTTCCTGCACCAACCTGATAGCACGCAGTGAAAACGGTGTCAACACAATAATTGGCGAAGGAGGAATGAAGCTCAGTGGCGGTGAAAAACAACGTTTGTCTATTGCCCGTGCATTGCTGCGCCGTCCGCGGCTCATGGTATTTGACGAAGCAACTTCAGCCCTGGATTCCATAACAGAGGAAGCTATTTCCAACACTATCCGCAAAATTACGGATCAGAAAGAACACATTACGGTTCTGATTGCACATCGTTTGTCTACCATTATGCATGCGGACCGCATTTTTGTGCTGGAAAAAGGTATCATCATCGAAACCGGCAAACACAGCGAATTACTGGATGAGAAAGGCTTGTATTACGCAATGTGGAGACAGCAGATCGGAGAACGACGGGAAATGGTTTCAGAGTAGTTTATAAAGAAAGATTGTATATTCAAATAAAAAATGTAATTTTGCACTCCACAATCTGAAAGCTGGTTTTAAAACTGCTCCCAGATGATTGATACAGAGAGGTGTCCGAGTGGTTGAAGGAGCTACCCTGGAAAGGTAGTATACGGGTAACTGTATCGAGAGTTCGAATCTCTTCCTCTCTGCAATAAATTTTGTAAGCCCTGTAAATACAGGGCTTTTGGATTTTCAGGCAAGTTTGCTGAGACAGTATTGAGACAAAAATTTGTTTGGCTATGGAGGTAACGACCACATGGCTAAATAAAATTAGTGCCTCCCATTCTTCTACGTTGTTCCCATTCGGGAAATCAGTGTAAGTAACTTTTCCGGAAGTCGGGTAATTGCTCTTCCGTTGTATTGTAAGTTAAGTGATAAATAAATTTAGGTCTGAGGTCCTCCCGGTTAATGAGACATTCTAAACTGGATTTTTGGGGTGTATTTGTTGCAAATTAATAAATTCCTGTGGAGATAAATCAACTAATTGAACTAAGCAACGACTAAATTTATTTGCTTGAAAAACCCCAAAAGACTTTTATTATTATGATAATGTTTAATTAAGAGTAGTGTTATCTGTGTTAATGAAAATAATTAATGAATTTCCCCGCATACCATATTTGTTTAAGTATTTTCTCAGGTTTCTGAACATTACTTTAGAATAGTAGTTAGACCAAATATTGTAATATATCACAAACGTATATCTTTTTCGGCTGCTTTGTTCCTTTATTAAGGATTGTTGACTTACCGGAATTCCCCAAATATTCAGCTCGTTAAAAAAAATCAAACTATAATTATTGGGGAATTGTTTGAAGTACTTGAATTTTTCTTCTGACAAGATGTTAACTTTATTCATTTCCCCGTAACATTGGGCATAACCATTAATAAGTCTACCTATTGAATCATAGACACGAATTTGTATAGTTGACTGCTTAACCTCTTTTTCATACTTCCACAAATCAAGGGTATGATTGATGAAGGAAAGGGAATCAATATTTTCTTTCGGCAACAGAAACGAAAAATCATAAAACAAAAACCCATTATCCTTAAGATAGTCATTAACATCCGTCTCACTTTTATCGGCAACACCCTTCGTTCCCATAAAGTGAATGAAACTACACGATTGTGTAAAAAGCACACTAAGGATAATTACCCATTTATTTGTCTTCATATCCAGATTATGAATAGTTGCAACCAAAGGTTGCAACTATTCAGCTAAATTCTAGTCCATTTCCGTATCTACTATGGCGTAATAGTACCCATCTTTAGTATCTTGTACAGCATAGTATTTCCCTTTCACAAACTTAATACTGTTTTTCCCAAGGGCATTTTTGATAACATCGTTAGAATATAAATCCTTCTCAATGTACAAAAACCCGTTGGAAGTGAAATCATTTACATCTTTGTTAAAAATGAACATTACCTTTTCTTCTTTTGTTTCTGTGTTTTCGATAAGGCTTAACCCAAACACTCTCAACCCATTGTTATGATCTTCAATATCTATTAAATCACCGTCGTTCGTATTTCCGCTAATTATCCCGGCACTTAAACATAATCCGGGACATGGTCCGCACGGATTAGAGTTTTCACAATCTTGAAATAGGTGCGTGCCCGTATGGTCGTTAAACCACTTTTTCACCTTTACCCACCATTGAGGGGGCGCCTTTTCACTAGAATTCAAATCACTCAAAACACCTTTGATTTCATCCAATGATATACCGGGCTTCATTTCTAGCACAGAAACGTTACCGGTTTTAGGCGGGGTGTCTTTTTCGCACCCAATAAATCCGATTGTTACAAATCCAAGGAACAACCAGGCATAAAACAAATTTTTCATAATGTAGTAATTAAAATTATTTCAGAAAAATAAAACTTACATGCATAATATTCATAAAATATTTAATATTTTATAACCTATTACTTTAAAGCCATACCTTCTCCCAAGCCAAAAATTTAATCTGTGCTTAAATACCATTTAGAAACTAAAACGTGCTAAGGTTGATTACATGTTTTTTCGCAGGGAATTTTTAAGTACTCAAGCACCTTTGCCAACTTTATTACGTGCAATAAATGTTGCTAGAATACCTTCAAATGCTAATAATCCTACAATTAGACTAGAATAAAATTTATTTTTCGTAGTAAACGGCCAGAAGATAACATCAGAATCCATAATCAGCATGTCACTTCCCCGCAAACAGATTTTTGCAGAATTTCTTTTGCAAAAGTGGTATTTCCAGCCGATTTTCCTAGTGCATACATCATCTTTGTAACCGCTGCTTCGGTTGTGAGATCGTAGCCCGACAGAACACCATTCTTCTCAAAAAAGGAACTGGTTTCATATTTCCCCTGTTCCACCCGCCCAGTTGAGCACTGTGTAATGTTCAACACTATTCCGCCGCTTTGGAGGTAACTCAGCAGTAATTCGTGAAAATGCCTGTCTGAAGGAGCATTTCCGGAACCGTAGGTTTCGAGGATAATCGCTTTTGTTTTCTGAATATTGAAGATCGAAGCGTAAATTTCCCAGCTTATTCCCGGGAAAAACTTGATCAGGGCTACAGAAGGATCAAAATCAGTAAACAATTCCAGTTCCCCTGAAGTTTTAAAGGTTTCCCCGGTATAATCGATGTGTACTCCTGCAACAGCCAAAGGGCGCAAATTGGGGGAGCGGAATGCTTCGAAGGAAGAAGCCGATACTTTGGATGTGCGGTTTCCGCGATAGAGTGAATATTCAAAATAAATAGCCACTTCCCGGATTGTTGGATCCCCGGTTTCATCTTTGGCAGCCGCAATTTCAATTGCTGTAATCAGGTTTTCTTTTCCGTCTGTGCGAATGGTCCCGATGGGTAGTTGTGAACCTGTGAAAATAACCGGTTTTTTCAAACCCTGAAGCATAAAACTCAAAGCAGAAGCCGAGAAAGCCATGGTATCGGAACCGTGAAGAATCACAAATCCGTCAAATTCGTTGTACCTGGAATAAACCAGCGTAGCCATTTCCTTCCACCATTCCGGGTTTATTTCCGAAGAATCGACCGGATGTGGAAAGGCATACGTTGTCAACTCCACATGCAAACGCCCCAGTTCCGGAATATGCTTGTATACATCACCGAAATCAAACGCCGTCAGAGAACCTGTCAGTGGATCATTTACCATTCCGATGGTTCCCCCGGTGTAAATGATGAGAACTTGCGGATTTATTGCCATGCTATTCTTATTTGTGTAACAAAGTTCACCGATTTTGGCAAAATAGCAAGTTTCAGTGTGAAAGATTACTTTTTGACATATAAATGTCTATTTTATGTATGGAATAGAAAAAACTCTCAAAGAAATCATACTAATGCTCAGCAGTCGGGTCCAGTGGTTCATAAAAAACGAAAAATGAGCCGAAAAAACAAAGTATTTTCAAAAGATTAAAAGAGATTGACAATTGAGTTTCCAGCTACGGATGAAACACCTTCAAAGCGTTCTCAGTTGTAATCTCCTCCAGTTTACTTAAAGGAAGCTCCAGGATTTCAGCGATTTTTTCCGCGGTATGGACTACATAAGCACTTTCGTTCCGTTTGCCGCGATACGGAACCGGAGATAAATATGGTGCATCGGTTTCCAACAGGAGTTTTTCCAGCGGAATGTGCTTCAGGGTTTCCGGAAGATCCGATTTTTTATAAGTCACCACCCCCCCGATTCCAAATGAAAAACCCCCATAATCCAGAATTTTCTGAACATCCTGTTTATTTCCGGTAAAACAGTGGAAAATTCCGCGTAACCGTTCATCATTTTCCTCATCCAGGATCTCGTAGATTTCTGGGAAAGAATCCCGCGCGTGAATCACGGTCGGAAGTTGCAATTCTTTGGCCCATTGAACCTGGGTTCTAAATGTTTCTTTTTGTTCATTGATGTAGGTTTTATCCCAGTACAGGTCAATTCCTATTTCCCCGATCGCCACATAAGAACGTTTGTCCAGCATCAGACGCATTTTTGCCAGCACCAGCTCCCAGTTTGCATCTACAGAACAAGGATGAAGCCCCATCATAGCGAAACAATTTTCCGGGAATTGCTGCTCCAGCGCGTGCATTCCATCAATTGAATCCAGGTCGATATTCGGCATATACATGCGTTCAACTCCGGCAGCAATTGCCCGCTGAATCATTTCCGTACGGTCTTCGTTGAATTGTTCGGAATAAAGGTGTGTGTGCGTGTCAATAAACATAATTGAGATCGCTTCGCTTGCAGGCAAAAGACCAGAGACAGATTTGTCTCTGGTCTTCAGTCTGAATATCTTGTGTCTTAATTAACAGAATTCATCGTAAGCAACTGCCAGGTTTTCAGCAATCATCGCTGCAGTGGCTCCTTCGATATTATGCCGCTCTAAAAAGTGAACCAGTTTTCCGTCTTTGAACAAAGCCACGGATGGTGAAGATGGAGGAAACGGTAAGAAGTACTTGCGTGCCTGTTGTGTTGCTTCCGTATCAACTCCTGCAAAAACAGTCAATAAATGATCCGGTTTTTTTCCTTCTTGGTCCAGGGACAATTTCACTCCCGGACGTAAATTCCCTGCCGCACATCCGCAAACAGAGTTTACTACAACCAATGCAACTCCTTTGCTGCCTGGAATCGATGCATCTACTTCCGATGCAGTTTCAAGTTGTTGAAAGCCCACACGTGTAAGGTCTTCCTTCATTGGTTGTATGAGTTCTGGTGGGTACATAATCTTTAAATTTTAATACTGCAAAGTTACTGATTCTTCCCGCAGTGGAAAACAAATCGCCGTCTCAATTTTTCCCAAATAATTTTAAAACAATTCTAAAATCAGAAAAAAATCATTTTTTTTCAGCGAAATCGGAATTTATCAACAAATTATTTATTTACATTTGTCTCATAAAAGAAATAAAATTATGGATAAGTTTTGGTGGAAGCTCGGAGAAATTCTAAATGGTGCATGGTTTTATGACAACATTGGAGATATCTTTAACTATTCAGTAATCATTCTTGGATTCTTCGGATTGTTCTATTGGTTAAACTGGCAAAATAAGTTCAACAAGAAAGCAAAAAACAATCCAAACCAGCTCAAGTAATTTATTCCGCTTTATTATATTTGAAAGGTCTTTGCCAATGGCAAAGACCTTTTTTGTTGGTCCGTGATGGATACATCGGGATATATCATTTGCACTCAGGCTATTTTAAAAGCACATTATCCCTTACTTTCCCACAGATAGCCCGGCTACCACACCCGCTTTTGAACCATATAAATTATAATCCATTCCTAATTACAGGATAAAGAGGTGAACTGGCAAGCCTCAAACATTTGTGTATTTATAGAAGAAAATAAGTATGGTGCGAATTGTGATAATGCCCAACGCACCGCATCCCAGCACAATGGCAAAATGTATCCTGAAAATAAACAAAGCTTTTCGG
Organism: Fluviicola sp.; assembly: GCA_031260455.1. GTDB lineage: Bacteria > Bacteroidota > Bacteroidia > Flavobacteriales_D > Crocinitomicaceae > Fluviicola. The sequence continues at coordinate 67,143 of JAIRJW010000032.1, forward strand.
GGTAACTTTTTCAATTTTACCTTTTCCATTATATTTATCCCATGTTGACATTCATTATTACTGCAGGGGGAATCGGAAAAAGAATGGGAGGAGCAACTCCCAAACAATTTTTGTTGCTGGGCGGGAAGCCCATCCTAATGCACACCATTGAACATATTCATCACTTTGATACTTTAGCAGAATTAATCATTACGCTACCGGAAGATTACCTCAAAGATTGGGAAAGGATGTGCGGGAAATACACATTTGAAATCACACACACAGTAGTTATTGGTGGTGAAGAACGGTTCAACTCTATTAAAAACGCACTTAAAAAAGCAAGCGGAGAATGGATCGCTGTTCACGATGGAGTTCGCCCTTTTGTCAGTAAGGAAGTACTAACAAAACTGGTCAGAGAAGTTAAAACACAGTGGGCTGTTATTCCGGTTGTACCGATGAAAGAATCCATTCGTCTGGTAGAAGGAACACACAGTACAGCTGTCTCCAGAAGTCAGTACCAAATCGTTCAGACTCCTCAGATCTTTGAAGGAAAACTCCTGAAAAAAGCTTACGAACAAAAATATACCCATTCCTTTACTGATGATGCCAGTGTGGTTGAATCTGTCGGAGTATCTATTCACTTAATCTCCGGTAACGATGAAAACATTAAGATAACGAACCCGATTGATTTAAAACTAGCTGAAATCCTGCTTCAGTCACTAATGACTCCCTGATGATTCTAAAGGACCTAATTTATTTCACGTTTTTGTTTTACAAAATGTGAAACCTATTTAGGACAAGAATAGGCTTTTTCCCATCTTTTCAATTCCTCTATTTCATAGTGAGAAATTATGCTCTTCCCAACTGTTTCAGCAAACGCAAATGATTGAAAATTGCAGCTCCGAATGTTTTATGATAGTTATACTGAATTCCATATTCCCGGGCTGTTTCTTTCACAATTTTTGAAATTTTCGGGTAGTGTACATGTGAAATATCCGGAAACAAGTGGTGTTCGATCTGGTAATTCAATCCTCCCACATACCAGGTTAAAACCGGGTTCCAGTTCTCAAAATTCGCAGTTGTCATCATCTGATGTTTTGCCCAGGAAATATCATCATTTTTATCCGTGTACCCCTCCTTGGTCATAAATTCCGTTTCCGGCATCACATGCGCCACCTGAAATACAAACGCCAGGATAATTCCGCAAATGAAATGCATCACGAAGAAGCCAAGTAAAACCTGCCACCAGGAAACGTCCATTACCAGCAAAGGGATGATAATCATGTATGTGTAGTACAGGATTTTTGAAAAAATCAACTGTGTCAATGCCTTTGAAAATGAGGTATTTTGTGCTTTCAACAAACCTTCTTTGCTATAACGACTCAATTGCATGAAATCCTTGTTTGTCATCCATGCCAAAGTCATAAATCCGTAGAAAAACCAGGCATAGTATACTTGAAAACGATGGACTTTTTTATGAGGAACATTTGGAGAAAAACGCAGTAATCCAATGGATTCAATATCTTCATCCATGTCATGTACATTCGTAAAACTGTGGTGTAATACGTTGTGCTGAATACGCCAGTTCAGGTTAAATCCTCCTAAAATTTCCATGGAAAAACTCATGAGCTTATTCAGCCATTTGTATTTGGAGAAAGCACCGTGATTGGCATCATGCATGATTGAAAGACCGATTCCAGCCATCCCTATTCCCATAATTATTGTCATGAAAAACATGAGCCAGTGATTTTCAATGACACCAAAAATCATCAAAAAGTACGGCAATAAGAACAAAGAGAACATCAATGGAACTTTCAATAAGATCCGCCAGTTCCCATAACGTTTCAGGTTATTTTTTTTGAGATATTCATCTACTTGCTGGGAGAGTCTTTTTGTAAAATTGTCACTTCTCGTGAGTCGTAAATATTGCATAGTTTTATTATACAAATGGAAATTATTTGCAGCCGCAAAAATACCGATTGTTTCCTATCCTGAATTGCCAAAAAACCCGAAAAACACAGATTTAACAACCAAAAGAAGTTAACACTCTGTTTTCAAGGCGTTTGACTTTTTCACAATTTAAAAATATTCACGGAATTCCCATAGTGAAAAACGTTCAGATTCCGTTTTTTGCTTTTCTAAAGACCTTTCGTTTTATTTATTATTCCAGTTCGTCATCGTCAATTGAATTCCGACAGCAGCAAAACTCTTCAGGAATTCGGTTGCCACCCGGATACGTTCTTCCAGTGTTTCTCTTTCCTCCTGATTCCACTCACCAAGCACATAATCTACTTGTTGTCCTTTATGGAAATCTGCTCCTACACCAAATCTCAAACGACAGTACTCTGTCGTATTCAAAGTTGCTTGAATGTCTTTCAACCCATTATGTCCGCCATCAGATCCTTTTCCTTTCATGCGCAATTTTCCGAACGGAAGCGCGAGATCATCTGTAATTATGACGAGGTTTTCACGCGGGATTTTTTCCTGTTGCAGGTAATAATTTACTGCCTTTCCGGAAAGATTCATATAAGTTGTCGGCTTTACCAGGATCAGGGCCCTCCCTTTGAATTTTACTTCTGCCACTTCAGCTGCTTTCTGAAGGGTAAAACTTCCTCCAAGCTCTTTTGCCAAAGCTTCAACCACTTTAAAACCGATATTGTGGCGTGTTTCTTCGTACTTTGAACCAGGATTTCCTAAACCGACAAACAGGTATTTCATAGTGCGCAAAATTAGTAATACTAATCACAAAGATGTACAGTCAAACATTAGTACTTCACAAATTTTGTAATCAAAATAATCAGGTTAATAATATTTATTATAATGGTAACCAGTATCATCTGATTTTTCAACTTTTTAAGAGCCCTTCCAAGATTTTCATCATTAGTTTCTTAAATATAACAACTATTGTAGTTGGTGTTGATAAACATCATGATTACCTTTGAAAGAAAAATTATGCACATTCTCGGTATCATTCCTGCGCGTTATGGCTCCTCGCGTTTTCCGGGTAAACCTTTGATCAGTCTGAAGGGAAAAACCATGATTCAACGTGTGGTGGAAGGCGCTTCGAAGGCTTCGCTTCTGACCGATCTCATTGTGGCAACGGATGATCAGCGTATTGCGGATGAAGTGACCCGTTTCGGCGGAAAAGTGATAATGACGGATTCCAAACACCCAACCGGAACAGACCGCTGTGCAGAAGTGCTCCGGAACCTGACAGAACACTACGATGTGGTAATCAATATCCAGGGTGACGAACCACTGGTGGACGCACGGCAACTCGATCAGCTTTTACAGGCTTTCACCAATCCGGAAGTGCAGATCGCCACTCTGGCCTCCCGAAAAATTGAAATGGAAGATATTCTGAATCCCAACCGGATTAAACTCGTTATCGATAAAGATCACCGGGCATTGTATTTTTCACGAAGTCCAATTCCGAATTTTGCCAGTGCGAAGAGCAAACCAATGGAAATTTACCCGTTTTTAAGGCATATCGGGCTGTACGCATATCGTTCGGAAGTATTGCTTCAGTTAAACGGCCTGGAGGAAACACAACTGGAGAAAATCGAATCACTGGAGCAATTGCGCTGGTTGTATAACGGCTATTCTATCCAGGTGGTGGAAACGGAAATCGAAACTCCGAATATCGATACTCCGGAAGATGTGGAGAAGGTGATGAGGTTACTGTAAGCAAGATCATGCGTGCTCACTGCGGTTATCTATAAACGTGACTATTTTCAATCCAGATCCGGCGATTTGATAAATCAAAGAAGTTTGTTTGGATAATACTCATTTCCTGAGTCCGGTTATCTTAGAATCCAGACACAATTTTTTGTTATTGCTAATTGCTGTGATTAATCTCTCAATCTCCTGTTGCAGATCCAGAACAGGTTTTATTCCTCATCCTTCAAATATATACTCTAAAACAGAGTCCAAAGCTTCCAGCGCTTCCTTTGACCAGAAAATTTTGGTATTAGTCATGTTTAAGGCGGGAAACTTTGTCGGAAATGCTTCATTGCATCTTCATGCGATAGCATGCGACCATTCTTCAAATCGCTTAAGCCACGCTCAATGGATGCTTTTGCTTCATCTGAAAACTCATTATACCAATCTTCTTCCTGATTTTGATTGGCTGTTGCTTTTGAAAGTAGGGTATAAACAGCTGCTAATACAGAGTTGTCAGAAACTCCATCAATCAACCGATGCAGGTTTAATTTTAAATCTACCGTACTCATAATCTCAAAGGTACGAAAATTCGTTCTGTTATCATCGGATAAGACTTTTCAATTCATCCCGTCAATCGGTTTGATCTTATTCCGACCCGATATCAAACGAAAAACAGAAGCTTATTCTTCCGTTTTTTCAATATGTCCTTCGGTTAAAACCGGATTTGTCTTTGCTGTTTCTTTCTTTTCCTTCGGGAAGTACTTACGTTGTCTTAAGATAATCATCACTACCCCGATGCTGATCGAAGCGTCTGCCACATTCCAGATTGCAGGGAAAATTTGATTATCCCCGTTTTTGTCATACCACGGAACCCAGGAAGGCCACTCGACATTGAACTGGAACATATCCACCACGTTTCCAAGCAGGAATCCGGTATGCCGTGTTTCATATTTTCCTACAATCCCACAATCAGACCACACTCCCGATCCTTCCAGGTGATTGAACCCGATACACGGATCGTAATTGAAGATGAAATCATAGAACATGGAATCAATCAGATTTCCGGTTGCCCCGGCAAAAACCAACCCGATTGCAAACAGGAATTCGGTTTTTACCCCTTTGCGCCATTGTTTCACAAAGTAATAAGCAATAGCACCACTGGCAATAATCCGGAAAATACTCAGTCCCAATTTTGCCCAGATACCTGCTCCGAACGTAGTTCCGAAAGCCATTCCCTGATTTTCGATGTAAAGCAAACGAAACCAGGAGCCGAACACATTTACCGGAGAATCGTAGTAATTGAATGATGTTTTGATCCAGATTTTAGTGATCTGATCAATCAGCAAGATGCAGAATACCGCTATGACAACGATATAGAGTTGTTTCTTCAACTTATTTGTTTTGCATGTTTTTAGCTTCAATACTCAAAGTAGCATGCGGAACCAGTTTCAAACGCTCTTTTTGGATCAATTTACCAGTTACACGACAAATACCATAGGTTTTATTTTCAATGCGCGTTAATGCATTTTTCAGGTTTTCAATGAACTTCTCCTGGCGGGCAGCCAATTGTGCAACTTCTTCACGGGATAAAGTCTCTGACCCATCCTCCATCATGTTGAAAGTTCTGCCGGTATCATCCGTCCCATGGTTATCATTCGACAAAGATGCTTTCAACATATCGTAATCGTCATACGCCTCTTTCAATTTCTCGTTGATCAATTGACGGAATTCTTCCAATTCACTATCTGAGTATCTTGTTTTCTCCTGTGACATTGTAACGTACTTTTTGAAATTCGCACAAAAATAATCGAATTTTCAGAGGAGTAAAGAGAATTTGATGAATGGTAACAATTACTTATTCACAGCAATATCCCCTCAGCGACTGTTTTTGTTAGTAAGTCATTGAAAATCTGTGGAAAAGCATCCAAATCCGGGAAGTGTTAAAGAGATTTAATATTCTTCTTCCCTTTGATAATCCATCCCAGGATCTTTACCTTTCCAGGGTAATAAATCCATTCAGCGGAACGGTTTTATTTTTTCCGGTCACTGCTTTTAGATGAATAAAGTAAACGCCATCCACGGCATTTGCACCATCCCAAAGAACGGTTGAAACCCCGGCCTCAATATGGATGCTCCGGGCTTCCATTTCATTTCCCCACCGGTTCACAATACGGTATTCCAGTTCCAGATCCTGATTACTCCGGATAGTATATAAATCATTGATCCCGTCATTATTCGGAGTGAAAATATTGGGTAAATGAAAGATCAATGAGTCATAGACAACAATGGTGGCAACAGCACTATCCGCACAGGAACTTGTTGTATTCCAGCCTACTAATTTAACAAGGTAATTTCCTTCCTGTGCGAGCAAAAGAGTCGGTA
>JAIRJW010000060.1 GCA_031260455.1 Fluviicola sp.
CATGGTAACTTCCAGGCTATTGTACAAGGTAATTCCTGCATGCAAAAGTTCGGCTACGAATGGACAGTGAACGGTGCTGTTGTGGGTACAGGGCCAGTGATGGCATTCAACTTCCCGGGCAATGGAATGTATGTTGTTTGTTTGAAAGTTACAAGTACTCTTCCGAATGGAACGGTTTGTGAGAAGAAAGTTTGCAAAGATATAAAAGTGGATAACTGTACATCATGCAATTGCAGTTCTCTGAATGCGGATTTCGGTTACATACTCAATGCGGATTGTAGCGGTCATTTCGTGGGCAGTACACAATCTGCCTGCTTCAACTGTGTTGCGTACGTATGGTCCGTGGATGGCTCTATGGTGGGCACAGGTCAAATATTTGACTATCTGTTTACCACGAATGGTGCACATATCGTTTGTCTCAAAATAGTGACTCTTCTGGCCGATGGTCAGATATGTGAGCAGCAAATCTGTAAGGATGTCATTGTAGACTGCGGAATAACGCAATCGTTTCCAGATGATAATACTCCTGTGAATCTTTACCCGAATCCTGCGGCAGACGAGCTGAACGTTGAATTCACTACTTTGAAATCGGGTGAAGCTACTGTGAAGCTGAAAACGATAGATGGAAAAGAAATCATGCATGAAACACGGATTACCGAAGCGGGTGCTCAGCATTTCCGATTAACAATCCCTGCCTTCGTTGCAGCAGAGGTAATTATGGTGGAAATAGATAATGGTGCGAAACACATTGTTCGCAAAGTAACTATTTCGAAACATTAAGCCAATTATATTGGACTATTAACAGCCGCTTCTTTGTCTTCGGATGAGGAAGCGGTTTTTTCTTTTGTATCTATTATTGGATATTCTGGAATTATCAGAAGTAAATATTTTTGATCTGCGTCCTCTATGCGGAGAAACTTCAAACTTTTTGATGGAGGATTTGGAACGAGTTCTGCAACTTGAAACGATTGAAAAATATATGTTTCAAACGATATGAGATATAACGTTTCGTATATTGCCAAAGGAGGGGAAATAGAAGCACTTCAATTCAGATAAAGTACAAAAGTTGATAGAATTTCACAAGTTCAGTTTTGCACTTCAGCTCTATTTACTTATTTCATTCAACCCTTTTTGTTTTCTGACGATTATGTTGAATCATTATCAGCAAAGCCATAATTCCTACGGAAACAAGAGAGGCGTTTAATGTCCCAAGCTCCAAACCGCCTTTGTTAATTGGTTTTGTCAAGAAGTCTCCAAAAGTTGCTCCAAATGGTCTGGTAAATATAAAAGCAATCCAAAACAATAAAATGTGACTTATTTTAGTGAAATAATGTAAAATCACTACAATTATTATTACTCCACCTGTTACAAAAGCTCCGTGTAAATAACTCAATCCAAAATAGTCTCCAAGAAAGTCTCCAAAAGCAGTTCCTAAGCTGTTTGAAAATAAAATTGCAGTCCAATAAAATATTTCTTTTTGTTTTTCATAAATCGGATATACTTCAAGATTTTCGTACTTCTTGTACCATAGAAATAAAGTCAGTAATAGGCAACTAATAAGCAATACTGTTCCCATTGTATAACCTAAATGAAGTGTTCTGTCAATGAAGTCTGAGATTTCGGTTCCTAATGTTGTAGTCCCAATTATTACTAGCCAATAAACTATTGATATGTATTTATTTACTTTAAGTTGTGTTAGTAACACAATGATAAAAAAAGTAAATGTTATGATAATTCCAATTGTATATCCTAAATTTAATGTCTGTGCAATAAAGTCACCAAGAGTTTCACCTAAAGTAGTGGCCACAATTTTCATTAACCAAAATAACAATGTGATTTTGGCTACTTTATTTATTGTGGTATTGTTTTCTCTATTCATCGTCGTTACTCTTTTTGAATATGGTTTCGCAAGTATTGCTGAAGGCAGGGCTTTTTAGCACAAAAGTTCAATAGAATTCCTAAAAGATTAAATCGAAATACCACTTCCGCCTACAACTTTTATTCCATCCAAACAATCTTTCCAAAAGCGGATATATCTGTATTTTGCTTCAAACGACTCATCACGATAAGTTCCTTTTAAATTCATTTGCAAGGTAATTACAGCTAGGTCATCAATAATTTTAAGTTCTTCAACATTCGGAATGAGTTCGTGTATTTTCAGATTTCCATTACGATACGTATCCAAATCCATTTCTTTGGTTATGGTTTCACCACTTGGAATGATAAAAAGCAAATCATGATGTAAAAGTTCATCAAGCTCTTTAACATCACTATTTTTAATTGCCTCGTAAAGTCTGTTTTCGAGGTTTAAAATTTCTTTTTTTGTCACTTTCTATATTTTAGAAGGATTTTTCAATCGAGTTATAGCTAACTTGTTTATTGACGAAGATAATTGATTTTCTTACTTGATCCACTCTCAAAACTCATTCTCTTACCTGAAAGAAGAACAAGCGCAGCTTGTGAAGACTGAGGCTCTGTCTCACAAGACAGAAAAGCTGAAGGATAGTACCCAAAGTGTGAGCGTGAGAGCAAGTTTTGAGGGCAAAAAGAAAAAGCGAATTACGAAAGTAGTTCGCTTTTCTTTTTGTGACCCCGGAGGGATTCTAACCCCCAACCGCTGGAGCCGAAATCCAGTGCTCTATACAATTGAGCTACGGAGCCGTTTCAACCAGAATTTCTGGTTTAGACCCCAAAAATAGTTCCTTTTTTCACTTTTCTTGCGAATTTTCCAATAATTTTGATGAGTTTGCGTTTATACACCAAAATGATTTTCATGCGAAATGCTCTTTTAATAGCTTCTATCGTTTTTTCTTCTTCTGCTTTTTCCCAGCTTGGTACGGGGCAATGGCGTATGCATGTTGCAGCGTCTCAGGCAATTGATGTGGCTTACGGTGACGGTCTGGCAATGGCAGCCCTTGGAACCGGAGTCATTGAATATGATGAAGTTGCTGGTGAGAGTAAAATTTACAACGATCAGAATGGCCTTTCCGATATCCGGGTTTCATGTATTATCTACGAACCGGGAACAAAGTCTTTCTTCATCGGGTATGAAAACGGGAATATCGACCAGTTGTATACCGACGGATCAATTGTTAATATTCCTGCAGTGAAGCTGGTAACCGTTCCCGGAAACAAACGCATCAACAGTTTCACCATCCGGAACGGGAAAGTTTTTGCAGCAACAGGCTTCGCAATCATTGTCCTGGACCCCATAAAACATGAAGTGAAAGATACATATTATCCTTTTTCAATCCCTAAAAACTACCAGTCCATATTGTTCCTGAATGATTCGATTTACGTGTTGCACAACGACGGAATGGTCCGGGCACTGGAAAGCAATATTTTATTGGGAAATCCGAATAACTGGAATGTGGATGCGAGGGTGGATATACCTGCTCTGGATGTATTCTATGCCAGTGCTTCCGTTTATAATAATGAGATTTATGTTTTGACGAAAAAACAAACGTATGGAGGAGATTCCATCATGAAAGTAACATCTTCCGGTTTACAGTTGTTTATCGGGAATGCTTTTGATATGGAAATTCAAAGATTTCAGATTGTAAACAACAAATTCGGAGTGAGCTTTTTGGATACCTACGTTCTTTTTAATGAAGATCTGTCTATTTTTTTCGGAACTTCCAGCTATTCCAATCCGTCTCCGCAAATCCGGGGGGCAGTTTTCGACGGAAATAGCTACTGGCTGGCAGATTATAAAAACGGGTTGGTTCGGTACGATACATACGGAAATGCGAAGATCATCTCCCGGGAAGGTCCTCCGAAGAACGATTTTTTCAGTATCAACGGACAAGATGGTAAAATTGTTGTGACCGGAGGTACAATCGACCGCGTTGAGCTGAATTACAGCCTTGCGGGAGCTTATACCATGAAAGATGAAACCTGGACCTTGTTTGATAAAACCAACCAGGCTCCCAAATGGGACAATGAAGTGTGGGCAATCGGTTCGGCGGCAATCAACCCGAAAGACTTGGATGAGGTTGCTTTGGGAGGATATTGCGCCAACGGTTTGAGCATCGCTCACGGGAGTCAGATTACAGACGTGTACAATGCATCCAATTCGATTCTGGAAAACACAACTCTGGGGAACAACCAGATGTGTATCACTGCGTTAGAATATGACGGTGACGGAAACCTGTGGGTTGCAAATGCCTATTCCATGAAACCGCTAAAAGTGAAAACGGCAGACGGAAGCTGGTATGAAATGGCTACACCAAATACTGCTTCTGCGGTCTTTGTTTCTGAACTGGCAGTTGATTACAACGGGAATAAATGGATGGGGGTCTACGGAAAAGGACTGATGGGTTACAAAGACAACGGAACCATTTCGAATACGGCAGATGATATCAGTAAACTGATGCAGACTGGTTCCGGATTCGGGAATCTGCCTTCCAATAATGTAACAGCTCTCGCGGTTGACTTTGACAATGAAATCTGGATCGGAACCGATAATGGGTTGGCAGTTCTGTATAGTAGTGCCGGAATCTTCAATACGGCGGGAACAACAGACGTTTCGCGGATTCTGGTAACTTACGACGGGAACGTGGAGATGCTTTTGGGGAATTCCTATATCTCGGATATTGAAGTAGATGGAGGGAACAGAAAGTGGATTGGGACAGCTGAATCCGGAGTGTTTCTGGTTTCTGCAGACGGACAGGAAGTTATTTCGAACTTCAATAAGGACAATTCCCCGATGATCTCGAATAACGTTCTGGATATGGAGTTTAACCAGCTCACAGGCGAATTGTTTATCATTACAGATAACGGAATGGTTTCTTACCGGGCGGATGCAACGTATGAAGATCCGGATTATGCTTCAACGATTGTTTTCCCGAACCCGGTTAAACCGGATTATTTCGGACCGGTTACCATTCAGGGAATCAAGTACGGAAGTGATGTCAAAATCACAGATGCGGCTGGAAATCTGGTGTATAAAACTGCTTCTAACGGGGGAACTGCAACCTGGAACGGAAAAAGATTGACTGGTGAGGATGTGAGTTCGGGAGTTTATTTTATCTGGACTGCACCAACAGGCGGAAAAGGAAAGAAGGTCGGTAAAGTGGTCGTTATCCGATGAAAATTACGGATAAAGCCATTGTTTTATCGCGTTTGTCTTATTCGGAGTCCAGTCTGGTCGTCAGCTTGTTTACGCTGGAATCCGGGTTTCAGACTTTTCTTTTCCAGGGAGCTAAGAAAAAAAAAGGATTGATCCTGTTTCCGCTGGAATTAGTCGAGATTGCTTATTATAAGCGAAACGACAGCAGCCTGATGAAGCTGACAGAAATGCAGGTCCTGGAACCGTTACACTACTTGCTGGATAACCCTTTAAAATCGAGTATTGCTTTCTTCTTGGCGGAGCTGATGATGAGCTGTCTTCAGGAGAATCACCAGGACCGGAAGCTGTTCCTTTTTTTAAGTGAGGAAATCCATTGGCTGAATCTCAGTGAAGAGCTGAGCAATTACTTGGTTTGGTTTTTGGCCCAGATTACGAAACTGGAAGGATTTCAGCCTGAAGTTCACCATGGAAACCCCCGTTACTTTGAATTACAGGAAGGGAAATTTACCAATGAGCTTCCTTTTCTGCCGTCTTACCTGGAAGAGCCTTGGATCCATTGGCTTACAGATAGTTTGCGACTGGACAAAATGGATTTTCTGGCACTTTCTATTCCGAAAGAAGAACGCGTAAAACTGATTGATGCCTGGCTGAAATATTACCAGTTCCATGTGAGCGGAATGCGTAAGCTGAAGTCGCTGGAAGTGATCCGGACGGTTTTTGGTTAATTTAGGGTATTTAGCTTCATTTTCGTTCGATTTCCTTTAGGTTTTCCATTTTTTTCGCTGCCAGAAACCCGTTAATATCGTCAAAATGCGTTTTCACCCGTTTCTTCCCGAATTCGTAAACTTTGGTCACCAAACCATCCAAAAAGTCGCGGTCGTGAGAAACCAGGATCAGCGTTCCGTCGAAAGCCTTCAAAGCATCTTTGATAATGTCCTTGGTTTTCATGTCTAGATGGTTGGTCGGCTCATCGAGAATCAACAGATTGACTGGTTCGAGCAATAATTTAATCAGAGCCAGGCGCGTTTTTTCTCCTCCTGACAGCACTTTTACTTTTTTCGTGGAAGAATCTCCGCCAAACATAAAAGCACCCAGCAAATCTTTTATTTTGGTGCGGACATCACCTTCCGCAATGCGGTCAATCGTTTCAAAGACCGTTAACTCCCCGTCAAGTAGAGAAGCCTGGTTTTGTGCAAAGTATCCGATCTGGATGTTGTGTCCCAGTTCCAGATTTCCGTCGTAGCCTGTTTCCTGCATGATTGCCTTTACCAGCGTCGATTTTCCTTCACCGTTTCTTCCCACGAAAGCCACTTTTTCCCCGCGTTCAATCGTCACATTGACATCATTGAAAACAAGGTGGTCTTCGTACTTTTTACTCAATTCGGTAATCACGACTGGATAAGACCCGGAACGCGGAGCAGGAGGAAATTTCAGGCGAAGGGCAGAGTTATCCACTTCATCCACTTCTATGATATCCAGTTTTTCCAGCATTTTCACACGCGATTGAACCTGCAGGGTTTTAGAATAAGTTCCTTTGAAGCGCTCAATGAATTCAGTAGTTTCAGCAATGAATTTTTGTTGTTCTTCGTATTGTTTTTGCTGCTGAGCTCTTCGTTCTTTGCGCAGTTCGAGATAATGGGAATATTTCGCCTTATAGTCGTAAATGCGACCCATGGTTACCTCAATGGTTCGGTTGGTAATGGCATCTACGAACGCACGGTCGTGAGAAATTACAACTACTGCTTTTGCACTGTTCACCAGGAAATCTTCCAGCCATTGGATGGATTCAATGTCCATGTGGTTTGTAGGTTCATCCAACAGGATCAGATCCGGTTTTTGAAGCAGGATTTTCGCCAGTTCAATGCGCATTCTCCATCCACCGCTGAACCCGGAAGTTGGCCGCGTGAAATCTTCTCGCTCGAATCCCATTCCCTTCAGTACTTTTTCCACCTCGCCATCGTAATTAATTTCTTCAATGGAATAGAATTTTTCACTCAGCTCCGAAACGCGCTCAATCAGTTTCATGTAATCATCCGAATCATAATCTGTCCGAACTGTTAATTCCCGGTTCAGGGCTTCAATTTCGTCACGCATGGCGAAGATGCCCGCAAATGCCTTGCTGGCTTCTTCAAAAACAGTGCAATTGTCTTCAGTCAATAAATGCTGTGGCAAATAAGCAATTACGGCATCTTTGGGAGCTGAAATGCTGCCTTTGGTTGCTTTGTTTACACCAGCTAGGATTTTAAGTAAAGTAGATTTTCCTGCGCCGTTTTTCCCCATCAACGCGATTTTGTCAGTATCATTAATCACAAAAGACACATCGCTGAACAACATTTTACCGCTGAACTCCACCGTTACACCATCAACTGAAATCATATTTCTGATTTTTTAGAGGTGCAAAGGTACTGACAACTTTGGACATCCGGGAGTTTTAAAACGCGAAAAAGGTTACCTGACGAAGAGGGTAACCTTTTTCTGGTTATTGGTATAGGCAGTTGGTCAAACCACCAGGAGGATGGCAATAATATCAACCAGAACTGTAACAATAAAGGCATTCAGAATCCATTTCATTGGAGCTACAGCCAAGAGTAAACTCAGTGTGGTCATGGTTGGTATTACAACTGCAATCAAAGACCCTGTATGGAGTGCGACACCGTAACTCATGGCAACGCCGCCGAGACAACCTATAATTAGTAAGATGATTGCAATAACGCCAAATCGATATTCACTTGCTGCGTTTTCTAACTTCATCCAAGTGCTTTGTTTTACTTCCTCCGATTTCATAAATGACTGACTTTGATGATCCAAAGGTCAGGAATAAGCAAAGGAGGAAAAATGAGTCGAATCATAAAAAAAACTGATTTATATTAGGAAACGATTTTCTTTTCATCTACTTCCTTATATTTGGTTTAATCATTATTAAGAGTAAGGTTATGAAAAAGGTAAAAGTAATGCTGCTGCTGGCAACTTTGGGATTGTTTTCATGCAATTTGCAGGCTCAGGGATTTGGAGGAAGTGGAAGCAGGTATTTGCAATTAGGCTTAGGTTTGAACCAGCACTATTCCATTTATTCAGATTATAACAAAGCCTATAACACCAATTATGGGGCGCTGAATTTTCAAATGGAATTCGGTGTTCACAAATATATTGGAGTGGGTTTTATGGTAGGGGCTGAAATAGCTGTGAGAACTTCCGGTTATTATTCTGGTGGAGTTTACGCTCCGGGTTATGTCGTACCTTCCAATTCTCCATACTGGAGTTTGGGAATTCCGGTCGGATTTATTGCAAACTTTCACTTTTTGCAGCTGATTGCTGATAAAACGGGGAAGGACTTTGCAAATAAAATGGACGTTTATGGTGGATTGAATATTGGTAGCGGGCCGGTTTTCCGGAATGTGCGTAAGCAATATAACAATGATCCGTATTATGATTCGCGTGTAGGTGCTTTGTTCTTCATCGGGCCGCATGTGGGATTCCGTTACTTCCCAAATGAAAAAATTGGGGTGTATGCTGAAGCAGGTTACGGAAAATCTTTGATTACTGGAGGAGTTATCTTTAAGATGTAATCCCTGCAAAGCATACCCTTTGGAGGAAATGCATTGCAGATTTATTTGAAGCCATCATTAAAAAACCGTTCCTCAGGTTTTCCGGGGAACGGTTTTTTAAAGCCACTAATCAACCAGGTCGACCATTAAGGTATCTTCTGTTTTGGTGACTTTTAAAAGGCTGTTTTTAGTCAAGCTCTTAATACTGGTGTCCCATTGTTTGTTACTTAAGTTTGCGGCAGCTTTCAATGCATTGAGATCCATTGATTTTTCCCGTTTCATAATGCCGAAAATCAATTGTTCGTTCTCAGTCAAAACCATTTTAACCGTTTTTTCCGGGCGCATTTGAGGGAAAAATAACACTTCCTGAATAGAAGGATTGTTTGTCAGGTACATGATCAGACGATCCATCCCGATTCCCAAACCGGAAGTGGGAGGCATTCCGTATTCCAGTGCGCGCAGGAAATCCTGGTCGATGAACATCGCCTCGTCATCCCCTTTTTCTTGCAAGCGCAATTGTTCTTCAAAGCGTTCGCGTTGGTCAATCGGGTCATTCAGCTCTGAATAAGCATTCGCGATCTCTTTTCCACAAACCATTAATTCAAAACGTTCTGTCAGTTCCGGATTGTCGCGGTGTGTTTTGCACAATGGTGACATTTCCTTCGGATAATCCGTAACGAAAGTCGGCTGAATGTAGTTTCCTTCACACTTTTCGCTGAAAATCTCGTCGATCAGTTTTCCTTTACCCATTGTTTCATCCACGGTAATTCCCATTTCTTTGGCGGCTGCTCTCAATTCTTCTTCTGATTTTCCGTCGATATCGAAACCGGTAAAATCAATAATTGACTGGCGCATCGTTACGCGTTTGTATGGCGCTTTGAAATCAATGGTGTGTTCTCCGAAAGTTATAACCGAAGTTCCATTCACTGCAACAGCACAATGTTCCAGCAAGCGCTCCGTGAAATCCATCATCCAGTTGTAATCCTTGTAGGAAACGTAGATTTCCATAGCGGTAAATTCTGGGTTGTGCGTACGGTCCATTCCCTCGTTGCGGAAGTTTTTGGAAAATTCGTAAACACCGTCAAAACCTCCTACAATCAAACGTTTCAGGTACAATTCATTGGCAATACGCATGTAAAGCGGAATGTCCAAAGCATTATGGTGCGTAATAAACGGGCGGGCAGAAGCTCCCCCGGGAATAGCCTGCAAAATCGGGGTTTCCACTTCCATATACCCTGCATCGTTGAAGAAACCGCGCATGGCATTGAATAATTTCGTACGTTTCACAAAAACCTCTTTCACTTGCGGATTCACAACCAAATCCACATATCGCTGGCGGTGACGCAATTCCGGATCGGTAAATGCATCGTGAATCTTCCCTTCAGCATCGGTTTTCGGAAGCGGAAGTGGTTTCAGGGATTTACTCAGCAACTGGAATTCTTTCACATTGACGGAAACTTCTCCGACCTGAGTTTTGAAAACTTCCCCTTTAATCCCGATAAAATCACCCAAATCCAGCCACTTTTTGAATAGATCATTGTAAAGTGATTTGTCTTCTCCCGGGCAAATTTCATCGCGGTTGAAGTACACCTGGATTCTTCCTTCCGAATCTTGTATTTCAGCAAAAGAAGCCTTCCCCATTATGCGCTGGCTCATCATTCTGCCAGCCAGGCAAACTTGCCTGCCTTCTTTGAATTGGTTCCTGATTGAAGCGGAATAATCTGTTACCGGATAAAGTGCCGCAGGATAAGGATTGATTCCTGCATCGCGTAAATGCTGCAACGTCTGACGTCGCTGGACTTCTTGTTCTGATAATTCTTGTGACATATCTTGTTTTTGTAACTTCGGGCTTTGAAGGCCCGATAATTAAAATTCGTAATTATTTTATTTTTCAAAAGTTCAAAAATAAGTCTAAACTAGACACACTTTTTAACTCTTTTGAACTTGTCTTACCAATGCGGACAGCTGTCGCAACCATTCTTGGTTTTAATGTAAAACAACAATCCCAAAGATACATTGTAAGCAGCTAATCCGAAAACTTGTCTGGCTCTTTGATTGCGGTCATTCGGACGGGTATGCACTCCCAGAAGATGAGTGAAAACCAACTCGCCTTCTCCCTGGATGAAAACGTGTTTGAAAAACTCCAGGCGAGCGCTTGCACTGGCCCCAATTCCATAACCTGAAAGCGCAGTTGCCCGGTTGGTTTGCTTGTTTGCAAACAGGAAATTGGTTGTCGTGAGCATCGGCCCCAGATTTAGACCCACATTTCCTGTAACTGCAAATTCGCGGTGTGAACCTGCCTCCCACAAATCATAAGAGCGCATCAGCTCAATGCGTAAATAATTCAAGCCTCCTGAATGTTCGTAATGAAAATGACTTGGATTGATTGTCGTAGATTCCTGCTGATAATTTCCTGTCCAGACTGAATCGACTCCGATTCCGAAATGGCCGTCCATCACTACTTCATTGTTGGGTGCCATCACATAGTTGAAATGATCTATTCCCAGCGAAAATGCCCATTTTTCGGTGAAATAGTATCCAATCCGGAAATTGTACTGTGGAATGGTCATGTTTGCCGGGTTCAGATACAGATTGGCCCCGAATTTCGGTTGTCTGTCTGTTGCCTTTACGCCTTTCAGCTCAAAATCGTAATCCAATCCGGTAAAATGAATGGCAGATTTCGTATAAGCAGCCCTGTTGTAGCCCCAATAGAAAAAAAGCGTACCAGCGTTGGTGCTTCTTTTTCGCTGATGCCTGTGAATCTGTGCATTGGCAGGAGTGGCAATGAGTGCTAACAATAGAAAAACAAACAATCTTTGGTGCATGTTTGAATTATTTAGTCATTTTTAAAAAATGAACCTCTTTTTCGGTCAGATGCCTGTAATAACCTCTCGGCAAATCTTTCTTTGTTAAACTGGCAAACTGAACGCGGTCCAGTTTTACCACCTCGTAGCCCAGTTTTTCAAACATCCGGCGCACAATACGGTTTTTCCCGGAATGAATTTCGATTCCCACTTCCCGGGCAGATTTTCCGTCTTTCACATATTCAGCTTTATCTGCCTGGATGCGACCATCTTCCAGGTCGATACCACTCATCAGCAATTCCAGGTGCTCCGATTGAACAGGTTTATCCGTTTCTACATGGTAGATTTTGGTTGCTTCATAACGCGGATGCGTCAATTTTTTAGCCAGATCTCCGTCATTGGTGAAAAGCAGTAAACCGGTTGTTTCGCGGTCCAGACGACCTACCGGGTAAATGCGTTCCTTACACGCATTATACACCAAACGCATCACAGTTTTCCGACCTAAAGGATCATCCATTGTAGTAATAAATCCTTTCGGCTTATTTAGTAACACATACCGTTTGGTTTCTGCGTTAATTGTTTCGCCGTCGTACTGTACTTTGTCTCCCTTTTTAATCTTGTATCCCAATTCGGTCACGATTTCCCCGTTCACGGTAACAACCCCTGTCTGAATCAGTACATCCGCCTCTCTGCGTGAGCAGACACCAGCATTGGACAAGTACTTATTCAAACGGATTTCGTCTTCATTGAAAGAAGGCAGAGGATCGCCTTTTCGGACTTTCGGTTTAAAATGGGGTTTCGGAGAACTGTCCTCAGTGTCTTGTTTTGCGGGGACATTTGTTCTTTTCACAATGGGTTTTCCCGTTTTTGAAGCGGACTTTGACCCTCTTCCTGTGTTGCTTGTACGGCCTTTGCCTGTACCTCTTTTTTTTGTGTTCATCACGAGCAGAATTAATGTTTACTATCTCAGCAGACTTTGCAAAGATAGGCTGTTTGGCCGATACTTCGACAAGCTCTGTATAAAAGGACAGGAAGTTGGCTGCCGCATTTTAATAATTTGAGATTCCAATAACATTCAATTTAGCTCACACTGAAGTCTGCCGAAAGAAAATCTACAATTGAAAAAGGGATTTTTAAGTCTCGAAAAAGCTCTTTTTCGTACGGTACAAAATTGAAAAAAGCCTCCGGAATCCGAAGGCTTTCATATTTTCAGAAGGTATTCCCTTATTTCAAATCCGGCATTTCTCTCGTAAACGCAGGAATTCCCGTTACGTCCATTCCTGTAATCAGTAAGTGAATGTCATGTGTTCCTTCATAAGTTACAACCGATTCCAGGTTTGCCATGTGGCGCATCATGGAATATTCGCTGGTAATTCCCATTCCTCCGTGGATCTGACGAGCCTCACGCGCAATGTTCAAAGCAATCTCTACGTTGTTTCTCTTAATCATGGAAATCATTGCAGAAGTTGCTCTTCCCTCGTTTCTCAATTGGCCTACACGCAGTGTAATGAATTGTGCTTTGGTGATCTCTGTGATCATTTCAGCCAGTTTCTTTTGTGTGAGCTGGAATGCCCCGATCGGAACATTGAACTGTGTTCTTTCTTTGGAATATCTTAAAGCCTGGTCGTAGCAATCCATTGCAGCACCTAAAGCTCCCCATGCAATTCCGAAACGTGCGGAATCCAGACAGCTCAGCGGTGCACCTAAACCTGAACGACCCGGAAGCAGGTTTTCTTTCGGAACTTTCACGTTGTCGAAAATCAACTCTCCGGTAGCAGAAGCACGAAGCGATAATTTCCCGTGCATTTCGGGAGTAGAGAATCCCTCCATTCCGCGCTCCACGATTAATCCGTGAATACGCCCTGATTCATCTTTTGCCCAAACCACTGCGATATCTGCAAATGGTGCATTGGAAATCCACATTTTCGCTCCGTTTAACAGGTAATGATCTCCCATATCCCTGAAGTTGGAAATCATTCCTCCCGGGTTTGATCCGTGATCCGGTTCTGTCAAACCGAAACATCCCATCATTTCACCGGTGGCCAGTTTGGGCAGGTATTTCAGCTTTTGCTCTTCGGTTCCGTATTTCCAGATCGGATACATCACTAATGAGCTTTGAACGGAAGCTGTTGAACGCAGACCGGAGTCACAACGCTCCAATTCCTGCATAATCAGCCCGTAAGAAATCTGATCCAGACCTGATCCGCCGTATTGTTCAGGAATGTATGGCCCAAAAGCACCAATTTCACCTAATCCTTTCAATAAATGCATCGGAAAAGTTGCCTTTTCATAATGTTCGTCAATGATTGGGGAAACCTCTTTTTTTACCCACGCGCGAGCGGTGTCACGTACCAGTTTTTGCTCATCTGTAAGCAATTCATCCATTAACAAGTAGTCTGGATGAGAATATAAATCAGACTTCATTTGAGTTTTTTTCAATTTGCGATGCAAATGTAATCAAATCAATGAACGAATAAAATAGAGAAGTGATTTACAAAATAGTACCTTTGCGTCCGAATTTTGTTTCAATTCATGCTATTAAGTGCGCAAATCTTTTCGGGTTCTGATGAGGTCATGGTTCTCACTGAAAGGAGCACGCATTATTCATACCTGATTATTGCTGTTTTGATTTTTTGCCTGCTGCTGGTTTCCGCAGCCCGGTTAAGACAGCGTGATGTTTTTTCCGTACTGGGTCAAACTACTTTTTTCTTTCAGAGTATCTCCGAACAATATAAAAACGGAGTCCGGGAAAATCCGCTGACTGCTGTTTTCTTGGTCGCACAATATGTAATTATCAGTGGGATTTGTATTTATTGGTACAATCATTTTTCACTGCCGGATTTTAACACCTGGCAGACGATTATGCTGATTGCTTTCCCGGCGATCCTGCTTTTTTATCACTTGCTTATCGTATCACTTGCCGGAACAATTACCGGAATCCGGGAAGTAATACCGGAAGTGAATCAACTCACACTCACCATGGTCCAAACAGCGGGAATTGTAGTCCTGGCCGAGTTCTTTTTCATCTACTTTCAGCCGGAATTCATTGTCCAGTCCAAATTTATCATTGCTGGAACCTTTTTATTCTTTGCTGTTTTACGCATGATCCGTGGTTTTTATCACGTCTTCCAAATGGGGATAGCATGGTATTATATTATTTTGTACCTTTGGACCCTCGAAATTTTACCTCTTTTGATTGCTGTGAGACTGGTATTCAATAGTGAAATTTCAAGTTGGATAGGCTAGTATATGTTGAACGCTAAAACAAAATTAAACCTTGAGTATTAAGACAATATTGGTTTCTCAACCGAAACCAGAAGGCGACAAGTCCCCGTATTTTGATCTGGCCGAAAAGTACAAGCTGAAAATCGACTTCAGGCCATTTATTCATGTGGAAGGTGTCTCTGTGCAGGAATTCCGTTCTCAGAAAATTGATTTCAAAGAACATACAGCTGTTATCTTAACTTCAAAAACTGCGGTTGACCATTTTTTTCGTATCGCAGAAGAAATTCGTTTTGAGGTTCCGGATGCTATGAAATATTTCTGCATCTCAGAAGCGGTCGCTTTGTATCTTCAGAAATACGTGACATACCGTAAACGCAAGATTTTTTTCGGAAAACAAACCATTGAAGATCTGATCGAGCCGATCAAAAAGCATAAAGGTGAAAAATTCCTGCTTCCTTGTACAGACATTCTGCGTGATAAAATTCCGATGACATTGGAAGAAGCGAAAATTCCGTTTACGAAAGCAATGTTGTACAGGACTGTTGCTTCGGATCTGAGCGATTTGGAGGATGTGTATTATGATATGTTGGTTTTCTTCAGTCCGGGAGGAATTGAAAGTTTGTTCAAAAATTTCCCTGATTTCAAACAAAACAAAACGCTGATTGCAGCTTTCGGGCCAACAACGGCAAACGCAGTGGTGAAAAATAACCTTCGACTGGATGTTCATGCTCCTATGCCGAATGCTCCGAGTATGACTGCAGCGATTGAGAATTATATCAAAGACCATAACAAGAAGAAGTGAATTTCTGATAAGTGAGCAAATGTTAACGTGGCTTAACAAAGGAAATTAACTCAGTATCAGTCAAGCAGGAGCTCATATCAGCAAAGAGAATTCTTTTAGCAACAGTGAGTAAAGTTAATACTTGAATTTAAAAAAGTAATCCGTAGAAGCAGTACTTTTGCCATATATAAATTTATGTAAACGGGTGTCCATTCGGGCATCCGTTTTTAGTTTTCGTTTTTTAGCATTTTTTTGTTAGCAAGTATCCGGAAAGAATAAGAACTTTTGGCTCGGAATATCGATATTTGTTACGCGAACCGGATTTCGCTATTTTTACCATTCAAATGAATCGTATGGCACAAAAAAGTAAAGGACCAACCGGGTCTTTTTCACCAAAAGAGCATAAAAGAGTAACCATTGCTTACTGGCTGCTGGCTACGTTTCCGCTTTATTTCATTGCGGCGTTGCTTTTGTTTCAGTCGGAAGACAATCTTCCTCCGGTTGCAATGCTGGATAATCCGCCGGAATTGTTAGCATCTGTGATTATTGCAGATGATGGTGAAACGGAATTGGGAAGATACTGGAAAATTAACCGGACTTCAGTGGAATACCGTCATATCAGCCCCAACGTAACAGATGCATTGATCGCAACGGAAGACGAACGTTTTCATGATCACTCCGGGGTAGATTTCCGGGCAGTAGGCCGGGCGATTATCAACGTCGGTGGAGCTGGTGGAGCTTCCACAATCACACAGCAGCTGGCAAAACAGCTTTACACACTTCAATTACGCGACCGACAAGAACTTGCCAGAGCGAATGGTGAAACGGTCGAATCCGGTTCTTCCGGAAAGATCGGTAGAATGTGGTCCCGTTTGAATGAAAAAGCACGTGAGAATATCATTGCAACGCGCCTGGAGGCCCGGTTTACCAAAGAGGAAATCATTACAATGTACTTGAATCAATTCGATTTCTTGTACAATGCAGTCGGAATTGCCAATGCATCAAAGGTTTATTTTAACAAAAAACCGGGCCAGCTAAGTAAAGAAGAGGCAGCCATGCTGATCGGGATGTGTAAAAACCCGGCTCTTTACAACCCGTATACGTTTAAGATTAAAAATTACCGGCTTTCTCTGGCACGTAACAAAGGAGTAAATCCGGAGTCGGTCACCATTCAGGAAATTGCTGATGCGCGAGCGGCAGACAGTGTGCGTGCCATCACGAGACGCAACCAGGTATTGATGCAGTGGCTAAAAAATTCCGATGAGGGAAACGAAGCTCTGCGTCAGAAACTGACACAGGAAGAATACGACAAACTGAGTAAAAAG
Source organism: Fluviicola sp. (assembly GCA_031260455.1). GTDB lineage: Bacteria > Bacteroidota > Bacteroidia > Flavobacteriales_D > Crocinitomicaceae > Fluviicola. The sequence continues at coordinate 16,752 of JAIRJW010000060.1, forward strand.
CCACTGGTAACAAACTACCAGGTGGTGGATCACAAACGGGGAATTGCTCCTTACTTCAGAGAATCTCTCCGAAATGAAGTTACTCAATTGCTGAACACAAAAAAAGCTGACGGTTCACTGGTTTACAAACGCGAGGATGGACTTCCCTATGACATATACAGAGACGGTCTCCACATTTATACAACCCTGAATGCAGATATGCAGGTACATGCGGAATATGCACTGGAAAAACATCTGAAAGAAACTCTGCAGCCACAGTTCGACAGAAATAACAAATCAGCAAAAAACTGGCCGTTCTCAAACTCGCTCTCCGATGCCGAAGTAAAGAATATCCTGGATGCGTCTATGCGCCGCTCGGACCGCTACCGAAACTTATCCGATGCAGGTTTATCTGAAGAAGAAATCAGACGTTCTTTTAACGAACCGGTACAAATGCGTGTTTTCAGCTGGAGTGGTGAAAGAGATACCTTAATGACTCCGATGGATTCTATCCGCTATTATAAGTCTTTCCTTCAGGCAGGGTTGATCTCAATCGAGCCGGGTACCGGGTTTATCAAGGCCTGGGTAGGGGGAACAAACATTGATCATTTTGCATACGATCACGTAAAACTGGGAAAACGTCAGGTTGGTTCAACTATAAAACCTTTTGTTTATGCCGCAGGAATTACTATGAATGTGATTAAACCAGGATTAGTGATTCCGAATATTTCCTACTGTGTGGATCTCTATGATCCGAATGGGAATCCGGACGGGCAATGGTGTCCGAGAAATTCCGACGGAAGCGGAAATGGCGGTACAATCTCCATTCAGAAAGGTCTTGCTTTGTCCAAAAACAATGTTGCCGTTTATGTGATGAAACAAATGGGCGCTTTGGCAGGGCCAAAAACGGTTGCCCGGCTGATGCGTGATATGGACATCGAATTGCGCGATCTGGATATCGTTCCGGCAATGTGCTTGGGATCCATGGATTTGTCATTATATGAGTTGGTTGGTGCTCAATCCACCTTCGTAAACAAAGGAATTTTCAATAAACCAACCAGCATTTTGAGGATCGAAGACCGTTCGGGACATGTGATCTACAGTGCAAAAAGCATTACGAAAGAAGCGATGAATGAAAACGTTGCTTATACTGTACTTAAAATGATGAAAGGCGTCGTTCAGGGTGGTACTGCAAGCAGATTGCGCGGAGGATCCGAATACGGAAATATTCCTTACCCGACCGCCGCAAAAACAGGTACAACTCAAAATAACTCGGATGGATGGTTTGTTGGTCTGACTCCGGATCTGGCAACAGGTGTCTGGGTTGGAGCTGAGGATCGCGGTGTGAGGTTCAGAAGCACCGAACAGGGCCAGGGAGCACGAACAGCGCTTCCGATCTATGGTTATTACATGAATAAAGTCTACAAAGATCCAAAAATAGCTATATCGACTACAGATTTTGAAGCTCCGAAGAATTTTGACAACTCGGTATTTAATCTCACCGGTACGGAAATTGATCCGGTTGTTGCCGATTCGGCCAATGTTGTTCCACCAGATATATCTTTTTAACTATGAATAAAGTTGTAAAAAACGTTGAAGAAGCCCTTGCAGGGATTGAAGATAACATGACACTGATGGTTGGAGGATTCGGCTTGTGCGGAATTCCTGAAAACTCCATTGCTCAATTGATGAAGATGGGAACCAAAGAGTTAACCTGTATTTCAAACAACGCTGGCGTAGATGACTTCGGACTGGGATTGTTGTTGCAGAACAAACAGGTGAAAAAAATGATATCTTCTTATGTGGGAGAAAATGAAGAATTTGAACGTCAGATGCTTTCCGGGGAACTGGAAGTGGAATTAATCCCGCAGGGATCGCTGGCTGAGCGCTGTAGAGCGGGAGGTGCAGGAATCCCGGCATTTTTCACCCCGGCGGGTTACGGAACCGAAGTAGCAGAAGGAAAAGAAGTGCGTGAATTTAATGGGAAACCACACATCCTGGAAAGTGCATTGACGGCTGATTTTGCTATTGTAAAGGCCTGGAAAGGAGATACCGAAGGAAATCTGATATTCAAAGCCACGGCACGTAACTTTAACCCGATGATGGCCATGGCTGGAAAAATCACCGTTGCGGAAGTGGAGGAACTGGTTCCTGCTGGCGAGTTGGACCCGAATTTCATTCACACCCCGGGAATTTTCGTTCAGCGCATCTTCCAGGGGGAAAAGTTTGAAAAACGTATCGAACAACGTACCGTCAGAAGCAGGCAATAACATTTTTTCGATGGGACAAACGATAAGTGGCTGATCTGGCCACTTTTTTGTATTTGTAAAGTGGCATAAGCGGAGGTCCTGATTTGTTAAAATCATTCTGTTAACCAAAAGTTCAGATAATTTAGTAAGTCAAATTAATTAGTGCTGTTTTGACTCAAAAAAATTCCTATACGCAAATTATAACCTGGGCGCTGTTTCTTGCATTGCTGATCTACGCCATTCTCAGGGCCTGGATAGTAGAACCGCTTCACGATGAAGTAGCTACTTATTTTCATTACATTGAAACTGGCGAAATCAAAGGTGGTCGCTCTTTGATGGATGCGAACAACCACTTGCTGAACAGCTGGCTGGGAAATTTCTCCTATCGCTTGTTTGGTGAGCACTTTTTCCTCTTCCGGCTTCCGGCGATTTTATGCTTTTGCCTCTACTTTTGGTGTAGCCGGAAACTCACCCGGTATTTAAACCTCGGATTTTGGGGAGAATTGTGCTTCGTTGCCCTGAATACCGTTCCGTGGATTTTTGATTATTTCAGCTATACCCGGGGGTATGGATTGGCTATCGGTTTCTTCATGGCGGCATTGCTTCAGCTGTATCTCTGGCTGAAAACTCACCACACGGGACATTTTATCCTGCTATTATTTTTTCTTTATTTAGCGGTTCTCTCCAATCTCACCTACCTGGTTTCCACGCTGATCATTCTAAGCTACGTAGTTTTCATCACACTACTTTATTCCCGGAAACTGGGAATCAAAGCATTGGTTTTTCATGCATTTCTGGTCATTGTTTTCTGCTACTCACTGATTCCTCTCATTCAGTTTACCTTCGCACTGAAAGAAGCAGGCGCTCTGTACTACGGAAGTCTCGATGGCCTTTGGAGGGTAACTGGGAAAACACTTTCACGCTATGTACTGTTCCTGGATTCCGACTGGCTGAAAATGGCTTACTTATTGATTGGTCTTGTGGGAGGGATCATTTTTTTCCTGCAATGGAAAAAGGAATCGGGATTGAAGTTCCTCTCCGAAAGCATATTCTGGCTGTGTATGCTGGTTGGCGGAAATATTCTTGCCATTCTCTTCATGGCAAAAGTGATGAAGGTGAATTATCCGGAAGACCGCGCTGCCATGTACCTCATCCCATTGAGTATTCTGACAATCACGGTTCTTTTTGCGCAATACAAAATTTCCAGGTATTTCCTGTTGGTGCTTTTGTTCTTCCCAATCGGTTTTCTCGCAAAATTGAATTTAAATACATCGGTTTTCTCACCGGATGACCGGATGAGTGAAACCTTTTATCACGAGGCGATAAAAGACCTGAAAGCGCATGAAACGGTCACTGTCTGTCCGATTATGCAACTCACCTACTCCTTTTTCGAGCGCAGGAATTCAAATCGAAAAACCAAACACATTGCAGCAGTACAGGAAGAGTTTCTTCCGTGTAGTGACGTAATCCTGACCAAAGCCGTTTACCTGAAAGGAAAAAATTTCAGCCAGTACAAGATTATCGCTCAGGATCCTCTGGCAAATTATATTGCATTGAGAAGAAAAAAAGCATTTGAACCGTTACAGTTGTTTGATTCAATCGGAAAAAACCAACAAACCAATGCAGAATACATTTTGTTCTATGAAGGCCCGATCAAAGAAGCATGGCGGGATAAGACCATCCGGATCAGCCTGAAAGCAGGCGTGAAAACGGACAAAGGGCTGAACAATTTCAATGTGGTTATTTCGACGAACGATTCTTCCGGACGAAATCTGCGGTATGATTATCAAAATCTCCGGTGGTATTATGGAGAGAATGCCGGACGGTTCTCAGTGAATTATCCATATGCGGCAAAGCATTTTCTCAGTGAAGAATCCCAATTGATTATTTATATTTGGAATCCGGAAAGGAAACAGGTAACACTTTCAGGTCCGGAAATTCAGATTATTGAATTAAAATAAAGCATATGGCACTGGATAAAAACGGAATTGCAAAACGAATTGCACAGGAGTTACGCGACGGTTGGTACGTCAATCTGGGAATTGGGATTCCTACGCTTGTCGCAAATTTTATTCCGGAAGGAATTGATGTGGAATTTCAATCGGAAAACGGAATTCTCGGAATGGGTCCTTTTCCTTTTGAAGGAGAAGAAGATCCGGACCTGATCAATGCAGGAAAGCAGACGATTACTGCCAGGAAAGGAGCTGTTTTCTTTGATTCTGCGACTTCTTTTGCCATGATCCGCGGAAAACACGTTCAACTGACGGTTTTGGGAGCGATGGAAGTTTCTCAGAATGGAGATATTGCCAACTGGAAGATTCCCGGAAAGATGGTCAAAGGAATGGGAGGTGCAATGGATCTCGTTGCTTCCGCTGAAAACATTATCGTAGCAATGATGCATTCCAACAAAGCTGGCGAATCCAAAATTCTGAAAATGTGTACACTCCCATTAACCGGAGTAGGTTGCGTGAAAAAAGTAGTCACCGAACTGGCTGTGCTGGAAATCAGAGACAATCAATTTCACCTGCTGGAAAGAGCACCAGGAGTAAGTGTCGAAGAAATTATCTCAAAAACCGAAGGAGACCTGGTTGTTCCGGATTTCGTATCGGAAATGAGCATTTAATCTTCTAATTTTCACTCTGCTTATGATTCAGAAGCTGTCCATTCTCATTCCTGCTTATAACGAAGGCCCGACGATTCACCTGATTTTGGATAAAATTAAGAACGTACACCTGCAATATAACGTTCAAAAAGAGATTATCATTGTCAATGACTGTTCAAAAGACAATACTGTTGAATGTATAGAAGCTTATATGGCAACCAACCCGGAAATGGACATTCGTTTGTTTTCCCAGCCTTACAACCAGGGAAAGGGAGCTGCAATCAATCGCGCCATGCAGAAGGCAAGTGGAGAATACATCATTATCCAGGATGCCGACCTGGAATACGATCCGGAAGAGTACAACCTGTTGCTGAAGCCGGTTTATATGGATAATGCGGATGTTGTTTATGGCTCCCGCTTTATGGGACACCAGCCTCATCGCATTTTGTTCTACTGGCATTCCAAGGGCAACAAGTTCCTGACCGGGCTTTCGAATATGATGACGAACCTGAACCTGACAGATATGGAAACCTGTTACAAACTCATTCGTACTTCTATTGCCAGGGAGATCAACATTAAGGAAAAACGCTTCGGCATTGAACCGGAAATCACAGCTAAACTGGCGAAAAGAAAGGGAATTCGCATTTATGAAGTCGGGATTTCCTACTATGGAAGAACGTATGAAGAAGGGAAGAAAATTGGTTGGAGAGATGGATTCAGAGCCATCTACTGCATCATTAAATACCGTTTTTTAAATTAATATTTGATGCCTTTTGACCAGTGCATGGCTCTTTTTTCAATGAGCAGATAGTAGCCGTAAGCAAAAGCCAGTGCTATACAAACTGCTGTTACAATATAAATCCAGGGATTCAGATTAACGTGCTGCTGGTTTTTACAGTAGAATAAAAACATTCCTCCCGAAAACCCATGAGTCAGGTACAGCGAATAGGAAAACTGTCCGACTTGTTTAAACCAACGGTTCGTTATCGGAATCCAAAGCAGGAATATTGTCCCGATAGCGGCAATAACTAGATCTTCCATCGGGAAGACCAGATACAGAAAAGTAAAGCAAGATACGATGATGCCGTAGTTCAAAATGAGTTGCCGTTTTTTATAAACCTCACAACAAGCAATTCCGATCAGGAAAAACGGGATGTTATGAATCAAATCGAAAGAATGGAAATAATACGTTACAATCAGGCTGGAAAACACGATAATGCCGTAACTCCAGCTTGTCATTTGCATCGGGACAACCAGTAGGCCGATAACCAGGTAAAACAAAAATTCCACTTTCAAAGTTATAAAAATCGGATTCATCCACTCCGTATTCCCGAACATATCAACTGTAAGCGTTGCATTTTGAACGAGTTGATTTGCAGAAAAAGGAAAAGGCCATCCCCAGATAAAAGGTGTGAAGCAGATCAGCAGAATAGTTCCCCAAAAAGGCGGAAAAATGCGTGTAATACGTTTGATCAGATACTTCGGATATTGGCTGAATCCATAGGAACTATTACTTAGCGAAAGATAAATAACAAATCCGGAAATAATGTAAAACAACTCAACACCCTGAGCCCCGAATTCCGAATATTTCCGAATGGATTCACTTGCTAAAAGCGGTCCGTTTGCATCGCCAAATGAAATAAAATGAAAAATCAAAACCATCAAAGCCGCAATGGCCCTTAATGATTCAATATGTCCCAGATAAACATTTTGTTTTTTCAATTCAGGTGCTGAATTAATGTTTTATTTTAGAATGTGCCAGAGATTCAAAAATTATCCGATTAGGGGTTTAATACAGTTCCTGTTTCAAAGCCGTACGGTAATCTTTGATTTCTTCTCTGTTGATTTTATGCTCTGCATTTTTCAGCAGATTCAACAAATAAAGGAAATTTTCCTGGTCTTCGATTTCCAACGGGAATTCATTTCCTTCTTCATCTTCCTCGTATTGAGCCTGCACGTCAAATGCATTTCTATCCTGCAAAAATTCGTATGATAAACGTAAAACTTTTACCACCAACGGATCCTGCTCTTTCAACGCTTGTTCTCGCAATTCTTTCAAATCCTCAACAAGACCTTTATAAGCAATCCCCTCTTTTTCCACTTTGGAAATAATTGTTTCTAATTTTTTATTGGCAATGGCCGTTTTCATACTTCATTTATTTTCAGAATAGTAACTACTTTGTTACAAAATTCAAGACATGCAAATGTAATGACTTCTTGGCAGTTAAAATAGCATCCGCCCTGTTTTTTTGCAAAAATCCTTTGAACTTTCGGATCGGGGCCGAACATCTTCTTTTGCTTTCTTTCAGATTTAATATTTTGTAAGAAAAACGAATGCTTATATTTGTAAAAACAGAAAAACCAGTCTTTTGCTTGATATTTTACTCAAAGGTATTCTAACCGGATTTATACTCAGTATAATGATAGGTCCAGTATTTTTTCTGCTGCTGGAAACAAGTATCCGAAAAGGAATCCGGGCCGCTATTGTATTCGATTTAGGAGTTTTCCTCTCGGATTTCATCTATATTATCATTGCGCTGATTTTTTACTCGGAAGTCCGTAAAATCACTTCCGGTGAATACGGGCATATCATTTCCATTATCGGTGGTGTGATCCTGGCTGTTTTCGGGCTGGTCACGCTTCTGAAAAAACCCAAAGAAGATGGTATCAATGAAGCTGACAAACAGTTGAACAACCAGACCAAGGACCTCATTCTTCTGGGATTAAAGGGATTCCTGCTGAATTTCGCGAATCCTGGTGTTATTTTTTACTGGATCACGGTGATCGCACTGGGAGCAGACGGGAAAAATAATTCAGGAGATGCGATTGAAGAAAGTACTTACTGGTACATCCTGATTATCATGATTACATTCTTTTCCATCGATTTGCTGAAAATAATCGGTGCCAAAAAATTGCGTCCTTTTATCACAGATAATCTCCTGGTGAGTTTGAACAGGCTTATCGGGCTCATCATTATGGGTGCTGGCGCATTGTTGATAATCAAAGGTTTTTTAGCGAAATAGGTGCTGTAACATTTCAAGTAAAATCAGCTTATAAAATTGAATAATCATTCACGTTCCATGAAATTTGTTTGCATTTTTTTTTCATTCTTTTCACTGATAGTATCCGGTCAGGTAGTGAACAAGGAAAACCTGACTCCGAAAGTCAAAAACTATTATGATTTCAACCACACACAACTGGAATCCGTAGGAAGCTATTACAAAGATCCGCTGGGTGAAACTGCCGACAAGCATGGGAAATGGCTTTATTACGACCGGTTCGGAAACTTGGTGGAAGAGCGGAATTACTATCGTGGGAAACTACACGGAAGAGTCATTGCGAATTATTCCAACGGGAAGAGTAAACAGGAAGGTTACTTCATAATGGGTGAGCAGGACAGTGTGTTCAGAGAATGGAATGAAACGGGAAAACCAAGTGTTCAGGGATATTTCAAATTCGGAAAGCCTTATGGAATCTGGGAATATTACTACCTCACAGGCCAGAAAAAACAAATCGAAGAAGTTATTGATTCTACCGTTTATCTGCGCGAATTCTGGCTCCCTGACAGCCTTCACACTCAGAAAATCAAGGATGGGAACGGGGAATACCTGACATTCTATGATCTCGGAATGGAAAAGGAATGGTACAACTATAGAAACGGATTAAAAAATGGTCCATTTGAAGAATTTTCCATTTACGGATATCCGCTCATTAACGGAAAGTTCAGAGAAGGCGAGAAAGACAGCACCTGGAATTATTACTATTACACCGGTTCCATTGAAAAAACGACCAATTATCTGAATGGGAAACTCGATGGGGAATACAAATACTATTACGACAACGGGCAGTTGAACATGGAAGGATTTTACAAAGACGGCGAAAAGTCGGGCAAATGGATCTGGTACACCAAAAAGGGAACCAAAGACCAGGAGGGAAGTTTTGACCTGGGGAAACAGCATGGAAAATGGATTTACTATTATCCGACCGGAGAAGTCAGCTACAATGCAGAATATGACTATGACAAGAAAACGGGAACCTGGTCTTATTTCTATAAAGACGGAAGCAAATTTAAGCTGGGAAGTTTCCAGAATGATGAAAAACACGGAAAATGGGAAACCTGGTACGAAAACGGCACTTTGCTGATGTCGGGTGTTTACAAAAATGGAAAAGAAGAAGGAACCTGGGTAAATTACTGGGAAACCGGGAAAGAAAAAAATATTGCGACATTTAAAAACGGGTTGTTATATGGAAAATGGGAATCCTACTATCCTACTGGTAAACCGAATGTCTTTGGTTCCTATAAGGAAGGAGAAAAAACCGGTGTATGGACCAGCTTCTTCGAAAACGGAAAAGAGAAAGACATCATTAATTACAAGATCATCACCAAAAAAACGAAAATCAAAAATGGCCCTTTGAAAGATTTTGAAGTGAAAGAAAGTATCAGGGATGGACATTCTGTTGCCTTCTCTCAGAAAGATTTCAAAAAGACGGAAGAAGGAGATTACAAAAACGGGGAAAAGGATGGAGTTTGGTATACGTATTGGCCGGGAGGTAAAATTCCGAGCAATACCAACACTTACAAAGAAGGAAAATTACATGGAAAAACCACCGAACTGGATCGCAGGGGAAACATTATTTCTGAAACCGAATACAAGGATGGCTTGAAGCATGGAAAGATGAAACTCTACGACAAACGCGGAAAAGTGGTAAAAGAACTAGAATTCGAATTCGGGCAGCAAGTTGTTAAAACCAACGGTGGAAGTAATATTCAGTTCAAGGCAAAATAAAAGAATTCAAAAGTATTTTATAAACTCATCTTTTTTCTTAAATTAAAAAGAAAGAAGTTATGACCGATCAGGAATTAGGTGTTTTCGGGGAGCAGATGGCTCAGAGATTTCTGTTGAAAAACGGGTATTCCATCCGGAAAACAAACTATCGTTATCACAAGTTTGAAATTGACATCATCGCTGAAAAAGATGACAAACTCGTCGTAGTGGAAGTAAAGACCAGACAAACTGCCGAGGTTGGGGAGCCGTGGATGGCGGTTACGAAAAAGAAACAACGGCAGATCATCACCTGCACGGATCATTACATTCAATCCGGGAACCTAGACAGCGAAGTACGTTTTGATATCATCTCGATCGTGCATAACCAATACCGAACCAAACTAGAGCATATTGAGGATGCGTTTTCGACTTGATCAGAGACCTCAGAGGTGCAAAGAATGCAGAGTTACCATCTAAATTTGCGTACAAAACAGTTTATTCGCCGCAAAAATGCGGAAAATATTTTCTACTTTTGCCGCATAGTTTTTTGATGTGGCTAAATACAATTATCAATACGAAAATTGGACTGATTTTACTTGGCAAAATGCGGTTGTAAGTGCAGTATTGGGCGAAGTTCGCCTTTTGCAAGGTAAAATTTTAGGACAAATTCATTCGCTTGGTTTTTTGTCAAAAGAGGAAAAAAATCTTGAAATGCTTACGCTTGATGTCCTTAAATCGTCTGAAATTGAGGGCGAAAAGTTGAATTACGAACAAGTTCGCTCTTCTATTGCTCGTCGTTTGGGAATAAACACCGCAGGACTTGTCGCCTCGCCCCGAAATGTTGAGGGAGTTGTAGAAATGATGCTTGATGCCACGCAAAATTTCAAAAAATCGTTAACAGAGGAACGTTTATTTGGCTGGCACGCCGCACTTTTTCCGACAGGCTACAGCGGAATGCACAAGATTGAGGTTGCACAATACCGCAGCGAAGAAATGCAAGTAGTTTCGGGTGCAATGGGAAAAGAACGGGTACGCTACGAAGCCGTTCCAGCCAAAGATGTAAAAACAGAAATGGACAAATTCCTTTTGTGGTTAAATGACGATAATTTTTTAATAGACAGTGTACTGAAATCTGCTATTGCTCATTTTTGGTTTATCATTATTCACCCATTTGATGATGGCAACGGACGAATTGCAAGAGTAATTTCTGATATGTTGCTTGCTCGTAGCGAGAACAGTTCTGAACGGTTTTATAGTTTGTCAAACCAAATTCAGCAAGAAAAAAATGTTTATTATGAAACGCTTAAAACCGTTCAACATAGTGAGAGTGATATAACACAATGGTTGGTTTGGTTTCTGACTTGTTTAAAACGTGCATTGCTTGAAACCGAAGAAAGTATGCAAAATATTGTGCGTAAAGCGGAGTTTTGGGAGAAACACAAAGAAACACTAATTAATGAGCGACAACGCTTAATGATAAACAAGTTATTTGACGATTTCTTTGGAAAACTATCTTCATCAAAATGGGCAAAAATCACAAAAACTTCTTCTGACACTGCGTTAAGAGATATTAAAGGCTTGATAGAAAAAGGAATCTTACAACAGGAAGAAGGAGGCGGCAGGAGTGTAAATTACACATTGGTTGAAAATGGCAAAAACACCAGCACCTAACGAGCGGTTTCGCGCAAGCGGAGGCGTGGGGCCCACCTTTCCCGCCAGCGCGAGCTTGGGGGATAAAGCTAATTATAAAATTTAGCGTAATCTTTTCGGTAAAAACCTCCGTCTGTTTCCTTACCCACTTTCATTATTTGTCCTCTTCCCCTTCCAGTGGTTTTATAAAACTGGATACCATTTGAAACAGTCTTGGCAAATATATACATGTGTGCAATGAATCGCATTTTTGTCCACATAAATAATCAGATAAAACATAGACTGCATTGGCAGAAACGATGGATGTGTCACTGAGTGTAAATGCTTGTTTAGATAATTTATACTCGACTTCCTTTTTAGGAATTTCTTTTTTTAGCTGCTCATCGGTAAGTGCTCCTTGTGCAAAGCAATAGTGTGCAGATATAACAAAGCTGATTATAAAGAAAGAATGTTTTATTTTTCATTGCATTACTTTGTTATTTGGAATGAATTAGTTCCACTGAATCATCGCTCCGGCTACCAATGCCTCTTCAAATGATTTACGCAGGTGTTCCAGTTTCTGGATTGCCACGATATCACCATTCTGGGCCTTTTTCTTCGTCTTGTAATATTGATGCAGGCCGTGACCGAAAACGTCTTGCTCCAGAATGTTTTTGATTTCTCCAATCCGACCATTTACCCCGATCAGAAAGTGCTCTATTTCACCCAATTCGTGCAATTCATCTTCTGTCATGTTTTTGATTTTCAGTAGTTTGGAATAGCGGGGCAATAAAACACCAAGCAAATCAATAAATTGATCCAATTCTTTTTGAATGGCCGCTTGTTGTTCTTTAAATCCCACGTAAGAAAAATAGATCTTTTTATAATACAGTAAAAATTTAAAGCGTTTTTTAACATTTACGAAAAACATTGTACTGCCCGCAATTAATCTCTAATTTTGCGCTATGGCTGGCTGTTATATTCACATTCCTTTTTGTGCTCAGAAATGTAGTTATTGCGATTTTTATTTCTCTACAAATCGTTCTTACCAGGATAAAATGGTTGGGGCACTGTCCCGGGAACTGGAATTGCGGTCGGACAACTGGAAATCGGAATATTTTGAAACTATTTATTTTGGTGGAGGTACTCCGAGCGTACTGACAGAGGCACAACTGAAGCGCCTGATTCAGCAGATTCAACGGTTTTATACGGTTTCAGAACAAGTGGAAATCACATTAGAGTGCAATCCGGATGATTGTACTCCGGAAAAACTAAGTCGTTGGAAAGAGTTGGGGGTGACGCGCCTGAGCATAGGAATCCAGTCTTTTGATGACGAACAGCTCTGCTGGATGAACCGGGGTCATACCGCTGCCGAAAGTAGAAATGCGGTTCTGAATGCTAAAAAAGTTGGTTTTGACGAGTTGAGCCTGGATTTAATCTATGGCCTGCCAAACCTGAGCCTGGATGACTGGAAAACCCAGATCCGGGAAATTACGGCTTTGGATCCGGAACACATTTCAGCGTATTGCCTGACAGTGGAGAATAAAACGGCTTTATCCAAATGGGTAGCAGAAGGTAAAATTTTGATTTCCAATGTGGATCAGCAATCGGAGCAGTTTGAATTACTGGTTTCGGAATTGAAGAAAATGGGTTACGAACAGTATGAGATTTCGAATTTTGCCCGGGACGAGCATTATTCAAAACACAATACATCTTACTGGAAAGGAGTGAAATACCTGGGAATCGGCCCGTCGGCACATGGATACAACCAGGTGGAACGATACTGGAATAAAGCAAACAACCGGGTGTATATTTCGGAACTGGAAAAAGGTCAGTTGCCTGAAACAGTTGAAGTCCTTTCAAATCAGGATTGTTTCAATGAAACGCTGATGATTGGTTTACGTACGAAATGGGGAGTTTCAAAAAAAGATCTTTTCGCCATGATTTACCCGGAATCGGAATGGTTTCAGATTGTAAAAAATTACGAACAGAGAAAAATCCTTGTAGAAACAGCAGATTCCTTTTTGCTCACGGAAGCTGGAAGATTATTGGCTGATACAGTTGCAGCAGATTTGTTTTTGATTAAGTAACACACTATGCTTCCAGCGTTTCCAACCCGAACTGACAGCGGAAATCAGTCCGGTTCTTCTTTTCAAAGAATTGATTCTTACTGATCGTAACGAAATCTTCCCGATCTGGTCGTTCGTGGAACAAATGATACTGGATAGTGCGAAAACGGGTAGAATAGGGTTTCAAACCGGCTTTTTTGGCACGAAATTCAATATCGGTATCTTCCCCGAATCCCGGATTGATATATGTTTCGTCAAAGCCGTTCAGTAAAATCAGGTCGCTTTTGTGCCAACTCATATTGCATCCCAGCAAATGGCCCTTACTTTTCTTTGCAAAACCTGGCAGAAAAAAACTTTCCTCTGTACGGATACTTTTGTTACGGATCATTTCTATGAATGAGGGTATAACCAATAATCCCTTGCGGATTTTCTGCGAGGTTTTCGGATCCAGGTCCACTCTTCTGCCGATACAGAAACGACCCTTTCTTAGCGAAAGAATATGTTGTTGAGCAAATCTCGGGTGCAGCACACAGTCTCCGTCAATGAAAATCAGTTTATCCGTCGAAGAAGCTTTGATTGCCCTGTTGAGCATTTTATTCTTTAAAAAGCCCAAATCCGGCTGCTGCAAATGTTTGATCCGGATGGACTGGCCGTACTTCCGAATCAGTTCATCAAAGCACGGATCCTCACAATCTTGTGAAACAATTACCTCGATGTTTTTTTCTACCTGGATCAAAACAGATTTTAAAACAGCTTCCAAAGCTTCTGCGTCCTTGTAAACGGAAATAATTAACGTTGCTTTCACACCCCAAAGATAGAAAATTAACATTCAGTATTTAGTAACCTTTTCCAACGAGCTCTCATTGAGCGGAACCGACCGCGTATTTTTGTGTCATGCAGTTAGTTTACACCAGTCTGGTTTTTATTTTTGTTTCGTTTCTGTCTTTTGGTCAGGGGGTTACTGTTTTGATTGATCCGGGCCATGGCGGATCTGATCCAGGCCATGAAGCAACGGACAAAAATCTGCTTTCGGAAAAAGACCTGGCACTGAAAATTGCGCTGAAATTCGGAAATTATCTGAGTGAAAAACTGGAAAACGTTATGGTGCTTTATACGCGTACGGATGATACATATCCTACGCTGGATGAACGGGTGGAAATGGCAAATGAAAAGAAAGTAGATTACTTCATTTCGATCCATATCAATGGAAGCCCTAATGCGAATATCAAAGGAACGGAATTACACGTACATTCGTTCACCTCACGGGCATCTGTCAAACTGGCCCGGGCATTTGAGAATGAATTTAAAACACGTGCCGGAAGAAAATCCAGGGGAGTGAAAGACTCGGACGACCGGGAGCATACACTACAGGTGCTGAAGTTTACTCAAATGACAAGTGTGTTGGTAGAGTGTGGTTTTATTACAAATAAGCCGGAAGCAAATTACCTGAATACATCCGAGGGGCAGGATATTATCGCATCGGCATTATTTCGCGGAATGCGTGCGTATTTGCAGGAAGCCCATAAAGGCATCTCGTTTACCAAAAAAGAAAGCACAGCTTCAAAAGATTCCCGCTCGGACAAAGATGGCGGAAAAGAATACAGTGTTCAGATCATGAGTTCCCGGGAATGGCTCGATACCGAAAAGGGAGAGTTCAGGAATCTGAAGTATGCTGTGAGCCGTACGCAAGTATCTCAGACGGGCTACCGATACAAGTATTTTTCCGGAAGTTTTACTTCAAAGAGTGAAGCAGAAAAGTACTGTGAGGAAGTCAGGAAAAAGAGTTTCCCGGATTCAATTGTGGTGGAACGGAAAAATTAATACGAAATGTATTACTTTTGTGATGAAACATACTTAAACACATTAATTTACCAAAAAAAATATGGCAACTGTTTTTGAAACACGCTTAATTGGAAATATTGGAAGGGATGCTGTCGTTAAACAAATGGAACGGGGTGTTATTGCGATTAATTTTCCAGTTGCGCACAATAAAAATTGGCGTGATAAGCGTACGGGAGAAGCAAGAACCAAAACGACTTGGGTAAATTGCACGATCTGGAAAAAAGAGGGAGCCAATATGCGCATCCTGGATTTTTTAAAGAAGGGGGCCCTGGTGGAATTGGTCGGTACTCCGTTTGCAAAATCCTTTTCACAGGAAGATGGGACATTTCGTTCGGAGATCCGTCTGAATGTTTCCCGGACAAATATTTTAAGACCTGCAAAATGTGAGGACGAATTGTTGTTTGATATGATTGATGACAACGAGTCTCCGTGTGAAGATGAAGGATGTGACTCCGGATTGGAGGATTTTACTCTGTCTGAGGACGATTTTTAGCACTGAAAGTCAGGTTAGTACTGAAAAAGATTAAAAATTATTTCATTTTTTTCGTAAAATGCATGTTAAAGACAATTCTTTATCTATATTTGCAACCGCAAAAGTGAGATTCCTCCTTAGCTCAGTTGGTTAGAGCATCTGACTGTTAATCAGAGGGTCGCTGGTTCAAGTCCAGCAGGGGGAGCAAAAGAGAGTCATCAGAATTGGTGACTCTCTTGTTTTATATGTCCTTTACATTTTGTATTCTATTTCAATTGACCGTTCATCGGTTATTCGTCGGATCCCTTGAAAACAAATGATAAATAGACTATCATTTCGGATTTGTATAAAAAATGCCTGTCAGGATAGCAAATACCTGGATTCACCTATCAAATCCCATTGGAGAGGCGTCTGAAAATTCATTTTGGAAAGTGATTAATCGAAAAAATAGTGTATTTTCAATTTGAAAATTCATGTCGATATGAAAAAAAGATGGAAAAACCTTCTTTTTGAGCGCATACTCTTTACTGTCATCGGGCTATTGCTGATTTTTGTGTGTGCGACCGGATATTGGGTTTACGACCGGCTTTCGCAAGTTTCAGAGAATCCTTTACCGACCGGTTTGGAGGAAAACCACCGCTTTATCGTGCGGGATTTGAATAACAATATGCTGAAAGCGGACAATCTCACTTATTCATATCTCTACCAGAACAACCTCAATGCACCATTGGATTTTGAAATCCTGGAGTCGCAAACCCGGCGCAAAATAGAGATGTTGAAATCGTATAAACCGGGAGATTCAACTTATCAGCAACAGATTCGGATACTGAGTAATCTGATTCAGGCGCGTTTCTTCAACCTCGATACGCTGATGAGTATCAAGAATGAAAACCGGGTGGACGAAACCATGGCGATCATCGAAAATGAAGTTGAAAATGCCAGTGAGACAGCAAAAATCAAAATGGAGATCCGCGACCAGGTAAATGCACTTCAGGCGCCGCAACAAACGGTTGTATCTTCTCCGTCTCAATCCCGGGAAGAAAACAAAAAGAAATGGTTTCAGCAGAAGAAAAAAACAGATCTGCAACCACAACCAGTGGTGCATCAAACCTCTCCGGAAGTGAAAGTCAAAGCATCGGATATTGCTGTGGCGAGTACCAATGAAATTGCGCAGAAAATCAAGTCAGTTAAAACTGCTGCGGTTTCAAAGGAATCCCGGATGAATCTCTATAAATTAAGCCTGGAGCAGGAAAACAATCTGTTGAGTAGGGAGATCAATCAGATTTTCCAGGCAATCGAACTGTCCGATAAAAAGGAATTATTGAAAGAAACACAGCATGCCAAGCAAGTTGCAGCAGAAACCAACCAGATTATTTTCCTGTTCAGTGTTATTTCCACTCTGCTCATTGTGATGATCGTTGTTCTGATTGTTACCTTGTTTAATAAAGCGAAACAGACAAATTATCAGCTAAAACTGGCAAAAGACAAAAGCGATCAGCTCACGGAAGGGAAATCGCGTTTCCTGGCGACCATGAGCCACGAAATCCGGACTCCGCTGAATGCCATTTCCGGATTCACGGAGCAGCTTTTCTTTGAACCTTTGAACCAGAGTGCAGCTAAGAAATTGGAGATCATCCGCAATTCTGTCAAACACTTGTCACAGATAACGAATGAAATCCTGGACCTGTCAAAACTGGAAAAAGATCATATTCAACTGGAAAAAATAGCATTTAACCCGGTAAACGAAATCATGATGTTGTACGAACAGTATGAGTTGCAGGTCAGCGAACGGAATAATCGCCTGGTGGTGGAACTGGACGAAAAACCTTTCCCGAATGTACTGGGGGATCCGTTACGTTTTCGTCAGATCATTATCAATCTGGTCAGCAATGCCAATAAATTCACTAAAGATGGGCTTATTACCATTGATCTGAAATTTAACCAGATCAATCCTGGGAATATCCGTTGCCAGATCAAAGTGCAGGATCAGGGAATCGGGATGTCTGCAGGTCAGAAAGAACGGATTTTTGAGCCTTTTGAACAGGCAGACCTTACTGTGACCCGAAAGTATGGCGGAACAGGTTTAGGGTTGAGTATCACAAAACAGATTATCGACAAGCAAAACGGTTCCATTCGCGTTGATAGCGAAGAAGGAACCGGGACGACGTTCTATATTGAAATTCCGTTCGGGGTAACAGATGGGAAAATAGATGCTCCACGTGCACCTTCACGTACGGATTTTTCCTTTTTGAAAGATAAATGTGTGCTGATCGTGGACGACGAACCATTTAATCGTATACTCTTACGAAGTATGTTTCATGGAGTAAATGTGAAATTGCTGGAAGCGGTAAACGGAGTAGAAGCATTAGAATTGCTGAAGAATAACAACATCGGTTTTGTATTGCTGGATATACGTATGCCGGAAATGAACGGACATGAACTGCGCCAGAGAATGACAGAGATGGAAACGCTGAACCGGATTCCGGTAGTGGGCCTGACTGCAACATTGAACGAAGAAAAACGACAGCACATGTTGGATTCCGGGTGGACAGGGGTGCTGACCAAGCCGGTGAATCCAGAAGAATTGCGCCAGATGTTATTTCAAATAAATAAAAGCCGCCACATGGGAACTGAATTAGACGAAGCAGACTTCAAAGGCCTGCAAAAACTGGCCAGTCACAACAACAACTTCTATAAGGAGCTTTTGCAGACGTTTATCAGTTCAACCGAAGACGGTTTGTTGAAGATCCGGGATCTGATCTGTTTGGAGAACTGGGGTGAGGTCTCCGAATTAGCTCACCAGCTTGCAGCTCCATTCAAGCATTTCGGTGCGGATAACTGTTATACAACGCTGAAAGAGATTGAACGGATGGGGAAGAAATCTGAAATTGATTCTTTCCTGATTAGGGAACTGATCGAAGTATTTGAAGAACAGGCAAAACATGTCATTACACAAGTCAAAGAAAAATTAAATACAGAAAACTGATATGGAAAGCGGTGTTACACAGCGTATTTTTATTGTTGAAGACAATGATTGGTACCAGAAATTATTGGTCCACACCGTTTCGTTGAACCCGGATTACGAAGTGGAAGCATTTTCAACCGGGAAATCCCTGCTTACGCGTCTTAACAGGGAAATCCCGGATCTGATTACTATGGATTACCGCCTTCCCGATATCTCGGGTGAAGAGTTGCTGGAAAAAATCAAATCCATCAGCCCCGGGACCCAGGTTATTGTTATTTCGGAGCAGGAAGAAATTGAAACGGCAGTTAGTTTGCTGAAACTGGGGGCTTACGATTACATTGTCAAAGGAAATGACATCCGGAATCGCTTGCTGAATACGCTGTCCAATGCGCAGAACCAGACAAAGCTCCTGAAGAAGATTGAAAAACTGGAACAGGAAGTTCAGACAAAGTACAATTTCAGTGATACGATCATTGGTCAAAGCAGCAAGATGCAGCATATTTTCATGTTGCTTCAGAAAGCGGTTTCGAATAATATTACGGTTTCCATTACGGGAGAAACCGGAACGGGAAAAGAAGTGATTGCCAAAGCAATTCACTACAATTCGATCTATAAGGATAAACCCTTTGTCGCGATCAACGTGGCGGCTATCCCGAAGGAATTGTTTGAGAGTGAGTTATTTGGACATGAAAAGGGCGCTTTTACGGGAGCGAACCAGACGCGGATCGGGAAATTCGAGGAAGCAGATGGAGGAACTTTATTTCTGGATGAGATTGCTGAACTGGATCCGGTATTCCAGGCTAAATTGCTGCGAGCCTTGCAGGAACGCGAAATTACCCGGATAGGGGGGAATAAGGTTTATAAATTTAATTGTCGCATTATTGTTGCAACACATAAAAACTTGCTACAGGAAGTCAAATCCGGTGCCTTCCGGGAAGATTTATATTACCGCTTGTTTGGTCTTCCGATTGAATTGCCACCCCTGCGTGAACGCGAGAAAGATACGTTGTTGTTGAGTAAGAGCTTTGTGGAACGTTTCTGCAGGGAAAATAACATGGGAGTGAAGAAGATCAGTCTGGCAGCACAAAACAAACTGCTGGCTTATCCCTGGCCGGGGAATATCCGCGAATTGAAGTCTGTGATCGAACTGGCGACCGTTATGTCGGTGCAGGATGTGATCGATGCAGACGATATTGTGGTGGCGAGTGCAGATATTCTTTCAGGAATCATTGCAGAGGAGATGAGTTTAAGAGCCTACAACCGGAGAATTGTTCAGCTGTTCCTGAATAAATATAACAATAACACGAAGCTGGTTGCTGATAAACTGGATATTGGCCAGACGACAATTTATCGCATGTTGAAAGAGGAAGAAGAAGATTGAATTTTTTCAAAATGAAAAAAATATTTTCATTTTGAAAAGAATTTGAATTTGTGCCATATCTAAAACCGTTGATTTTTAATGGTTTTTTGCTTTTTAACCGCTTTGGCATATTCTTTATAATATATGACACAAGGAAATGGAAATCATTTTTTCAAAAGTGATTTCAGAGATAGTGAAACAAAGTAGTAAGATAAAGCTGACTTATAAAAGTAGGAAATATTTTCGTTTGATGTTGCGGCAAGGAATTCCCAAATCGGGATTCGGCTGTAAACACAGGCAGAATGTCACAAAAGATTTTGCTTTGTCTTTGTAACAGGTCAACTTAGGAATGATGGTATAATGGGTTTGATCAGAACATTCCTGAGGAGGGGTTAATTTTATTTATAAGGGTGCCTATCAATCATAATGCTATAAGTTAGGTAACAATTAGGTTAGTTTAGGTTTCAGTTTAGGTTTAATTTAGAGGTTTGCATGTACAAAGATTGATAGGTGAAGTACGTGTGGTAGCTACGCCCCCGGTGAATGATTTTGATTTCATCGGGGGTTTGTATTGTATGAGAATTCAGAAATATATTCCGTGAAATGATAAAGAAATAGAAATTGCATCCATCGGGTTTTAAGAATTAAAGACAAAAAATAACGGCTGCGAAGCAAACTTCTACAGCCGTTATTTTTTTGTACCCGAGGCCGGAATCGAACCGGCACTCCCGAAAGAACAGGATTTTGAATCCAGCGCGTCTACCAGTTCCGCCACTCGGGCTTTTTCTGCGGACATGCCTACTTCAGTAAGTAAGCGGGTGCAAAAATAAGGAATTATTTTTAATCTGCAAACCCAGATTAAAAATCAGGAGGATTTAATGTGTTTTAAAATGTCGGAATAGCTTTTCAAATGAGTCATTTGACATATTTCTGGTAAGTGATGACTGAAAAAATTTCAAAGGTTGTCGAGATCAGTGGAACAACAGTGTTTCAACCCCAAATCTCAGCAGAAAATTCGTAAACTTGCAGTATGGCAGCAAAAATTCTGATTAAAAACATCCATACACTTTACCAGGCAGGAGAAGATTTCCCTTCAATGCTTTGCGGAGATGCAATGAGTGCGGTTCCAACCATCAAAAATGCTTATCTGGCACTGGAAGATGGCGTGATTGTAGCATACGGTTCTATGGAAGAATGGGAAGGAATCACGGACTGGAGAGGAGTTGAGGTAATTGATGCGGAAGGTCAGAGTGTGATGCCAGCATTTTGTGATCCGCATACGCACACAGTATTCGCCCGGACGAGAGAAGAAGAATTTGTAGACCGGATCAAAGGTTTGACGTATGAAGAAATCGCACTTAAAGGTGGAGGAATCCTGAATTCTGCCCGGAGATTGGATGAGCTTTCGGAAGAAGAATTATTCTGGGAAGCACTGAAGCGTATTCGTAAAATGATGGCAAACGGAACCGGGGCACTGGAAATCAAATCCGGGTACGGACTTTCCGTAGAAGCGGAGTTGAAAATTTTGCGTGTAATCAAACGTTTGAAGCAGGAATCCGGGATCGTCATCAAGGCAACATTTCTTGGAGCACATGCTTTTCCAAAGGAGTTCAGGGAAAATCATCAGGCTTATATCGATCTGATTGTGAAAGAAATGCTTCCGGTAATTGCAAAAGAAGAATTGGCAGATTATATCGATGTGTTCTGTGAGCGCAATTATTTCTCAGTGGAGGAAATGCAAATCATTTTGCAGGAAGGGAAGAAACTCGGATTGATTCCGAAAGTACACGTCAACCAATTTTCCATTCTGGGAGGAGTGAAGGCAGCGGTCGAACTGGGAGCTTTGTCGGTGGATCATCTGGAAGAATCTGATGACGAAGATATTGAAGTGTTGAAGGGAAGTGGTTGTATGCCTACTTTCCTGCCGGGATGCTCCCATTTTATCAGCATCCCGTTCGGAAATGCACGGAAATTTATCCGGGAAGGATTACCGGTTGCTCTGGCAACAGACTACAATCCGGGAACAACTCCCTGCGATAATATGCAGATGATTTTTTCCTTAGCCTGTGTCAAAATGAAACTTACCCCGGAAGAAGCTTTCAATGCCCTGACAATCAACGCAGCATATGCCATGGGCTTGTCCGAAACGCATGGAACCATTTCCCTCGGAAAATCCACGCCGTTGATCCTCACCAAACCGATTGACTCGCTGGCGTATATTCCTTATGCTTTTGGTGAAAATCACGTGGACAGATTGATCTTTTAGTTAATTTTACAGTTGTTTAACGTTCTTTGAACAAACATTTTGTAATTTTTGGCGTTGATATTTACATGAACAGACTGGTATTTTTGCTTCTTTTTTTCACTTGTCTTCCGTCTTACGGACAGAAAGCAGAGAAAGGATACCAGCTGCTTTGGGAAGTGAAGGCAAAAGGAAATAAAAAACCGAGCTATGTTTTTGGAAGTATGCATTCCAATGATCCGCGCCTGTTCAATTTCCCGGATTCTCTTTATTCCGCTTTTGCAAAAGTCGATGCGGTGGTGCTGGAAACGGACGTGACACAAATCTACGACGAATACGATGTGCGTCTGAACCTCTTCAACTTTGACCTGTTTGATAAAAAACGTTCTTTTGCAAGTTCGAAAAAGGCCACGCAAACAGTTTACGGTTCGGAAGACGGAAGGCCTCAGTTTCTGGATGCTTATTTTCAACAGACAGGTTATTGCGGGGGGAAAGCCTTCTATCAGCTCGAAACGGTTCAAGACCAGTTGAAACTGGCGGAAAACCCCGAATTATTTAATACGCAAAGTACAGTCAATGGCTTGTTTTTCAATAAAGAATCTTTTATCCAAACGTACCTGAATGGTGATATTGCTTCACTGACGAATATGCTCAAAACTCAGTTCAAAAGCTCCCCAGAAACCTATGATGAATTAATTACCAAACGAAATCAAACGATGGCGAAGGGGCTGGATACGCTGATGCGTAAGAAAAGTGTTTTCAGTGTAATTGGTTCGGGACATTTGTACGGTTCCGATGGGGTGTTGCAGTTGCTTCGGCAGAAGGGATTCCAGGTGAGAGCTGTTCAGGCGACATATACGAATTCCACGGCTGCTGAGAAGAAACTGGTGCTTTCCTGGAGAAATTATGCGATTACCGATGAGGAAAACTCATTCCGGATGACGTTTGGCGGGAAACCCGTTCAGCTGGAAGACGCAAACAGGAAACATTACATTTACCAGGAATTGGGACAGGGAAATACTTTTGAACTGATCATTCACGAATCGGCGGATTACCTGGACGACAACCGCTACCATTTTGTGGAAAACGACCTGGCAAAAACCAAAGAATCCATACTTGATGCCGGGGCACAGATGATTGAAGGATTAGTTTTCGACCCAATCAAAGGATATCAATGGAAACGCTTCATCCAATTCGGAGAAGTGTGCTACGAATTGATATGTTACGGAGGGAACAAATTCATGCATTCCGACCGGGCTGGAAAATTCTTCCAAAGGTTTGAAATTCTGGCAGAAAAGGAATAACCAACATCCGGTTGTTTATTCATATTTCGCAATCTTCAAATGAATTTATCGGTTAATCCTAATTTAGAGGTGATTTATTACAAAGGATGATTGAAAGAACCCTGGAACCGATTCTTCGCCAGAAATGTCGGGAAAGTAAAATTGTAGTGCTCAAGGGAGCGCGAAGAACCGGCCGGTTGACACTTGTTTCCCGCATCTTCAATTTGGAAGATCCGCAGGTAGGAATAATCGACTGCTCGGCTAAAAAAGAACGAAAGCAGATGAACTCGCTGGAGCAGTTGAAAGTATTCAGCAGAGATAAGAGGGTAATCATCATCCGCGATGCGCAGTTGCTGGAACCGTTGCAGGATTATATTGACTTTGCTATCGAATCCGATTCTTTGGAAAACCTGATATTGGTTTGTTCTTTCGAACCGGAATTGCATGAAGATTTGTGGGAGGCATTACGCAACCAGGGACTGGAACTGAACCTGTTTTCGCTTACCTATGCCGAAAGTGCCAAATTTCACGGCCTGGTCCAGGAAGATAAAGAACTGGAACAACGTCTGATCTATGGATATTACCCCGAAGTAATTACCAGTCCGGGGAGCACTGAACAAATCATCTCTGACATCCTCGAAACCGGTATTTTTACACAGCTCGGTGCTTCCGAGCGAATTAACAAAAAGGAGAACCTGATCCGTTTGTTGCGCCATTTGGCATTCAGCATCGGGAAAGTGATCAGTTTTAATGACCTGGGCAAAAAGTGTAATCTGGATAATGAAACCGTGGAACGCTATGTAAAATTGTTTACCAAAGCGAATTTATTGGTGCTCATACCTTCATACAATAACGGAAGCCGTTACGAACTAAAGAAAAGCCATGTGGTTTATTTTCTTGATAATGGAATCCGGAATGCCCTGATCCGCGCTTTCCAGCCATTGGAATTTCGCAACGATGTGGAAGAATTATGGCGCAATTTCGTCATCAGTGAACGATTTAAGGCCAATCAGTACGCAGATAAACACCCCGAATCATTCTTTTGGCTGACACATACCAAACAGGAAGTGGATTACCTGGAAATTGCAAATGGAGAAGCTTTCGGAGTCAAGATGTGCTGGGAGGATTCGAAAAAGATCAAAGTTCCAACTTCGTTCCAGGAATTGTATCCGCAAATCAAAGTAACCGGTGTAAACAAAAAAACATTCTGGACTTTCTTAAAAAAATAGTACGATTTATACGGACATAGTTTTGTTCTACGACAATCTCTGTTAAAATAAGGGAAAAAGACAGTACCCAGTCAAATCCGAACCGGAACAACGATTCAAATTCAACCGGGTTTTGTCAATCAGATTATTTCCGTTTCAGAGTCCATTTGCCTTTGTAAACAATACTGCTCATCGGTTCTCCGGTTGTCATGTTCCGCCAGATAAACTCAAAGTAGCCATCATCTACGGTATAAGCGCTCCCTTTTTGGGTATAGGTTCCTTCGAAATACACGTCTCCTTTAAAGGAGCCAGTCATTCCGTTCGCAAAAGCCACAGGTTTATTGCTGTTCAAATAAAGGATGTAAGAACACACGAATTTATTATCCTTCACTTTGAGGAACGTATACCCGTTAAAGATGCTAACGTGTACTTCCTGGCCATTTCTCTGTTTAATTTTCTTTTCCTGTATTGTTCCATAATCTGTGAAAACATCCCCACTGTCAAACATCAGACGCATTTCATAGGTATGCTTTCCGTTTTCCTTGTGACAGCCAGAAAGAAATATACAGATAAAGACGAGTAAAAACGGTATTATTCTGATTCCAAACATCGCTCTATTCTTTTCGGGTTAGTTGAAATGTGCCGCTCACAGGTGATGCACCAGATGGCAAAGTACCATCATTTAGGAAATGAACCAGCAAATGATCTGCATCGTGTTCCTCATACGTGATTTTGGCATCTATTAGTAAACCTGGAGCATAAAAAGACTCATCTATCATTTTTGAATAAGATCCGACACTGAAATTTTTCAGGGAACTAATTCCCCCCAATTTCTGCCTTACCATAAAATAGTAATAAGGAGAACTGGCATCTGGCCCGGAAACCTCTCCGGTTGCCGTATCCTGCACCCCGTTCGTATTCCAGGTACAGACAAAATCAAATATTCCCGAATCAAAATCATCCAATGCTCCTTTTTCCTTTTTTCTGCAGGAAAGGGCAATTAGTAGTATTAAACTACAGCTTAACCACTTTAATATGGATTGTTTCATAGTTAGTATATGTTAATATAAGCGTGTATATTCCCGACGCTACTTCACGAAGATCGTACATTTTATTGGAAGGATCAAATTCTTTTACCTCCGCACCGCTCTGATCCAGCAAAATCACCTGCTGTAATTCTTCGGTTGTCGCAATCTGTAAAAAATCCAATGTCGGATTGGGATAAACCACTGTTTCACGATTCTCTGTCTCTGTCCTGCCGGTTCCCGCCGTTTGGTTTGATAAGGCAATTTCTTCCAGTTCAGTGACCGTCGGCATTTTGATATAATTACTCCGATCCCTTCCGCTCGTTACCGGAGCAACAAAACTACCTACCTGGTTCTCCAACCCACAGGTTGGGCAGGAATTGTTCACCGCAATGGCATAAGGCGTATTGGAGGACGTGAAATCATTCCCGCAGGTGATTTTTCCCACTTCTATCGTAATGGATCCCAATGAATCCGGATCGTAAATCCCTTCATTCAGCTCCAC
>JAIRJW010000064.1 GCA_031260455.1 Fluviicola sp.
TTAAGCAGCTGAGGCAGATCCACGGATAATATTTGTGCAATTTCGTTAGCACGCGAAATGGTCAGGTCCACATCTCCCCGTTCAATTTTGCCGTAAGCGCTCAGACTCAAATGAAGCCTGTCGGCCATTTCATTTCTGGTTAAATTTTTCAACTCCCGGAACTTCCTGATATTCTCTCCAATTTCCATAAATGACTTTTTTGGTTGTTAAAGTAATAAAACAATCGATATTAGACCAAAATGTAGCGTTAAAAAATTATATTTACGCTTATATTTGACCTATAAAAAATTGACAACTTATGAAAAAATTGTTCATCCCTCTGGTTGCAGGGCTATCATTCATTCACCTGCATTCCTTTTCACAAACCCAGTGGAATACGTTTACCACTTCCTACGGAAACATCCAGCTAGGCCCGGCAGATGCCAATTCCGGCCATATTTATACGGACAGGTCCAAATTTTTGTTCAATAAGGACCTTTTCCTCAATACCGGGGGCCTCAGTTCGGTATCGGGAGTTGGGTTGTCGCTAAAGGTAAATGGAACCACCCGGATGTACATCAGCCCCACGAATGGCTATACGGGCGTGGGTACAACAACACCAACGGAAATGCTGAGCGTGAATGGGAATATATCTTCAACAAGTTTAAAAGTAGCGGATGAGGGAGTGTGGTTTGGAAATTATACCTCACCAACAGGATCTTTCTTTATTCACAATGCATTTTCAAACACATATTGCGATATTAGTAATGCGAATTTGTTTTTCCGCCGAACAAACGGGTTATCAAACCTGGGGGCCATTATGGGCTTGCAGCGGGATGGCACGGTGACGATTGGTGTCTGGGAAAAATACGATAATACCTATACCGATACGCAAGGGGCAAAACTGATGGTGAACGGGGGTATTTTGTGTGAAAAAGTGAGGGTGATTGCAGATGTGCCGAACTCAGATCATGTGTTTCATCCCACCTATCAGTTGATGCCCCTGAGCGAATTGAAACAGTTTGTAACCGAAAACCGCCATTTACCGGAAATTCCGTCCGCGAAAGAATTTTTAGAAAACGGTTACAGCTTAGGTCAAATGGATGATCTACTGCTTCGCAAGGTGGAAGAGCTGACCTTGTATGTCATCCAGTTGCAGGAAGAGCTGAAGAAACAGCAGGAAGTGATTGAGGAGTTGAAACAAAACTGACCGGTATGAGAACAATATTCATCTTCTGTCTGGTTTTGCTTCCGACAATCATTGCTGCTCAGCATTTGACCTGTGATCCCAGACACTTCTTTGAGCACTTTCTTCCACTTCCACATGATCCCAGATGCTGCCAGCGCAATCAGGTATATCTGGTTGGCGAGCCGGAACCGTGTAATAATCAGGGATGGGTGCTGTATTTTGAGGATAATTTTGATGAAAATACGCTTGATTTATCCAAATGGCGCTATCCTTACCAGGGAATACTTGGTGGATTTAGTTTTAAAGGATGGAAAAACTGGTATGCAAATACGGGGACTACTCCGTCTAAACCTATTTCTGATAATATAAAAGTTGAAAATGGATCGCTTAAAATAATGGCCAAAAAAGAAAATGTGCCGATAAACGGAACCTATGTAGCCGATTGGGCGACCAATCCTCCCACTACGGGATCAAGCACTTTTGATTATTCTTCCGGCTGGGTTGAATCAAAAAAGAATTTTGGATACGGATGGTATGAGATTCGTTGCAAAATTCCAAAGGGAAAAGGAATGTGGCCAGCATTCTGGTTATTTTCAGGCCAGGACGGTTATAATTTCGAAATTGATATTTTTGAATTCTGGAACGAAAACAGCTGTTTGGGAAGCTATGATTCCGAACGACTTTCAAAAAACCCGCACCAGAATTTGCATTCGGATAAGAATCCGGATGGTACTGAGAAGACTTGTTCTACTGAGATCTATAAATCTTGCTCTAATTGGCCCTCAACTGGTTTTGATGCTGATTTTCATGTATTTGCCCTGGAATGGGATTATTATAAAATTGTCTGGTATATTGACGGGCAGGCAATCCGGACGGAGTACCGGTTTACCAATCTGTTGGGGCAGAACCTGGGCTGCAACTCTCTTAGCAATCCCTTACTTTTAGCGCAATACTGGCCGTTTACAGATAATATGTATGTGTTATTGAATCTTGGAGTACAACATGACGAAGGAAGTGAACCAGATGCTAATACAACTTTTCCCAAAGTATTTGAGATCGATTATTTCCGGTATTATAAGCGGGCTCCCTGTGCTGCCAATGTGGCCATTAGCTCCAAACCCCAGCTCAATCTCAGTTCTTTGCTTTACAATACGCTAATGGGGCAGAATGTAACGGTTTCGGGCACTGTTACGATCAATAGTAATGAGCAATTAGAGATTGTCGCTTCAAATGAAATAGTGCTGAACCCAGGCTTTGAAGCGGCAGACGATGCGGAATTTGTAGCGCATATTGATCCGGGCTACTGTGATATTACCAAAATGGCTGTGAATAATCAAATTTCCGAGGCTCAACAAGCTGAATACTTTGTAGGTGA
Source organism: Fluviicola sp. (assembly GCA_031260455.1). GTDB lineage: Bacteria > Bacteroidota > Bacteroidia > Flavobacteriales_D > Crocinitomicaceae > Fluviicola. Next base: position 2,544 of record JAIRJW010000064.1, read on the forward strand.
AGTTAATGAAACTTCCTTAGGAGTTAATGAGATAATCTCCGAAACAGAAGAGATCAAACTGTATCCAAATCCTGCGAATGACCATTTAAGTATAGAGCTGCCGGAAGTATGGAGGGGAGTTAGTTCCATTAAAATTTCTGATGCCTGGGGCAGGGAATTAGTTCAATACAAACAAAACAATGCAAATGAAGTGATCGATCTGGATATTGGTTACCTTTCCGATGGAATGTATGTACTGGAGGTTTTCAATAAAGAATCTGGAAAGTCTTGTCTGAAAAGATTCCTGAAAAAGGATTGAACCGGGTTTTGTAATTTTCGGAAAAAGAAGTATATTAATAGAAAGGACGTTTTCTATGAAAAGTAAGATAAATATAAAGTTGTGGTTGATTTTTGGGTTTACATTGATGTTTTTATCGAGTGTTTTCTCTCAGGAAAAAAAACAGAAGCCTGTCAATGAATTCCACGTTTCCGTTAATCATGGAATTCCACTTTCTTCGCTCGAAAGAACATTTTTTGGGGTGGGTTTGGGTGTAAGCCATGTTTTTCATTCGGAAAAAGTGGCTGCTTTTCGAACTGGATTGGAATTCCAGTTTTTTCACGCTTGGGCGGGCAGCCTCGCAGATCATTCGCACTATTCTTCATCAAGTAATGTTCATTATTCGTATGTGGATTTTACTATTCCACTTCTCCTGCGCATAAATATTAGCTGGGCATTTATCGAATTAGGAGTATGTTTCGGAACAAACCTGTTCGGTCAGGAGCGAGCTACCGTAACCAGTTATTATGATTATCAGCCATCGATTCAGACAACAGGAAAAAGAGCATGGAATCCGGGCATTTCAGCGGGGCCTGTGGCAGGAATAGGAATATTAATCCCGTTAAATGAAAAGCTGGATTTACTCATCCGGCCGGATGCCGGGGTCAGTGCATATTTTCGGGAAGAACAGTACATGAATTTATATGCCCGCTTGTGTGTCGGAATTCATTTGAAATAAATGATAATAGTCTATGCTAACAATCGAAAAGGTATGAAATATATATTATGCTTCTTTGTATGTCTGCCATTCTTTTCTGTTTTTGGGCAGGAAAAGAAATTTAAAGACTACTTCAATGAATTTCATGTTTCGTTGAATCATGGTGTTCCATTCTATCTGTTATATTCAGGGTTGGTTCCAGAAGAACGAACATTTTTTGGAGGTGGTCTTGGCATCAGCCATGTATTTCGGGCAGACAGAGTGGTGGGAGCACGTGCAGGATTAGAGCTGGAGTGTTTTCATATCTGGGACAGAGGTGGATTCCCTCCTGAATTTGATTACGCAGTAAAGAATCGTCATTTTTACCTGACCAACCTGACTATTCCGATCAATCTTCGGCTTAGCTTTGGTCGAAAAACACGGTTTATATTTGAATTAGGAGGGCGTTTTGGGCTTATTCTTTTCCCTGTTGTTGTTGCAGATGTGGGTCATTATAGCTCTGATTGGGAAGGAGAGGTCTTTGTGCGTGAAAAAAGAGCAGGTAATGTAGGACTTGGGATTGCGGGGTTAAACACCGGAATAGGAATGAATGTTCCGTTAAATGAAAAGCTGGATTTACTGATCCGTCCGGATGCGGGGGCAAATTTGTTTTCTTTGGAAGATACCAGGATTAATTTATATGGCCGCTTGTGTGTTGGAATTCATTTGAAATAAATGATAAAAGTCTATGCTAACAATCGAAAAGATATGAAATATGTATTGTGCTTTTTTATATGTCTGCCATTCTTTTCTGGTTTTAGTGCAAATTGTTATGTAATAACAACCGATTCCGCCATAATCATAACCATATAACCGATTTGATGGTATTCGATATTTGTTGTTGTTGTCCATTATTTTTGTTTTATTGTGTAGAGACGCATTGCAATGCGTCTCTACACAATAATATTACGTTTCTACATTTATAATTTATTTCTGAATCATATTTTTCATTCTTGTTATAAGATTTTTAATATTGCCGTTTATCGAATACAAAATTATTATCGGTCTGTTTTGTTGGTCATAAAAACAAATGGTGTTTTATAAAACACAAAATCAGGTATTTTTGGTATTCTGCAAAATACAGAATGCAGACCAATTATTTGTAGATCAGGTACTTCTGACGCGTCTTCAAAAAAGCCTGGATACCCGGTTTCCACGTCTCCTTGATTTCCTTCGCGCCCATCCCCGACTTTAGCTGCAAACGAAGTGCAGAAGTTCCTGCCAGGCGATCGAAAAAGTTCCGCTGATTGATAAACTCAATACTGTCTCCCAGCTGGTCGCGTGCATTAATCAGCCAGCTTAGGTTGATCTCATACATCCGCTTATTCTGGCTTGCGCGCAGGTCATATCCGTTACAAGTGTGGTTTTGCCACAAGGGATCCCTGGCTCCGGTGGTGGGCATCGGAACGAAAGTGAAACCGGTCTTCCTGAAATTCGGATGGCCGTACATTTCGAACGGACGTTCCGTTCCACGCCCCACACTCACAGTGGTCGCTTCGAAGAAACAAAGGCTCGGATAAAGATTGATAGCCAGGTCCGTGCGAAGATTCGGAGAAGGAGGGATTGCGATTTCGAACTTCGTTTTGTGTGTATAATTTTTACAGGGAACGATATACATCTGGCAGGTCACGTTATTCTGCAGCCAGAACTCCCCGTTGATCATCAAAGCATATTCTCCGATAGTCATTCCGTAAACGACCGGAACCGGATGCATCCCGATGAAAGAAGTCTGATCCTTTTCCAGGACAGGCCCGTCCACATAATGCGCATTCGGATTCGGACGATCGAGAACAATCAGCGGTTTGCCGTTTTCGGCACAGGCTTCCATTACATAATGAAGTGTCGAAATATACGTGTAAAAGCGGACACCTACATCCTGGATATCAAACAAAACAATGTCCACATCCCATAACTGATCCGCACGTGGCTTTTTATTACTCCCGTAAAGTGAGACAATCGGCAGCCCGGTAACCGGATCCTGGTGACTCCAAATCTTTTCACCCGCATCAGCCGTTCCTCTGAAACCATGTTCCGGAGCAAAAACCTTCTGAATGCGAATGCCCAGGGCAAGCAGTGTATCCACCAGGTGTTTCCCGCCCAAAGCCGAAGATTGGTTTGCTACCACTGCCACGCGTTTGCCACGCAGAGAATCCAGGTAAAGGTCCATACGGCTGTTTCCCAGCTGCAAATCCGGCAACTTCTCAATGCCGTACGCATCGTACCGGATTTCATCGTCAACAGGTTGAATAATCTGGTATTCTTTTGCTTTGTCGGAGGCGGGAGTTTTCACTACCGGACGGGCATGTCTTTTTGTGGCACATGAAGCAAGGAAAAGCAAAATAATACTTTTCAACGCCAAAAGCTTTATGTACTTTCGTATCCGCATGAGCAATAATTGGAATTATATATTTTTCATCGCCAAAAAACTTCAACGCAAACAAGCAGTTGCAGACGATTCATTACAAGGAAACAAAAAAGCAGCCAAACCAATTACCCGGATTGCCATACTCAGTATTTCGCTTGCAATGATTGTAAACATCGTTACAATTGCAGTGGTTGAAGGGTTCCAACAAGAAGTGAGCCGCAAAGTTATAGGTTTTGGTTCACATATCTCCATTCAGAAGCAGGGAGAAATTTCTTTGATGGAATCAGCGCCAATGATGAAAAACGAAAAATTTGAACAGGTATTGCATGGAATTAAGGGAGTAACTCATGTTCAATCAGTGGCATATAAACCGGCGTTGCTTCAGTCCAGGGGAAATGTCAAACAGAAAGAAATCCTGGGAGTGGTATTGAAAGGGGTCGACAAATCATACGACTGGTCCTTCTTTAAAAGTTACCTCATAGAAGGAAAAATTCCGTCCTTCAGTGATCCTGCTTCCAGCGAAGTATTGATTTCAGGCCGCATTGCCAGTGATTTGCATTATAAACTCGGAGATACGATCAATGCTTATTTCGTGAAGCAGAAACCGGTCCAGCGGCAGTTTCGCATTGCGGGAATCTACGAAACCGGCCTCGAAGACTTTGATAAAGAACTCGTATTCTGCTATTTGCCACAGGTGCAGCAACTCAATGATTGGGGAATCATCTCCGAAATAACAGTTGACGATTCACTTTATTACGGAAATTTGATCGTTAGGGCACAGGTTTCTGGAGGAAACGGAAACTACCGCTACGATTGGGGAGAAGGCTTTGAAAAATCTCCAGCAATTGCAATTTGTCCGCAAAAAGACACGCTGATCCGGCTCATTGTGGCAGATTATTATATTTCGATGGACGAACCGACCGGAAGCCTGAACCTGGGGGATGGAGAAACAGCCATTGCAGATACATCGTACCTGAAAATCAGGGTTCGCGGAGAAAAGGTGGGATTCTGCAATTTTGAAGTGGATTCCGAAGGCAACCTGAAAAAGAAAATCCTGGATCAGGCAGGATATCATTTTGAAGTGAAGTCGGGTGCCAAAACTGTTGAAATGGAATTTTTTCCAGGAAAAGGATCGTATAACAACTACATTACGTCTTATGAGCTGAGTATTGAAGATTTTTCGGATATCGAAAATCAGAAAAAGAAAATCGAAAAAACCGTTCTTTTCAACCCGGATTTTCAGCAGCAGGTAAAAGTCAGCAGCATCAAAGACAACCAACACGATCTGTTCGTGTGGCTGAGCTTCCTGGATGTGAACCTGGCAATTGTATTATTGCTGATGCTGATTATCGGAATTGTGAATATGGGTTCGGCATTGCTGGTGCTGATTCTGGTCCGTACCAATTTCATCGGGATCCTGAAAGCACTCGGAGCAAGCAATCTTTTTGTGAGAAAGATATTTCTGGTACATACCGGCCGCCTGATCCTGAGAGGAATGATTTGGGGAAATGTGACAGGCCTGGGCTTGTGCTGGTTACAGTATCAGTTTCACATTGTTCCCCTTGACCCGAAAGTATACTACCTGAATACCGTTCCGATTGAGTTCAGTTTACTGAAGATCATCGTGCTGAACGTCATTACCCTGGGTGTTTGCCTCATAGCACTTTTTGTTCCGTCTTTGCTGATCAGCAGGATCAATCCGGCCAGATCGATCCGCTTCAAATAAGCCGTTTAATATATAATTAAGCTATTTCCCGATAACTTGGCAATTTTCGGAATGATAAATCGTTATTTTTGAGCGACTATAATTATATGAGAAACTGGATTTTACTTACTTTTTTGATACTCTTTTGCCATTTCCGCGGAATAAGTCAGCGAAATGTTCGCGATAGTGCCATTGCAACTCCCTGGATTGGTTTGCAGTATGGACTAAATGCTCCGGGAGGAGACCTGAAAGAACGCTTCGGTACGATTAACCATATTGGTGTGATGGCGGGTTATAAAACTTCGAAAAACTGGGTTTACGGACTGGATGGAAACTTCATGTTCGGAAACAAGGTGAAAATCCCGGGAATGTTCGATCATCTGACGGATTCCTACGGGAATATCACAGACATAAACGGAGATGTTGCTATTGTGGTGGTCAATATGAGAGGTTTTAACGTGAATACGATGGTTGGGAAAGTGATTCCGGTACTGAGCCCTAACAAAAACTCGGGAATTTACATTCACGGCGGAGTTGGGTATGTGCAGTACAAAGCACGTGTCGAAACCCAGGAACAGGTTATTCCGACCCTGGAATTGAAATACCGGAAAGGATATGACCGCTACACGACCGGGGTGAATTTTCACCAGTTCGTGGGATACGCTTTCATGGCGAACCAGGGTTTTGTGAATTTTTACGGAGGATTTTACATCCAGGAAGGGCTGACCTACAACCGCAGAGATATCTTTTTCGATCAGCCGGATGTGCCGGTTTCCAAAGCACAAAGGCTGGACCTGCAATACGGATTCAAAGTGGGCTGGTTTGTACCTGTTTACAGACGAAAACCGAAAGATTATTATTTTGATTAAATGAGATTGTTTTACGGATTTGGTATTCGCTGTTTTTTCGCAGTTATGTGGATTGCTTCCTGGTTTCATCCAAAAGCAAAAAAATGGATTGCAGGACGGAGAATACCGGTAGATTCATACCTGGTTCCGAAAAACAAAGAGCTGGTATGGTTTCATTGTGCCTCTCTGGGAGAATTCGATCAGGGACTTCCTGTAATGAATGCCTACAAACAAGCTTTCCCCGATACGTTTCTGCTGGTGACTTTCTTCAGTCCTTCCGGAATGGAATTCCATTCCAAACGCGAACACCAGGTTGACCTGGCGCTTTACCTGCCATTGGATACCAAGCGGAAGGCAACAAAATTCATAGCACATTTTAACCCGAAATCCGTTTTTTTTGTTAAGTACGAATTCTGGTACAATCACCTGAAATGCGCCAGAAGAAATGGAGCGAAGATTTACGGGGTCAGCAGCTTGTTTCGTCCTACTCACCGTTTTTTCAAATGGTATGGCGGTTTTTTTCGTAAAGCGCTGCGTCTCTTCGATCATTTCTATACACAGGATCTTCGTTCGAAAGACCTGCTCAACAGCATCGGGATTGACCAGGTGACGGTAACCGGGGATACGCGTTACGACCGGATGATTGCCGTGAAAGAGAATTGTAAGGAAAATGAGATCCTGAAAAATTTTGTGGAATCAAAACCCGTTTTAATACTGGGAAGTTCCTGGACCATTGACGAGGAAATTCTCATTCCCGCTTTGTTTGAACTTAGTCGGAAATTTAAGATCATCATTGCCCCGCACGATATTTCCGAAAAGCGCGTTGAGCACATTTTATCTGAGTTTGATCACGATCCGGAACGCTATACGAATTTCCGGAACCTGGGTCGCGATATCCTGATTCTCAATACAATAGGTCAGCTGACTAATGCGTACCAATACGCAGATCTGGCATACATCGGGGGAGGATTTACCGGGAAATTACATAACATTCTGGAGCCAGGAGCCTTCGGAATCCCTGTTTTTTTTGGTCCGAAATACGCCCGCTTTCCGGAAGCTCAATTGTTCCTGGATGAGGAAGTGGCATACACCATAGAAGACAGTTACAGTTTTGAAAAAGCTGTTGAAGAAGCCATGGGAAAACGTGCCCAGATCAATGAAAAGCTAAGTGAAATCTTTGCTAAAAACCAGGGAGCAGCACAAAAAATCATTCGTTCACTGATGAGCTGATTCAAGTATTTGTGTCTAAGCAGTGGGATTGCTGTTTTGCTTACTGAACAATTTTATAAATTTATAATATTGTGTCTAAACGTTTAGTAAAAGCAAAAAAAAGGATCACCTTACTCTGCTAATTTTGGTTTCCAATGCCTAACCACACCCATGAATTCCATTCTTTATAACCCCTTTAAACTATTTAAAAGTTTGGACTCAGATCATGTGTTTTGTAGAAATCATCTACATATTTCACCGCTTCGTCCGCTGTGTCTACAATTGTTAAGAAACGTACATCATCCGGAGAAATATTATTCTCTTTTTCCAGCATGACCTTTTGAACCCATTCTACCAAACCGGTCCAGTATTCTCTTCCGACCAGCACTACGGGCCGTTTTGTGATTTTTTTGGTCTGGATCAGCGTAATGGCTTCGAACAGCTCATCCATTGTGCCGAAACCGCCTGGCATAACCACGAACCCCTGGGAATACTTTACAAAGATCACTTTGCGGACAAAGAAATAATCGAAGTTCAGGTTGCTTTCACGGTCAACATATTTATTGTGAAATTGCTCAAAAGGCAAATCAATATTCAAACCAACCGATTTTCCGCCACCTTGCTGAGCTCCGCGGTTTCCGGCTTCCATGATCCCCGGGCCGCCTCCGGTAATGATTCCGTAACCCGACTTGGCCAGTTTTTCAGCAATTTCTACACTTATTTGATAGTACTTGTTTTCTTCTTTTGTGCGGGCAGAACCAAAAATGGAAATGCACGGCCCGATCCGCGCCATGCGCTCGTAACCCTCCACGAATTCAGACATGATCTTAAAAATGGCCCAGCTGTCATTTGTTTTTATTTCGTTCCAGTCTTTGCGTAATGCGTTCATTTGAATGTATATAAAGAGGCTTTCACCTGTTAGTAAAAGTAACCCCTTCGCCAAAAATGATGCGCCTTCCGACAAATAATTATGAACCTTTTAACGTTTATAAGGAACTATATCGGTTTTTTATTCTCATTACTTGGTATGGTGTTGTTTATTACGCGGAACGAATTTGGGCATTCCTTAATATTTCTTCTGCAAGCGATGCTGTTTCTTGCCTGCAGTAATGAAAAATAAAGTATTGCTGGAATTAAGTGTTGAAAGTTATGAATCCGTCTTTCTCTGCCGATTATATTCAATTAAATAGCTTATAAACAAATATAAAATTGAAACGACTAAACTGATTTGAAAGTATCTGTCATAACTGATTTCATTATAGGTCAATTTTCGGATTCCGTCATCGCAAGCTGTACATTCAAGAATGAGTCGTTTGCTGTCCAATGCTGTTGTTAGTATTGTCATCCCGAAAAAAAACAAAATTGTTAAAGCGACTCTTTTTAATCTTTTTTCTTGCGAAGAATATTTCAAAAGTAGAAAAGATAATACACAAAAAAGTCCAAATGAAACTACAAAACGATAACGTGCCAGCGGCTTGGCGGCAGGTGGCGGCTCACTGCCGTTTGTGCGGCGCACGAAACTTGCAAGTTCGCACTGCTTTTTGGGCGGGCTACACCGCCACTTGCGCCAAACCGCTCGTTGTATGCAGTTTATTTTTCAAGCACTTTTGTCTTAGTTTCCAATTTCCTAATCTCTCTCACATTTGAAACAAGTTTTGTATTTGCATCTCTTATGCCTTTTTCCGTCGTATCACTCTCTTTTGGTTGGACAAAATCAACCATTCCACCATTCTGTGTAAAGTCAATCAGTTTTTTTATTGATAGTTCTATTGCGTTTATTTTATCGCCTTGAGCACCTTGATTTAACCCCAATTCTGCAACTGTAGATTCTAAAATAGATTTTAAACCTTGCTCCTTTGCTGTTTCTGCTTCTTTTTGAAGTTCTTTTTCTGCTTTAGTATTCGATAGTTTTAGTGCCTTTATTTCTTCTACTTTCTTTATTATATCTAACACTCTGTCAGCAACTTTTAGTGCCTCCAATAATATTTTACTCACAGTTGTTGCAATACCAACTGCTACAGCCAAATTTATTATTATAGAACCTTTTTCTGCTCCAATAATTCTAAAATCTTCGGGACTTTTATCTTGAGCCATTGCAATTCCTCTGCCTATGTCAAACCAATGTTCAGCAAGTTTCTTGAAATCTGCAAGGTTATTAAGAGCAACATCATTTTGAAAATAAATTCTCATTAAGACTGCACCTTCTTCAATTTCATCTTCGGTTTCTGTAATCGTAAAAGATTTTGATAAAGTTGTTTTAAGTTCATTAATTGTGGCTACCGCTTGTCCTAATTTGTCAGTTTCTGTTTTAATATTATTTGTTGCTGTTGCTAAATCAAGAGCATTCTTAACTAATGTATTCTCTATCAGATCAACTCCCTTATTCCCAAACAAGTCAATTATTCCAAGTTTTTTATCGAGAAACCGTATTTGCTCAATGCTTGAAAATTTACAGGCTTGATTGCAGTATATAAATTTTCTTTTTCCGTTTCAAACGGAACCATTGGTGTATTTGCTGTCCTTCTGAGGTTTTGATTCATTTTACTGTAAAGTTGCGAATACTTTTGAGGAATTTGATTTCCTACAACATTTAAATCAAACCATTTTGTTAATTTTAATAATTCTGTAATTTGCATAATATATTCTATTTTAATTTGTTAATATCATCGCACTGTCCCAAATTGCATACAACTTGCAAATAGGTGAAAGTTCTTCCCATAAAACTGAATATTATCACCATTGAAAAATTTGAATGAAAACCTAACAAGTTGTCGGAAATAGTCTTCAAATAAAAATGCAACAGCAATACCCATAAGCAGAAATCCTATTGTCGTCAAGATCGTTTTGTAATTATTTTTAATTGTCACCATCCGTCTTTATGTTTAAAAAATCTTGTTCCAATAAATTTCTTTGTTTCTTTTCTTCTGTAATCTGTTGCTTGTACCTTTTCTTTTAGGATAACTTCATCTTTGTCCCATTTTAATATTTCAATTTGTCCAGATACTTTGTTGTTCTCATCACTCCAATTCCAAACAGAAAATATTCCATATCCTGCTTTTACAATTAAAGTGTCAGTTTGTAAGTCAAGAATTCTTTTTGTCTTAGCGGCAGTTGTGTCAGTAAATTTTAACGTTAAATAATAGCAAAATTCTTCGTCAATTACACCAGGTTTGTTATAACAAATATTTTGATAAAGCTTAAAAGTCGAGTCGCTTGTAATTATACTGTTCTCTTCATAATACTTTTGATAATTATAGGTCAGCAAATTTGTCCGACTACAACACGAAGCCAAGATTGTCAACATGCAATATGTCCATATTAGTCGTGTCATTTTACAATTATTTTTCACACCTATATACTTTAGTTGAATAAACTGAAAATAAAAAAACAAGTCCGGATATCGCAGCCTAAATAATAGTTTTGTTATTATTGTCTGGACAATTAGAAGTGTCGCAGGTATGGAAATAATCCAAATATACTTAATGCCCAAAGAACTCTCTGAATTATGAAAACGGAAATCGTTTTTCCATAATAAAAACCAAATCACAAAAAGTGTCAAGTAGCAAATTCGTTGGATTTTGTCCTTTGTAAGCAATTGATAGTTTTGTTGGTATTCATAGGTGAACCACTTATTTGAAACGTGTAAAATTTTTACTAACGCTGATCTGATCTTAAGCCTTGTTTTCTTAATTTCTCCATGTGTTCCATCTCCATTTTCAAATATTTGGCCGTATGGGAAACATCCGTATATTTTTTGATGATTTCCTCCGGAGTTCCGGTGCAGACAATATTTCCCCCTCCACGGCCGCCTTCCGGCCCCACATCAATGATATGATCCGCTACTTTCACAATGTCGAGATTGTGTTCAATGACCAGCACGGTATTTCCTTCATCAACTAAACGCTGTAACATGGCAATGAGCATGCGGATGTCTTCAAAATGAAGCCCTGTGCTTGGTTCATCCAGGATGTAAATCGTGTTTCCCGTTCCGCGTTTGGTCAGTTCACCAGCCAGCTTGATGCGCTGTGCTTCGCCACCACTCAGGGTAGTGGAAGGTTGCCCCAGTTTGATATAACCCAAACCAACCGAATTCAAGGTTTCCAGTACCCGGTGAATTTTCGGGATATTTTCGAAGAAACCAACCGCATCTTCAATCGTCATTTCCAGCACATCATTGATGGACTTTCCTTTAAAGCGCACTTCCAGCGTTTCCCGGTTGTAGCGCTTCCCGTTACAGGTTTCACATTCTACATACACATCTGGCAAGAAATTCATTTCGATTACTTTTAAACCGCCTCCGCGACAGGCATCGCAACGTCCGCCAGCCACGTTGAAGGAAAATCTTCCCGTTTTGTATCCGCGGATCTGGGCTTCCGGAAGCGATGCAAACAAACTCCGGATTTCAATGAAAACATTGGTATAAGTTACCGGGTTACTGCGCGGAGTTCGTCCAATCGGACTCTGATCGATTTCGATTACTTTATCCAGAAATTCCAATCCTTCGATTTTTTTGTAAGGCATTGGTTTTTTCACTCCGTTATAAATGTGTGCATTCAGAATCGGGTAAAGTGTGTGGTTGATCAACGTTGATTTTCCACTTCCCGAAACTCCCGTTACGCACGTGAGAGTCCCCAATGGAATGCTCAGATCGACATTTTTCAGGTTGTTTCCTGAAGCTCCTTTCAGAACCAGTTTCTTCCCGTTGCCTTTTCTGCGTTTCTTCGGAATTTCGATTTCCAGTTCACCTTTCAGGTATTTGGTTGTGATCGAATCGTTTGAAATGAGTTCACCGAATGGTGCTGCGTTGACGATCTGTCCGCCGTGAACTCCGGCTCCCGGACCAATATCCACCACAAAATCGGCCGCTTCCATCATTTCGCGGTCGTGCTCCACTACAATCACGGAATTCCCGGTATCCCTCAATCGTTTTAAGGAATTAATCAGACGCGTATTGTCGCGTTGGTGCAGCCCGATACTTGGTTCATCCAGGATATAAAGCACGTTCATCAGTTCTGAACCGATTTGAGTCGCCAGGCGAATCCGCTGTGCTTCACCACCCGACAAGCTGCGTGCGGAACGGTGCAGTGTCAGGTATTCCAGTCCGACTTCCAGGATAAAACGCACACGTGCACGGATTTCTTTCAGGATTTCCGTTCCGATCACCTGCTGCTCGTTACTTAGCGAATCTTCAATATTTTCAAGCCATTGAGCCAATTCCTGGATATCCAGTGTGGCTGCTTCACCCAGTGTTTTTTCATTGACTTTGAAATGCAGTGCTTCTTTTTTCAAACGTGCACCGTGGCATTCCGGACACATAATTTTGTTCATGAAACTTTGTGCCCAGCGCTGAATTCCAGCCGTACTTTCTTCAGCATGACGCGCCATGAAGTTGCCAAGTCCTTCAAACTCGATACTGGTACCTTTCCCGCTTTGTTCCAAGCCTTCGTTTCCATTCAGGATCACGTGGATCAAATCATCCGGTAAATCTGCAATCGGCGTATTGATAGAGTAACCTTTCTGCTGCAAAAATGCTTCAATGCGCTCAAAGAACCAATTTCGCTTGTATTCGCCAATTGGGGCCAGACCACCTTTTTTAATGCTTAGTTTCGGGTTGGGAATCACTTTATCCCGGTCGATTTCCGAAATTTCACCTAAACCTACACAGGTCGGGCAGGCACCGTAAGGAGAGTTAAAAGAAAACAAATTCGGTTCCGGTTCCGGATATGAAATTCCGGTGGTCGGGCACATGAGCAAACGGGAGAAATAACGCACCTGGCTGGTATCAAAATCCTGGATCATTATGCTTTTGCTGCCGTACTTCATGGCAATGGTGATCGCATCATATAATCGTTTACGGTCGTCAGCTTTCACCTGGATCCGGTCGATGACAATTTCGATGTCGTGAATTTTATAGCGATCCAGGCGCATGCCTTTTTCAATTTCCCGGATTTTGCCGTCAATGCGCACTTTCGAGTAACCCATTTTGGCAATTTGCTCGAATAATTCGCGGTAATGACCTTTACGGCCTTTGATTTTGGGGGCAAGAATCAATACTTTTTTCCCGTCAAATTGTTCGATGATGAGGTCGGTGATCTGCTCGTCGGAATACTTCACCATTTTTTCGCCGGTTTCATACGAGTAGGCCGTTCCAATCCGGGCGTAAAGCAAGCGCATGAAATCGTAAATTTCCGTAATGGTGCCAACCGTGGAACGCGGGCTGCGCGAAACAGTTTTTTGCTCAATGGAAATCACCGGGCTTAGTCCGTTGATTTTATCCACGTCCGGGCGTTCCATTCCGCCCAGAAACTGGCGGGCATAAGACGAAAAAGTTTCGATGTACCGCCGTTGTCCTTCCGCAAATATCGTGTCGAAAGCCAGGGAGGATTTCCCGCTTCCGCTCAGTCCTGTAAAAACAACTAATTTATCGCGCGGGATTTCCAGGTGGATATCCTTTAAATTGTGTTCTCTGGCTCCGTAGATTTCAATTGTTTTGTTTTGTTCGTCGAGACTCATGTCAGAATGTATGATCTTAAAAATAGTATAAATTAAAGTGCCGTACTAAAAACAAGGGATGATGATTTCTAATTATTCAAAAGGTTGAAAGTATTTAAAAGTTCAAAATTCCATTGAATCTTTTCAACTCTTTGAACACAATTGCCCCGTTTTGTAACTAAGAAAATTTCAAATCGCCTGCCTGAACTTTAGAATAAAACATAAATATTAATTATAAGCATTGTAAGGTTTCAGATTCTCGGATGCTGAAGGCAAAACAAGCGTAAACTTTTGTCCCTCTCTGACAGTCAGCTTTGTTGTTTTCAGCCAGGGGTTTAATTTACGAAGAATTTTGATGTTAAAGCCCTGGTCACTGGCCCAATCTGCTAAATTCGGAATAGATCCCTCAACTGCCACTTTCTGAATCCTGAAAGGTTCATACAATTCCATTTTCGAAGGATAATAACCGTAGGCTTCCGGGTTTTCATAGATCAGTTTGGCAGCAAGCAGGCGGAAAACATAGCGTCCGGTTTCACTATTCTGGTACGTGTCAAAATAATGCTCCGTTTCCTGCCATTTCATATCTTCCTGCACACCACCCACTCCACGGTTATAAGCTGCAGTGGTCATGACCCAGTCTTTCAGTACGGTGTTGGCATCTTTCAGGTATCGACATGCAGCGTGTGTGCTTTTTTCGATATCCAGGCGCTCATCGATCTCATTGTTCATTTCCAGGCCATACAACCTGGCAGTTTCTGGCATAAACTGCCAGAATCCTTGTGCCCCCACAGGAGAAACAGCTTGCAGCAGGTTGCTTTCAATGATTGCCAGGTATTTGAAATCGTCCGGAACGCCTTCTTCCTTTAAGATTCGCTCAATTTCGGGAAAATAACGATTTGCCCGTTTCAAACAGCTGACCCAGCCGCTTTGATAGTAAGCCGTCATCAATACCTCGCGATCCAGACGTTCGCGCAGGTCTTCATCCTGCAAGTTGATGGTTGTTCCGGCAAATTCCATACTCTGAGGCAAATTGGGAAAAATCACAGCTGTCGAAGTAACGGTTTCTTTCGGATGCCCGGATTTGCGTAGTGGCACTTGTTTGTTTTCGCATGCTGCCAGGAGAATAGTTAAAAGCAAAAAAGGGAAAATGTTGTTCATGTAATGCATCATTTGAGCGCCACAAAATTACGGAATCTGCTTCTTGTGAATAAGTGTATTACGGTATAAAACGAAAAATACTGCAAAAAAGTAGCTTGTCAGAAAGAATGCGATCCATGGATTGCCGGATTTGGCGAAAATGACTGACAGGATCGTTACCAGCATGGCCATAAAACCAATTCCCAGGAACACAATCCAAACCTGCCTGTCATTGAGTCCGGCATATACCAGATGGTGCGTTGTATGGTCTTTTCCTCCGATCATCGGAGATTTTCCTTTTCTCAGGCGATTGATCACAACTGTCAGCGTGTCGGTAATAGCAGGAGTGAAAGCAATGAGTGTGATTGCTCCTCCGGTCAGCGGATTTAAGCGGATATTATTCCCGATGTTCCACAATTCGTGAATGGAAAAAAAAGCAACAAATAAACCGATAAACTGGCTACCAGCATCTCCCATGAACACCTTCGAAGGATGAATGTTGTAGAACAGGAAACCGATCAGTGCACCGATCTGAATGAGCATGGTCAGTGCCCAGATATCCGTGTTCCAGCCAAAAAGAACAATATTACTGACCAGGCAGGAAATCAGGATGAACAGGGAAATGGTTCCGGTGATTCCATCCATGTTGTCAAGCATATTCAGTGAGTTCATAATCCCAACCACCCAAATGATAGTCAGTACCACGTTAATCCAGTGAATGGATGTGATTTCAATGAGGTTATGGGTAAGTACGAGAATCACACCGCATAAAATCTGGATAAGCAATTTCATGAAGGGTTTGGTATTGTAGGCATCGTCTGCCAGTCCCATGATGAAAGAAATGGTCCCGGCGGTCAGAAGCCCCACAAAAGGCCTGTTCTGAAAGAGGTTTTCCGTATTGAAAATAACGGAGTAAGCAATCATTCCGAAAAAAAAAGCAATGAAAAACCCGATTCCTCCCAGGGAAGGTTTGGATTCGTTTGCCCAGCGAATAGTGACATCGTTTTTGTTCCGGATCCCGAGACTTTGCGAAAAACGCAAAAGCAGCCCGTTGGAAATGTAACTCATCATGATTCCGACAATCATGAACCCCAAAAAAGCCAAAGTTATTTCAAGAGTCATACAAAACTATACAAATGGAGTGTTAAAGTCTGCCAGAAGCTGCCCCAGCTGGTCTTTAGCGGAAAGAACAGGATCTTTCATGCCCCATTGAATATGTAATGCAGGGTCATTCCAAAGGATGCTTCCTTCACTGGAAGGATGATACCAGTTCGTACACTTGTATTGAAAGATCGTGTCATCTTCAAGTGTTGCGAAACCATGCGCGAACCCTTCAGGGATGTAGGCCTGCAGTTTGTTTTCTTCACTCAGAACAAATGACACATGTTGTCCGTAAGTGGGAGAGTTTTTACGAATATCAAGTGCCACATCCATGACACTTCCCTTTACGACGCGAACCAGTTTCCCCTGTGCGTGAGGAGGAGCCTGAAAATGCAGGCCGCGGAGCACTCCTTTTGCTGATTTCGATTCATTGTCCTGAACAAAACGGATATCCGCCCCGACAAATTCATTGAATTTTTGCTGCTGGAACGATTCGAAAAAATAACCACGTTCATCACCAAACAGAGTGGGTCTTATCAGTATAACATCAGCAATTGCTGTACGTTCAAAATTCATTTAATTACTTTTTTTTCTTCTTATCCTTTTCGTCATAATAGTTATATCCATAGCTGTAGCCATAACCATAACCGTATTTTCCTTTAAATACTTTTGTTCCGTTCAGGATGACATTCAGATGACTGATCTGGTTCATGTCAAACAATTCGCGTACCCTGCCTGCAAAGATGCGTTTCGAATAGTGAGCTTTGAAGATATAAATCGGCACATCGGCTTTTGCCAGGATTTGGACTCCATCTGTCACCAGTCCTACAGGCGGGCTGTCAATAATTACAACATCGTACCTGGATTTCAGTGCTTCCAGGATTTCCAGGAACGAATCACTTAAAATCAGTTCGGAAGGATTCGGAGGAATGGGACCGGCACTGATGAAATCCAGGTTTTCAATCTCTGATTTGCGGATGCACTCGTCGAGTGTGCTCTGTTTGACAATCAGGTTAGTGATTCCTTTTTCATTCGAAATGTTCAGCCCGAGGTGAACTTTTGGTTTGCGCAGATCCAGGTCTATCACGATTGTCTTTTTACCGGATAAAGCAATGATTCCCGCCAGGTTCAAAGCAACAAAAGTTTTTCCTTCACCCGAAATAGAAGAGGAAATTGCGATGACCCGAACATTCGAATTAACAAAACTCAGGTTGGTACGGATGTTTCGCATGGATTCCGCCAGGATGGATTTGGGGCTGTTGTGAACCAATAACTGGCTGTATTCCATACTTTCTTTCAGCAATGGAATGTTCCCCAGAATGGTTACTTTCTCCGGCAACAGGTGTTTCAGGTCTTCGACTGTATTTATTTCGTTGAATGTAATGTACTTGAAAAACAAAAAGGCAAATCCGGAAACAAACCCGATAAAGATAAAGCCTGCATATACCAGTTTCCTGTTTGGGCTAACTGGTGCAAAGTTCAATGATGCTTCATTCAATATGCGGTTGTTGGATGTGTAACCAGCATTGGAAATGGAGTACATGACTTTCTTTTCCGTCAGAAGCGTATAGTATTTTTCATTCAGATCCTGAAGGGATTTCAGGCGGTTATATTCCATTTTTTTCTGTGGGATCTTCAGGTATTCACCTTCTATCGTCCCGATTTTTTCACGAATGATCTTTGCCTGTTCCAGGATGCGCTCCTGAATTACTTCAACACTTCGCCGGATGGATTGAATCTTTGACTGAATGCGCAAATTCAGGTTTTTCAATTCGGAATTGTTTTCCGATACACTGGTCAACAGCTCTTCTTTTCTTTCCAGAAGCAGATTCAGATCAGTGATTTGTTTCGTCAGAGACGCTTCGAAACTTTTTCCGAGCATTTCAGGAATCAGACGGTAAATATCCAGTCGGTTCGGCTCCGATTTTAATTTGGAGTTAACCGTTTTAAGCGTTGTCAGCTCATTTTCCAGGTCAAACAGTAAGTTCTGGTATTTGTCGATATCCTGAGACAGGTTTTCGCCTTCGTTTTCCGGATCACCAAGGTGACTTTTTCGCTGAAAACTGGTCAGGCTGTCCTTGGAATCTTTTAACTCTCCGGCAATTGAATCTAATTGTAACTGAATGAAATTTAGTATGTTATCTGCACTTTTTCGCTTCATTTCTTCATCATAACTGAAGAATGTCTTTGTAACGGATTGAAGAATATCCCGGCATAATTCCGGATTGTTTCCGTTATACCTCAGTTCGATGGTTTTCGCACTGGCGTCCATCGGGTTTACCTGGAGATTTGCTCTCAGGCGGGAGGCTAAAGTTTTTTGATTGTTGAACGTGAAATAAAGCTCATTGGATTCGTCATTTTGTTTTAAAATATCCCAGTTTTCGACCTTAAAACCGATTTCGAAATGTTTGGTTTTAATAGTTTTATTGATTTCGGATGTAACCGAATAAGTCTGATTGTTGTGTACATACCACAGTTTAACCCGGTGATCGTTCATCGTTTCGATCCAGATCGGTATATCACAAAGACTGCTGTCACTCAGGCTGTATGGTAAAATAGTGAAGCTGCTCTGGTGGTATTTTTCTTCGGTAAGAATTTTCCCTTTAGAAAAAATGGATACGTTCATATTCATCCGGGAAATGGCCATTTCAAATAAAAGCTGGGAACGGAGCAATTCAATTTCAGTAGAAATGTCATTTCGCTTATTGATATTGTCGATTTCAAGCAATTCCTTTCCCTGGTCTTTTTCCGCCAGCTGGATCAGCATGCTGGAATCATAGACAGGCTTGGTATACCGGAGATAGAAAAAAGCAATGCTCATGAAGAACAGGATCAAGATCAATACCCACCACCAATAACGGCGCAGGACTACATTCACAATGATGGGATTGTAATCTTTGTTGATGAAAAGGGATGAGTTCGGATTATTCACGTTACTTCAGCGTTGAAAATACGGTAATGATGACTAATGTACTTGAAATGACGGCGACAACAGGCACCACCATTTTTAATGCTTCCTGGCCAACCTGTTCTTTCGGTTCAATATAAATATAATCATTTGCCTGGACAATCATGTCAACATATTGAAGTCCTTCGATTTTGGAGAGGTCTACCACGTACATGGTTCGCACTCCTTTTTCGATCCGCATAATCTTGACTTTGCTGGCTTTTCCTCTTTCTGCAATTCCACCTGCAAGGGCAATGGCTTCCATGAGTGTCGTGTTGTTATTCTGAAGCGGGATTACTTTGGCCGCACTTCCGTTTCCAGGGAAGACAATCACCCGCTGGTTGGTCAGTTTTACCTGAACAAAGGGTTTGTTGTATCCGTTTTTCTGTTCAAATAATTTCGCCAGCGTATCTTCACATTCCTTCACACTCAGTCCGGAAATCCTGATTGCACCGAGAATCGGCAAATCGGCAGTTCCATCTGTTCGAACCACGTATTCGATCTCTGCTTTCTCAACAGCTTCTTTACTCATACCTGCCATTTCATTCACAATGCGTTCTCCTTCGTTAGTATAAAGCATGAATGTGAATTTATCGTCTTTGGAAATTTTATATTCAGAAGCAGGTTTCATGGGAATACTGTCACTGATTTCTTTCACTCCTTTTGGCGTCCGGAACATCAGGTTGCTGTTAATCCCGCAGGATTGTAACAGGAACAAAGCAACAAACACCGTGAATAATAACCCTTTATTTCGCATTTTTTCCGCTCTTTTCAATTAATTCCGCATAGTAATTTTCCATATTTCGCACCAACGTGGTGTAATGGAATTTATCTCTTACGAAGTTCTGGCCATTTTGTGACATTTTTGTGCGAATTTCTTCATTTTGAATAAGTAATTGCAACTTTTCACTGAACGCGGACACTGCCCCTTTCGGAATAACATAACCCGTTTCACCTTCTCTTAAAATATCCCTTACGCCACCCACATCGGTTGAAATAACAGGAATTCCGCTTGCCTGTGCCTCGATTAAGCTAACCGGCGTACCTTCATTGTCGGAACTAAGGCAAATGATATCCATACCAGCATTAAATGTGGCAATGTCTTTGATCCAGCCCGTCAATTCAATTTGAAGTCCGTATGTTTTTCTCAGTGTTTCTGCTCTTTTCTCTATAGCTTCCCGTTCCTGTCCGTTACCTACGATAAAATAACGTGCTTTGACTCCGTTCTTTGCAGCTGCTTCAAGTACGTCTAAAAACAGCTGGTGGTTTTTGATTGGAGCTAATCGTCCCACAATGGCTACGGCTACTTCGTTTTCAGCAATATTCCAGGCATTTCGGGTTTGCACCCGTTTTTCAGTACGGTTTTCCTGGAATTTGCTTAGATCAAAGCCCAGAGGAATAACCCGGATTTTCTCCGGTTTGCAGATCCGGTGCGTTTGGCTCAGTTCCTCTTTCTGAATCGGGCTGAGGGCAATAATTCCAGTTGAAAATTGTGCCAGTCGTCGTTCAATGGTTTTGTAAATCAGTGTTTTTGCTTTTCCGAAGTAAGAATGAAAAACATGCCCGTGAAAGGTGTGCACAATCACCGGAACACCACATGCTTTGGCTGCTTTCCGACCCAGAGCGCCAGCTTTTGCTGCGTGCGTGTGTACAATTTCCGGTTGAAATTCTTGAATAATCTGTTTGATTTTCCGGTAGGCTTCGCGGTCCGATTTAAAACTCGGAATGCGCTTCATTTCCGGGATTAGCAAGGGTTTCACGCCATAGCTTTCGAGGATATGCAGGGAATCGGATTCATCTGCTTCGGGCAAGCCACCCACCAACAGCGTTTCATAGTCTTCCGAAATGAATTTCGTTAGGAAAACAGCATTGTAGGTGGGGCCACCAATATTAAACCGATTAATGATTCTGAGTACTTTTGGCATGCGTTTTCCCCTATACCGGATGTTAAAATTCAGTCAAAATTAAAGATAAATAAACTAAAACTTATGTAAAATGATAAATAGAAGTACCCGAATAGAAACTTTCCCGGGAGAACTGTTCAAAAGTTTTTACAGGGCAAGACTTTTGCACAGAGAGAATAAGGAACTTTAGAATATGATTCGGTTCAGACTAATAACACAGGTAATTTCACTCGGATTCAGCTTGTTTTTTGCTGGTAATGCTGCCTTTACCCAAAATTCGAACAGCATTCAGACGGCAATTGATGCGTTTTCTTCCAATGCATATTTCACCAATGCTTCCATCAGTTTTATGGCAGTGGATTGTTCAAACGGGCAGGTTCTGGCTGCAAAAAATCCAGGCCTGGCTTTGCCGCCTGCTTCTACTACCAAATTGTTTTCGACGGCAACAGCTTTCCAGTTACTCGGGAAAAATTATGCTCCTCAGACGCGTATTTACCTCGAAGGAGAGCTGACTAAAGAAGGTGCCCTGGACGGGAATCTCTGGGTTCGGGGCGGAGGAGATGTGGCGCTTGGAAGCCGTTATTACAATGGCGATGGAAAAGAAGCGGAATTTCTGGAAAAATGGGCCGATACATTAATGAGGCTGGGGATAAAAAAAATCAATGGAGCCGTGATTTCCGATGCCTCTGAGTTTGGCTATGAAGGCGTTCCCGATGGCTGGAACTGGGGCGATATGGGAAATTACTATGGTGCAGGAGCTTCCGGTTTGCCGATCTATGACAATATGTTGCGCTATATGTTCCAGGCGGGTTCCAAAAGTGGGATGAAAACCACTTTCCTGGGAACATTCCCGGTTATCAATGGCTTGAATTACTCCAATTATATTATCACCGGAGGTTCGGGAGACAATTCCTACATCTATGGAGCGCCGTATTCACTGGATCGCTTCGGGACGGGAACACTGGGAGCGGGACTTGGAAAATTTACCATCAAGGGAAGTTTGCCGGATCCGGAATTGAGCTTTTCACAGGAATTTACGCGTATTTTGAAGTTGAGAGGAATTGAAGTAAAGGAAAAAGCACTAGCTGCGCGCACGCTTCCGTGGGCTTCGGCAACGAGTCGTTATGCGGCAATGAAATTATTTTTCGTATATAAAGGTAAAACTCTGAGCTCCCTTGCCTGGTGGACGAATATGAAATCTGTGAACCTGTTTGCGGAGGAAATTTTGTGCTGGATCGGATATGGGACATCCGGAAACGGTTCAGTTGATAACAGCATCTCGCGGATGATGAATTACTGGTCTGGAAAAATCAATACCATTGGCTTGTATATCACGGACGGATCAGGTTTGTCGCGAAGCAATGCTATTTCTGCGAATCATTTTTGCGATATGCTGAAATACATGACGACTTCCAAAGAATTTGATGCCTTCTATGGGACATTGCCGGTAGCCGGAGTGTCGGGGACGCTGTCTTCAGTTTGCAAAAACCAGCCGGGCGAAGGAAAAGTTCATGCAAAAAGCGGAACGATGAAACGCATTAAAGCCTATTCCGGTTATGTGGAAACCAAAGCCGGAAAACGGATCTGCTTTTCGGTCATCATTAATAATTTTAACTGTTCTTCTGAATACACGGTAGAGCAAATGGAAAAAGTCTTCAATGCGATGGTGCTGTATCAATAAATTGAAAAATCGGGGAATGAGATTTGTATGAGTGGCAGATTATCAATTCGGCTTCATAATTTATTTAAAGATCTTTTCCTGAAACCTGATGTGATTCGGATTTTATTTATGGCTACTGTTCTGATCTTTGCATTCTAATAAATGGGAAAGCTGTTCTGAGAAGCTGTTTAAAAATTCAAATCCGGTTTTTTTAAGCCGGAAGGAACAGCCGTAGGAATATTATCCTTGCATAGGCATTGTATGAACGAGTTGTATTAAAAATGGAAAAATGAAACTGTTTGAAGATGGGGAAATGACAGATAAAACCCGGAATCTGTTGCCTTATGACGGAACGGTTCATTATTACGGAAAATTACTGGGGCAGAAGAAAGCGGATTTTTACCTGAAAAGACTACTGGAAAACATTGAATGGAAAAATGATGAAGCTGTGATCTTCGGAAAGCATATCCTGACGAAACGAAAAGTGGCCTGGTACGGTGCAAAGGAATTTGAATATACTTATTCCAATACAACCAAATACGCCTTGCCCTGGACGGAAGAATTGGTACAGTTGAAAGCACTCGTAGAAAAGGAAACGGGAGAAACTTTCAACTCCTGTTTGCTGAATTTGTATCATAATGGAAATGAGGGAATGGCCTGGCACAGTGATGGAGAAACCGACCTGAAAAAAGATGGTGCTATTGCTTCACTGAGTTTTGGTGCGGAACGGAAGTTTGCTTTCAAACACAAATCCACCGGGGAAAAGATGGAATTGCTTCTGGAGCATGGAAGTCTGCTGTTGATGAAAGACACAACCCAGACTTATTGGATGCACCGGCTTCCTCCGAGGAAACGGATTACGGAATCACGGGTTAATTTGACTTTCAGGACGATTGTGGAATGAGCATGCTTCAGGATAATTCTGTCCGGATTGTTGCTTTGCGGCTGTCAGGTAATGCGGTCTTGTTACGGGTGCGTACTCCGAATTCTGCGGCTTCTGCAAACACAATTTTATAAATTTATAAAATTGTGTAAAAAGTCAGATTTTACTGACTGGACAGACACATTTCTATGTGTTTTTTCTCTCTGCGGGAATTTGAAAACAACCCGCTTTCAAAAAAGCTAGTCTCCTTTTCCGAACCAAAATAAGAGGCAGTTCGCCTGTTTTTTTAAGTTCCGGGCCTGAAGTTTTTCAATTCAGCGCTTTTATTACTTTTGTAATAGAGAGAATAGAATTAGTAATCGACATAGATAATACGCGTGAAAAAAATTCAAATGGTCGACCTGGCTACACAATACCAGGCAATTAAATCAGAGATAGATTCAGCACTTCAGGAGGTTTTAGATTCCTCCATGTACATCGGTGGACCAGTTGTTCAGCGCTTTCAGAAATCGCTGGAAACATACCTGGGAGCGAAGCACGTGATTCCGTGTGCGAACGGAACAGATGCACTTCAGATTGCTATGATGGCTTTGGGTTTGAAGCCGGGTGATGAAGTGATTACTCCTTCGTTTACCTACATTGCAACAACAGAAGTCATTGCATTACTTGGTTTAACGCCAGTTTTTGTGGATGTTGATCCGCAGACTTTCTGTATCGATCCTGCTAAGATCGAAGAAGCCATTACACCGAAGACAAAAGCGATTGTTCCGGTTCATTTATACGGACAGGCAAGTAATATGGAGGCGATCATGGAAATTGCGAACAAACACAAACTGTTCGTAGTGGAAGATAATGCACAGGCAATCGGGTCGGATTATTATTTCACAAACGGAGAAGTGAAAAAACTGGGAACAATCGGAACGATCGGTTGTACGAGTTTCTTTCCGTCCAAAAATCTCGGATGTTACGGAGATGGAGGAGCAATTTTTACCAATGATGATAAATTGGCTGAAGAGCTCAGAATGGTGGCAAATCATGGCCAGAAGATGAAATACCGGCACGATGTGGTTGGGTGTAATTCCCGGCTGGATGCACTTCAGGCGGCAGTTTTAAATGTAAAATTACCAAAACTGGACAAATACATCGCAGCGAGAATCCGGGTTGCCGATACCTATGATCGTGTTTTGGGAGCATCGGAAAAAATTACCGTGCCACACAGAGACGGGAAGTCGAAGCACGTGTTCCACCAATACACGGTTCAGCTCAGGGGAGTGGACAGAGATGCATTGCAGGAATACTTGGCATCGAAAGATATTCCTTCGATGATTTATTACCCGATTCCGGCACATAAACAAGGAATGTTTGCTTCTTTCAACTTATCGGAACTGAATCTTCCAGTTACGGAAGAATTAACGAAATACGTGATCTCTTTCCCGATTCATACGGAAATGACAGAAGAACAACAAGCCTGTATTTGTTCTGAGATCCTGAACTTTGTAAACGCAAACTAAGATGAAAAAAATTGCGGTCGTTGGAACCGGATATGTTGGATTGGTTACCGGAACCTGCTTTGCAGAAACCGGAAACCAGGTTGTTTGTGTGGACATAGACAGCAAAAAGGTTGAAAAAATGCGAAACGGGGAAGTTCCTATTTACGAGCCTCACCTGGATATACTTTTTGAACGCAATCTCAAGGCAAATCGCCTGTCTTTTACCACCAATCTCGAAGAAGGGATTAAAGATGCGGAAATCATTTTCCTGGCACTGCCAACTCCTCCGGGAGAAGACGGATCGGCTGATCTGAGATACATTCTTGGAGTGGCTGATGATCTGGGGAAATTATTGACTTCCTATAAAGTGATTGTCGACAAGAGCACCGTTCCAGTCGGTACGGCAGAGAAAGTGCATGCAGCGATTGCAAAACACGCCAGTGTGGATTTCGACGTAGTTTCAAACCCTGAATTCTTGAGAGAAGGCTTTGCCGTGGACGATTTCATGAAGCCGGATCGTGTCGTTCTCGGAACTTCTTCCGAACGCGCGGAGAAAATCATGGAACAGCTCTATAAACCGTTTGTACGTCAGGGAAACCCGATCGTTTTCATGGATGAGAAATCTGCTGAACTGACAAAGTATGCGGCAAATGCGTTTCTGGCGACAAAAATCACCTTTATGAATGAAATTGCAAATTTCTGTGAGCTGGTGGGAGCGGATGTGGATAAGGTTCGTATCGGAATCGGTTCGGATGACCGCATTGGGAAACGCTTTTTATTCCCGGGAATCGGTTACGGAGGTTCTTGTTTCCCGAAAGACGTGCAGGCTTTGGTGAATTCCGGATTAGAGAATCAATTCTCTTTTGAAATCCTGAAATCCGTGATGTCTGTAAACGAATCTCAGAAAACAGTTCTCTTCCCCAAGATCGAAAACTTTTTCAGAGGAAACCTGAAAGGAAAGAGAATTGCGCTTTGGGGCTTGTCCTTTAAACCGGATACCGATGATATCCGTGAAGCTCCGGCCTTATACATGATTAAGGCTTTAACCGGAGCAGGAGCAAACGTAGTGGCTTATGACCCGGAAGCAATGGAAAATGTGAAAGCAGTGATTGGAGATCAGATCACCTACGCAGAAAATGAATATGCTGCTCTCAAAGATGCAGATGCATTGTTGATTTGTACTGAATGGGGCATTTTCAGAAATCCAGACTTCGACCGGGTAAAATCCCTGATGAAAGATGCGGTGATTTTTGACGGAAGAAACCTCTTTGAAATCACTGAAATGAATAAAAAAGGATTTTACTATACTTCAATTGGACGTAAAACCTGCGAAAAATAAAATTTTTGTCATGGAAAAGGAGATAAAGCATTTAAAATACTTTAAGGTTGAATGTTTCAAGGGATTAGAATCTGTTGAATTAAATGATATTGCCCAGTTCAATATTGTTTTAGGAGATAATAATGTGGGCAAGACAAGTGTTTTGGAAGCGCTTTTGTTTGATGAGCATCCATTTACGTTACTAAGGAGATTTTATAGTATGATGTCTTTTAAAGGGCTGTCTTCTAATGAGGCGAAAGATTATTATAACAGCCTGGAGTTTTTTTTCTCTAATGAGAAAGATGATAAGGTGATTACTTATACAGTCAGTTATAATCAGTTACAAAAAAATGAATTTCAATTCTCTATCGTAGATACAAATGGAATGACAGAGGAGAATATTGATAACTTAAAAAATAATACACTTGTTGATTTGAGTCAGTTACCCAATACAATTGTCTTGATAAAATTGAATGGAATGACCAATTTTTATACAACTGATATTAATCTTTATAGACAGAAAAAAAGTGCGGAGATTTCTTATCAGCCATTTATTAAATCTGGCTTGAGTTATGACAATGATTTAGTACAATTTTTCTCTTCTACGGTTAATAATGACCTGAAACTTAGAAAAGAGTTCATTTCGAATCTTCATTTCTTATCGGATGAGATAGCAGAAATTACAATTGATTCGACTACGGTGCCAAATAATCCGATTTTGATGGTATTATTCAATAATAATAAGAGACCGATTCCACTTTTTATGATGGGTAATGGTACAATCAGAATGGTTCGTTTGATTTTGGAAATTATGATGTGTAAAGACAACCGGTTAATGATTGATGAGATTGATGATGGATTACATTTCTCCAAAATGAAGAAAGCATGGGGAATAGTGCTGGAAGTTGCAAAAAAATACAATACTCAATTGTTCATAACAACTCATAATTCCGAATGTTTGAAAATGTTTAAAGAAGTGTTGGAAGATGAAAGATTTGAAAAAATTCAGAAAGATGTCATGGTATATAACTTGTTTAAAAATTCAGAAAACAAGGTGTTAAATGTTGATTATTCCTTCAAGGAATTTGAAAATGCAATCGAAAATAATATTGAAATTCGTGGATAATGCCAATAAAAATTCAATTATTTGTGGAAGGTAAATCAGATAAGAAATTTATTTCCGATTATCTGGACCATTTGGGTTTAAATGATGTTGAGATTATTCCTTTAAAAGGGAAGGGAGAAGTAAAAAATATTCCAGCACCCAGACTGGAAAAAAATCAATTGCAGGGAGTAAAAAACGGAGTGATTATTGATGCAGATAAGGATAAAGAAGAATCATTGAAAGAATTGAAAAAATATGCCAATTTTAATTTGTTTGATGAGATTTTTTTCTTTCCGAATGATCGGGACCCTGGAGCTTTGGAGGTTGTTTTGGAAAACTGCATGTCATCAACTAAAAAACAAGATTTTGAGCATTGCTGGTTTCAATATGAATCTTGTTTAGATAATTTTCCACAGGGATTCAGAGGACCATTTGCTAAATCGAAAGTTTATGCTTATTTGGAATCTGTTTCACCAGTATTGCATTCAAAATTTCAAGGAATTGATAAGGTTGATTTCAAAGATTCCAGTAATTGGGATCTGAATGTTTCTTATTTGGATCCTCTTAAGATGTTTTTAACAAAATTATGATAGAGACGAGAAAACGCATATTGATTACCGGAGCAGCTGGCTTTTTAGGCTCTCATTTATGTGATCGGTTCATTAAGGATAATTATCATGTCATCGCGATGGATAACCTGATCACCGGCCGGATAAAGAACATTGAACATCTGTTTCATCTGGAAAACTTCGAATTTTACAATCACGATGTGTGTAAATTCATCCACGTTCCGGGAAAACTCGATTATATTTTGCACTTCGCATCACCAGCCAGCCCAATCGATTACCTGAAAATCCCGATTCAGACGCTGAAAGTTGGTTCTCTGGGAATTCACAATTGCCTGGGGCTGGCACGTGTCAAGGGAGCCCGTGTCCTGATCGCAAGTACTTCCGAGATATACGGAGATCCGACGGTTCACCCGCAGACAGAGGAATACTGGGGAAATGTGAACCCGGTGGGACCACGTGGTGTTTACGACGAAGCAAAACGTTTCCAGGAAGCCATTACGATGGCGTATCATACGTTTCACGGCGTGGAAACGCGGATTGTGAGAATCTTCAATACGTATGGCCCGCGCATGCGTTTGAATGACGGACGTGTATTGCCAGCATTTATCGGTCAGGCACTTCGTGGAGAAGACCTGACGGTATTCGGAGACGGATCACAAACGCGTTCATTTTGCTATGTTGACGATCTGGTAGAAGGAATCGTTCGTTTGCTGCATAGCGATTGTGCGGATCCGGTGAATATCGGAAACCCGGATGAAATCACGATCAGCCAGTTTGCTGAAGAAATCATCAAACTCACGGGAACAACTCAGAAGGTAATCTACAAGGATTTGCCGGTAGACGACCCGAAACAACGCCAGCCGGATATTTCGAAAGCAAAACAGCTGTTGGGCTGGGAGCCGCAGATTGACCGGGCTGAAGGGTTAAAAAGAACCTATGCGTATTTTAAAAGTTTAGCCAAAGAAGAATTGTACCAATCGGATCACATCGATTTCGAAAAGTACATCGTTCGCTAATTATTAATGGAGAATGGATCATTGACAATTGAAAAGCCGGAAGCGCCGCTTTAGCAAAAAATCTCTTTTCAATTTTCCCTTTTCAATTTTCAAATAAAAATGAATTATTTCGCACACGAAACGGCAGTAGTCGATCCGGGATGTACAATCGGGGAAGGAACCAAAATCTGGCACTTTTCGCATATTATGCCGAACTGTACGATCGGGGAGCGCTGCAACATCGGTCAGAATGTCGTGGTTTCGCCGGATGTGATTCTTGGAAACAATGTGAAGATTCAGAACAATGTTTCCATCTACACAGGTGTGATCTGTGAAGACGATGTGTTCCTGGGACCTTCCATGGTATTTACCAATGTGATGAATCCGCGTTCTGCCGTGAACCGGAGAGATCAGTACTCCTGTACGGTGGTGCGAAAAGGAGCTTCCATCGGGGCGAATGCAACGATTGTCTGCGGAAACGATATCGGGGAATACGCCTTTATCGGTGCGGGATCGGTTGTAACAAAAGAAGTGCTTCCGTATGCGCTGGTTGTGGGGAATCCTGCAAGACAGATCGGCTGGATGAGTGCGTACGGTCATCGCCTGACATTTGATGAGAACGGATTCGCCGTTTGCCCGGAAAGCAGGGAGCGTTATCAACTGCTCGACGGCCGTGTGAAAACTGTCTGAATTACTTCATCAAAAACGATAATACCACCTCACTGATGTTACACAGATTGTTTTTTGTGCTGTTTATCATAATATCCGAACCGGAACAGAATTCAAATTCAACCGGGTTCTGTTAATTACATTATTTCCGTTAACCGGTTGGGGATCTGATTATCAGATTTGTAAAAAATCAAATCCCAGGTTATTTTCAGCCAAACCAAAACACACGAAACAGCTTTAAGAGCGTAGGGAATAATCACATTTTCTCTTCCTTTTCGAGGGAAAAAATCGGCAGAGGGAAGTACCATAAAAATGAATGCAAGCAGAATCAATATAAAATTTTCCGGTTTAAACTTCTGAGCGAAATACCAGATTGCAATACCGCAAACAGCAATGATATAAGTAGGCGATTCAGCTTTGTGATTGAAAATAACCACCCAAATCAGGATAGAGGAAAGGAAAAATAACCTGATTTTCTTTTCATGAAACTGTTTGTAATGAATAAAAGGAAGGCATAATAATCCACCTCCTGCAAGCAGCGCAACTGGTCGTGCTTTTTCCCCAAACCAGATATGAATCCACCCGTCGGCATTAGGATCATCATTTTTCAAAAGAAACAGCCAGCTTTTATAGAGAAATTCCATTTGCGCCAGGGAAATGACCATGAACGGCAGCATCACAAATAAAGCTGTCCATCCGGCAGTATAGAGAAAAGCTCTGAGTTTTCCGGGATAGCAAAGGAACAGCAAAACGGCAACCATACCGAAAAGTTTAATAAACACAGTTGCTACGATACACAACGCAGCCAAAGCGATTTTTTTCCTTTCCAAATGAATATAGGCGAAGATCATTAATCCTGCAATCAACCCGTTACTTTGTGAATTTTGAATGGAGGTTATCAGTTGGATAATCAGAAAGAGGAATGTAAAAATGATTTTTCTGTTGTTTTCAAACGGTAATTTCCAAAGAGCGAAAAAGAGGACAAAAACATTGAGCAAATTCCAGAGCAAGAGTCCGAAAAAGTCAGGCATCCAGGCCAGCAGCCCCATAAAGAGTGAAAAGGCAGGACTGTATTTGTACAAATCCCAATGTTCTTGCGGATATAGCTGATACAAATCTTTGTTTTCAATGAGATGAAAAAAAGATTGTTTGAAAATGACATAATTGTTATAGTGTGTATATTCAATTCCTCCGTCACTATATGTTTTCGGAGGCAGGAGAATGCTTTGCAAAGTTACAATAACAACAAAAAGCAAACATATAGCACCAATATAAACCATTGGTTTTTTGAGTGTTTGAAAGAAATTCATGCTTGATAAAAAATTAATTCAGTCGTAATAAAGGATAAGAAAAGAGGCAATAATTCGATTTGTTTCGATTATTGTCCAAATTTTACGTGTTACTCCTGAGCCTGCCGTTCTTTTTTACAGGAAGGCAAGATCACTAAAAAAGAAGCCCAGGGCTTCAGCACTTGAATGTGCTTTGTTTCAATGAAGGAAAAAGGCAGTACCCGGCTAAATCCGAACCGGAACAACGATTCAAATCCAACCGGGTTCTGTCAATCAGATCAGGTCCGTTTCAGAGTCCATTTGCCTTTATAAACAATACTGCTCATCGGTTCTCCCGTAGTCATGTTCCGCCAGATAAACTCAAAGTAGCCATCATCCACGGTATAAGCCCTCCCTTTTTGGGTGTAGGTTCCTTCGAAATACACATCTCCTTTAAAGGAGCCAGTCATTCCGTTCGCAAAAGCTACAGGTTTATTGCTGTTCAAATAAAGGATGTAAGAACACACGAATTTATTATCCTTCACTTTGAGGAACGTATATTTATTAAATACGTGAACGATCAGTTCCTGACCTCTCCTCCTTTTCAGTTTGTTTTCAGCAATTGTTCCACTGCTTGTGAAAACATCCCCGCTATCAAACATCAGGCGCATTTCATAGGTATGCTTTCCGTTTTCCTTGTGACAGCCGGAAAGGAACACACAGGTAAAGACAAGTAAAAACGGTATTATTCTGATTCCAAACATCGCCTTATTCTTTCCGGGTTAGTTGAAATGTGCCACTCACAGGTGATGCACCAGATGGCAAAGTACCATCATTTAGGAAATGAACCAGTAAATGATCTGCATCATGTTCCTCATACGTGATTTTAGCACTTATTAATAAGCCCGGAGCATAAAAAGGTCCGCCCACCATTTTTTTAAAATCTCCGACTTGGAAATCCTTCAGGGAATTGATCCCCCCCAATTTCTGTCTTACATTAAAATAATAAGATGTGGCAGCACTCGCATCCGGCCCGGAAACCTCTCCGGTTGCCGTATCCTGCACTCCGTTTTTATTCCAGATACAGGCAAAATCAAATATTCCCGAATCAAAATCGTCCAGAACTCCTTTTTCCTTTTTTCTACAGGAAATGGCAACTAGTAGTATCAAACTACAACTTAACCACTTTAATGTGCTTTGTTTCATCGTTAGTATATGTTAATATAAGGGAAAAAAGACAGTACCCGGCCAAATCCGAACCGGAACAACGATTCAAATTCAACCGGGTTCTGTCAATTATATTATTTCCGTTTCAACGTCCATTTGCCTTTATAGACAATACTACTCATAGGTTGTCCCGTAGTCATGTTCCGCCAGATAAACTCAAAGTAGCCATCATCCACGGTGTAAGCCCTCCCTTTTTGGGTGTAGGTTCCTTCAAGATAAATATCTCCCTTAAAGGTTCCTGCCATTCCACCTGCGAAGTTCGCAGGCTTATTCGTGAGGAAGGTCACTTCGTCCGAACATACCAATTGATTGTCCTTTACTTTGAGAAAGTGAAGCCCGTTGGTGAAAACATCTACATAGAACCCCCGATACTTATTGTCCCGGCTTTTTTCTTTAATGACTCCGGTATTTAAAAACACATCTCCACTATCGAACAACAGGCGTAGCTCGTATTTGTGCTTCCCGTTTTCTTTGTGACATCCTCCGGCCAGGAGTGCACAAACCAGTAACAAAGGTATTATTCTGATTCCAATCATAGCTTCATTATTTTCGGATTAGCTTAAATGTGCCACTTATCTTATTTATCGTAGTATCTGCTTCATTTTCACGATCGAAATAAACTAGTAAATGATCCGAGTCATGTTCTTCGTATGTGATTATGCCACCTATCCATAAACCCGGGGGAGGAAAAGGGATATTTCCACTCAATGACCATAAACCCTGGGAAGAAAAAGAGCTGTTTACTATTCCTGAATAACCTCCCACACCAAAACTTTTCATGGTGGTTCCCAATTCTTGCTTTACCATAAAATAGTAACGCTGGGAGAACGTATAAGGCCCGGAAACTTCACCGGTTGCCGTATCCTGCACCCCGTTTGTATTCCAGATACAGACAAAATCAAATCTCCCGGAATCAAAATCATCCAAAGCTCCTTTTTGTTTTTTTCTGCAGGAGAGGGCGAATAGTAGTATTAAACTACAGCTTAACCACTTTAATATGGGTTGTTTCATAGTTAGTATATGTTAATATAAGCGTGTATATTCCTGATGCCACTTCACGAAGATCGAATAATTTATTCAAAGGATCAAATTCTTTTACCTCCGCACCGCTCTGATCCAGCAAAATCACCTGCTGTAATTCTTCGGTTGCCGCAATCTGTAAAAAATCCGATGTCGGGTTGGGATAAGCCACTGTTTCACGATTCTCTGTCCCTGTCCTGCCGGTTCCTGCAGTTTGATTTGATAAGGCGATTTCTTCCAGTTCAGTGACCGTTGGCATTTTGATATAATTACTCCGATCCCTTCCACTCGTTACCGGAGCAACAAAGCTTCCCAGCTGGTTCTCCAAACTACAGGTTGGGCAGGAATTGTTTACCGCAATGGCATAAGGCGTATTGGAGGACGTGAAATCATTCCCGCAGGTGATTTTTCCCACTTCTATCGTAATGGATCCCAATGAATCCGGATCGTAAATCCCTTCATTCAGCTCCAC
>JAIRJW010000070.1 GCA_031260455.1 Fluviicola sp.
AATTTTCTAACTCCTTGTTTACTTCCACTAATAGTTGTTGTTCCGTAGGCAAGTATAATTCATATTGGCTTGCAAAAATTTGTTTTTGATTTTCAGGCAAAGTAAAACGAACAACCGTATCATTTTTTGCTGCACAAAGTAAAATGCCAATAGTTTGGTTTTCGTGCGGCAATTTTTCAATTCGGTCGTAATAGTTCACATACATTTGAAGTTGTCCAATGTCTTGATGTATCAATTTTGTGGTTTTAATTTCAATAATAACAAAGCATTGCAATAGACGATTGTAAAATACCAAATCCACAAAAAATTCATCGCCTTCAATGTGGATTCTTTTTTGCCGTGCCACAAACGAAAATCCGTTGCCTAATTCCAATAAGAAATCCTGTAAGTGCGTAATAATTGCACTTTCCAAATCTTTTTCGTAGTAGGACGCTTCTCGTTTCAGCCCCAAAAATTCTAAATACATCGGGTCTTTGATAATTTCTTTAGCATCGGACGGCTGTTTTTCATTTTTGGCAACTGCCAAAACACTTTCTTTATCGTTGCTCAACAAAAGACGTTCGTACAAACTGCTGTAAATTTGTCGCTCCAACTGTCGAACCGTCCAATTATTTTTTACCGTTTCAGCAATGTAAAATTCTCTTCTGTCCTTGCTTTCAACACTTAACAACAACTTGTACTGACTCCAGCTTAATTGTGCATACAGTGTATGCACAATTGGGAAAGTGCGGTAAAACTGACGGTACAAGTTGATTTGCCTTACCGAAAACCCACTTCCAAATTCGGGTTGCAGTTGTTCCGAAAGAAATTTAATAAGAAAAGAGCCGTAGTCTGCTCTATCTTTTCCGTTTTGTTCTTCTTCAAAAATACGCCCGCCGATATGCCAATACATGAGAGTACGTTGATGGTCAACAGCACGAATGGCATTGTCCTTCGATTGAGCTATGATTGCCTTAATATCTGCTATGATGGACTGATTTACAAGCATTGTATTTTGAATAAGATATATTGCTCTACCTCGAAACGTAAAGATACAAAAATAAACACGCAGGATAATTTCGCTTATTTGTCAAGCAGGTTGATATTTGGCACGGTAGGTTTACGGTTGCAGTTAACGTGGCTTAAAACCAAACGCTGAAACAAAGCGGAATCAATTTGCCGTTTCATTTCTCTGAATCCCCAATTTTCTTTGATAGTTTGTTTCTCGTAAGAGCTTCTTGCCAAATCGTTTGAAACCGTTGGTTAATCCAGTTTTTGGAATAACCCAATTCCAAATATTGTTCCAAAGCTCTGTCAATGGTAATTTAGGGATCTTGCATTTCGTCTAAACGCTCTGATGCCATTGTGCTAACCATACCTTAAAAGGTTCTGCTTTGGGTGATGGAATAGACTGAATCAACCTGAAAATCTGTTCGGTATCGGCTCTACATCGGTCTTATAAAATTTACCATCCGAAGATTGCATTTTCAGTCGTCCGAAAAAATTGGACAACTCACTTCCTTCCTTCCTTTCTCAGTTTGGCTTTCAGATCATTCCAATATTCACAAGGACGGTCTGCTCTGGTTAAAATCTCAATGACATCAATCACCGAAATATACCCAAACTCTTTTTCCGTATCCCAATGCGTGCGAGCTTGATTTTGTTCAAGTATTTTTGTACAATCTTCTTTGCTTATATTGCCTATAATATTTTGTTGCAAAGATAAAAACAGGCTTATTCTGTCCGTGTCAGCATGCTAAATTGCTAGCGATGCACTTCCAAATTCCCACAAAACTGTCTGTGGGCATATCCCCGCCTAACGCAAAGCCGTTTGTTCTTCAAACATTTCTTTTTATTATATCATTTAAATTTTCTATTTTTATGCCTACTTAATATGCATTGTATAGGCAAATTGTTCTGCTTTATTTTTTCAATAAATTCTTTTCTTTTAATTTCATTTTTGAAAGCATTGCAACCGATATGTATTTTATCTACGTATTGATTTATTGGCATATAATTGATGTGATTTCCTCTATTTTCTTTATTGTTTACAATATTAAGATTATCGGAGAACGCAACTTTAACAATACGACATTCTTTCTCATCTTGCCACGAATCTATTTTTATTAAAAATCGAAGGGCTGTAAGTAAATCGCAAATAACATACTTATTCAGACATTTATTGTCAACTAGTTTTTTCAAAAAATTTAAATTGTTTTGTATTTCTATTTTCTTATTTTCATTGCCCCCACCAACACTTGTCACATACATAGTATCATCTGGATCATTCTGATTGTAGAAAATATAAATACAACTAAACAATGAAGTCTTTATTTTATTATCTGTTATTTCTGTATCAATCAAGGTTAATTGTTGATTAAAATAATCGGCTTTTATAGTTAAGCAAAGCCCTGAGTTTTCTTCTTTATTTGTTTTTCCATACAATCTAAACATATTTGGATTATCATTGCCAAGAACAAAACAACTGACAAACGCATTCAATTTATTAGATGAATATTTTTTATCAATATTTAAATACTTAAACAATAAATCCCCCTCATGTTCATCATTTGTATTAGATAAATCCGACAGCCATAAAGGCGAATTGTCAAAGAGTAATGATTCTGTTGTACAAGTTCTAGTATAATGAGAAATTGGCAGGACCATCTCATCTAAATGTAATTGTGAAATGATTTTCAGAATTTGCAAATAGATGTTTTCGTACTGCTGTCTATTATTTTGATCTGCTTCAGTAATTTGTGAGAAATAAGCACTATGTAAAATGAGTTTTTTTACAATATCTTCATAATCTTCTCTCGCTAATTTCATTAAGCTTAAAATTTTGAGCAGTAAAGAATTAGCAGAACCCTTATCAATATTATTGGCTATTACATAGCTTTCAGCGTCTTCTACAAATTTTGGATATGCACAACTTACGACATGTTGCCATTGAAATTTTTGTTCCAAATTTGGATTAAGGAGAGTGAGGGCAATTTTAAAATCTTGGTTAGCCTCTTCTACTTTATTCAGTTTAAATTTTGCATTTCCTCTATTATTGTACGCTGATATAAAATGAGGTTCTTTTTCTATCGCAATGGTGTAATCTTCAATTGCCACATCATATTTTTCTAAATTACAATTTGCATTACCTCTGCCATTGTAGAATATTGCGCATTGAGGGTCAAATTCAATTGCTTTATTATAATCTTCAATCAATTCATTGTATTTCTTCAATTCCACTTTTGCTGTAGCTCTATTGTAATATGCAATTCCAAAGTTTTTCTGCAATTCAATTGCTTTATTAAAATCTTCAATCGCCTCTTCATATAATCTTAACTTCATTTTTATTACGCCGCGATTTGAATAAGCACTAGGATTGTCAGCTAATAGATCTATTGATTTACTATAATCTTGAATCGCATCATCGTACATGTGTAATTTTGCTTTAGCGTCCCCTCGGCGAGAAAAGGCGCCACTTCTTACATGGTCTTCAATATCAAGCTCAATATATTGATTATATAGTTCAATTGCGGCATTGAAATCACCATCTATATAATATGAAAATGCTTTTATGAAATATTCTTGTGGCGTTATTTTCTTGAATATCAATTGTCTTTTTGTGTCTGCCATTTTAGAAGTATAGTTTGTTCCTTTTTGTTTTTACGTCTGACCTTTTGCAAGCTTTCATTTAATTTTCCTGCTCTAACAGCTTTGCTACAGGTACATACCACCAACAAGATAATATAATTTTTACACTACAAACCCCCTTCATACCTCCTCAAACTCACCCAACTACCCCCATTCCGTACCTCAACAAACCCCTTTGATTTCAGCATACTCTTTGCCGAGGCGCTACGCATACCCGATGCACAACAGGTAATAACAGGTTTGTTCCGATCAAGTTTGTTGAAGCCGGTTGCCAGGCTTTGCAATGGTATGTTGATCGATTTCTTGATATGCCCGGATGCATATTCGCCGGGACTGCGCACATCTACGATCACCGCACCTTCGGACATGAGCTGCTCGATTGATTTTTTAGGACTACCGCCAAATAATTTCCGCAGAGATTCAAACATGGTTATTATCGTTTTTCGTGATTATTTAATATAGCGCTTAAAGAAGGAAACAATAGCGTAGGCATCGGCAACGTTGGAAATGTAGCCAAACGAAACCCGTACAGCTCCTACAACAAAACGGCCACGCGCCATTTCCACAAATTGGGCATACGTGATCTTGTTGCCGCTTTCAAAGATCGGGCGCAGCATTTCGGAAGCAATGCTATTGGCCGTTTCATCGGCGCCGGGGTTGCAGAAACAGCCGGATCGCAACGATATGCCCAGGCTATTCGCATCCTGCTCCACATCTTCATAAAATACCCAATCGCCGTTCTCATCCAGGATATTCACCGTTATTGTAGCGCCGCGGTGATTGATATCGCTGGTGCCGTAAAGATGACACAAGGGCTTGCCCGTGCTGTGATGCATTGCCAGCAATTGTTTCAGCGTCCAGTCAGTTAGCGCTCTTGTCCTGGATTGAATAGAATCAATACCAATGTTTTTCAGAAAAAGAAGGCCATTAGCTACTGCCGGTATGCCCAGGAAATTAACGGTGCCGTCTTCAAACCCGGCCTCGTTATCAGCGAGGTAGTGACCGTCGCCACGAACGGAAGCCACTTCTATAGTGCCGCCAGCAAACCACGGACGGTTCATTTTTCGGAGCGCCGATCTTTTAGCCAGCAAACAACCGATGCCTGTCGGGTAGCCAAACATTTTATAGAACGAGATGGATACAAATTCAGGCTTATGAATGCTCAGGTCTAAGACATTGCCCGGAACGAAAGCCGCAGCATCCAAAAGCACGTCCCAGCCGGAGGCTTGGGCCTTTTCGATCCATGACAGATCGTGCTTGATACCGGAGAAATTAGACTGGGCAGGGTATGCGAACAGCTTATTACCGGTGATATTTGATGCCAGGTTATTTTGCAGCTCCCCAGCTTTTACCTGCATGGTTTCTTCGTGAATAGGCGCATATATAAAGGGAGCGCCTTTTGAGCGGGCAAATTCCCGGAGGCCATTGACGGAGTTATGATTGTCTGCCACCATGAGCAGGCAGCTGTTCGTATCGAAGGGGTATGACTCGCCAACCAGCTTTAACGCGCCGCTGGCATTGGCGGTAAAAATAACCGCATACTCATCCGCTATATCGTTGAAATAATCCTTGACGGCCTGGCGTGCCGTTTCAACATGATGCGTGGCCAGCTTCGAGGTTGGATTGCTGGAATGCGGGTTGCCATAGGTATTGGCTGTCAGAAATTCGGCGTGTTGATGAACCAGGAGATCGGGGTATAAGTTAGCCCCTACGAAATCGACATAAACGTGTTTATGATCATCCAGCCGGGAAAATTCGTTTTCCCGCAATGCATCGAGGTGAGATGTGCTGCCGTAAGCAGGGTATTGCAGCAGGAAGTTTTCATAATCTTTTGTGGTAGAAGTATTCATAGCAATATTATACTGGCAAAATAGGAATTATAATTGAGAAACAAATACGTTAGGTGAAATTATTTTTTATGAGTATAAATAACAATAGCACAAACTTTGGCGTGTAGTGACATGTATTTTTGAAGGGTTAATTCGGTGCCTGTTTAGAGGTTTAGTTTCACTAAGTATAACTTAACATTACAGGCTTTTGCTACTCGTCTGCTTTCTTAAACATTCCACCCACTTCTTTAGAGATTCGTTGAATGGTTTCAACTCCTGCGGCAATCGGGCTTCCGGTCATGTCGTCGTAAGCGGCAAATGACAGATCGGAGAGACTTTGCGAAGGGTAAACAAATACGTGATCCAGGTTTGGATTCTCTTTTTCCATGCGTTGCGGCAGTGACTCCATTCCTGCAAAAGCGGAAACCGATCCCGAGCGCGCAAAAACGGAAATCAGCAGCTGGTGGTCATTAATGGTCGCCAGCTTCGGAAGAATGTCTTCTGGCGACTCAATCGGGTAATGCGCCAGGTCGGCATTGAATTTCCGGTGTGTGCGGTAAGCCTTGAATTTTTCGAATGTTTCCCGGGTACTGTAAACATCAATATCGAGATTCAGCTCTTTAGAAAGCCGGAGAACGCGCTCCAGCCATTGCTTGCAATCCTCTTCCAGTTCTGCGTAAACCGGGCAAACCACCACAATTCTGCGGTAACTGGAAAATGCGTGATTGAGCCGACAGAAGAATACGGTTTTCTCGCAAACACTCAGTAAATGCTCCCGGTCATCTCCAATCAAACGTTTGAGGAAATTGATTTTGGAATTATCATTGATGAGTACGATATCGGCAGCCAGTTCTTTCGAAACCCGCGCAATTCCGCTGGAAAGGTTATGGTCAATTGTGGCCATGGCGTGTACGTTGATCTCACCGCTGTTGTAATGTGTGATGAAATCGTCAATGTGCTTCCGGGAACGCCGGATTCGCATTTCGGCCTCTTCATCGTTTTCCAGTACGCTCACCACTGAAATCGGGTTCATCACAGATTTATCCGTAATCAGGACCGAGAAATCAAGCAATGATTCGTTTCCTTTCAATTCGTTTGCAGCTACCAAAACGTGCTGACTTCGCATCGAAGGCTCTTCCAGTGGTTCATTTTTGGTTTGGGCAATGCGCAGTTTTTTCCCGGCATTTTCCGTTACGAAAGAAGCCGTCATACTGGTGACGAGAATCAGGATTATCGTTCCGTTGACAATTTCAATGCTAAGGATTCCCATGGTATATCCGACATTGATCACAGCCAGCGTTGCAGCTGCATGAGCGGTACTCAATCCGAAAATAATTTGTCTTTCCGGTCTACTTAAACGGAAAATCAATTGGGTGGCAAGAGCTGCCAGGAACTTGCTGAAAATCGCAAAAGTACTCAGGATTCCAGCAATTGCCCAGGCCCATGGGTTGTTTGCCAATACGTTCACGTTCACTACCATCCCGATGGAAATCAGGAAGAATGGGATAAACAAAGCATTCCCGATAAATTCCACGCGGTTCATTAAGGCAGACGAGTGTGGAATCAGGCGGTTCATGACCAACCCCGCTACGAAAGCACCGATAATTGCTTCGATTCCGGCAACTTCTGCTAAAAAGGCCGCGAAAAATAAAACCGAAAGTACGTAAATGAACTGAGACGATTTTTCGGATTCCAGCTTGCTGAAGAACCAGCGGGAAATCTTCGGAACTCCCCAGAACATGATTAAGCTGAAAATGGAAAGTGTAATGGTCAGGTGAACCAACACACTGGCGTTGATTATTCCGTTGTCGGAACCGGAAATGACTGCCAGGATGATCAGAACGGCCGTATCGGTCAGAATAGTTCCGCCTACAGCAATGGCGACAGCTTCCATTTTGGAAATCCCGAATTTGGAAACGATTGGGTAGGCAACAAGTGTATGCGTAGCAAACATACTAGCGGTAAGCAAACTTGCCATTTCATTCAAATTCAAAGCATAACGGCAGGTCGGATATCCCAGCAGCAACGGAATAAAAAAGGTCAGTGCCCCAAAAGTCAGGGACTTGTTTTTATAGCGCTTGAATTCCTGCATATCCAGCTCCAGTCCGGCCATGAACATGATA
The DNA here is from genome assembly GCA_031260455.1 of Fluviicola sp. Classification (GTDB taxonomy): domain Bacteria; phylum Bacteroidota; class Bacteroidia; order Flavobacteriales_D; family Crocinitomicaceae; genus Fluviicola. The sequence continues at coordinate 7,580 of JAIRJW010000070.1, forward strand.
TAAAGCAAACCGATTTTCGCAAACATATTTACGAAACCTGTTTTCATATTTGCCTCGGAAATCAGCTGAAATCCGTTTGGCCCGATAATCACCCCTGAAATGATCAGGCCGATTAGTGCCGGAATTTTGATTTTTCTCAGGATGATCGGGGAAAATAAAATGATCAGCAACAGAATGGAAAAAGTAAGAATTGGATTTTCAAGCGGTAATTTGAATTGACCGATCAGGTTCTGAAATTCTTTGGAAAATTGCTCAAGTAATCCACTCATTTGTCTGGAATAATGATACAAAAGTAATGGCAATTTTGGCGAATTGGTCCGATTTTGTTAACTGAAATCAAAAAATCTTCTTTTTTGAATCTGAAAAAGGATGTGGAATATGCTTTAATAAATGGAGCTCTGATATTGAAAATGGGCTTTGACATTGTTTTTGGCGTGCGGCTTAAATCTTCTCTTCAGTAGTCCGCAAAACAAATGTCAGAGTTACAAACTTGATTCAGCTTCATATAAACAAGTGCATTCAATTCGTAATTTTTCAAACTTAGCTCCTAGTTGTCTCTCTGGGTTTCTTTCAGCTTTAGCCGGAACATCCTGCAATAAACTGCAAGTGCCAGAAAGAATACTGAACCGGAAAAAAGTGTTACTGAAATCATAATCTGGAATTCGAAGATACAATTTTTGAATCGGAATAAGTCGGAGAGAATGTTAATTGTCTGATAAAAAGAGCATGTTATAGCTAAAAATAGTATTCTATTAGTTTTGTAGAATACTAACACTCGTTTTTTCAACATTCAGGATTCATTTTCTTTTTTTTCATTAATTTTGCCCTCTGTAATTTTTATATATTCAAGGACTATGTCATACTTGTTTACCTCAGAATCTGTTTCTGAAGGACACCCGGATAAAGTAGCGGATCAAATCTCCGATGCATTGATTGATAATTTTATGGCTTTTGATCCAACTTCAAAAGTTGCTTGCGAAACTTTGGTAACAACAGGACAAGTTGTGTTGGCCGGAGAAGTGAAAACAAATACTTATCTGGATGTTCAGACGATTGCCCGCGAGGTGATCCGTAAAATTGGATATACCAAGTCAGAATATATGTTCGAAGCTAATTCCTGTGGAATTCTTTCGGCGATTCACGATCAGTCTTCCGATATTAACCAGGGAGTGGACCGCAAAGTTTCAAATGATGATTTTGAGGCAAAAGCAGAAGCTCAGGGAGCTGGTGACCAGGGAATGATGTTCGGTTACGCTACAAAAGAAACCGAAAATTATATGCCTTTGGCATTGGATCTGGCACATAACATTTTGCAGGAATTGTCACGTATTCGTAATAACGAAGCACATGTGATCGGTTATCTGCGTCCGGATGCAAAATCCCAGGTAACGATTGAATACTCTGATGATAATGTTCCGCAACGAATTGATACAATCGTAGTTTCCACACAGCATGACGATTTTGGAACAGAGGCAGAGATGCTGAAGAAGATCAATGAAGATATTATCAATATCGTCATTCCGCGTGTAAAAGAAAAATTGAAACCGGAATTACAGGCTTTGTTCAACGATCAGATCACTTACCACATTAACCCGACAGGGAAATTCGTAATCGGAGGACCTCACGGTGATACCGGTTTGACAGGTCGTAAGATCATCGTTGATACATACGGAGGAAAAGGTGCTCACGGCGGTGGAGCATTCTCAGGAAAAGACCCTTCTAAAGTGGATCGCTCTGCAGCTTATGCAACACGTCATATTGCTAAAAACCTGGTTGGTGCAGGTTTGTGTGATGAAGTGCTGGTACAGGTTTCTTACGCAATTGGTGTGGCGCAACCTTGCGGTTTGTTCATTAACACATACGGAACATCCAAAGTGAACCTGACGGATGGTGAAATCGCTAAGAAGTGTGCTGAAATCTTTGATATGCGCCCTTATGCCATTGAGCAGCGTTTGAAATTGAGAAACCCGATTTACGCTGAAACGGCTGCTTACGGCCACATGGGACGCAAGAATGAAGTCGTGAAGAAAATATTTAATGCGCCGGATGGAACTCAGATTGTGAAAGAAGTTGAGTTGTTTACATGGGAAAAACTAGACTTTGTAGATAAAGTAAAAGTTGCTTTCGGATTGTAAACCTCCTGGAAAGTTTGAAAACCCTGACTTTGCTACAGTGAACGTCAGGGTTTTTTGTTACTTTTCAACTTTTTTTCTTTGTCTCAATCTGATTTTCAGCAGTTGAAAATTACACTGAAGCAAATCGCAATATTTGATTTTCCGACTTTGCGTTATTCGCCCAAAAGGAGAATTTCCCACTTTTCGGTGATATATAAGTTATGTGAATCCGGATGTTCGCGCCACCTTACTTGTTTAAAACAGCTTGAATATCTGGCTTGAAATACAGCTCCGATTTCAGGACCTTCCCGTCTTCACGGTAAATTGGATTTCCGTTTGCATCCAGTTTGCTCATATTGGAACGCTGAATTTCTTCAAAAACTTCTGCAATTTTATTCTGGAGCCCATGTTTTAAGATTGTTCCGCACAAGATATACAGCTGATCACCCAAAGCATCCGCAATTTCAACAATGTCTCCGTTTTTTGCCGCTTCCAGGTATTCCTCATTTTCTTCTTTCATCAGGTTGTAGCGAAGAGTGATATCTGCTTCGGACAATTGAGCTGTTGGTTCGTAATTATTCGGAATGTTGAAGGCATCGTGAAAAGATTCAACTGCTGAAATGGTTTCTTTGAGCGTCATGTTTGTTGTGTTTTTACAAATATAGGACCTCCCGGGGATTCCGGATAAATTAATTCCGAATTGGAAAAAATAATTATTGGGAATTAGTTTTGGTCTTTCGCTGGTACGGAATAAAAAAACTCTCAGCATCCCGTAGAATGTGAGAGTTTTATCTCGTAAATTAATGTTGTATCTAATGGAACAACAGTGAAATGTAATAGATTCCTGCAGCCAGCAATCCGGATACCGGAATAGTCAGAATCCAGGCCCACAATAGGTTAATGGTTACTCCCCAGCGAACAGCACTGAGCCGTTTGGTAGCTCCCACACCGATAATGGAACCTGTAATGGTATGTGTTGTAGAAACCGGGATTCCAAGGTTGGAAACAGTAAACAAAGTCAATGCTCCCGCAGTTTCGGCACAAACACCTTCCAGCGGAGTCACTTTCGTGATTTTCGTACCCATCGTTTTCACGATTTTCCATCCTCCCATCATAGTTCCCAAACCAATCATCAGGTAACAGGAAAAAGCAATCCAGCCTGGCATGGTTTCGGAGTTTACTTTCGTTTTGATTTTATGCCCCTGACGGATTTCTCCGTTTTGCTTTATATAATCTTTGAAAATATCCGCTTCGATATAATCCTGGTTCAGCATTTTTCCTTTGAAAATTACATCGTGTGTTTTTGCATCGTAGATGTCTTCTCCTTTGGTATAAATCAGGATGTGATCTTCTTTTTCGATTTTCAGGGAATCAATGTCCTGCGTGTATTTGGGCTTAAACTTAGCCAATCTTCCTTCTGCGTCTTTGAATTCGATCTGGAACACCTCAGAAATCTGGAACATTTTTGGGATTTTCCCCACAATCTGCCCCTGGTCGTTTCGCTGTGAGTTAGCAAAAACCATCAAAGCAGCACAAATAATTCCCATTACTTTTTGTGAATCGGCACCACCGTGACCCAAAGAGAAAGCTGCGGAAGAAAGCAATTGCAGTTTTTTATACATGTTAGATTCCTTCATCGCCGTTTGGCGTTTCCCATGAACCAATTCATAATAAGTATAAGTCAGGATGAAAATAATGATCATTCCCATCACAATGTAAAGCATAACTGGCTTTACGTCCAGGTACTCTACCATGTAATCCATGATGAAGTAAGTTATGGTGGAGAGAATCACGATGGAAATCATCTTTTTGGCAAAGTTCCTGCTGACGGTAATCAATGCAATTACAAAAGCAATGACTCCCCCGATAAACGGAGCCAGGATGATAAAACAGGTTACTTTGATAATTTCTGCAGATGCAATCACGTTAAACCCGGCGTGGGCCACGGCTGCTCCTGCAAATCCTCCGATCAGGGTATGAGAAGAAGAAGACGGAATTCCCAGCCACCAGGTCAGCAGGTTCCAGATCATAGCAGCAATTAATCCGGAAAGGATTACATAAAGGTTGATTGCACTGTTGTCAACTGTTTTTGCTACGGTATTTCCCACGCTCATATCAAATACCCAGAAAGCAATGACATTGAAAAGTGCTGCCCAGACTACAGCCTGGAACGGAGTCAATACCTTAGTGGAAACCACTGTAGCAATGGAATTTGCCGAATCATGGAAACCATTCACCAAATCAAACAGTAGTGCAAGAATGATGATGACGATTAATAATGAGAACATAACTTTATTGGTTTTCCAATGAATATTAAGCGTATTTTACAACAATTGATTCAATCACATTTCCGGCATCTTCACATTTGTCTGTTGCTACTTCCATGATCTGGTAAATCTCACGTCTTTTGATCAGGCTTTTTGCATCCACATCCGAATCAAACAATTTTTCGATACTCAGGTCAAAAATATCGTCAGCCTGGTTTTCGATACTGTTGATTTTGATCACACACTCAACGATCTTTTGTGTGTTTTTCAAATTTCTCAACTCTTTTACGGCAGCATTTACTGCTAAAACAGCATCGTGAATGGCATCTGCCATTTTCAGAATCCCCTGGTCATCGATCGGTGTAACTTTATAAAAATTGATCTTTTTTGCAGAAGCATAAATGTGGTCAGCAATATCGTCCAGAGAAGTCGCTAATGAATGGATGTCTTCACGATCAAAAGGTGTAATGAAATTTCTTCCCAGTTCAACAAAGATTTTGTGTGTCAGGTCATCATTCTGATGCTCCAGATCTTCCATTTCCTTAATGATAGTGGCCCTTTTGTTGTAATCTGCTTCATTCACACAAAGAACCAATTTACCTGCAATTGCTTCCAGGTTTTGGGATGCTTCTTCAAATAAAGAGTAAAATATTTTGTCTTTAGGTAAGAAAAATTTTAAAATTCCAGATGCCATTTTTACTAAACTTAATGATTGCTGCGACAAAGGTACTTCTAGTTTAGAGAGGATGTTTCGCCCGAAGTAAATGTTAACGAAATGGTAAAATAAGCTTGTTTCCAGATAAAAAGGAGCTTGTTTCACTCAAAGTAACAGTGTTTTAGGCAGTTAGAGCGTTTAAATGTTAACTTAATGTTAAGTGATTGGATTTTAAATCGAATTTGCCTGGATAACTGACTCACTACGGAAGCTTTAAAATGACAAAAACGGACATCAATGTTAAGTGAATATTAAAAATGTTATTAAAAAATTAATCTGTTGTTTGTTGTTGGTTAAGATAATATGAAGCTATTAGTTTTGCCGAAAAAAATAAATATATGAAACAAGTTGTTATTCTGATATTTCTGGTGCTTCCCTTATTCCCGAAGGCCCAGGGCTGGGCAAATGATACACGTTTCAGGACCGGGACCTGGAATGTGGCAAATGTCAGGTATGAGGCCTTTCCGAAACTGCATTTTATCGCAGAAGGACAAATCCGGAGTCAGGAGTTCTATAACGATTTGAATTATTGGGAACTGAAAACGTTTTTTCACTACCTGTTTACGGAACAGTTTTCCGGAGGACTGGGAGTGGGAACTTACCATCAATATGCCGATTATGAGAATTTCCGGACTCCGCAAAGACAGATCGAAAATCGTATTTGGGCAGAGTTTGTCCTGAAAACAAATGCAAAACGCATTCAGTTCGATCATCGCTATCGCTTCGAATATCGTTTTATTCAAAAGTGGGACAGCGCCCTGGATGGTTTTACCTCCAATTATGATGGTACAACCGATGAAGACCGCTACCGTTTCCGTTACCGTTTGCAGGCTTTTGTCCCACTGACACATAAAACTATGCAGAAAAACACACTTTTTGCAAATACTTCAGATGAGGTGATGTTTACACATAAAGCCCCGTATTTTAATCAAAACCGCTTTTTTGTCGGGCTCGGCTACAAGATTAATACGGCTTCCATTCAGGTGGGATTGATGCACCAGTTTCTCCATACAAATACAACGGATCGCAGAAAGGACTATATACAGATTACCTTCAGTACAGTCATTAAAAACAAGCCGAAAAAGAAGTCGGTTTAACCAGCTGCATGGAGCATATCCGATATTTTCGCTAATACTCAACTTGATCGTTACCATGTTAAACATCATTGAGCCGCTGCCATTCGGAAGTTACAGCAAAAAACTCATCAAGACAAATATGACTAAAGTAACATGTGAAAAAAACGATTGAAAGGAACCAACGACAAGCAACTTGAATCGGTCAATTATTATCTGTCCGTATCCAGGCTGATTAAATTTCCAATTCTTTTTCTCCAGTGTTTTCATAGGGTTTCTTTCCGGGTTTCTGCCGAATAAATATTTTGATTTAAGCAGGTAGTGTACTGATTAATAGGATTATAATGATTTTAGTTGGACAAGGTAACGAAAAACGTTAATTGTAACTCCTTATAAGCTAAAAAATATAAATTAGCTCAGGATTGCTGATTTTCGGAATAGCTAATAACAGTAATATACAACGCGAAAAGGTTTAATTTGACTAATTGAACAGGCCTCTCTTACCTTTACAATTTTGCGTAGTTATGTTCAAAATAATACTTGATGTTGAAATTTTAAACAGCTTCTAAAAGCTTTTTATACAAGCTTCACCCCAGTGTAATTTGCAGGAGTAATTTCTTTCAACCTCACTTTCATAGCTGCATCCACACCCAGTGTGTCGATAAAATCATGAACCGTTTGCTGCGTAACTTTCTCATTCTTACGCGTCAAGCCTTTCAAAGCTTCATAGGGTTTCGGGAACCCGATGCTTCGGAGAATCGTCTGAATAGCTTCTGCTACCACCGCCCAGTTCGCTTCCAGGTCTTCCCGGATAGCCTGTTCGTTCAGCAACAGCTTGTTTAACCCCATAACAGTAGCCTTAAATGCAACCAGGGAATGAGCCAAAGGCATCCCAACGGCTCTTAACACCGTGGAATCCGTTAAATCACGCTGTAGCCTGGAAACTGGCAATTTTGCTGCAAGGTGTTCGTACAAAGCATTTGCAATCCCGATATTTCCTTCGGAGTTCTCAAAATCAATCGGGTTTACTTTGTGCGGCATCGCCGAAGAACCTACTTCTCCTTCTTTCAGTTTTTGCTTGAAATAATCCATAGAAATATAGGTCCACATATCGCGGTTCAGGTCCAAGATAATGGTATTGATACGCTTCAGACAGTCAAACAGGTTGGCAAGTTGATCATAATTTTCAATTTGAGTTGTCAATTGACTTCTGTTCAATCCGAGCTGTTCGTTGACGAATTTATTGGAGAAAGCAACCCAGTCTGTTTCCGGAAAAGCAACCTGGTGTGCGTTGAAATTCCCAGTCGCACCGCCGAATTTTGCAGCATAAGGAATGTGTTTCAAAATTTCCAGCTGTGTTTCCAAACGGTAAACAAACACGCCGATTTCTTTCCCTAAAATGGTCGGAGAAGCTGGCTGGCCATGCGTTCGGGCAAGCAAGGCCACTCCGGACCAATCATTCATGTACCTTTTTAATACGCCGATCAATGCTTCCAATACCGGAATATACACTTCCTTCACTGCCTCTTTCAAACTCAAAGGAATAGCCGTATTGTTGATATCCTGGGAAGTCAGTCCAAAGTGAATAAACTCCAGGTAATTTTCCAGTCCGAGCGGCTGCATCTTTTCTTTCAGAAAGTACTCTACAGCTTTTACATCGTGATTGGTCGTTTTTTCAATGTTCTTGACCGCCAGTGCATCTTCTTCCGAAAAAAAGGTCACAATAGCTCTCAATGCCGGAAAAATGGATGACGAAACAGTTTTCAACGGCCCGATTCCGGCCTCAACCAGAGCAATGAAGTATTCCACCTCTACATGAACGCGGTATTTAATCAATCCGTATTCCGAAAAATAAGGAGCCAGTTCGCTGACTTTTGAACGGTAACGTCCGTCAACGGGACTGATTGCTGTGAGCGTTGTAAGAGACATAGAATTACTCATAATTCATTTTTTGAAAGATGCAAAGATAATCCTTAATTACGAATTTTTTATTCCAATTGATACCAAATAGATAACCAGTCAATCCCAATTCGTAATTAAAATGAGAGTCTTAGCTCCTCCACTCTGGTTTGTTAATAGAATCTTCCTGTTGACGATTGATTTTACTTCAAGTTACTTACATTTGAAATATGCGATTCATCAAGAACCTTTTTATTGGTTACAGAGCATACGTCAAAGCATTCCGGCTAATCATAGATTATAAATTGTATTTCTACATTATTTTCCCCGCTATCCTGATGCTGGGTATTTATCAGGTCGGATTCATGATCCACCTCCACGAACCCCAGGCAACAGCAACAAGCATGAACGGGATTATCTGGTACCTGATCAAGCTGATGGCGGAAATCCTGATTGCAACCACGCTGATGCGTTTCGCAAAATACCTCGTAGTGATTTTATTGTCGCCCCTGTTTTCGAAAATCTCGGAAAAAGTCGAATTTATTCTTACTGGGAACCGCTACCGTTTCAACTTCAAACAATTGGTCAGTGATGTCAAACGCGGCTTCCGGATCGGGATCCGAAACATGATGTGGGAAGTTTTCTTCTTTACAGTTATTTTCCTGGTCGGGATGGTTGGCTGGGGAGATTTTGCCCTGAGCCCGGTGCGGCATATTTTGTTTTTCATCAGTTTCTACTACTACGGTTTTTCCTTCATGGATTATATCCACGAACGCCTGAAAATGAACCTGCAGGAAAGCATTCAGCTTGCGAGAGAAAACCGTGGAATTGCACTTTCTATCGGCTCTGTGTATTCTGTCATGATCTGGAATTTCATCGATCTGAACACTCTCTTCGACTGGTCTTCTTTCGGGGCTGATCCCTGGCGGTTTACTCTCACGTTTCTGACTAATTCAGGGCTTTGGATCTGTGCTTCTTTTGCCCCGGTCTGGTCCATTGTTGCTGCAACAATCGCTATGCACGATCTCCTGGACCTGACTACCGCTTCAAAAAACGAGTTCTCCGGAACCGTGATGTGACAGATAACTTAGGCAGTTTAAAAGATTCGGATCAATCTTTTTACATTTGAATTTTGAATTCTCGCTTTTCAATTCTCATAAATATCAAAAGAGCGTATTCAGTTATCATTCACCCACTGATTTTTGAATTTTTTATATTACTTTGTCTTCGAATTATTAGACAGCTTCATTATGAAAATCCTTTTCGGAACCTTATTGTTACTACTTTGTACTACTTATTCATTTGCTTTTCAATCTGCATCGAAGGATAGTATCACAGGAATCATTGACAAATCCGCTGCATTAATCAAAATTGACCAGGGAAAACAGCTTGTGGGAGAAAATAAAATTCGTGAAGCCTTACTGGCATTCCGCGAGGCAGCTATTAAAGACCCGAATACATGGAAAGCTCCTTTCTGGATTTCCTACTGTCATTACCGCCTGAAAAACTTCGGCTATGCCAAGCAGTATGGTTTGGATGCAACCAATAAAGCACCGGATGACGTGGATGCGGAAGTATATGATATTCTCGGGGTTACCTGCCATAATTTAAATGAACTGGATAGCGCAGAACGTTATTTTCAGCTCGCTCAGACGTATTTGTCTAAATCCAGGGCAAAAGAATTGAATATTCAGGGCAAAATCGCATCTGTTCAGTTTGCGAAACAAGGCGCTAAAATTCCGAACCAGCGAATTTCACTGATGGGAGACATCAATTCCGGGTACAATGATTACGGACCGGTTCTGAGTGCAGACGGAAAACACATTTATTTTACTTCCCGAAGAGCAAACACAACAGGGGGAATGATGAATCCAGATGATCAGGAATATTTTGAAGATGTTTACACTGGTGTATGGAATGAGCAAATGCACATGTTCGACAGTATTTCCAACAACGTGGAACGCATCAACGGACCAGGCTTTGAATCCATGAGCTGGCTGTCAAAAGACGGACTGAATGCTGTCGTAATCCTGAACAACACGGCAACCAATGCAAAAAAAGTAACCGGAAGTTCTGATATCTGCGAAGTGGAATTCACCAAAAAAGGAAAGTGGAACGTGCCGAAAGTGATTAACAACAAATCGATCAATACCAGTTTCATGGAAGGTTATGCAACGCTCACTGCTGACGGAAATACTATGTATTTTGTATCCGACAGGAAAGGAGATAAACGCTCTACGGACATTTACGTGGTGCAACGCAACGGAAGAACCTGGGGGGAAGCGAAAATTTTAAGTGACAGTGTGAACACCAGTATGCGCGAAACAACTCCATACATTACACCTGATGGGAGGTTCCTGTTTTTCAGTTCTGAAGGCCATCTGGGAATGGGAGGTTTGGATGTTTTTGTTTCCGAGAACACCAGTTCCGGCTGGACTAAAGCTAAAAACCTGGGACCAGCTGTCAACACCGTAAATGACGATTCACATTTTGTAGTATACAAAGATTTGGGAAAAGCATACGTGAGTGGTTTAACGATCAGTGATAAAAAAAGCAGCCTTGATATTTTTGAATTTGATTTGAATAAACTGGTTCTTCCCGTAAAACTTTAATTTATTTGTTTTGTACGAGAATTCTGATGATTTTTCTTTACCGCAAATACACGAACTTTTAGCTCGCCTAATAGACTCACTAGTGAAGTTTAGTCTCGTCTTCGGGAATAAACTTCACTAATAATCTGTTCATCTGAGGGATTTATTACCTATTATTTTCGTACAGCGCTAATTTATTTCTCAACTGTCCCTTAGTATATGAAGGGAGCAGAGCTACTTTTGTAGTAGCTTTTTTACAAATTAATTTTTGGAAGATCAATATTGAGTAAATCTTTCACTTCAACTTTTAATGCTGATGCAATATGTTGAAGATACCAAATAGTTGGATTGATATTTCCTGATTCAACCCGTTGGTATGATTGTCTTTCTTTTCCACACAAATTTGCTACCTCAGATTGGCTCAAGCCTTTCTCCAAACGGATTTCTCGTATTCTATTTCCTAATTTAATCAGGAATTCTTTCTGCAACTTATCCGTTTCTTTCATAGAAAACGAATGTGATGTGAAATAATTACTACATTAGCAACGCATACGTTGCAATTGTTCGCTGTTACAATCAAAAAGGATTAGGGCAGCAGGCAGAAAAAACAAACATTTCAAATATTCTAAATGTCACACAAACATGAAAAAAATGCTACTCTCATTCGTGGTAATCGCCACACTAACAGCCTCTTGTGTAACAAATCGAGTAATCACTATTCCTAACAGTTCAACAATTTCAAATCTTGAAAAGGATCGAATTGAAGTTCTTGGTAAAACGGAAGGTAAATCTGGCGGAGGAAGAGTATGGCTTTTATTTATCCCAATAGGTTGGGCAAAAGATAGTTGGTGCGAAGGTAGAGCCTATAAAAAAGCGCTAAAATCTTATTCCAATGCTGATGGATTATTAGAGCAAACAGAAACTTATCATAAGACTGTTATACCCCTGATTGTTGTAACCCCTGTTGTGAAAAAAGTCAAAATAACAGGAATTGCATATCACATAAGAACAGACGAAGAATTAGAAGAATATTTAAAAACCAAAAAAAAGTAGAGGAATAAGGTGACTAGTCCTAATTGCTCTATTTGAGATATGTGCTTCATATTTTTTGAAACGTCATTCCGCAATATTACGTTCGGGAAATTGGAAGGTCAAATACCCTCGATCTCCCGGAAAACCTTCATACTCAATACTCTTCCTATATCATAGATCAGATAAACACACAGATCAGCCAGACGTAATATTGCGGAATTACGACATCTGAAAAAACAGCCACTTAAATGTAATTTCAAATTTTATTTCCCAATTTTTATGGAATCTTCTCCTCTCCCTCATCTCTATAAAAATTAATTAAAATTTTAATCATGAGAATAATCACATTTATTACAACGTTGTTTCTGACAGGAATGACTTCAGTGGCAGTACTAAATGCCGCCACTACACCAGGTAGTAAACTGATTCTTCCCGTAAAACTTTAAAAACAATTGAACGAATTCAACAGATAAGCGTACTCGTTCAGGTACGTTTTTTATTCAAACAAAACATGAAAAAAGCAACCTTCATTTTATTCCTCCTTCCAATGCTGGTTTGGGGACAAAAGGAAATCAAAGCGGAAGCTGCAATTCGGAAAGTCACCGTTTTCAAACAGGGAGCTCAGATTGAGCATTCCAAAGCACTGAATTTAACTGGCGGAAAGCAAGTGGTCGTTTTTCAGAAATTAACCGATTTTCTCGATCCAAGCTCCATTCAATTAAAATGCTCGGATGGAGCAACAATCCTGAGTGTGCGCACCCGCAAGAATTTTGACGATAAATCGATTGCAGAAACAGAGCTCGCGGAAAAAAATGAGAAAAAGAAAGCACTGGAAAAACAGGAACGCATCCTGCGCGATGAATACAAAGTATTGCTCCAGGACGAACAACTCTTACTAAAAAACAACAGCCTGAGCAGCCAGCAGCAAGCTGTGAAAATATCCGAACTGAAAGAGGCTTCCACCTTTTTCCATATCAAACTTTCGGAAATCAATACACGCAAATCACAGTTGAATTCTGAAATTGAAGACGTAGTGCGAAAAATCAACACAATTGAACAGGAAATCAATACACGCAAAGGACTTCCGGTGGTAAATTACACCGAAATTGAAGTGGAGTTAAATGTGGAAAAAGCAGGAAATGTGGATTTCACCTTCACATACATCACACACAAAGCGTCCTGGAAACCATACTACGATATGAGAAGTAACGGAGTTGGCGCTCCAGTTTTGCTGGAAGCAAAAGGATTGGTTTCCCAGAATACCGGAATCGAATGGGAAAACGTTCAGTTGATCCTGTCAACCAACGATCCGTATGATAATACGCAGGAACCTGTCATTTACCCGTGGGAGCTCAATTATTACTCTCCGGCACCGAGAAAGCAGATCACAGAGCGTTTTATTCCCGAATATAACTTTGACGGGGAAATGATCCACGGAGAAATTACCGACGCCTCATCTGGGGAACCTCTCGCTTTTGCAAAAATCACGATGGTCAACAATTCTCTGAATATCTTCACAACAGATGCAACTGGCCATTTTTCTTTCTTAGTACCACGCGGAGAACGTGCTTATACTGTTTCTTATCTCGGGTACCAGTCCCAGTACGTTACAATTAACGGACCATACATCAAAACACAACTGTATCCGGAAGTTGTTGCTATGGATGAACTGGAAAACACCGAGTTTGCCCCAATCGGAAACGCCACATCGTTAGCCAGTTTTTCCAGGGAGGATACGAAATACGTGGTGCGATACAACCGTCCGAAAAATAAAAAATCAGAACTTGATTATAATCAGGCGGAAACCACTACCAGCGCATTCTACAGCGTTCCTATTGCCAACCAGGTGGAAAAGGACCTGCGTATAGAGTTCCGGATCGAAGCGTCGTTTACCGTTCCTTCGGATGATGCCGAACACCGCGTAGCTATTGCAACTTACCAGATGAAAGCGGATTACGAATACCATTCCGTACCGAAACTGGATGAATCCGTTTATCTGGTTGCACAAATTTCAGGCTGGGAAAAATTGAACCTGCTCAATGGTGAATCCAACTTGTATTTTGACGGAACATATATCGGAAAAAGCTTTATTGACGTGAATTCTGCGAAAGATACTCTGAGCTTTTCTTTGGGAAAAGACAAGAAAATCGTGGTGGAACGAAAACGCAGCGAGGAGATGAGTAAAACGCGCTTGCTTGGAAACCGTTACAAATATGAAGTAACCTGGGATTTCACGATTCGTAACAACGGAGGCGCTGCCATCCCGATCATTGTGAAAGATCATTTCCCTGTTTCGGTAAACGATGACATCAAAGTAAAACAGGGAACATATACCGGGGCAACCCTGGATACAAAGACAGGAATCCTGACCTGGAAATTCATAACCAATAAGGGCGAAACCAAACAATTCAAGTTTGACTATCAGGTAGATTACGGGAAAAGCCAACCGGTTTATCTGGAGTAATCCTTCTAAAACTTCAAAGGCATCCGTCAATGACGGATGCCTTTACCTGATTATGAAGAAAATTATTATTGCTTCACTGACTATATCGAATCAACAAAAAAACTTTTGGTAACCTCAGCTGATCAAATACAGAAAATGTGCAATAAAAAATACTGCTGTAACATAAAAATAAACTCTTGAAACTTATTAGTAGTAAGTTAGAGTGTGTGTCTCAGTTTCAGCTTTACGAAAATAAAAAATGAAAATCTAAAATTTAAATTTAATCTGCTAAATGAACGGAATATCTGACAAATGGTTAATTTTTAGCCTGAACGGTAATCGATTCATTCAAACTCACCAGGTGCTTCCAAAAATCCGGGTAACTTTTAGCCACCGCTTCCGCGTCCCGAACTTGCGTTTCACCATTCGCAAAAGTTGCAGCAATTGCCAGAGACATGGCAATCCGGTGATCATGGTGGGAAGAAACAACGGCTCCCTGCAAATTTCCGGTGCCGTGAATGAGCATCTCATCATGATCTAATACGATCTTCAATCCCATCTTTCCGAATTCGGATTGAAGGACCACTCCCCGGTTACTTTCCTTATGAGCAAGTCTTCCGATGCCCCTGATCGTGGAAATTCCTTCGCATTTTGCTGCCAGTACTACCAAAGCCGGGAATAAATCCGGACAATCGGGTGCATCAAAAACAAACGGGTGCAGGTCTTTTCCGTTTACGTGGACCGATTGCTCTTCGATCTGAACCCGACATCCGGCGCTCATCAATGCTTGCAACAGCGCTTTGTCGGCCTGCAGGCTTTCCATTGTTAAACCGGAAACCGAAACGGAATGACCAACAGCAGATGCCACCAGCCAATAACTTGCAGAACTCCAGTCTCCCTCAACGGTATAATCTGCTGACTTGTACGATTGATTTCCGGGAATTGAAAAGACGTTTTCTTTATTTTCAACCTCGATTCCGAATTTCCGGAGTGTTTGGAGTGTCATTTGAATGTAGGGGCCGGATTTCATATTAACCACCGTCAGTGAACTTGCTTGTTTACTTTTCGGAAGCGCCATCAGCAAACCTGAAATAAACTGGGAGCTCAGTGATCCGTCTACTTCCAGGTTTGTTCCTTTCACCGGGCCCTTGACTCGGATGGGAAGAAAACCATTCGTTGTAGTAACGTCACAGCCAAATCGCGGCAATACCTCATCAAAAAAATTCATTGGACGCTTCAGTAAACTTCCTTTACCATTCAAGGTTACCGGTTGGTCGAACGCAGCACAAACGCAGGTCAGTAAACGCAATCCCAGGCCGGATTCCCCGGCAGAAAGTTCCGTGACACCAGAAAGACGGTTTATTCCTTTGATATCAGCTCCTGTTTCCGACACGAATTGCACAGTTGCACCCAACGCAATCACGGAGTTCAGCATTGCTTTTTCATCATCACTCCGGCCAATTCCGCTCACATGCGAAGTTCCTTCTGACAAAGCTGCACAAAGAACGGCACGCTGGGAATCACTTTTGGATGCCGGAATCCGGATAATTCCCGAAAGATGCCCTGTCCGAATGATCTGTTCCATTATTCGTTTGTATCTAAAGCATTATTCATGACTCTCACCTGATGGCGGATCGATTCCTGGTGAATCGCATCCATGACCTGGCGCATAAAACGATCACTCAGCTTATATTCCGAAGTTCTTCCCAAACGGGCAGAGATCAGTTTTTTCCAGTGTTCGGGCTGCAAGATGGTGATATTGTGCTCTTTTTTAAAGCGTCCGATATCCTCACTCAATTGCATTCTGACCATCAAAATTTCAAACAAGCGGTCATCCAAATCACCTATTTTCTCCCGGAGGACCGAAATGTGCTCGGTATCCAGTTTTTCAGAGTATCTGGATCTCAGCACCAGACTATCAAGTAAAACTCCGAGGCTTTTCGGCGTTAATTGCTGTGCGGCATCCGACCAGGCAGTATCCGGGCTTCGGTGTGTTTCGATAATCAGACCATCGAAATTCAAATCCATCGCCTTCTGTGAAACCTCGGGCAGCAAATCCCGGTTTCCTGCAATATGACTCGGATCATTGAGAATTGGCAAATTCGGCAAGCGTTCGTGCAAAGCAATCGGAATCTCCCAATTAGGCACATTCCGGTATTTCGTATGCTTATATACGGAAAACCCGCGATGAATGGCTCCGAGTTCAGTAATTCCGGATTTTTCCAGGCGTTCAAAGGCTCCGATCCACAATTCCAGGTCAGGGTTCACCGGGTTTTTGACTAAGACAGGAATCTTTACTCCTTTCAATGCATCTGCAATCTCCTGCACAGCAAATGGATTCACGGTAGTTCGTGCCCCGATCCATAATACATCTACTCCGGCTTTCAAAGCCTGTTCCACATGTTTGGTATTGGCTACTTCAGTTGTTGTGGGAATCCCCAGCTCTTTCCCGGCATTCACCAGCCAGCTCAAACCGACTTCCCCTACTCCTTCAAACGAATCCGGACGTGTACGCGGTTTCCAGATTCCTGCACGTAACATATCGATGTTACAGGATTCTTTGATTTGAAGCGCTGTTTCGATCATCTGATCTTCCGTCTCCGCACTACAGGGACCTGCAATGATAATCGGCCTTTTACCTCCTTTTTGGATGCTGCTGCTCATAACGGACCAAATTACTTCTTTTCCTTCGATTTACATCTGATTCAAAATGTAAAAATTGAAAAAGCTGAACAGAGAAAAACTTCAACAGACTCAAGTGTTCAATCAAACTTTTCACTTTTCAAATAAACTTCCAAAAAAAGGATTAAACCAGGAAAACTCCACTCTTAACAACTCGTTAACGAATCAAGCATTAATTTTGTAATCATGAAAGCGGATACAACATCGTATGACTCAACCAAAACAGCCTATCCCATCCTTTTTGCTATCGCTTTTGGTCATTTACTGAATGATTTGATTCAAGGAGTTTTACAGCCTTTATTCCCATTAATAAAGGAAACGCAACACCTGGATTATGGACAGGTTGGTTTCATCATGTTTGCATTCCAGATCACTTCTTCGCTTTTTCAACCCATAGTGGGTTCCATTACCGACAAGTATCCGCAACCTTATTCATTCAGCTTCGGAATGCTGTTTGCCATCGCCGGAATCATTATTTTGTCGTATGCGGAAAGTTTCACCATGACACTCACCGCTGCCTGCTGTATCGGGCTGGCTTCGTCGGTATTTCACCCGGAAGCTTCCCGTGTGGCTTATTCTGCCTCAGGGGGAAGACGAAGCCTCGCACAAGCTATTTTTCAATTAGGGGGAAACGGTGGTACGGCTTTCGGACCAGTTCTGGTTGCGCTTTGTGTGATTCCTTTCGGGCAAAAATATACCTTACTGTTTGTCATTGCCGGACTAACCGGATTTGGAATTCTCCTGTTTGTGAGTCGTTGGTATAAAGGATATTTACAGGAACATCTGAAAAATACAAAAACCAGAGTAGTAACTCACCAGCTCTCCAGACAAAGAATTTACATCTCGGTCGTCATTTTATTGGTATTGCTTTTCTCCAAGTATTTTTACACTGCCAGCATTTCGAGCTACCTCATTTTCTACGCTGAAGAGCGTTTCAATCTACAGGGAAGCCAGGGGCAATTGTTACTGGCTGTTTATCTTTTTGCCATTACGCTGGGTACAGTAATCGGAGGGCTTGCAGGTGATAAATACGGGCGCAGGAATATCATTTGGTTCTCTATTCTTGGAGCAGCTCCTTTCACTTTACTTTTACCTCATATGAATCTCACCGGAACAATTGTCTGTCTGGCTTTTGCCGGGTTTATTCTTGCTTCCGCTTTCCCCTCTATCCTGGTATATGCACAGGAGTTACTGCCGGGAAGAATTGGTATGATTTCAGGAATGTTTTACGGTTTTGCTTTCGGAATGGGTGGAGTTGGCGCGGCTTTTCTGGGAGATCTGATTGATAAGCGGGGAATTATCGAAGTATACCGCATTTGTTCCTTCCTTCCCCTTATAGGTGTTATCGCAGTTTTTCTGCCTTCATTCCGCGTGAAGAAGAATGTCTAAGTTTTTTTAGAAGGCATGTAAAATTCTTTCAGATAGTCCGGTTCAAAGTAAGCTACGTCCTCAAATTCCTGTTTTCCAAATTTCTGAAAGGCGATTGCAACTTGTCCCTGGGCAGAGGGCGCCAACTCCGTGTCAAACGTCAGTCGACGCTTTACCCATAATTCCTGCATTTTTGAAGCACCGTCTCCAAAACAGACAAAGGGTTCAAAGTCCTTGTAAGAATTTTCATCAAGGACATCCGCACTTGCCGTTTTCAGGATAATTCCCTGTGCATCTGTTATAAGCGAAAACACTTCCATTCTCCTGGCATCAATCATCGGGCAAAGATTCAACAGCGGGTATTTCATTTTTCCGAGTACAGCCATGGATTCCAACGTACTCACAGCGATGAGCGAAATATTCAACGCATAACAAAGTCCTTTGGCAGTTGACACACCGATTCGCAAACCAGTATAAGAACCCGGGCCTGATGAAACAGAAACAGCGGACAATTGTCTGAAAGAGATTTTTTCCTGATCCATAACCTGTTGAACCAGAATTGTCAGTTGTTCGCCATGTGCATAGCCATCATCTTTAAATTCCTGCAATTGCTTCAGCTCTCCGTCAACGGAAAGCGCTACCGAACAAACTTTGGTTGCTGTTTCAATATGTAAAATCGTTGTCATTTTCCCGGAAAGTACGCCAAATCTGAAGGGTTTCGGTTTAAGAGGCAAAATCAGGGCAAAACTTCCAGTTTAAACCCGATACCATGGATGTTGGAAATGGAAATTTTATCGTCCATAGAGAAATACTTTCGCAGTTTGGTAATGAATACATCCATACTTCTCCCGGAAAAATAATCATCCTGTCCCCAAACAGCAGTCAGGATATTTTCGCGCGGAACGACCGCATTTTTGAATTTGCACAGAATTTTCAGCACCATTGCCTCTTTCTTGGTTAGTGTTTTTTCAAACTCCGGATGTTTCAGGATAAAGTTTTCGGTATCGAACGTGTAGCTTCCGATTTGAACAGCCTTTTGCCCCGGCTCATCCTGGATATGAACGCGTTTCAAGAGCGCTTTTACACGGACAGAAAGCTCATCGAAAGAAAAGGGTTTTGTGAGATAATCATCCCCTCCGGCATTAAACCCGGCAATTTTATCTTCCGTCATAGCTTTTGCAGTCAGGAATAAAATCGGAATATCCTGGTTCATAGTACGAATTTCACGTGCCAGGGTGAAACCATCTTTTTTAGGCATCATCACATCAAAAATACACATGTGGAATTCGTCTTCGGAAAAACGCATATGCCCATCCATCCCGTTGGTGCATAATACCACCTGATATCCTTCCGATTTTAACTGGTCTGAAATTACAAATCCGAGGTTAGCATCATCTTCAACCAATAATATTTTAGCCTTTGGTTTCATTCTATAGATTGTTTGTGTGAAGATAATAAAGAAATGGCTTTAATTACCACAATCCGGGCAACAGATTTGAAACTGCTCCAAAAATTAATTAAAAAAGATAAGAGCCTGAAACGGGCGTTTCAAGCTCTTATCACACTAATCAACCTAACCTACTACTACTTCGACAAAGATACTGTATAAGTACATCGCTTCCACACTTTTTATTTGATAAAAGGGCAAAAGCAAACAAATAAAGGATTTAAAGAATGGGTGAAACGAATGTATCGCTGAATGTTAAGTAATTTACTGGCAAATCAATTACTTTCATGCATTGAACAGATTAATCATCTAAAGATACCCCGTAAATTATTCCCCCGGCAATTATTTTATAAAACATTAAGATTCCAAGAATGTGTATTTTTTGTTTAAAAAATTGCATTTTTTTTAATGTTGAATGGATAAAATACCAGATGAACGGATTTTCTGATGCAAATTCTCCAATATTTCCTTTACAGGCTTGGTTTTCAACTATCTCGTTTTAGTTTTGGGAATATCTTTCTGATTTTACAGGCTACTACGAAATACTTTCTTAATTTTGAAACTATCTCAGAGCTAATTAAGAATGGATAAAATTTTAATAGTTGATGATGAGGAAGATATTCGTGAAATACTCGAATACAATCTAAAGAAGGAGGGATTTCAAATTTTGCTGGCAGAAAATGGTCAAATGGGGATTGAGCTTTGCAAAGAAGAAAAACCCGATCTGATCATTCTGGATGTTATGATGCCCGGAATGGATGGAATAGAAGTTTGTGAGCAAATCCGAAACACTCCGGGACTGGAAAATGTATTGATCTGCTTCCTGACTGCACGCAATGAAGATTATAGCCAGATTGCCGGTTTGGATGCCGGTGCAGACGATTATATTTCCAAGCCGATCAAACCCCGTGTACTGACCAGTCGGGTGCATGCCCTGCTCAGAAGAAAAGAAACAATACAGGTAAAATCTCCGGGAATATCTGACCTGGAGATCAATCGCGAGAAGTACCTGGTTGTAAGAAACGGTGAAACGCTGCATTTACCAAAAAAGGAATTTGAATTGCTGGCTTTACTGGCTTCCCGGCCGGAGGTGGTTTTTGAACGGGATGTGATCCTGGAACGGGTTTGGGGAACAGACATTGTGGTCGGAGACCGCACCATTGATGTTCATATCCGGAAACTCAGGGAAAAAATCGGTGATGATTACATTCAGACCGTAAAGGGAATCGGGTACAAGTTTAAAAGGGTAGAAAAAATTGAGAATTAATCGTTGGAAAGTGATGTTTCAACTCAATGCAACAAGTTTGTTTATTAAAGGACAAAAAATAAAGTCATTTTGAACCTTTTAGCCAAAAGCCACTTATACCAACGTATTCCGTGATGTCAATCGCGGCAAATAACTTGTGAATCTTGTGGCAAAAAGCTTTCATAATCGAAAAACACATCATAACCGGAATCAACTTGATCACCTGCATTTTTGTATATAACCAAAAAAGTTAGTGTGAAATATCAGCCAGATCTTTAGGGCTGTGTTTATGGCGGAATAGGATTGCGAACAGAACCGCAACTACCAGGGCATAAACAGAGAATGTGAGCCAGATTCCGGTCCAGTTCAAACGATCTCCGCTGTTGAAATAAGTATCAATGACAATCCCACTTATGTAGCTTCCGAGAATGGCCCCAACACCATTTGTCATCATCATAAACATTCCCTGTGCGCTGGAACGTATCCTGGGATTACATGATGTTTCTACGAAAAGCGATCCGGATACATTGAAGAAGTCAAATGCCATACCGTAAACAATGCATGAAACGATGATCATCCAGAGACCATCAGACGGATTGGCATAAGCGAGCAGTCCAAAACGCAGTACCCAAGCCAGCATACTGATGAGCATTACCTTTTTTATCCCGAATTTTTTCAGGAAAAATGGAATGGCCAAAATGAAAAGGGTTTCTGAGATCTGAGAAATGGAACTTATGATCGTTGAATATTTTACGACAAGGGAATTTACATATTCGGGAAATTTGGAAAAGCCTTCCAGGTATGTGTCAATGTACATGTTGGTGAGTTGAAGTGATGCACCAAGTAACATTGAAAACACAAAGAATACAGCCATTTTGTAATTAGCAAATAACTTAAAGGCATTGGTAATTACTTCTTTGGTTGAATTTTTCTCCTCCAGGTTGTGATGTTGTGGTGGGCATGCTGGTAGTGTAAAGGCATATACTGCTAAAATTACTGCAGAAACAGCTGCAATATAAAATTGCCCTTCTGTGGTTTTGAAGCCGCAAAGATTCGTTGTCCACATAGCCAGAATGAATCCGACTGTTCCCCATACCCGGATCGGAGGGAAGCTTTTTATTATATTAAATTGATGATTTTTCAGAACATGATATGCGATTGAGTTTGATAATGCAATGGTAGGCATATAGCAAATCATTGCACCGAAAATCACCCAAAAAAAGGTGCCTGGATTATTTACGGAAGGAATGGAAGCTAATGCAATTGCCCCAAGAAGATGAAGGATGCCGTAGAGTTTTTCTGCATTGATCCAGCGGTCAGCAATGATCCCGGTTATAGTTGGCATGAAGAGAGAAGAAATTCCCATGGTCGAGAAAATAGCTCCGAATTCGGAAAAATCCCATTTCATGGTTTTTGTACAGTAGTTACCAATAGTAATTAGCCACGCTCCCCAAACAAAAAATTGGAGAAAACTCATGATAGTCAATCGAACTTTGATGGATTCCCCCATAATATAGCCTTACTTGATATTGATTTGATTACGCTCCGTGCTTCTTGATTTCGTCTCTGATCCGGGAAGCCAATTCGTAATCTTCCTGTTCAATCGCATTCTGAAGGTGCTCTTCCAGTTCTGATTTGGTCATTTTGGAGAACTCGTTGTCATCTGAATCCGCGATTTCGATCTCGTCTTCTTCGTCCAGGAATTCATCGGAAAGGATTCCGGCGGAAGAAAGAATGGACTCAAAGGTGTAGATAGGGCAGCCAAAACGAACGGCTAAGGCAATAGCATCCGAAGTACGGGCATCAATATCTGAGTAAACGCCATCTTTTTCGCATACCAGCTTTGCGTAAAAGATTCCTTCCTGCAGGTTGTAAATAACCACTTCTTTTAGCTGAATGGAGAAAGTCTGTGCCAGAGATTTGAACAAATCGTGAGTCAGTGGTCTGGTCGGGGTCATTTTTTCCAGTTCAATCGCAATTGCCTGAGCTTCAAAACCACCAATAATGATTGGTAAACGGCGTTTTCCGCCCGATTCGGCCAAAACCAATGCGTAAGCACCACTTTGTGTCTGACTGTATGACAGCCCGATAATGTCTAGTTTAATCTTGTCCATTCGAACGTTTTCCTTACGAAAGGTTTAAATAAGGAGGGAAGCATTGTACATGCTTCCCTCCCCGGATTACTTTCGTAAAAGTAATTAAATAGATTAATCCTAGTGTGCTGCTGAGCGGAATTTTTTTACAGCTTCCGTCAATTTCGGCAATACTTCGAAAGCGTCACCAACTACGCCATAGTCAGCGGCTTTGAAGAAAGGAGCTTCCGGATCGGTATTGATCACTACGATCACTTTTGAACCGTTTACCCCGGCCAGATGTTGAATTGCACCGGAGATTCCGACTGCTATGTACAGGTTCGGACGGATCGCAATACCCGTTTGTCCTACGTGCTCGTGGTGAGGCCTCCAGCCGATATCCGCAACCGGACGGGAGCATGCTGTTGCAGCACCCAGTGCTTTCGCCAGGTCTTCAACGATTCCCCAGTTTTCAGGACCTTTTAGTCCACGACCTGCTGAAACAACCAGTTCTGCTTCTGATAAAGGGATTTCACCTTCCGGTGTTTTTGTTTCAATTATTTTGATTGTAGAAGAGCCTGATTCGCTGTCAAATGCTTCTACTGTACAAACCGAACCTGTTTTCTCTGGCTGGAAGGAGTTCGGAAGCAAAGAGATGATCTTTTTCGCAGAGTTTACAGCTACGAAACCGAATGCCTTCCCGGAGAAAACGTTCACTTTCACCACAAAACCGTTTGATGTATTCGGAACGTCAACGGCCCCGGAAATCAATCCTGCTTTCAAACGAACAGATAAACGCGGGGCAACTGCTTTCGCCACCAGATCGTGAGAAAAAATGATCAGTTCAGCTCCTGTCGTTTCGGCAGCTTTAGCCACTAAACGCGCTACCTGCTGAGAATCTTCAGTAGAGACGTTGCGGTCTACCAAGACTTTTTCAGCGCCGTATTCTCCCAGGGTTGCCAGTGTAGCTTCGTCAACAGAGCCCGTTGCAACAACTGTGATCAAACCACCGATTTTCTTTGCATAAGTTACGGCTTCAAGCGCGCTTTTTGCCAAATGGTTGGATGAATTGATATATACTAAAATAGTCATAATTCCTTGTTCTTGTAAATTAAATAACCTTTGCTTCGTTGTGCAACAAAGCAACTAATTCGTCCATATTGTTCGGATCGATCATCTTCACAGCTGATTTCGCTGCAGGCAGTTTGTATTCAACATAAGTTGTCAGGTCTTCCACAGCAGCTGGAGCTACCACCGTAAGCGGTTTTGTGCGTGCAGCCATGATTCCGCGCATATTCGGAATGCGTTGTTCTGCCATTCCTTTTGCACAGGAAACAACCAGTGGAAGATTTGCTTCCACAACCTGAATCCCACCAGCGATTTCCTGCTCCATGCGTGCAGTGGTTCCGTTGATAGCCAGTTTGGTAGCCAGGGAAACAAACGGAAGATCCAGTGCTTCTGCGATCATTCCTGCTACCTGGGAGCCATTGTAGTTAATTGTTTCTTTCCCTGTCAGGATCAGGTCAAAATCATTTGATTTTGCGTATTCTGCAATTTGCATTGCAGTGAAATAAGCGTCTTTCGGATCTGCATCAATACGCACTGCATCATCTGCACCAATTGCCAGCGCTTTGCGGATAATTGCTTCATCAGTGGCATTTCCAACCGTAATAATAGTCAGGTTGCCTCCTAAAGTTTCTTTCAGTTCCAATCCGCGAACGAGTGCATACCATTCATCGTACGGGGTGACAATGTACTGAACCCCATTCTCATCAAATTGCTTGTTCCCGTCCGTAAAAGCAATTTTTGATGTAGTATCCGGAGATTTACTGATACATACAAGAATTTTCATATTTTTTTATTTAAACGTAAGATTGTGAGCATGCACTTTATAAAATATACAAGCACACTATTTGTTTGTTAAACTTAGTTTCGGAAACAAAAATAATCAAATCATCGGATGAAATAAAATGTTATGCATACATAGTGTAAAAGCGTTTTAAACAATTTGTCCACCATTTCCCGAAAATGTGTGTTCTTCCACGGTATTTTAATGTGTCAGAAACGAATTTTGATTAATTTTGGTGCTGCTTTTAAGCGAAATAAAAACGATAAGAATGAAGACTGTTCAATTTAGAGAAGCCCTTCGTGAAGCTATGTCAGAGGAAATGCGCCGTGATGAAGGTGTGTTTTTGATGGGAGAAGAAGTTGCTGAATACAACGGAGCATATAAAGTATCTCAGGGAATGCTGGATGAATTTGGGCCGAAACGCGTGATTGATACCCCGATCGCTGAGTTGGGATTTGCCGGTATTGCTGTTGGTGCATCGATGAATGGTCTTCGCCCGATTGTTGAGTTCATGACCTGGAACTTTGCTATCCTGGCTGCGGATCAGATTATCAACTCCGCTGCGAAAATGCTGCAGATGTCGGGAGGGCAGTACGGTTGTCCAATCGTTTTCCGCGGAGGAAACGGGCAAGCTGGTCAGCTGGCTGCGACACACTCCCAGAGTTTCGAAGCGTTCTATTCACATGTTCCGGGATTGAAAGTAATTACACCGTCTACCCCATACGATGCAAAAGGCTTGTTGAAAGCAGCAATTCGCGACAATGATCCGGTTGTTTTCCTGGAGTCTGAAAAGATGTATGGTGACAAAGGTGAAATTCCGGAAGGAGAATACATCATTCCGATCGGAGTGGGAGATATCAAACGCAAGGGGACAGATGTAACGATTGTTTCTTTCGGAAAAATCATCAAAGTAGCTCATGAGGCTGCAGAAGTATTGGAGAAAGAAGGAATTTCCGCTGAAATCATTGATTTGAGAACGATTCGTCCGATTGATTATCCGCTGATCGTGGAATCTATCAAGAAAACAAACCGCTGTGTGGTACTGGAAGAATCCTGGCCGCTGGCTTCGATTTCTTCCGAGATTGCTTACCATTTACAACGTTATGCATTCGATTATCTGGATGCACCAGTAATGCGTGTGACGCAAACTGATACGCCGTTTGCATTTTCACCGACTTTGATTGATGCGGCATTACCAAATGTGGAAAGATTGGTGAAGGCTGTGAAAAGCACTTTGTACAGAAATTAAGCAATACAAACTGACTAGTCCTAAATAACCGATACAGGTTTTAGACTAAAATAAATTACAAAATTTCCTGAAATAAACCAATAACGGGGGATAGTTGGTCTTTTTGGTTTTTGATAAATTAACTCCTTCAACCTTAGCGAAGCTGAGATTATAAAGTCTGCACCTCTCTTTTATAACTGATTTTACTTCTCAATAGCCAATAAAAGTTGTTTGCGCCAGCTTCCCCAACGAAAATGGCCAATTTTTCCACCCTGGTGCACTACCCGGTGACATGGAATCAGCAAAGCGACCGGGTTCGCCCCCACTGCCGTTCCAACAGCTCTGGAAGCATTCAGATCACCCAAACGTTGCGCAATCGCTCCGTAAGTCGTTAATTCCGATTTCGGCAATATTGCCAGTTCATTCCACACACTGATCTGGAAAAAACTTGCTTTCACCGAAACCGGTAGAACCGGAATTTTTTCTTTTTTCACAAAATAATTCATCAATGCCTGGTATGCCAGCAGGTTCAACCTCGTTTGCTCTTCTTTTAACTCCACTTTGGGAAAGGTCTTTTTCAAACGGGTTAACCCGTGATCGGTATCTTCAAAAGTAATCTGGCAAATTCCCGATTCATGACTGGCAATGAAAACCGATCCGAGAAAATACGGAAATACCGTGTAAGTAATTTCGGCAGGTTCGTTTTGCAATAGCTGAATATCCAGGTCAAATGAAGCCTTCTGATTTGCTGCCTGTTTTTCGAACACATCAAAAATGGAAATCTGGGTTGGCTGATAAACCTGTGTCAGAGATGGCGAAAAGGCATCTTTCACAAAACGCAACGGATCTTTCCCGAGGTATTCCTGAAAGAGATGTTGTGTTTCCCATTCTCCCAATTCCATCCGTTTAGCCAGTTCCTGTAAGGATATCCCAATTTGCTGGGAATCAAGCAGCCATTTCAGGGTATTGAAAAGTAATTCCATGCGTTGGTATTGATACGAAAAATCTGTTTCCATTCCAGGACGAAAGTTAGGGAAAAAGAAAGGAATTGTTGATGTTCCAAGCGTCAAACAGTTAATTTCTTATCAAAAACTGCTGTCTCCAAAGAAAAAAATATCATATAAATTTAACTAAAAAAGGCTTTCGCCAAATGACGAAAGCCTTTCTTCTATTTTTTCAAATCTTATCCGTTCAATGCTTCCGCACCACCTACAATCTCAAGAATTTCGTTAGTAATTGCAGCCTGACGCGCTTTGTTATAGCTCAATTTCAAGTTTCGCTGCAATTCCTTCGCATTATCGGTTGCTTTGTGCATTGCCGTCATACGCGCTCCGTGTTCTGCAGCATGTGAATCCAGCAACGCCTTGAACAATTGAATTTTTAATGTTTTCGGAATCAATTCTTCTACGATCTCTTCTTTCGAAGGTTCGAAGATGTAATCTCCCGCTTGTTTATCATTTTCCTGTACAGCAGGAACAATCGGCAATAATTGTTCTTCTTTCACTTCCTGTGAAGCTGCGTTAATAAATGAGTTGTAGATCACTACAACTTTATCAAATTTCTTTTCCAGGAATGCTTTCATTGCAAACTCAGCAACTACAGACACATTTTCAAATGATAAATCAGCGAAGATATCTTCAGCGATTCCTGTTCCGGCTGTATTGAAGTACATATCGGAACGTTTAAACGCATCTCTTGCCTTCTTTCCGAGGCATAGTAAACTCACATTAGAGTTCGAATATTCTCCAGTAATCGCCAAATTTACGCGTTTGATTATGTTGTTATTGAAACCACCGCACAATCCGCGATTGGAGGTGATTGCAATCATCAAAACATTTTCAACCGGACGGGATGCAGCCAGCGCATTTTCTGAAATATCCAGCGAAGCTGTCAAATTACCCAAAATTTCCTGCAGCTTTTCGGCATAAGGGCGCATTTGAGTAATAGCATCCTGAGCACGCTTTAATTTTGCAGCAGAAACCATCTTCATCGCAGAAGTAATCTGCATAGTAGATCCCACTGAAGTAATTCGATTTCGTATTTCCTTTAAACTTGGCATAACTTTAATTATGAATTATCAATTATCAATTACGGAAGTGTAATCGATAATTGATAATTATTCAATTCATAATTCTATTAATATTTCGCAGCGATATCTTTCGCAACTTTTCCCAGTACATCTGTATCAGCGTCTTCGTATTTACCTGCTTTTAACCGAACCAATACATCGGAATGTTTGGCTTCCAGGAAATCCAGGTATTCTTTTTCGAATTCCTTTACTTTGCTCACAGGAACGTTTTGCATCAATCCTTTTGTACCTACATAGATAATCGCAATTTGCTTCTCTACCGGATAAGGATCTCCTTCACGCTGTTTCAAAATCTCCAGGTTACGTGCTCCTTTATCCAATACGGATTTCGTAGCTGCATCCAAATCGGAACCAAACTTCGCAAACGCTTCCAACTCACGGTACTGAGCCTGATCCAGTTTCAATGTACCTGCAACTTTCTTCATGGATTTGATTTGCGCGTTACCTCCCACACGGGATACGGAGATACCTACGTTAATCGCCGGACGAATACCTGCGTTGAACAAATCACCTTCCAGGAAGATCTGTCCGTCTGTAATCGAAATTACGTTTGTAGGGATGTATGCAGAAACGTCGCCAGCTTGCGTTTCGATGATCGGCAATGCTGTCAGTGAACCTCCACCTTTCACAATTCCTTTCAATGACTCAGGAAGGTCGTTCATCTGAGCAGCAATCTTATCATCTGAGATGATTTTAGCCGCACGCTCCAACAAACGAGAGTGAAGGTAGAATACGTCTCCAGGATAAGCTTCACGGCCCGGAGGACGACGCAATAACAAAGATACCTCACGGTAAGCAACTGCCTGTTTGGAAAGGTCATCAAATACGATCAATGCAGGACGTCCCGAATCGCGGAAGAACTCACCGATTGCAGCACCCGTCATCGGAGCGTAGAACTGCATCGGAGCCGGGTCAGAAGCATTTGCAGCAACGATTACGGTGTAAGCCATTGCACCCGCATCTTCCAGTTTCTTATAGATTCCCGCAACTGTAGAACCTTTCTGACCTATTGCAACATAGATACAGAATACAGGTTCTCCGCGGTCGTAAAATTCTTTTTGATTGATAATCGCGTCAATCGCAACCGTTGTTTTTCCTGTCTGACGGTCACCGATGATCAGCTCACGCTGTCCGCGTCCGATCGGAATCATCGCATCTACTGCTTTGATACCTGTCTGAAGCGGCTCCGTTACCGGCTGACGGAAGATAACTCCCGGGGCTTTACGCTCGATCGGCATTTCGTACAACTGGCCTGTGACAGGACCTTTTCCGTCAATCGGGTTACCTATAGTATCCACAACACGACCAACCATTCCGTCACCAACGTTAACAGAAGCAATCCGGTTCAAACGTTTTACAGTATCCCCTTCTTTTACAGAAGAAGAACGGCCCAGCAATACAACCCCTACGTTATCTTCTTCGAGGTTCAGTGCGATTCCCTGCAAACCACCATCGAACTCAACCAATTCTCCGTATTGAACTCCTTTCAATCCGTAAACGCGAGCGATACCGTCACCGATCTGTAAAACCGTACCTACTTCTTGCAACTCAGCTTCCGAACGGAATCCTGATAACTGCTCTCTTAAAATTGCAGAAACTTCTGCTGGTTTAACATCTGCCATGTTTTCCTTTTTTATATGAAGAGTTACCCTCTTACTATCTTGTTAAACGTTGTTTCAATTTATTCATTTGCGACGCTACCGAAGCATCAATCTGGTCATCACCCATACGAACGATAAAACCTCCGATCAGATCTGCATCGATCTTTTCTGTCAGCTCAACCGTTCCGGATGTGAAATTCTGAACTTTGGAAACGATTTCTTTCTTCACTTTATCATCCAGTCTGTGTGCGCTAATCAAAGTCACTGGTATGATTCCCAGATACTGTTTCAAAATAGCGTCAAAAGATTCCGCAATCTGAGGCAAATAAGCCTCACGGCCATTCTTCACGATCAATTCTACAAACGAAGCTGTCGCTTTATCGAACTGGTCAAAAACGGCGTTCAATACGGCAATCTTTTTATCTGCCTTCACAACCGGGCTTTCAAGCATCAGCTCCAAGTCGCGGTTTTCAGCACAAACAGTTGCCATGTATTTCATATCTGCCGCGATGGCATCCACTTTGTTCTGCTCGATTGCCAGATCCAACAAAGCCTGTGCATAACGGGAGGCTGATTTCGAACTCTTCATTTCTATCGATTAGTTCAAGTTAATATCACCTGCCATTTTCTCAGCCAACGCTTTTTGCTTTTCATCGGAAGACAATTCTCCGCGGATGATTTTCTCAGCGATCTCCAAGGAAATTGCAGCAACCTGCGTTTTCAATTCTGCGATTGCAGCTGTTTTTTCAGCATTAATTGTCACACGAGCTGAATCAACAATTTTATTCGCCTCTGCTTTTGCAGCATTCTTAGCATCCTCAACCATTTTCACAGCTGTTTCTTTTGCATCTTTCACAATTGCATCACGTTCTGCTTTCGCTTCTTTCAGCAAATTTTCATTCCGAGCCTGTAATGCACGCATTTCAGCTTGTGTTTTTTCAGCCAATTCCAATGCATCGGTAATTTTCTGTGCACGTGCATTCACTGATGTCAAAATCGGTTTCCAAATAAATTTGGTCAAAACGAACAGCAAAAGCAAGAATACCAACCCTGTCCAAAATATTAAGCCTAAATCCGGTGTAATTAAACCCATTATGTTTATTATTTAGTTTGAATTTTTTTCCAATTAAAAAAAGCTTGCTGCAACCAACCGTTGCAACAAGCCCCTTTCATTACTTCACTCCTGTTTCGATACCAAGCAGACCAACTACTACACCGAAAAGGGCAACACCTTCGATCAACGCCGCAGCGATAATCATAGCTGTTTGAATTTTTCCAGAAGCTTCAGGCTGGCGTGCGATAGCTTCCATTGCTGAACCACCGATTTTACCAATTCCCAATCCTGCACCTAAAACTGCAAGACCTGCTCCGATTGCTGCGATACTTCCGTACATCTGTATATGTATTAAAAATTTACTAATTAATGGTGTGCTTCTTCAACAGCTGCCCCAATGAACAATGCAGACAACATTGTGAACAGGAATGCTTGCAAAAACGCTACTAATAATTCCAAGGTCGAGATAAACAGGGCCATCGGAACTGACAATCCTCCCCACGTTGCATTCTGGTTGATGAAGATGATTGAAACCAATGCCAGTACAATAATATGACCTGCTGTCATGTTCGCAAACAAACGAACCATCAATGCAAAAGGTTTTGTAAAAACCCCAACCAATTCAATCGGAATCAGGATAATCAATACCGGCCATGGAACTCCGGGCATTGCAAAAATATGTCCCCAGTAGTTTCTGTTACCCGAAAATAAAGTCACTAACAGGGTTGCAACCGCCAGCAACAAGGTCACTGAAATATTTCCTGTCAGGTTCGCACCTCCCGGAATGACCGGAACCAAACCCAATAAGTTATTGATAAAAATAAAGAAGAAAATAGTCAACAAGTAAGGCACATATTTTTTGTACTTGTGCTTATCAATATTCTCTTTTGCAATATTATCCTGAACCATCAGGATCAACACTTCCAGGTATTTTGCCAGGCCTCTTGGTGAAACCGAGCCATTTTTTCTATAGAAACGCATCACATTTGACAGAATCACCAAAATCAGCACTGCTCCAAAGAACAACGACAACACATTTTTAGTAATAGAAAAATCAAGTGGTTTTACAGATCCATGCACATGGCCATCTTCAAAAGAAAGCTCTTCGTTTTGCATTTTATAAATCTTTTCGTGATGCATGGCATACCCTGCTGCGGGACCTACACCTTTCATGTATGTTATCTCTTCATGTGTTTTATGGTCAACTGCAACTGCAGGCTCTCCATGATAAAAATGACTGGAAGAAAAAGTTTTCAATCCACCGTCAATCAGAATAACCGGAAGATAAACCGAAACACTGTTATGATGACCTCCCCACAAATGCCATTCATGCGCGTCAGAAACGTGGTGCATAATCATTTCTCCAACATTAAACTTCTCTTCTTTTTCAGAACTGTGGCCTGAAGCAAATGAAGTTGAAAAAATCAGTATTCCTGCCAGTAGAGAAAAAAATCGTTTTACACTGAAAATTAATGACATTGCTTAATAATATTTAGATAAAACCCTAAATTTTGGCGCAAAGGTAGTTAATCTTTCAGAAACACCAAGAAAAATTTGTAAACAAATACGTTTTTACCGCATCTATGGTTAGTAAAAGTTCTTTTGTCAAAAGAAATGATTTTCAAGCGGTTGTTTGTGGGTGATTTCGGCAGGGTGAGCCTGGGATTTAGCAGGAAGACGAATGAGGCTTATGAGCTCCAAAAACCGGAATTCTGCCTTACCCACACAAATTTATAAAATTGTGTAGAAAGTCCTGTTTATCGGTCAAGAAGAAAGTTTCCACTGCTACAATACCCTAACTCTAATCAAGAAATCAGACCTTGCGCACTTTCACCAGCATCCAAAGTGCCTGAACAACCAGCATCGCCAGGAAGAAGCTCATGAAATACCAAACGAATTCCTTAAAGGATTCCTTCCAGACATACTTCACAATCAACACAAAAAATAAGACCAGGATCATCTGAAGCCCGCTTCCAAGTATAAAACGCTGCACATGTGATTCGGTTGTTTTCTTTGTTCCCGACATCATGATTGCCGTACTTCCGAAAAAAATACCCAACAAGCCAATAATTCCCGTCAGGTGATTCGCAGGAATGACCCAATGCGATTTCATCCCGATCATCATCAGGTAAGTCAAGGCAATCAGTGTTAGGCTCAAAAAGGCTCCAATTCGTTTATTCATCCTCTTTTTCTTTTGACATATTGATCACTTCCCGGATAATGAGATACATTGCAGCTACAACTCCTGCAAGCGTGCAGATCAATGTATACATACTTCCCCCGGGATTGTATTTTTCATCCAGCCAGACTCCTAAAAAAGCAGCTCCGGCAATAATCACTCCCATCTGAACAGCCGCTCCGCTGAACCGAACGTAGTTCTTAATCTGTTTTTTCGGCTTATCATTCATAATACACTTATTTGAATCAATAGTTCTCGTCAAAGAACAACTGGTACTCATCAAGTTTCCCAGTATCAAATAAGGTAAGTAAATTTTTCTCGGAAATAAACAAAATTTTCATTTTTTGCAAATCCAGCAAGTGATTCCTGGTGCGCTTGTAGAAAGAAACATAAGAAGCCGCTTCTATTTCATCTTTGAACTGTTTGATTAAAATCACGTTATCATCTTTCAATACTTTTGAAGTGACATTTAATCTAAGCCGACTATAGTATTCTTTATTGAAATCCACCACACGGGTTTTAGCAACTACATTATTGATTTTATCCGTCAGGAAGATCAGCACAAACATCGGCTCACCCTCGGAATAAGTATAAATGCTTTTCTTTTCAAAACTTACCGGTGTATTGACAGAATATCCATCCAGGATGATCTTTTTCATCTCTTCCGCTTTCTCAGCCTCCGGAGTTTTAGGATATAGCGCGATTAAAGTATCCAAAGTCGGTAAAACCATCTTTTTATCTTCATACATTTTCGCCTGGGCCATCGCTTTCAGCAAAATATATTTACTTCTGTACGGATTGTCCTTCTCAGTATCAAGCACTGTGTTGGCCTTATTGACAACCGGGTAATAAAGTCCTCTTTCGAAACGATCCAAGTCAATCAGATAAGCTTCCTGCGTAAGTTTTTCCCGTTCTTTTTTCTTGATGAAGTAATCCGGATCTCTCAGATATCCGGCATAATCAGATGTCGGATAATTAATCAGGATATATTCTTTTTGCTCCATCGCAGCCGGATCTTCCGGATTGTGCAGCTTATAGATCTGGTAAGCTGCCATGAGTTTCATGTCGCTTTCAAAATCTTTCCCCAACATGATACGATACTGTTGTTCCGCCAGAGCTGTTTCATTCAATTGCTCACTGTAAATTCCCCCGGCATCAAAATAAGCATTCATCATCCTCGAATACGAAGCCTGCAAAGCTGAATCAGACAATGGAAGTTTGGCAACCAGCATTTCCGGAGTCAGCGAATCCAGGGCTGTTGCACCACCATCAGTCTTTGTCGCTTTAGCGGTATTGCTTGTATCGGACTGATCCGTGAAGCTGGCAAAAACAATTTTTTCCGACCTCCTCCAATCATCCTCGTTTTCGCGTTGCCCCCATTGTCTTCGGAATTCTTCAAATCCTTCGTTTTTTGCCTTATCATTGTTCCAGTAGAATTTGTTTCCGCCTCCACCCGAAGTAGTCTTCTTACTTTGAATTTCCTGTAGTGCTGCCAGCCTGATTGCATTCTGACGTTGGCGCTCTTCCTCTTCTTTCTTCAATTTTTTGATCACTCCTCCGGCAAATTCCAATTGTTCAGAAGGTGATAATTTTGCAATACGCTGAACGCTATCTTCATACTGGGCTGTTTCAATAGCTGTCACCAGACTTTGCAACTTGGAAGCCTTGTTTTGAATCGCTTCGTAATTCGGATAGGTTTCCGGGATCACCTTCGCACAGCTATCGTAGTATTTTTGCGCGCTCAGGTAATCTTTTCCTGAGAAACTCATATCTCCCAGCTTTTCATACGCCATTCCTTTCTGACGGTTGTTCGAAGTGGAATAAAATGCAGACCTGGTATAATTTGCTTTAGCCCCTTCTTCATTAGATTCGATCTGATCCATTTTACCTAATGTAAAATAAATTTGATCCTTAAACTCCGCATTTTTGGTATCGCGAAGCATTTTCTTCAGGTTTTTGCGCACTTTATCTCCCCCGGCATTCAATGCATTTTTCAGACTTGCATTGAAGCTCATTTCATAGCCTGCATTGTATTTCAAAACGCGTTGATAATGATAGGCTGCCTTGGTCCGGTCTCCCGTATTTTCATAAAGCTGACCAAGGATAAAATTGACCCGCGCCTTGTCTTTGGATTTTCTTGCATACTTTAGTGCATTGGCCAGCGCCTTGATTTCTCCTTCCGTATCTTTTCGCTTCTCACAAAAAACAGCGCGGGTAATTGCCACGTCATAACGCAACTTTTTTGGAAACTTTGCAGGCTCTTTTTCTTTGGATTTCTTCTTGCTCTTTTTCTTTTTGGACTTGGAATTCGAAGATTTGGAATGATCCTTAGTACTTTTCGAGCCTCCATTTTCCATTGATTCCTGGGATTTTTCCAGGCTCGTAATAGCAAAATTCGCTTCGGTGAATTTCCCCTGTTCCATGTAGGTTCTTGCCATCCACATTTCAGCTATGTAGGCCGATTTATCTGATGCAAAAAACTTCTTGGTATATTCAAAATTTTTGAATGCCAGATCATAATCACGGCGGTAAAAATTCGCAATCCCGATAGTAATCCAGTTTTCATCGATCCAGCGATTGTGCTCTTCTTTTTTAGAAGCTGGTTTTTCCATAGATGGCATAGCATGCCGCTGGATTACTTTGGTACATTTGGAAATAGCGGTATCGATCGGGGAATACATATTTTTGACTTCCTCCTCGGTAGGCAAAACCAGAATCGGAAGAATACTGTAAAAATCTTCTTTCTTGTTTTCGCGATAGGTTTTCATTGCTCCGTCCAACAAATCATTTGCGTTGAAGTAGCCGTTATAATGCGCTGTTGTACCATGATAAGCCCTGCTGAGCAAGGTATTCTTTTCGGTAGAACACGCCCATATCAGGGAAATAATTCCCAGGTAGATACAAATATGTAATTTCTTCATTCGAATGAATAATCTGCGCCGATGTGATTTAAGATTAACTAATAAATGGCAAATATATTGTTTTGATGAACAAAACAATTCATCCAATCCGGTAATTCGATTAAAATCAACTCTGAAACCGGCTTTCTAGGGTTTTGGTGCCTGATCCTTTTCTCCATATTTCCGATGGATCTCCAGGATCTGTCTGGCATCACCGGCATCAAGTCCCAGGCTATCCGCGATTTCTTTCGCCCGCAGCACCTGGTCTACCGTAAGTCCGGTACTGTCGGTTTCACTATGCAGTGCGTTTTTCAGAAAAATGGTGCTTTCTCCCAAAGCAGGAACTGTTTTTGTTGAAATGTTTTTCACCGGCTCATAAAACAGGGAATTGGCCTTTGTTTTTTTCGGGAAGAAATTGCTCTTTTCATCATAAGATTCGACCAAAACCAGCAGCACACTCACAATGTAGAGCGATTTGATGACTGCAAAGAGAACACCTAAAAATTTGTTTAACGGCGACAGCTGGACCACCTTAATCATTTTTTCAACCATTTTTCCACCGAAATAGACCACTGCTCCCACTCCCAGGAAAGTCAGTGTAAAGGCCACAACCGGCAAATATTCGGAATCCCAGTGAAAAGAAGCCTTCAGCCAGTTTGCCGTGTAATCGGAGAAATGGATTCCTACATAAATTCCAACCAGAATGGCCAGCAAGGTAAACAATTCGATGACGAAACCATGCTTAAAACCCTTGTAAGCTCCATAAAGAACCGGAATCAGAATCAGAATATCCAGAAAATTCATGTCCCAAAATTGGGAAATTCAATCCGGAATAAGCTGGAGAGAAGAAGAAAGATACAAACGACAAATTGTGTATTGAGATTAAAGCCCCGGCTTGTTATATTTTACATTATGCAATATTTGTAAAGACTTGCTGAATATCATCGTCGTCTTCGATCTTATCGAGCATTTTTTCAATATCTGCCAATTGTTCTTCAGTAAATTCAACCGGTGTTGTAGGGAAACGCTCCAGATTCGATTTCAGGATCTCAATTCCACGCTCCTCCAGAGCTGAGCTAATTGTTCCGAAAGCGGTATAATCTCCGTATACAAAAACATGCTCGTCTGTTACTTCAATTTCCTCACAACCTGCATCGATCAACTCCAATTCCAATTCTTCCGGATCCATTCCGTCTGTTTTCACTAATTGAAAAACAGATTTCCGGTCAAACATAAATTCCAGAGAACCATTAGGAACAACTCCTCCGCCTGCTTTATTGAAATAGGATTTCACGTTTGCTACAGTTCTGGTCGGATTATCCGTAGCACATTCTACATAAACCAGCACTCCGTGTGGCCCTTTTCCTTCATAATCAACCTGGGTGAACGACGCAACATCTTTTTGATTTGCTCTTTTTATCGCAGCTTCGATGTTATCTTTCGGCATATTCTCTGCCTTCGCATTTTGAATAGCCGTCCGCAACTTGGCATTAGTAGCAGGATCTTGTCCTCCTTCTTTTGCTGCCATAGTAATGGCTTTACCTAATTTCGGAAACAATTTAGACATTTTGCCCCATCGTTTTTCTTTCGCTGCTCTTCGGTATTCAAATGCTCTTCCCATTTCTACTGTTTTATTTCCGGCAAAAATAATCAAAACCTTTTTTTTCCGTCAACCTGAAGTTTCAATTTCTAAACCGATGCCGTAAAAAGTTAATATCTTTACAAAATGAATCTCAGAATGCTAATTTTCATGGTTTTCAGCCTGATTTTCCATGCCGCAAGCGCGCAGGACACTGCATTCCATTATCCGGGATTTCAGACCAAAACCAGCCTGGTTTATTATTATTTCTGGGAAGAGAATGACAACGGCAGTATTTCTCCCTCCCGTATCTACACTCCTTTCAGCTTGAACCGGGTGATTCTGATTAACCCGGCCAAATCTTCGAAAACCTGTACTCTCAGTGATTCGCTTTTTATGAGAGAAGTAGAATCCGTTGGAAGGAGCTACAAACAAAACAAACTCGTTTTCAAGCATCACCGGGTTTATTTCAAGGTCAGCTGGCCGGAAAACGCCCAGACTGTTATCTATATCAAACGAAAAGGCCAATGGAGCAGCTACCCGATGTCACTCGTCCTGTACTTTGATGTGGATGAATCGGGAAATATGCGCTTCCGAAACACTGCTTCCAAAATTTACTTCGGAACTTATCCTGGCATTCCGGTCACACATAACACCTACCGGGTTTATTCCTATTTCAAACAGGAAAATACAGAAAAGTCAAAACCCGTTTATCAGCATTTAGTGGCGTTTACGGGCGAAGAACTGAGCACTCAACTTGTCCGGAACCTGGTACCGAAGCCAAGACGTTACCTGGTTTTTGTGAATGGTTACCGAGGTCCGAAATTCGACAAGGAAGAAAGCCGAAACGAGATCTACATGAATGACCGCACAAATTACTGGTTCAAGATCGATGACCACTTTATTCAGCGCCTGCATCCCGACACCAGCTTTTATCTGGACGGAAGTTTTTCCGTGAAGACTTCCAACCATTACTCCAAGCTAAAATTCGGCTGGAGTTATATCCGTTCCGTGAATGCCCATCCGCCCAAAAAAGCAGCGCACAAATATTCCCGTTTGAATCAAAAAAGCAATACAGCAGGATTTGATTACCGTTATCAAAAAGGCATCATCGCCGGAAAAGCTTTCCTGAATCAGATTCAAAATACCCCCAAAAGTTACCTAGTCAGGGACACTATCGATTTTGTTTGTCACAGCATGGGATATGCCTATACTTTAGGTCTGATCAAAACGATCAAAGATAATATTGTTTTGGGAAAAATCTACCTGCTTGCTCCGGAAAACGGCGGTTATAAAGGTCTGGACTGGAACCTGTTCGAAGAAGCCTGGCAATACGGTTCCAATCTGGGAGAAAAAAATCCCGATCCGTTAAGCTACCAGGATGGTGTCGCACCTCAGACAGCTGTTTACGGAATCATTGCTCAGAAATCTGCACATGTGGGAAGAGTCTTTTCACCGGATAACTGGCCCAACAAGCACTTTGTGCATTCACACATGGTTTACAGCTACGACTGGATTTTCGACCGGATCCGAAAGGGACAACCAGGTTATATTCATTAACCAGGAAATTTTCAAGTTAAAAAATACAAATGCAGAAGAACTAAAGAGTGAATGCGCAGAATTATCCTTTTCAAATCACTAATTTTGAATTATGGATTATGCACTCGAATTACGATACCAGCATTTAACGAAACAATTAGAACCAACTTTCGGCCTGGGTTTGGATCTGCAGGCCATTTTGTTCCTCATTGGTGTGGAAGAGCTGGGAATAGGATATAAAAAATTCAAGAAAAACGAGAAAACTGATCTGATGCACGTCGCTGTCTGCACCTTGTTGGAACCCTATGGGTATTACCAATTCAAGGGAAGAGATACTGATAACTGGCCCCATTTCGAATTTATAAAAGAACTCCCGCCTCTGAATGAATCGGAACAGCAGGCTTTTATGAAAGAAGCCATTGTTGAATACTTTGAGCATCATGGGTATTCTACCAAAAATGTACAACCTTAACTCCAGGCAATAGTTCGATAACCTGTTATAGACTAATCGCTAATGGCTATAGGCCTCTTCACTACTGCCTTTTCCTAGATTACTTTCGCACTAATGCTTGTCGTAATCTAGTCTTCAAAAGCTACTGCTTTTTCTTATATTTGTTCCACTTTAAATTAAAATTATGGATTTTTGGGTTCGTGCAGCTCAGCTGATTTTATCTCTTTCACTTCTCATTGTATTGCATGAGTTCGGGCACTATTTACCTGCCAAATGGTTCAGTACAAGGGTCGAAAAATTCTACTTGTTCTTTAACCCGTATTTTTCTGTTTTCAAGAAAAAGATCGGCGAAACAGAATGGGGATTGGGATGGATTCCGCTGGGTGGTTACGTAAAAATTGCTGGCATGGTGGATGAATCCATGGACAAGGAGCAACTGGCGCAACCGATTCAACCATGGGAATTCCGGGCAAAGCCAGCATGGCAGCGCCTGATCATTATGCTGGGCGGAATTATCGTCAACATCATCGTCTGCTTCGTGATTTATATTATGGTCCTTGCTGTCTGGGGCGAAGAAAAAATCGATCAGAGTAAGATGGTAAACGGAATGTCCGTGCATCCGTATATGGAACAATTCGGTTTCCGGCAAGGAGACAAAGTGCTGGCTGTTGACGGAGAAAAATTGGATGAATTACAGCAGTTGGGAGGAGAAATCCTGATTTTCAACAAACGTCATTTCAAAGTACAGCATCCGGACGGAAAAGTAGAAACCATTGTACTTCCGGAAGATATCGGGAACAAGATGTGGGAAAATGGTGCCGAAAAAGGAGCTTTTGATTTCAGGTATTTTATTTCTACAATTGACAGTGTTGCAAACAAAACACCTGCTTCCCGAACCGGTTTGAAAAAAGGCGACAAATTCCTCAAAGTAAATGACCAGAATATCATTTTCTACGACCAGTTCCAATCGGAACTCTATCACAATAAAGGGAAGAAAGTCCACCTGACGATCCTGCGTAACGGAAAAGAGATGGAAAAAGAAGCTTACATTGGCCTGGACGGGAAAATGGGAATCAGTTTCAAAGACCTGAAAATAAGTTCCGACACCAACTTCCATGTGGTTTATACGAAGAATTATTCTCTGGGAGAAGCACTTACTTCCGGATTCGGGAAAGGATTACGCACCATGTACATGAACGTAGCTCAATTTAAATATTTATTCTCTAAAAAAGGAGCTGAATCCATCGGAGGGGTGGGTTCCATTGGGAAATTGTTTCCAACAACCTGGAACTGGCAGGCTTTCTGGACACTGACGGCGTTTTTATCCATGATGCTGGCGATTATGAACCTGCTTCCGATTCCTGCACTGGACGGTGGGCATGTGATGTTCCTGATTTATGAAATGATTACCGGAAGAGCTCCCGGACAAAAATTCATGGAATATGCACAATACGTCGGTTTTTTCCTTTTACTAGGCTTGATTTTATATGCCAACGGAAAAGACCTGATCGGAGCAATTACGGGATAGTCGGAAAATTCAAAAGATTCAGCTTTAAACTTTTGAATCCCTTTAAATATCCCGCATTCGCAAATTAAAAATAACGAAATACACAAATGGTGGTCTCAATCTGAAGATTTATGCCATTTTTGTATTGATAAAAAACAAATACATGAGACAATTATTATTATCTATTTTATTTCTTGCCACTGTCGGAGCATCTGTAGCACAGACCAAAGGGCAAATTTCATATTCTATGGATTTTTCAAGTGATAATCCGGATATGGCAATGGCACTTCCTATGATGCAGGGTTCAACAATGGAACTTTGCTTCATGCCCGAAAAATCAAAAGTTGACCTGGTTATGGGAACTTTCATGAAAATGAGCACTGTTATTGATGTCAAAGCTGATCAGGGCTTGATGCTGATGGAAATGATGGGAAACAAAACGGCAACCGAACTGAAGAAAATTTCTACTGCCAAGCCCGCAGAAGATCAGGCAGGTCCGAAAGTAGAAACGACCTCAGAAACAAAAGACATTATCGGTTTCAAATGCACCAAAACAATTGTTCGCGATACAGATGGCGGAGAAATTATTATCTGGGTTGCTAAAGACCTGAAAGCTGCTTTGCAGGGACAACAACAGTTTACTGCAAAAGGGATAGACGGAACTCCCCTGGAGTTTTCAACCGAAAAGAATGGTATGAAAATCCATTTCATTGCAACAAAATTCACAGGAAACGTGGATAAGAAAATCTTTAGTCTGAAAATTCCGGAAGGCTACACAGTAATGACGGAAGAAGAATTAAAAAACCTTGGAATGTAATTGTTCCTCTTTCAAAAAATGAAAACCCCGGATAAACAAAATATCCGGGGTTTTGTTTTCAGATATCCTTCAGTTTCAGGAACTATAAATAGTACAGATATTTTCTCCTAATCCTAAAAGTCCGAATAATATATTCGTTCATTCGAAATGAGCATCCGGTTGTTCATCTGACAGATAAACAAAGGAAATATTGCGTTTCAAGCCACTGAATTTGGTTCGTTTGACGGCACTTCCTTTAAAAACGGATTGAAAAGTCAATTCATCCAATTCCAGCCATTCTTCCCTGGAAAAGTTTAGAATTTCATCTTTTGCCCGAAAATTAGCTTCATTATGCGGTTTTGAAAAGCGGTTCCACGGACACACATCCTGGCAGATATCGCAGCCATAAACCCAATTCTTCATGTTCCCCCGAAACAGATCCGGCAATTCGGAATCCCGTAGTTCGATCGTGGCATACGAAATGCATTTTGATCCGTTGACGATATACGGTGCTTCAATGGCCCCGGTCGGACAAGCATCAATGCAACGGGTACAGGAACCGCAATAATCCTTAATCGGTCCGTCAGTATCCAGTTCCAGGTCGCAAATAATTTCCGCCAGGAAAAAAAAAGAACCAGCTTTCGGCTGAATCAGGTTTCCATTCTTTCCGACCCATCCTACCCCGCTTCTCCCGGCCCAGGCTTTTTCCAAAACTGGCGCGCTATCCACAAATACGCGGCCTTCAATATCCCCTATTTCCTTCTGCAATTCGGAAATCAGTAACCGAAGTCTGGCTTTGACCACATCGTGATAATCTTTACCATAGGCATATTTTGATATCCGGAAAGTATCTTCCCGTTGAATATCCGAAGGAAAATAATTGTACGCCAAAGAAATGACTGTTTTCGCACCGGGAACCAATTTCCGCGGATCGAGACGCAGATCGAAATGGTTTTCCATGTAGGACATCTTTCCCTGCTTTTCGGCTTTCAGCCAATTAATCAGGCGCGGTTCTTCCGAAGCTAAAAAATCTGCTTTTGAAAAACCCACCGAAAGAAACCCAAGATTCTCTGCTTTTTCCCGAATCAGTTGTCTGATCTGCTCCTTTTGCATAGTTTTAAAACAAACCTCCTTGCTGCCAGCCCATATCAAAACCCAGATGCCTGAACGCTTTTTCAGTAGCTTTTCTTCCCCTCGAGGTCCGCATCAAAAATCCTTCCTGGATCAAAAACGGTTCGTACACTTCTTCCAAAGTTCCGGCATTTTCCCCGATCGCTGTAGCAATAGTCGTCAATCCAACCGGTCCGCCTTTGAACTTATCAATTAGTGTTCTGAGAATGCGGTTATCCATTTCGTCTAATCCGTATTTATCTACATTCAGTGCATCCAGAGCGTGTTGTGTAATTTGCAATGTGATGGTCCCGTCTCCCTTCACTTGTGCAAAATCGCGGACACGGCGTAAAATGGCATTGGCAATACGCGGAGTTCCGCGACTTCTGCGCGAAATCTCAAATGCCGCCTGTT
This sequence comes from Fluviicola sp., assembly GCA_031260455.1. Lineage (GTDB taxonomy): Bacteria > Bacteroidota > Bacteroidia > Flavobacteriales_D > Crocinitomicaceae > Fluviicola. The sequence continues at coordinate 50,825 of JAIRJW010000070.1, forward strand.
CCTGAATCGGAATATCCAGCAATTCTGCCGAACGGTCAATAATTGCCGCCAGTGTTTCGACGTTGTAATACTCCAACCGGGAATTGATTCCGAAACGGGCTCTCAGAGGCGCTGTGAGCAATCCTGAGCGAGTGGTGGCACCAATCAAAGTAAATGGGTTCAAACTGATCTGAACGGTGCGTGCATTCGCTCCCGAATCAATCAGGATATCAATGCAATAATCTTCCATTGCCGAATAGAGGTATTCCTCCACCACCGGACTCAAACGATGAATTTCGTCAATAAACAAAACATCCCCCTTACTCAGGTTGGTAAGCAATCCGGCCAAATCACCCGGCTTATCCAGAACAGGACCACTTGTGACTTTAAACCCGACATTCAATTCATTTGCAATAATGTTTGCAAGTGTTGTTTTTCCCAATCCGGGAGGTCCGTGCAACAACACGTGGTCCAAAGGCTCATTGCGCCGCACTGCTGCTTTGACAAAGATCTCCAGGTTCTCAACAACCTGTGGCTGACCAGCGAAATCATTCAATAATTTCGGGCGCAGCACTTTATCGTATTCCTTCTCAGGATTGGATACTTCTGATCTATAGTCAAATGATTCTTCCATATATTAATTTACAAAAATACAAAATAAGCAATCATCTTTATGAACCATATCCCATAGCGCACATTACCCTATTCTACTGCGGGAGGTTTCGATACAGTACTTATAAAGGTTGTCCCACTATTGCTTAAAAATCCTTTAGTGTATCTAAAAGTTTCATACAGGTAATATCAAATGAAATAAGATTTTGTCATTTTATTAAGAATATATTACATACTTATTACAACAAAAAATCCCCATTCGTTTCCGAATAGGGATTCCTGATTTTATTTATCAAAATCCTAATGATCTCCTTCTTCTCCTGCTCGCAGCGGAACGATCTGAGGAATGAAGTCTTCCTCAGCTCCCGGTTTGGAGTAATCATAAGGCCAGCGGTGAACCTCCGGAATCGCTCCAGGCCAGTTTCCGTGAACATGTTCTACAGGAGTTGTCCACTCCAGTGTATTCGATCTCCAAGGGTTTTGAACAGCTTTCGGACCGCGATAGATACTGTAAAAGAAGTTAAACAGGAAGATTAGCTGACCAAATGCTGCAATAATTGCAAACACTGTGATGATCATATTCAGATCCATAATCATTTCATGAGAGTTTGTATTGAAATCTCCGAATACTGAGTAATCGTAGTAACGTCTTGGCGCTCCAGCCAATCCAACAAAGTGCATTGGGAAGAATACCCCGTAAGCTCCTACAATCGTCACCCAAAAGTGTGCATAACCCAAACGGGTATTCAGCATACGTCCGTACATTTTAGGAAACCAGTGGTAAACTCCGGCAAACATTCCGAATACCGCCGACATACCCATTACAATGTGGAAGTGAGCAACTACGAAATAAGTATCGTGAACTGAAATATCCAAAGCGGAATCAGCAAGGATAATACCTGTCACACCTCCTGTAATGAACGTAGAAACCAATCCAACAGAGAATAGCATAGCAGGAGTGTAGATATTGGATCCTCTCCAGATTGTTGTAATGTAGTTAAATACTTTTACTGCGGAAGGAATCGCAATCAACAGGGTTGTAAATACGAATACAGATCCAAGGAACGGATTCATACCTGTAACGAACATGTGGTGCCCCCATACGATGAACGAAAGGAAACCGATTGCCAGGATCGAACCGATCATTGCACGGTAACCAAAGATTGGCTTACGCGAATTCGTAGAGATAATTTCCGATGTCAGACCCAATGCAGGCAATAATACGATATATACTTCCGGGTGTCCGAGGAACCAGAATAAGTGCTGGAACAACAATGGAGAACCGCCATGGTTTTCCAGCATCTCGGAACCTATAATGATATCAGAGAGGTAGAATGAAGTTCCTGCCAAACGGTCCATCATCAACAACAAGGCTGCAGACAACAATACCGGGAAAGATAATACTCCCAAAACTGCTGTAACGAAGAATGCCCAGATTGTCAACGGCATACGTGTCATTTTCATCCCCTTTGTACGCAGGTTCAAAACCGTTACAATGTAGTTCAATGAACCCAGCAAAGAGGAAGCGATGAAAATACTCATGGAAATCAACCACAAAGTCATTCCCAAGCCGGAACCTTCAATTGCTTGTGGCAATGCAGATAACGGAGGATAAACCGTCCATCCCGAAGATGCTGGCCCGGTTTCGATAAACAAAGAAAACAACATGATCAAAGATGAGATCAGGAACATCCAGTATGACATCATATTCAACAAACCGGAAGCCATATCACGTGCGCCAATCTGCAACGGAATAAGCAAGTTTGAGAAAGTTCCGGATAACCCACCTGTCAACAGGAAGAATACCATGATCGTACCATGGATCGTAACTAATCCCAAATACATGTTTTCTTTCAACACTCCTCCGGGAGCCCAAGTCTCACCTAAGAAAAACGACAAGAAGTCTGAAGGTTCACCAGGCCAGGCCAATTGAATACGGAACAAGATAGACAATAGCATTGCCACCACTCCCATAAATACAGCAGTCAAAAGGAACTGCTTTCCAATCATTTTATGGTCCTGACTAAAAATATATTTAGAAATAAAACCTTCTTCATGGTGATCATGTCCATGAGTGTCGTGATGTGCGTGTGCTTCGTGAGCTGCCATGATTTTATTTTTTTTACTTATGTTTATTAATTACTTCGTTACGATTGCAGAGTCAGCAGGTGTTGCCGTAGCTGTTAAATCAGCTGCTGCTTTTGGTTTTCCAACCGGATAAATATTTCTGAATGTCTTACACTGATCAGCTGCTTTCGGGTCAAACTTGGAAACACTCGCATACCACTTCTTGTAAGCAGGCTTGTCCAATACCACAACCATTAACTTCATTTTGTAGTGAGAGGAACCACAAATTTTATTACACATCAACACATAGTTGAATTTTGGATTGCTCATTTTATCACGCATTTCCATTGTTGTGACGGAAGGTGTAAACTTAAATCGGGTAGTTTGTCCCGGAACCGTGTTCATCTGAACGCGGAAATGAGGGAAATATGCCGAGTGAATAACATCTTTTGAACGGAAGTTGAATTCGTATTGCTGATCCTTACACAAATACAGAGTATCACTCGCATTGAAAACGATATCGTCCATTGCGCGAGCATCCAATGCGCTATTGTGACGAGCCTTCAACTGATACAACATGCGGACTATGCGCTCTTTTGCCCCCAGGTCCTTCACCATCAGAGCATGGTCTTCCGGAGCAAAGATCAGTTTCGGATCGTTCAGTTTTAGTTCCAAAGCATGAATTCCAGTCGAGCTGTTTTCCATACTGTCGATTGCATCCTGGATGGTTTTTGTCGTCAACAAAGCCAGCGGGTTATTATCATTTGTTAATTTGTAATCAAAGAAACCTAATGTATTGTCGTCCCCAGCCATACGAACCGTCCAGTCAAACTGCTTGGAGAACAACTCAACACGGATAGCTTCTTTCGATGCATGATCCGTTTGCTCATTCCAGGATTTCAAACCAAGGATGATAATAATTGCCAAAACCACAGCAGGAACGACAGTCCAAACCAATTCCAGGCGGTTGTCATGCGGAAACCAGTATGCTTTTACTCCCGGTTTACGCACATATTTGAATGCAAATCCGAACAACAGGGTATTTGTAAGGAAAAATACTGCTGTAATGATCCACAAGTTCAAATCCAGCAACCAGTCTGTTGCTTTTCCGTGAACAGATGCAGCCTCACCGCGACCTGAGAATCCATATTCACTAAACAGGTAGATTACAGATGCAAAGAACGCAAACATAAAGACCAATAATAAGATTGCATTCAAGCGGTTATCGCGGTTCGGAATATCCTCCTCACGACGATTTCTTAATTTAGAAGAGAGTTCATACATGCGAACCAGTTGTGCAATTGCAACTACTCCTAAAATGATAACTATTAATACGATTAGCTTTGTCATGTTTTTTATTTTATCGTAACAATAAGTGCCTTATTAAATTTCGTGGTGAATACTTTCATCCAGGAACGGGTGATTAACAGGCATCAATGGTGCTTTAGTCAGGTTTGTCAAAATGATCCGGATAAAGAATCCTAAGAATAATAAAGCCATCCCAATTTCCAATGCTCCGATATATGCATGTTTACCCATAGAACCTCCCATCACCATCAGATAAGCATCTACCCAGTGGCCTGCGAAGATAATAACTCCAACTACAGTCAATACACCAGCGTGGCGTTTTGCATCACGTGACATCAATAACAACATCGGGAATGCAAAGTTGATGAAGAACATGCCAAAGTACAAACCTTTGAAATCTTCAATACGCGTCAAATGGTAAGTAACTTCTTCCGGAATGTTCGCGTACCAGATCAGCATGAACTGAGAGAACCACAGGTAAGACCACAGGAACGAAGTTGCAAAAGTCCATTTTCCTAAATCGTGGATGTGGTTTTCGTTTACTTTGTTCAGGTATCCTTGTTTTTTCAGGTACAAAGTCAATGTTACCAATACAATCATAGTAGAACACCACATTCCTGCAAATACATACCATCCGAACAGGGTAGAGAACCAGTGTGCATCAATTGACATGATCCAATCCCAAGCGGAAGTTGAAGAGAATACTGCAAAGAATACCAGGAACAAAGCACCTTTCTTGTAATTTGTAAAGTGAATTGCTGTTCCTCCTACTCTGTCTTCTTCCAGTGAACGCATTTTGAATCCTCTCCAGAAAATGAAGTAAACTCCCATGTAAGCCAGCGTTCTGATCCAGAAAAATACCTGGTTCAGGTATGCTGATTTTTTCACCAAGATCGGGTCATGCTCCACATGTGCATTGTCCATCCACACATAGATTCCTCCACCTTTCATCAAAGAAAGTGTCAACAGGGTTACCAGCATTAAGCCAATACCATAAGGTAAATACCCCGCCACTCCCTCAATCACACGTTTGATGGAAGCATACCAGCCTGTTTCTGTTGCATACTGCAAAGCAAGGAAGTACAATGCTCCTAAACCGATTGCGAAAAAGAAGAAGCTATCTACCAGCAGGTTTCCTAAGAAACGTGTTTGGAAGTGCTCACCTCCATGGCAACTAAATTCGATCCACACACCTAAACAGATGCCGATAACTCCCAATAACATCAGGACTACCGTAAAGGATTTTGCTTTTGATGAAATTTTGAATTCCATTTCTTTTTGTTTTCTATCTTAGTAAATATTACTTAATCGTATCTTTTGCCTGCTTTGTTGTCCCCCATGCAGGAAGTCCGTTCACATCAAACGTTCCATAGTTGGAATCCTGGAACTTTCTAACGTAGTGGACTAACGTCCAAATCTCCTTCTTATTCAATAAAGATGCATGGGATCCCATCATATTTTTACCGTAATAAATCGAGTAGAACATTTGCCCTTCAGCGATAGTAAGTCCAGATAATACAGCTGCGCCCGAGTATGCTCCGGAAGCAACCATCGGCCCATTTCCGTCACCTTTCTCACCGTGACAGTGATTACAGTTGATCTGGTACAACGCTTTTCCTTCTGCAAATACTTTATCAGCAACTTCTTTTGAAGTCAATTTAATCGGGTTTACATCCGCTGCTGCCATTTTGTATTCGTAGTCTGCATCTTCATTTGAAGACAAGTCATACTGGTACAAACCATGTGATTCTGCAAACAATCTTCCCGGCAGGCGGTGGTATGGAAGCAATATATGAACAGTTGCCGAATCTGTACCATAATAAGGAATTGCATAACGCGGCGGAACCATTGCGGAACGATGCATTTTCAACTCCTCATTTATCTGGCCGCGAACCTCACCATAATCAACATACGGTTCAATCGCAGGAGAACGATACATATCAGGCATGTATTCTAAACCTGCACTATCAGGATCAGAAGTACACGCTGCCGCCAGCAACGCTACTAATGAAAACTGTGCAAATGCCTTGAATTTTACTTTCATCTGTATTGGTCTTTAAACGCTGTAAGACTTACTATCTACAGTTAATTAATGAATATCTTTTTGATCTACTTCTATCACTCCGGTCTCATTCAACATGGACATCAGTTCTACTTCAGAGAACTGGTTGTTATCTGACAAACGCAATTCCATTACGAATTTGTCATCTGTTGTACGAGGATCCGGATTCGTTGCTGGCATTCCAGGCAATGTTTTATTCAACAATAAATATGTAATTGCCATTCCGTGAGCAGCACACAACACGGTGAACTCGAACGTAATCGGAATGAAAGAAAGAACGTTATCCAGATAAGTGTCATTCGGTTTACCACCGATGTTCATTGGCCAGTCATGAATCATAAAATAGTTCATTCCCAAGGTTGCCAATGCAGTACCAGTCAAACCATACAAGAACGCCATGATTCCCAAACGTGTCTGTTTTACACCGATAATTGGATCAATTCCGTGGATCGGGAACGGAGAAAACACGTCAGCTACTTTAACTCCTTTAGCGACTAACTTCTTTGCACCATCTTTCAGCACATCGTCGTCGTCATACATTGCATAAATTACTTTCTCTGCCATGCTTCTCTATTAATGATTATGGGTATTATCGTGGTCATCGTGTCCGTGACTATGACCGTGTTTTGCAAAATAAGGATGAACCGGAGCAGTATCGTTCTTATAAGATTCACCGGAAGACTTCAGGATTGTTTTTAATTCGTTCAACGCCAATACCGGGAAGAAACGGGCAAACAACAAGAAGAACACAAAGAACAATCCAATTGTTCCTACATACACACCTAAATCAATGTGGCTTGGGTAGTGCATAGACCAGGAAGACGGCAGGTAATCTCTGTGAATGGATGTTACAATAATCACGTAACGCTCGAACCACATACCGATGTTTACTACGATCGAAATGATGAACGTAAATAATAAGCTTCGGCGCAATTTGCGGAACCACATCAACTGAGGGGAAATCACGTTACAAGTCATCATCGACCAGTAAGCCCACCAGTAAGGTCCGGTTGCACGATTAAAAAATGCGTATGCTTCATATTCCACACCAGAGTACCAGGAAATAAATAACTCAGTAATATAAGCCGTACCTACGATTGAACCGGTAACCATGATTACAATGTTCATATACTCAACATGTCTTGTGTGGATATATGCTTCCAGCTTCATCGCTTTACGCATCACCAGCAGGAGTGTCTGTACCATCGCGAACCCGGAGAATACCGCACCCGCTACGAAATACGGAGGGAAAATCGTGGTATGCCATCCGGGAATCACCGACGTAGCAAAGTCAAAAGATACAATCGAGTGAACCGAGAATACCAGCGGCGTAGCAACTCCGGCCAAAACCAATGAAACCAATTCAAAACGGTTCCAGTGTTTTGCACGACCTGACCATCCGAAAGAAAGAATCGAGTACATCTTCTTAGGAATCGGCTTTTTCACGCGGTCACGGATGGTAGCGAAATCAGGAATCAAACCAATGTACCAAAATACCAGTGATACGGAAAGATACGTTGAAATCGCAAATACGTCCCATAAAAGCGGAGAGTTGAAGTTTACCCACAATGAACCGAAATGGTTTGGCAACGGAAGAGTCCAGTAACCTACCCACAGGCGTCCCATGTGAATTAACGGGAACAAACCAGCCATGAATACTGCGAAGATTGTCATCGCCTCAGCTGAGCGGTTGATCGCCATTCTCCATTTCTGACGGAACAATAATAATACTGCCGAGATCAATGTACCAGCGTGACCGATACCTACCCACCATACGAAGTTGGTGATATCCCAAGCCCAACCAATGGTTTTGTTAAGACCCCAAACTCCGATACCTGTACCTAACAGGTAAAAGATACATCCTACTCCGTATAATCCGATAATTAATGCGATACCGAATAAAATGTACCACATGCGTGGTGCTTTATCCTCAATCGGTTTACATACGTCATCAGTAATCTCGTGATACGTCTTGTGACCTAATATGAGGGGTTCACGAATTGCAGCTTCCTTATGCATTAGACTTTATTTTTAGCAATTAATGATTTGACTTATTTTCCTGTTTCTCAGCGTGAGCTTCTGCCACCAATTTGTCCAAATCAGCGTTTTCGTTGTTACGAACTTTCACCTGGTACCAAACATTTGGCTTCACTCCGATCTCTTCCAAAGCCTGATAAGAACGCTTTCCGGCTGAAAGCTTGCGGATTTTGGAATTCACATCGTTCCAGTCACCGAATACGATCGCTTCCACAGGACATGCATCCGAACAAGCTGTGTGGAGGTCATTATCCTGAACTGTTCTGTTCTGAACTTTAGCTTCCAGTTTCGCAGACTGAATACGCTGCACACAGAAAGAACATTTTTCCATCACCCCACGTGTACGAACCGTTACATCCGGGTTCAATACCATACGACCTAAATCGTCCTGTGCAGGGTTGATTTCAGTAAATTTCTTGTAAGACGGATAATTGAACCAGTTGAAGCGACGCACCTTGTAAGGACAGTTATTCGCACAGTAACGGGTACCGATACAACGGTTGTATGTCATTTGGTTTAATCCTTCATTGGAGTGCGTTGTTGCAGCAACCGGGCAAACCGTTTCACACGGAGCGTGGTTACATTGCTGGCACATCATCGGCATGTGAACAACAGCCGGGTTTGCAGTAGGAATTTCAGATTCCGTATAATCCAAATGTCCTAAAACAGGATCTTTACGTGTTCCTACAGCTGCTTCTTCGCTGGAAGCAAAGTAACGGTCGATTCGTAACCAGTACATTTCACGACCTCTGCGAACTTCGTCTTTACCAACTACCGGGATATTATTCTCTGCCTGACACGCAACCACACAAACACCACATCCGAAACATTGGTTCAAATCAATAGTCATTCCCCAGCGGTGACCAATATTTTCTACCGGATGAGCATCCCATAAATCGAATTCCGAAATAGGAACTTCACCTTCGTGTGTATGCAATACGTGCTTGTGGTTGTAAGCTTCCGGATCCTGATTTTGGTAGATGTCCAGAGTTGTTTCTCTCACGATGGAGTTACGGGACATTACCGTATGATGAATCTGCGTTGCAGCGATCGGGTAAATTCCGCTTTCTTTTGAAAGTGTACCTACCACGTGATTCTGGTATGCTCCGTTTTCCCAGGACAAGAAGCGGAATGCATTTTTACCAACGGTTATGCGATTTCCTTTTTCGTCTGTCTCGAAACCTCCGTATTGTTTTGTTACGAAAGCTGCGTTACCGATTTCCTCATTTCCTTCTCCACGTCCGTAGCCTACTGCGATCCCGATTGTACCCACAGCTTGTCCCGGTGAAGGGTAAACAGGAAGTGTGATGGATTGACTTCCAACTTTAACTGTTGCTATATTCAATCCGTTCTCCTGGTCGAAAGTAGTTACATAACCATCTTTCTTCATCGTCTCAGGAGACATCGTAATATAGTTGTCCCACGTCACTTTAGAAATCGGATCCGGCATTTCCTGCAACCATGGGTTACCAGCCATATCTCCGTTTCCTATTCCTGCTTTTTGGTACAATACCACTTCCAGTGCACCACCTTTCGGCAATTTACCGGAAAGTCCGTTCATAGCTGTATCGTTAAATGTAACCGGAACTGTTGGCATTGGATAGTCTTCACCACAGCTATTGTGAATAGCCATTTCGAAGTATGTAGCAAAGTCTGTGTATTTCGTTTGGTGAGGGAATCCATAAACTTCCCAGTTTTTAGAGATGTACTCATAAGCTGCACGAGAATCTTTTCCTCCGCGTCTTGCTTTACCAGCCCAAACCAATAATGATTCCATGGCTGAAGCTGTGTCGAACAACGGACGGATTGTAGGCTGTGCAATTGAGTAGTGACCTGCTTTCGGATTGTAATCCATCCAGGATTCCAATGCATGGTGATCCGGAGCGATATATGCACATCCCGAAGCTGTTTCATCTGCATAAGGGGACAGAGAAACGCTTAATTTTACTTTTTCAAGCGCTGCTGCCAGCTCTTTGCCGTTCGGTAAATTGTAAACCGGGTTTGTTCCTAAAAAGAATACTGCATCCGGTCCTTTTCCTGCGATCACATCCGCAACCAGTTTCTGCATTTTTGCATCTTCGGATTGGAACATCTGCAATTGCTTATCGAAACGGATTGTTTTTCCGTAAGCACCCAGCACATTGTTCAGTTTGTTCGTCAAAATCTGAACGGCTTTGTTGTTGGAACCTGTTATTACAACAGACATTCCTTTGGAAGCTTTCAATGCTTTCACTGCCTTGTCTGCAATAGCCTGAACTTCTTTTGGCAAAGTTGAAGCAACGCCTGCGTTTACTCCGAACTTACCCAGGATATAAGAAAGTACGTTTGCCTGCTCACTTGGCTTAATCATTCCACGGTAATCCGCGTTTGATCCGGTGATAGACATTGTTGATTCAAACTGGAAGTGCTTGCTCATCCACTCTCCATCCGGATTACGGCGTTTTCCGTAATCAGCAGAGAATGCGTTTCCAAGCAACCATGTACTCAGGAAATCAGCACCGATACTTACAATCGTTTTTGCCTGAGTGAAGTCGTAATCCGGAATCGCTCTCATTCCGAATGTTTCCAGGTTTGCATCACGCATTCCGCTGTAAGAAATTGCGTCGTATTGAATAAAGTTAAAGTTCGGGTGAACCGTTACCATTCCAGTTGCATCTTTCGTCTCTCCGTAGATGCTGGCAGACAAATCTGCGATCGCTCCCTGCATGGATGGCGAAATAACCGAATTTGCTACGAAAGCAACCTTCCCGTTTGATTTTTTGATATCAGCTAAAGCAGCTTTCACCGCTCCGTCCAGTTTATCCCAGGAAATATCTTTTCCTTTTGACTGAGCTGTTTTCAAACGCGTATTATCATATAAAGAAAGTACCGATGAAACGATTTGCGGAGTCAATGCTCCCTGAGTGAATCCGAAATCACGGTTTCCTCTAATAAAAACAGGTCGACCTTCACGTGTTTTAACAACGATGCTTGCATATGCATTACCATCATAATAAGTAGACGCGTACCAGGTTGCAACACCAGGATTTACGTTTTCAGGCTTAACAACGTAAGGAATAGCTTTCGTTACCGGAGCCTCGCAAGCCGCAACTGTAGCAGCAGCAACACTGAATCCCAGGAACTTCAGGAAGTCACGACGTGCTGTAGATGTCTCAGCAAGTTTATCATCACTTAAGAATTCGTCAACAGAAACAGACGGAGAAAACTCACGATCTCTCGACTCAATAAATGCAGGCGTTTCATGCAATTCATCAAGACCTTTCCAATATTTTTTTGACATAGCCATAATCTTTGTTCTACTGTTCGAGATTGTTTAATAGTGACATTTAGCACACTCCCAACCACCTAATTCTTTAACCGTTATTTTCTTATCCTGAAGGAACTTATTGTACAATTTTCTGTCTTTCAATAAACGGTTATGTATTTCGTTGTAATAATTACTTCCTTTGGAATCCAGTGATCCTGCTGAGATTTCTTTTTCAGCGTGGCACTCGATACACCATCCCATTGTCAACGTTGCCTTTGTCAGCTGAACGTTTCCTTCGATCTTGTTCAACTCAGTTACAGGCTGAACTTTCGCTGTCGCGTTCATTTTTGTCATATCTCCGTGACACTGCTTACAGTCAACACCTCCTGCAACTACGTGCTGCTGGTGGTTGAAGTAAACATGATCCGGCAATACATGAACTTTGTTCCAGATAATTTCCTTTGTTTTTCCGGTATAAGCCTGTTTCACAGGATCCCAACCCGCAGCAGCATAAATCTTAGCGATTTTCTCCTGTTGAGTCGCATCATTTCCATTGATCTGTTTGTGACAGTTCATACAAACGTTTACCGTAGGAATTCCTGCCGTTCTTCCATCAATTGCGGAGTTATGACAATACTTACAGTCGATTCCGTTTTTACCAGCGTGAATATCGTGCGGGAATTCAATTGGCTGAGACGGCTGATAGTTTTCCAGCACCCCAATAGAGTACAGGGAAAGAAACAGGGACACGATTAACGCGATTACAATCACCAAACCTCCCAAACCAACATAGCGTTTATATTTCCAAGCCCATGCTCTGAATTCCTGTCCAAAAGACAAATCATCATTTACAGACTGGCCATCGTGCTCTCTCGCAGCGTTTTCCAATTGGCGGCGAACTCCTCCAACAGCCATGATAATTACCACAAAAACAACCCCCATCAGGATCCATACCCAAGACAACCCTCCTTCTTCTACTTCACCAACAGCAGCAGCAGATCCGACAGCACTAGGAGCATCCGCTTTTGCCACAGCAGGGTCCGGCTGAGAATCGATCCAGTCAAAAATCGCATCAATCTCTTTTGTTTTCCCGGCAAGATCTGGAAATGTATTCATTGCCGTTGACTTCGTTTCGGAAACCTGCTTCGCATAAGGATCAGCAGCAGCAGCAACATTCCAGTTAGCTACCCATTGATAAATGGAACCGTCTTTTGCTCCGCCGGTCGCCCATTTCTCACGGACATGAAACAGTTTAGGACCTGTACCATCCTTATGTGGCTGGTGACAAGTCGCACACTTTGCTTTAAATAAGGCTCCACCGTCTACTTGAGCGAAACTATCAAATGCACCAACAATAAACAGCATTGAAAGCGCACCGATACACCATTGTTTTATACTTCTAAACATCTGATTATTAGATATTTTTGTTCCTACAATAAGTTGTCAATACTATGTTAACACAGTAATTAACGTTGGCAAATTTAGAAGAATAAGCCCATTCTCTGACAGTTTTATGACAATTTCTGTTGTCTATTTTTTAATTTAAAACGATTCTAAATAACTTTATCCTTTCACATTTGTTAACAATACCCTAATTTGCTACAACTTACATCACCAAACAGGCTTTCCGGATACATTTTTCGGCACGATTTTTTTGAATGAATTCACCAGATTCAAACAGTATAAACCCCTTCAAAAAAACAACTAACTTTGCACAAAGCTTTCAAATATGAAAAATGTGATTTTGATTATATCTTTTGCTTTGGTTTCTTTTGCAGGAAACACCCAGGTTACCATTGTAAAAGATAGTCGGATTGACGATTTGGTAAAGGCTCTGAGCCAAGTCATACCTCCCGCCACTGCGCCCGAAATCAGCGGCTACCGTTTGCAGCTGACTTTTGATACCAGCAAAGGAAGTATTGACGATGCAAGATCCCGGTTTGCAGCCATGTTTCCAAAAGTGGACACTTATGTGGAATTTATCGCTCCGCACTACTTTTTGAAAGTCGGGGATTTCAGAACGCAATTGGAAGCAGAAAAAGTAAAAGCTGCCACTACTCAGCAATTTCCAACTTGTTTTGTGGTAAAAGAGAAAATTAATTTGCCGCGAATAGATCAGTAATTTTATCCAATTACTACCAATTAGGTTAATTATCAAGTAATTGCTCTTATATCGTTTTTCTCCTTTTCAATTCTCAATCCAATTTCCCTTCCCGCAACAAACCCGCTTGAAACACAACCCTGGATCAGATAGCCTCCTGTGGGGGCATCCCAGTCGAGCATTTCGCCTGCGCAAAATACATTCGGGAACTTCTTTAATTCGCCACTTTCGGAAATTTCAGAAAGAGCAACTCCACCAGCACTGGAAATCACTTCTTCCAAAGGCCTGAAGCCCTTGATTCCTATTGAAAATGCCTTAATGGATTTTGCCAGTCTCTTCAGGTCAGTAAAATGTGCTTTTGAAACAAAGTTTTTAAGCCAGAAAACGGCAGTGTCACCCAATTTCAGATCTTTCAATCCCCAAGAAGGGTTCCTGGCCTTTTTCAAAATCTCAAATACCCGTTGTTCTGTCATCTGAGGTTTAAAATCTATTTGAAACACTTTTTTCTCTAATTCCCGCAAAGCGCGATTGATTGCGTAAACGGGTTTGCCTTCCAAACCGTAATTCGTGCAGACCACATCGCCAGCGCAATGTTGATCACCGCACGATAGCACCACATTTTTGAGAATTTTCCCTTCCAAATCTCCCAGCCAGTTTTCATACAACTCCAAGCCGGAGTTGCTGGCTTGAAAAGGTTTGACCTGGATTCCCTTTTGCTCAAAAAGATCCGTCCACCTGCCGTCCGAACCAGTTATAGGCCATGATTTTCCTCCCAATGCCAAAACCAGGTAATCGAAATTCAAAACGGTCTGCTTTCCTGCTTTTTCATATACGATGTGTTGTTCCGTGAAATCGATGAAGCGGCTATTTACCACAAATTTTACTTTGGGTTCCAGAAAATGCTTCCACGCATTCAACACTTGGACCGGTTTGATTTCTTCTACAGGGAACACTTTCCCCGAAGATCCGATTCGCGTTTCAATCCCGATCCGGTTCAAAAACGCAATGAATTCCTGGTTGTCAAATGCCTTCACTGCATCCCGAATCCAGTTGGAGTCATATTTTTCCAGCAATCGCTGCAATTTTTCTGAATGCGTCAGGTTGAATCCACCATCTCCTGCCACCAGGAATTTCCTTCCTATGGCAGCTTTTTGATCGATCAACGTGATTTCACAATTACACTCCGACAGCTGGGTTGCCGACATCAAACCTGCCGGACCACCTCCGACAATTAAAACACGCTTCATTTAGCGGTAATTAATCGTAATTTTCTTTGCCAGGTCTTTCACCTTACTGGTGATTTCCGTTATTTCCTGCTCTCCGGAATACAATACAACTGCCATTCTTCGATACGGCCTGGTAGCTGGCTTTCCAAAAATACGCACATCTGAGCCTTCTTCCTTCAAGACTTCTTCCAGTCCGGAGAAAACAGGGGCATGGTTTGATTCGCGATCTGCCAGGACTACTGCACTTGCTCCGTTTTTCAAAGAAATGATGGATGGAATGGGTAAACCTAAAATAGCACGTGCGTGCAGTTCGAATTCACTGAAATTCTGTGTTCCGGCCAAAGTCACCATCCCCGTATCATGCGGACGCGGTGACAATTCAGAGAAATAGGCTCCTGCTTTCGTGATAAAGAATTCCACTCCCCACAAACCAGAGCCTCCGAGTGCTTTGGTGATTTTTGCCGCCATTTCCTGCGCTTGTTGCAAATACTCAGAGCCCATTGGCATCGGTTGCCAGCTTTCCTGGTAGTCTCCCCGCTCCTGGCGGTGTCCGACCGGAGCACAGAACAGTGTTTTACCGTTATTCTGAGTAACTGTCAGCAGGGTGATTTCGTAATCAAAGGAAATAAATTCTTCTACGATGACTTCTTTCAGATCTCCCCGGGAACCTTCAACAGCATAAATCCACGCTTTGGAAACATCTTCTTTCGAGCGAATCACCGACTGTCCTTTCCCGGAACTTGACATTAACGGCTTTACCACACACGGAATCCCAATTATCTCTACTGCCTGTTCAAATTCTTCTGCTGTTTTTGCATAACGGTAATTTGCAGTTCTTACTCCAAGGTCTTTCACAGCCAAATCCCTGATTGCCTTTCGGTTCATAGTAAAATTAGCTGCTTTGGCAGAAGGAATTACCTGGAAACCTTGTTTTTCGTACTCGTAAAAACGTTCGGTACGAATAGCTTCGATTTCGGGAACAATCAGGTCGGGACGATGTTTTGCAACAATTGCATCCAGTGAAACCGCATCCAGCATATTGATGACTTCAAAATCGTCGGCCACCTGCATGGCAGGAGCATTTTCATAACTGTCAACCGCAATGACAGTCTGACCCAATCTTTGAAGGGCAATCACTAGTTCTTTTCCCAGTTCACCCGAACCCAGAAGTAAAATTTTCTTTTGCATACTGTAAAAATAATTGAATTTTGAGAATGTAAAATTGAAAACAATCCTTCCCTCCTGATTCCGACGGTGTTCGACTGAGCTCACGCCACAGTCTATCAGAATTTGAACTTTTTACATTTCCCGAGAGACATCCGAATAACATAAAGACAAAATATAAATCACATCACTTACTAATTATTAATTATATTTGAATAAATAATGAAGGGAAGATTAACAGATATACTACTATCATTTCGCGGAATTTCGCTCGATGATCTTTCACGTGCTCCACTCATGAACCGGGTGGATGAGAAGTTTGCTTTTCCCCTCAATCGACTGGAATATTTTCTGCAAAAAATGCTGCCTTATTATGACGTACTGAACCTAGAAGGAAAGGTCATTTTTGATTACACCAGCCAGTATTTTGACAATGCAGATTACACTTTTTTTCAAGATCACCACAAATCTATTCCAAATCGTTTCAAAGTACGCATCCGCACTTACCTCGACAGCAATAAATCTTACCTGGAGGTCAAAAAACGTATCAAAGGACGTACGGATAAGAGCCGCATCGACATTGAAGGTTTCACTACTACTTTTTCAGAAGACCAGCTGTTGTTTTTATCCAGTCAACTGCGGAAACAAATTGAACTGCAGCCTGTGATGATCAATAATTACCGCAGAATCACCCTTGTAAACAAAACCGCCGAAGAGCGGTTGACTATTGATTTTGATATTACCAATGGAACTTCACGTGATTCAAGCTGTAAGCAAACACTTTCTTCGATTGCTATAGCAGAATTGAAACAGCCCAAACTAGACCGGAACTCTCCATTCTATCAATTAATGAAACAAGAACAGGTTCGTCCGTTTCGCATATCCAAGTTTTGCTTCGGAATGATCGATTTGTATGATGAAAGCAAATTGAAGTCGAACAGGTTCAAAGAAAAAAAACTACTGATACAAAAACTAATAAACACATCATCACATGCTTCTTTCCCACCAACCAGGTCTTAACCTTTTCGGCATCTCCTTTTTTAATGAAGACCTTTATGCACTTCTTTTTCGGATGACAGTCAACCTGCTTGTTCTGCTTATTCTGATCCGTCTCATGTATTACTCCAAAGCCAGAAGAAAAGATTATCTCTTTACTTACTTCCTTATTGGGATGATCACTTTTTTCCTTTGTTTTAGCTTGAAAAAACTGGATATTGATACTGGAATGGGGCTTGGTTTATTTGCTATTTTCGGAATTCTTCGCTACCGCACCGAAGGAATCGAGATCAAGGAAATGACATACCTGTTCCTGGTGATCGGTTTATCAGTGGTCAATGCTCTGGCTTCCAATAAAATTTCTCTTGCAGAAATGGGCTTGATGAACGGATGCCTGATCCTGCTTACCGCCGGGCTGGAATACGTGTGGTTACTAAAGCACGAAACCCGCAAAATCATTATTTATGACCGCATTGATCTGATTCAGCCTGACAAATACAATGAATTGTTGGAAGATGTTCAAAAGCGCACTGGATTGAAGATTAATCGCATTGAGATCGGGAAAATCGATTTCCTGAGAGATGTGGCTCAGATCATGGTTTTCTACGACGGAGATATTCAATCTTTCGGAGCCGGAATGGGGCCAAGTGATTCAGAATAGTTTTTTGTTTCACAGTATTTTTTTCAGCTAGAGCCTGGACCAGCGCCCAACTAAACGGGTACAAACACGCTCTGAAACCCAGTCATATCAGCCGGTTCGCAATATTGCGATATTGAGATTTAACAACTTTACCCAGTCTTACTTAGCTCTTTTTTTTCGGCTCCCTGGTTTTTATAGATTCCGGAAAATGCACCGCCAGCCCGAAACGAATATTCAACGCATTAAGCCATTCTTTGTGTGGCTCCTGCTTCGCGAAAATATTCGTCACCCCGATCGAATAAACTGGAATAACATAAGCTGAAATGTATCTCGAAAAACGATATTGAAGACCTGCAGAAAACAAGACACTAAATCCAAACGTATTTAATTCCTCTATTGTTTTCGACTCTGTTGTCGTCGAATTGTTATTATGATCCGTAATGATTGTTTTGGTTTTCAGACTTAAGGGAATAAAAGGCTGAATCCCTGCACCGGCAAGAAACTGAAAACGCTTTCCATAAGTGAAATACAACTGAACGGGAATTGCCAGCATGTTGTATTTGCGGTTATACATATAGGCACTGTCATTGATTGTTGACCTATACTCATAAGATTCCCCGTAACGGTCATAAGACAAACCCGCTTCGATGGAAAGAAAACGGTGAATCCGGTTGCGGATTCCAACCTGGTAAGTCCAGCGATTGACCATTTTTTCATCAGCCCGCAGTCCGATTGGTTTACCGAACAAATTACTGTTCGGTTCAATCCGGTGAGAACCTAAACTGTATCCAGCACCCAAAAAAACAGTAAAATCCATTAAACCCTTATCCAGTTCGGATTTCTTATCCTCGGTTTTTGTTGCCTGATCCGCTTCAGCAGCCTTCTTTTTAGGATCTGATACCTTTCCGGTGGAAATTTGAGCAAAATTCACAAAAGGGCTAAAAATTAATAATGTCAGGATTGTTAATTGTTTCATACAAAAGCTTATTTTCGTAAGAAATGTAAAGATACATTCTTTAAGTTAAAAATTGGTTACACTAAAAAATTCACTTGCAATGTCTAAAAAAGAAAAATTGCCAAAAAAGAAGAAAAGCTTCATCCGCAGGCTTTTCAAGTGGACGGGATACACTATCTTACTTTTACTCATCATAATTATTTTAATTCCGATTCTTTACAAGGATGATATCAAGAAATTAGTACTCAAGGAAGTCAGTAAATCCCTGAAAGCCGATGTAACAATCAAAGATTTTGATTTAACCTTTCTGTCAACCTTTCCCAGCATCACCATCCGGTTATATGATACGAAAGTAACAGGTAGAACGGAATTTAAAGGTGTAGAGTTGGCAAATGTAAAAACTATTGAGGCACATGTAGGTTTGTGGGATGTAATCGGTGGAGATGAGATCAAAATCAGGGAAGTCCATATCTCCGATGCGAAGTTCGATGTACGTGTTGACCCGGATGGAAAAGCCAACTATGATATTGTGATTCCGACAGATCAGCAACCGGTAAACGAACAGGAACCTTCCAAATTTAAATTGTCTTTGCAGGAATATTCCCTGAAAAACATCCAGCTGGTATATGACGACCAGGCTTCGAATATGTATGCCAATATCAAAAACCTGAACCACACCGGGGAAGGAGATTTAACTGCAGATGTGATCGATTTTGTCACCAGCACACAAATAGATGAGCTGACTTTCGAAATGGAAGGACTGAGCTACTTATCGAAAGTGAAAACAAATGCGGATGTGAACCTGCTGATGGAATTCAAAGAAGACGATTCAAAATTCACGCTGAAAGAGAACAGTTTTGCCCTGAACAATCTCAAGATGTCACTGGATGGCTTTTATCAGATGTTGAAAGACCACGACCAGATGGACCTGAAAATGAATACAAAAGAGATCAGCTTCAAGGACTTGCTGTCACTCGTTCCAAGTTTCTACCAAAGCGGATACGAAAGCATGGTGGCGAAAGGGGATCTGAAACTGGGCGGAGAAGTGAAAGGTCGCATGGACGACAAAAATCTGCCAGGTTGGGATTTCGGACTGAACGTACAGAACGCATCTATCAAATATCCGGATCTTCCGGGATCAATCAATAACATTACCGTTGATGCGGGATCCAAATTTGCCGGAGGATCCAACCTGGACATGATGACGATTGATGTGACCAAATTCCACTCCGAATTCGTCGGAAACCTCATCGATGCAACCCTGAAATTGAGAAATCCAATGACCGATCCGTTGATCGACTCCAAGCTGAAAGCGAAAGTCGACCTGGCAACACTTGGAAAAGTAATGCCGCTGGCAGAAGGTGAATCCTACAACGGAAAACTGAATGCAGATGTCACACTGAACGGCCGCATGAGTGCCATCGAAACTGAGCAATACCAGAAATTCAACGCACTGGGAGTGATCGAATTGTTCGATTTCCTGTATAAATCCAAAGATCTGAACGATGATGTGAATGTCAAGGATCTGACTTTCCGTTTCAGCCCACAAAACCTTTCATTGGAAAAAATGAATGCAACGATGGGTAAATCCGATTTTGCCATAAATGGGAAGATAGACAACTATCTGGGTTATTTATTCGGGAATAAGAAAGAAGATCAATTGCTGAAAGGCATTTTCAATTTCAGCAGTAACAACATTGACCTGGACCAGATCATGGGAATTTCAACAAGTACTACAAACACAGCAACTTCTGCAGAACCGGCACCTGCCGATCCAAATGCAGAACCGATCCTGATACCGGAAAACGTGGATTTTACCCTGAACACAAATATCCAGAAATTGCGTTACAACGGGATTGATATCAACAACATCAGTGGAAATGTGAATATGAAAGAAGAAGTGGCTTCATTAAACGGGCTGACCATGAGTACGATGGGCGGAACCGTTGGCTTAAGGGGAAGCTACAGCTCCAAAAATCACAATAAACCGGCAATCGACCTGGGATACAACCTGAAAGAAATCGATATCCAGGAAATCACCTCTCACTTTCTGACAATTGAGAAACTGGCTCCGATTGCCAAATATGCAAAAGGGA
The DNA here is from genome assembly GCA_031260455.1 of Fluviicola sp. Classification (GTDB taxonomy): domain Bacteria; phylum Bacteroidota; class Bacteroidia; order Flavobacteriales_D; family Crocinitomicaceae; genus Fluviicola. The sequence goes on from JAIRJW010000070.1 coordinate 71,315, forward strand.
AATTCAGTTCAAGCCTGAACCTGAAGGGAGACCTGACCAAAGCATTGGAGCCGGTTTACAACACCCTCACCGGAGATGGAGACCTGTCTACCAACGTGGTGACCGTAAGCGGATTCGAACCGTTGAAGAAACTTGGAGAATCACTGAACATGGACAAGCTGGCAAATCAGACTTTCAAAGATGTGAAAGCATTCTTCAGCTTTGCGGATGGGAAAATGACCATGAAAAAACCGCTGAAAATCAAACTCAGTGGAATCGATACAGAAATAACAGGTTCCACTTCATTCACACAGGACATCGACTATAAAATGGCACTACAGTTCCCGAAATCCATGATTCCTGCCGGAATTCTCAAAACGGCAGAACAAGGCTTGGAAAAAGTAAATGGCATTGTACCAAAACTAAATCTGGGAGCCATCCCGGATATTATCCCGGTGAATGCCCTGGTTGGAGGAACGGTGACCAAACCAGTAATCAAAACAGATTTCAAGGAAGCAATTTTGAAAGCAACCGGAAACCTGAAAGACAACCTCAAGGAGCAAGGAAAAGCAATGCTTGACAAGGCAAAAGATTCCGTAAAAACAATTGTGAAAGATAAGGTGGAAGATGTTAAAAAGGATCTGATCGCACAAAAAGATAAAATCATGGCCGATGCGCAAAAAGAAGCCGACAAACTGAAAGCTGACGCGAAAAAAGCTGGTGATCAGATTCGTACTGAAGCCGACAAGCAGTGTAACAACGGAATGGACGCCGCAGGAAGCAATCCGCTGAAGAAAAAAGCTGCAGAAGTAGCTTGTACGGAAATGAAGAAGAAGGCCGAAAGCAGTGCCACCAAACTAGAACAGGAAGCACAAACCAAAGCCGACGACCTCATGAGCAAAGCCCAGGATAAGGCAAACGCTCTGAAATAATAAAAACAGGAATTCAGAGAAGCCCGTTCGTGAAAATGAGCGGGTTTTTTGTTTACTGTAATCTCTTTCTCTCACTTTAGCCGGTTTACCGGAATAGCACTTTTTAATTCAATACTTTTGTATGGTTTTTGTCGTTCTATAGCCAAACCGGCGAGCAACAGCTACAATAATCTGTTGTCGAACATTCCGGAAAATCCTGATCTGACCAACTTATTCTACTAACCTTAGTAATTCCAGATCGAGGTGTAAAACTTCCAGTTCCACAGCTTTTACCTGCCATTCTATGAAAGCGGTTTCAATTTCCATGTAGCTCACACGCCCCTCCTCGTACAAAAGCAAAGTCATCGAATAAATAGCCTGAAGATTCGCGGTTGTTTGTTTGATTTGTTCCAGTTTGGCAGTATAATTCAGGCGTTTTTGGAACAGCTCCTCCCGCTGCTTTTCAAGAACTAATTCCGTCACTTGTTTTTGCTGACAAATCTCCTCCTGCCGGATAGCGCTCAGTTGTTTCGCTTTGAACCATTCGCCACGGCTAAATAACGGAATGCTCAGGTAAAGTCCGATTCCCTCATACAGGTTTTGATTCAGTTGATCCCCGTAATGCTTGGTTGGGCTTCCGGACAGCGTATAATCTTTGTTATTCGTTGAAAAGCCGGTTCCCAGAAATCCGTTAAGCGACAACGCTGGCAAAAGTGCTGCCTGGTCGGATTTGAGCTTGTTTACCGTAATTTCAGATTCAGCTTCCAGACTTTCCAAAGTGAAATGCTCAGTCAGTTGCAGTTTATCAGAAACAGCAGAAATGGAAACCGGGTCAAAAGCATAATTTGTACTAAAAGGCGTTCCCATTAAAAAGTTGAGTTGAATCGTTTTCAACTTCAATTCATCAGACAAATCCAGTTTCAAAGTCTGTTCGTTCAGCAAGGAGTTATGGCTTTTAAGCGTATCAATCGCCTGAATCTTTCCTTCTCCGATCAACAAACACTGAAGCGTTTGAAGCTGTTCGTACTTTTCAATGCGCAGATCTGTCAGTTGTAGCTGAGCAGTCAATTTACACAGTAGTATATAAAGCTCTGCAACTTGCATTTTCAATTCGTTTTGCTTGCTTTTTAATTGAACATTATCCCGTCTGACAGAAGAAGTAAACATTTTTCGCTGGTGAAAATAATCCAATCCCTTAAACAGTACCATTCCGGAGTTCAGACCAAAAGACTGGGAATTGACTGAGCTGGTGGCAAAAGTATTCGTAAAGGGATCCAACCTGCGTCCGAAGGAAGTATTAAAACCCGCACTGGCATCCAGGTTAGGAAGCAAGCTCCACCAATGAAATGCATTATTGAGCTGTGAAGTCTTTAACAAAGCTGATTCCGTAATCATTTGAAGCAAATTGCTTTCCGCACGGTCCAGGCAGGATTGCAGAGTAATGACTTCTTGTCCGCAAACTCCCGGACAAAACCAGAGAAACACGATTCCAAGCGCTCGTTTCATACCGTCAGGCTTGTTAACTGCTCAAACAAACGTTCCAGCAAGCGTCTCTCTTTGGTAATGATCTTCACTTTTCCCTTCAGTTGCACCCTGAATGGAAGCTGCTTGCGGTAACTTGTTTTCAATCCTTTCGGCAGATTCATCTTCACTTCGTATTTTCCTTCTTTGTCGATTTGTGTCAAAGCAACCACTTTTCCTTCCAGCACCCCAAATTCTGCTTTTGGAAAATCAGTCAGTTCTACGAATGCTTTCTGGCCTGTCCTCACTTTTCCTGCTCCTTCGCTGGTAATGACAGCCAGCATCGTATAGCCACTTCCTTCCGGAACAACCACAATCGACGCTTCATTGGCTTTGTAAAAACGGTTCACCTGCAACACTTTATTGAACAGGACTTTCCCGGAACAAGGAGCAAGCCAGACTCCATTCTTCTCCCAGGTCTGAAAGCCATTCCGGAGTGCAGATAAACGGACCCGGATTTCAGATGATTTCTCCAGTTCTCTTGCCCGTTGTTCGTGTTCCAGTTCCAGGAGCTGCTGCTGCAAACTGTTCAATGCAATCAGGTTTTGTACCTGCTGTTCTTTCTGGACATGAATTGCCTGACTGGCCTGTGTTTCTGTTCGTTTATCCTGAACAAGATTTTGTTTCGAAAGCGCATGTTGTTCAACCAGTCGCTCACTTCCTGACAGTTGTTCGCGAAGCAGCTCATATTCTCCTTCCGACAGTTTGATTTTCTTGCCAGAGATCACTTCCAGTTGTTTTCGGAAGGCAATTTCCCGCTGAATGGAAGCCCGTTTCTGCTCCACAAGATTCCCGGCATGTTCGCTGTTCCATTCACTGACCTGAGAAAGCAGCAGGGTCCATTGTTCCTGGAAAGTTCCCAGTTCAAGCAACGGGTCACACACGGGAATTTCATTCGCAAATTTCCCTTCAAAAGCTTCCAGCTGATCCAGATAAGCAGCCGCAATTGCCATATCTTCCGGTTTCGCATGGATATCAAACCGCGCCAGCAGCTCTCCTGCTTCCACTTCCTGGTTTTCGGAAACATGCAACGCAGTAAGCTGTACATATCCTTGATTCGTCAGTTCGATTGGTGCTTTGGAGCTTGTAACAACCACATCTCCGCTTATTTCATCCGGGTAGCGGATAAACCAGGTAAGACCGGTAAGTAATCCCACCACCAGCAAAAACAAGGTGCTTCCCGAACGAATAACCCAAAACGGCGGTTCAGAAAGTAATTCATTCACCGGCTCGCTTCTCAGTTCAAGATGTATTTCATCCTCCTGCGTCATTTCACTCATTTATGTTCATGTAGGGTATTTTTTCCAGTTCCAGCTGATTTTTCACCAGGTTGTAATAGCTTCCCCTCCGTTCCAGCAGATCATAATGGTTTCCAATTTCGATAACCTCCCCCTTATCCATCACCACAATCTGATCGGCATTTTTCACCGTACTCAGGCGATGTGCAATTACAACGGCAGTTCGCCCTTTGAAAAACATATTCAGGTTTTCCATAATGATCCGTTCATTATTGGCATCCAGTGCGCTGGTAGCTTCGTCAAAAAAGAGAAAATCGGGATTTTTGTATACTGCCCGCGCAATGAACAAGCGCTGTTTTTGCCCGCCACTCAAACCCAAACCATCTGCACCGATCTTCGTATTGTAGCTCAATGGCAAGGTTTCGATAAATTCACGGATATTGGCCACTTCAACTGCCTGTTTCAAACGGGCTTTGTCAATCACATCATCACTGACCGCAACATTTCCGGCAATGGTATCATTGAAAATAAATCCTTCCTGCATTACCGAACCGCAGTGTTCGCGCCAAACCTGTTGCGTAAATAAATCCAGGCCCGTATCACCCAGCAGGATTTTTCCGCTTCCCGGTTCGTAAAAGCGTAACAGCAATTTCATCAGGGTCGTTTTCCCGCTTCCGCTGGCTCCCACAATGGCTGTTACCTTATTTGCAGGAATCATCAGACTCACGTTCTTCAAAACCGGACCGGGCATTCCCGGGTAACTGAAACTCACCTTTTCCAGGTTTAAAATATGATTATCAGGCAAAGATGTCAGCCGTTCCGAATCTGCAGATTCTTCGTCTTCGCGCTGGTGAATTTCAGCCAGGCGTTCCAGCGAGATCCGCGCGTCCTGCAAGGAATAGGTAAAATTCAGAAATTGTAAAACCGGTGCATTCAGCTGCCCGATGATGTATGAAACCGAAAGCATCATTCCCAAAGTCAGTTGCCCGTCAATAACCAGTTTTGCAGCATAAAAACTGATCAGGATATTCTTCAGTTCGTTAATAAACGACGCCCCGCTGCTTTGAATCTGTTCCAGGCGCAGCCCCCGGATTCGCAGTTTATACAAACGGATCTGGATCAGTTCCCAACTCCAGCGTTTTTTGCGTTCCGCATTATGTAGTTTGATTTCCTGCATGCCCATAATCAGTTCCACAATTTTACCTTGTTCAGTACTCATTTGGGCAAATCGTTTATGATCCAGGACACGGCGTTTTTTCATGAAGTAGGCCACCCAGGCAAAGTAAAAAATTGTTCCGAGCAGGAAAATTCCGAAGACCGGGAGACTATAAAAAATGAGTACCAGGCCGAAAACTAAAAAGTTGAACCCGGAAAACAATACCTGTAATGATTGATTCGTCAACAACTGCTCCACACGTTCGTGATCACCGATTCGCAGCATGATATCACCAGTGAGTTTGACATCAAAGAACGCAATCGGGAGCCCCATCAGTTTAATCAGGAAATCGGACACCAGCGTGATATTAATCCGGGAGCTAAGGTACAGTAACAACCAGTTCCGCACTATTTCGATCACTGTCCGGCCAGTGAATATAAACAACTGCCCGATCAATACGAGATAAAGAAAATGAATGTCTTTGTTTTGAATGCCGACATCCACAATGCTTTGGGTCAGAAAGGGAAAGATTAACTGCAGCAAACTCGCAGCCAGTA